>SFDB01000002.1 GCA_004558825.1 Clostridiales bacterium
GGTTTCGGACGGTAGCTGTAAACGATCTGGCCGTTCATGGCGTCCGGCACGAAATACTCCTGCCGATAATAGGTGATAAACCGACCGAGGCGTTTTCCCGTGTCTATGACCTTGAACTCTGCCCACAGATCCATCAGTCCGTTGCTGGCTGGAGTGCCGGTGAGCCCAAGGATTCATTCTGGATGTGCTGAAGTATTATACGCCTATCGACAGCTACTATAAGCTAATGAAAACTGTTGATGACGATCCTATGTTCGACAAGAAAAGAGCTCAGAAAAAGCTGCGCTCCTTTGTTGAAAGCAACGAGGTCACAATTTCAAAAAAAGCGGCTATGATGGTTGACCACTTCCACGAGCAGGTTATCGCCAAGAAGAAAATCGGCGGTCAGGCTCGTGCTATGGTCGTTACGGCCAGCATTCTTTCCGGAGAAACCGACCCGAACAAGCTGTACGACTTAATCGCTGTTAAATACGAGCGTGATCCGAACATAAACAAAACCTACGGCAGAGCGTGGAAGCGTATCCGTGACCGCTACGCTGCGGAGCATCCGCTGTGCGAGGTGTGCAAGGAAAACGGAAGGTTCGTACCCGCAGAGGAAGTTCATCATAAAAAGCCAATCTCACAGGGTGGCACTCATGCAAGGGACAACCTCATGAGCCTGTGCCGTTCCTGCCACACGAAAATACACCATGAGATTGGTGACAGATAAAAAGGCAATCCCTTTTGATCGGAATGACCTTAAATTGCTGTTATGGCTGAATGTCAAACATAGACAGCAGCTTTTTGAAGGTGTCTTGACCATCAAGGCAGGTATCGGTCAGATATCCTCTTTCCGATTCCCACTCAGAAAGGCCACGGTAATAAAACATCTTTTTGGAGTCTTCAATAATGAACGGAACGATACTGTGCCGCAGGCATTCTTTGAGTGCTATCAAACGGCCAACTCTGCCATTGCCGTCCTGGAACGGATGAATGCGTTCAAAGTTGTAATGGAATTCGATGACATTTTCTATTGATACAGCATCGAGAGATTCGTAATCGGAAAGCAGAGCCTTCATTCTTGCCGGCACATCCTTGGGCTTGGCAGTTTCACGACCGCCGACTACATTTGCCCGCTTTTTATAGTCACCGACAGCAAACCATGAGAGCGTAGAATCCTTTGTACTCTGCTTCAGAATGCGGTGCAATTCCTTGATGATATCTTCTGTCAGAGATTCTTCCGCATGGTCGATCACATAATCGATGGCACGGAAATGGTTTACTGTTTCGATGATGTCATCAACAGGAATGCCTTCGCCGACATCCACTGTGTTTGTTTCAAAAATCAGTCGCGTCTGATCCTCGCTGAGCTTGCTACCCTCGATATGGTTGGAGTTATAGGTCATGCGAACCTGAAGTTCATGATACAGTCCACCGGGCATACGGATGCTTTTTTCATCTCGCAGGGTTTGCAACAGCAAGTTGTCACTAATGCTACGGTACAGTTCTTCCGGTGTGCAGGATAAATAGGCAGCGATTTTTGCAAGTACATGCGCCGCAATTTTCTCGCCGCGACCGATTTTTGCAACTGTACGGGACGAAATGCCAAGTTCATCCGTTAGTGCGGTCTTTGTAAGCCCTTTGGCATTCAGCTTACTCAGAAGTCCTTCATAGGAAATCATGAAATCACCTTCTTCCTTTACTTATTATAACCAATCCAGCAGAAAAAGTAAATGCAAATTCAAAAAGAAGTAAAGGTAGGGGCGATAAAATCTCCGGGACCTTATTATGCGGGCAGCGGCCTGGGGTCACGTGTGCGAAAAAGGCGAAATCAAAAGGGTAATTAAAGGAAGGAGGAATCGAATGCCCACGAAATCCAACAACATAGGCGGTCAGGGCGGCGCAAGACCCGGTGCGGGAAGGAAAAAATCCGCTGTAAAGAACAAGGCCGAAAACGGCAATCCCGGCGGCAGAAAACTTGAAGTGCTAGATATTCCCGAAGTCGAGGGTGTTGAGATGCCCAAGCCTCACGATTTTCTTTCTGCGGAGCAGCGTGACGGCAGCGAACTGCAGGCGAAGGAAATCTACGAGGAGACTTGGAAGTGGCTCAAGCAGATAGGCTGTGCCGCAAAAGTCTCTCCGCAGCTCCTTGAGCGGTATGCGATGTGTTCCGCTCGGTGGATTCAATGCGAAGAGATGACAAACCGCATGGGTTTTCTCTCAAAGCATCCCACCACGCAAAAGCCGATACCGTCCCCGTTTATCAACATCGGTATCAACTACATGAACCAAGCCGTGCGGCTGTGGAATGAGATATTCCAAATCGTCAAAGAAACGCTTTGCAGGTCGGCACCGATTCCGAGGGCGGTTATCTTGTGCCGGACGAATTCGAGCATACCCTTGTTGAGGCACTGCAGGAGGAGAACATCTTCCGTAAACTGGCGCATATCATTCAGACGGCTTCCGGGGACAGAAAGATCCCCGTTGTTGCGTCCAAGGGCACCGCTTCCTGGGTGGACGAAGAAGGCTCCATCACTGAAAGCGATGATTCCTTCGGTCAGGTTTCCATCGGGGCCTACAAACTCGGAACCCTTATCAAGGTATCCAACGAACTTCTGAACGACTCTGTGTTCCCGCTCGAGGGGTATATCTCCAAGGAGTTTGCGAGGCGCATCGGCGTCAAGGAGGAAGATTCCTTCTTCAATGGTGACGGTGACGGCAAGCCCGTAGGTATCTTCCATTCTACCGGCGGCGCACAGGTCGGCGTGACCGCGGCAAGCACTTCCGCAATTACCGCTGACGAGATCATCGACCTCTTCTATTCTCTCGGTGCTCCCTACCGCAAGAAGGCTGTATGGGTGCTGAATGATGCGACCGTGAAGTCCATCCGCAAGCTGAAAGACGGCAACGGCAACTACCTCCGGCAGCCCGCTTTGACCGCCGACACTCCCGACACTCTGCTCGGCAGGCCTGTGTATACTTCCACCTCCGTTCCGACAATCGCATCCGGCGCGAAGGTCATCGCGTTCGGTGATTTCAGCTTCTACTGGATCGCCGACCGTCAGGGCAGAATCTTCAAGAAACTCTCCGAACTGTATGCCACTACCGACCAGAACGGTTTTGTCGCTACCCAGCGTGTTGACGGCAAACTTATTCTGCCCGAGGCTATCAAGGTCCTTCAGATGAAGGTGTAAGGAGGCACGCTATGAGCTACTACAACTACTGCTTCAGCGTCAAGAAATGCAAAGCCTGTCCTATGCGGGATAATTGCAGGGTTGGAAAATCCAAGGGCCGGACTTACAGCGTTACATGTGCAAATGAAGCACACAAAGCCCGGCTTGAATTTGAGAGCAGTGAAGAATTTTCCGCCAAGCTGCGCATCCGCCACAGAATAGAAGAGAAAAACGGAGAAATGAAAACAGCCAACGGGTTCCGAAGAGCGGATTCTGCGGGCTTGGTTGCTATGCGATTGCAGGCATATTTCACCGCAATTGTGGTAAATATGAAGAGAATTGTGGCAGTAATTCCGGGCTAATAGCTTGGGTTCTTTTCTTCCTGGCCATTGACTATCCGGTTGCTCTACGGTAACCGAAAAATAGTCGCCGTAGAGCCTTTTTTTGTTTTTGCGTATGAACTTTTTAATTATAGGTCTGTAGGGTGTGCATAGCCATAAAAGGAATAATTAAAAGGTGCACCAAGTATTCTAATGTGAAGACATGGCGTTATCAGAGTCGATAAATATAATATAAAGAAATTACCCAGTGGACTGCATCTTTTCCATGGCCCTATTGACTTTAGTGGAAAACCGGGCATAATAGTAGGGGGAAATGCCACCCACGCCGAAGTATGCCTTTGGAATCTGCTGAAATCTGAAAAGAGAGTAAAAATGTATACGATTATGTTTCATACACTTCTTCAAAAACAATACGGACTGCATCTAAAGGATATGCAAAAATCCAAAGTTGGGGCAGGCTCGGATACATGGTTTCTGGACTGCAATGAAGGAAAATTCGTATTGAAATTCCCATCAAAAAGCAAAATCAACCACCCTGAACTGGAACCTGAGCTGTGTGCTTTTTTACGTAAAAATGGCATTCCGGCCTGTGATTTTCTTAAAAATACATCTGGCAACTTCGTCTGCGAGACAGACGAGGGTAAACCCTTTACAATGCAAAGACTTCTGCCTGGAAATACCCCCCAATGGAATACTGCATCACAAGAGCTTTTGATAGAATCCGCACAAATGCTTGGCAGGATTCATCAGGTGTTGCAGAACTATCCACCCCTACCGGAAGGAATCGGGGCAGGCTTTTTCACATATATGACCCCTGAACGAGCACAAGCCTCCTACGAGAATTCTCTGTCTGTGGCAAAAAAGCTTGGAAGCCGCCAGAATATGGCGGAGCTGCAATGGCGTATAGATTTTATAAAGCACTTTCCCCAATGGCAGTTCGATCTGAACAAACTGACGCTTCGTAATACCCATGGCGATTATTATATCAGTCAGTTTCTTTGTGACAACAGACATCTAACCGCAATCATAGACTGGACAACTGCATGTATACATCCGGTTATTTGGGAAATCATGCGTTCCTTTGTGTATGGCGCTCCATGTTGTGCCGCAGGGAAAATCGACAGAGCGTTGTTGGATCGCTACCTTGATGCTTATTGCCGCTATGGAACGCTGAATACATACGACATTCAAAACCTATATAAGCTGTACTTGCATCAAATTGCTGTCTGCGACTATTACGGGCAGTATTACTCGACCAACGCTCATAATCGCGAAATCTATCTGAAACAGGCACATCTTGCGACAAGGCTTTTGAAAAATATGGACAAATACATTTAGAGAGGCGACAATATGGACACCGATTTGAGTGCGTTAGCACCATTTCCAGATCATTGCGGCCGCTTAACTGCGCTTCCGACAAAGAACAAGAAAAAACTAATGGCGCTGTGGCATCTATCATTAAAATTTGAAGCCGGGCGTAAATATACCGAGGCAGAGATTAACGATTTACCGGATGAACATACAACCTTTCTCGACCCAGCAACGATTCGACGGGAGCTTTACAACAAACACCTGCTTGATCGAACGGCAGATTGCAGGCTTTACTGGAAGGAACAGGGAAAAAACTCCGTTGAAGATTTTTTGACCCAATATACTTGATTGGTCATATAACTGTCCGCATTGTTATTACAGATAGCACTGACAGTTGCGCCGAAATCCCCGTTGCACTTTCTTATTTCCATATCTTCTAACGATATATCGGATTCGTGTGCATTTCGTATCAAAATAGGTCTTTACTTTCATAACCGGACACCAATTTTGATACGTTGGTTATCATTGTGGGTGTCCAGTTTTTTATTTTAGAAAATGTAAAATAGCTCGATAAACTTGAATTTGCAGCAACAGCGCGTTGCTTGATCATCTAATATACCTGTGCTATAATTTTTATAAAGAGATGATTTTTATGAATACAAAAGATGTTTTACTCGAACTACGAACAAAAAAAGGTTGTCACAAGAGGAACTTGCAGAAAAAATCCATGTTACCAGACAAGCAGTATCCCGTTGGGAAACGAGTGAAACAATCCCAAATACCGAAACACTAAAATTGCTCTCATCTTTTTTTGATGTTTCGATCAATACATTACTGGGTTCTCCCAGAAAGCTGATATGTCAATGCTGTGGTATGCCACTTGATGATACTACAACCAGCAAAGAACCAAATGGTGATTTTAATGAGGAGTATTGCAAGTGGTGTTATGATGATGGCAGGTTCAAATATACCAGTATGGAGCAGTTGATTGAATTTTGTGTAGAACATATGGCAAATGAGAATTGGCCTGCTGAACAGGTTCGGGCGCATATGGAATCAGTTGTTCCAAAACTAAATTATTGGAAATAAGAATAATATAATTTCTGTGAAAACAGGGCAACAACTCCCGGTTTATTGTGGGCTTTCATTTCTAAGCGTATTGAGATTCATGGGCGTGCACCATTAAAGATTCATTGGAACTTTTAAAGAAAAGTACGAGGGGTGTGCATTATGAATCAAAATAGGCCTTTACGTTCATAACAAGAATAATCCGAACCGGATTCCCTTATAGGGAATCCGGTTCGGATTATATTTGTTCTACTATAAACTACTGCGCCACGGTGAAAAGGGCATGGAAGTAACCCCTGTTTGACATCAGCTTATCAAAGCTGCCGCTTTCCTCTATGTGTCCGTCCTTGAGGACGATGATACCGTCATAGCGGCGCAGCAGAGATTCCTCCAGCGTGTGCGTCACAATGATACGGGTTATGCCGTGCAAATCGAGAATATCGCTTGTGACCTGATGTGCTGTCTGCGCATCCAATGCCGCCGTTACCTCGTCAGCCAACAGGACGGAGGATTTTTTCAGCAGGCTTCGGGCAATAGATACGCGTTGCTTTTCACCGCCGGACAGTCCATTGCCACCCTCGCCACAGAGATAGCTTTCCCCGCGCTCCGCAATCAGCCCGGTCAGATGGGCGCGTCGTATAGCGTCGTCAAGCTCCTGCTGTGGGAAACTGCGGAACATCGCTACGTTATCCTTTATAGACGCATTGAACACAAACACATTCTGCTGAATAACCGAAGTCATCTCGTACAGGGATTCCGGGGCCATGCGGCGAAGCTCCGTTCCGTCCAGAAGGATATTCCCCGTATACTCCGTGCTGCCTGCCATCAATAAATGGAGCATCGTGGACTTTCCGCTGCCGCTGCCGCCTACAATGGCGTAGGCTTTGCCGGCCTCAAAAACAGCGGAAATCTCGTGCAGTACTTCTTTTTCTCCATTATAGCTGAATGACACTTTTTCAAGGCGAATATCGTGCTCCAACATGGAAAGCTCCTCACCGCCGCAGGCGGTAGGATTCTTTTCCAACGCCGCCGCCAGCTTGCCTATCAGTCCCAGCGCCGCCCTGCGGCTCGCCAGTAACCCCGGTAGTTCTGCGATAGGCTGTATCAAAAAGTTCATCAGGTTCACGAAGATAATCACAACGCCGGGGGTCAGCCCATAGCCGGACAGCGCAAGGTATGCACCGATGAGAAACACGCCAAGCTGCGCAAAGATACCTGCCACAGCGCCGATCATGCCAACAAGGGTTTTAATGCGTCGCTTGTTGAATTTCTCACTCTCTAATGCCCGATTGCTTTCGGCGAACAGCTTGAAAATCTCCCTCTCCGCCTTGAAGTTCTTGACGACCGCAAATCCGCTGAGGCAATCGTGCAGAGCGGCGGTAAAATCCTTATTCCGGTCGGAAACCCGCTTCTCCGCCGCCTGCAATTTGCTTCCCGTCAGAAGGGATGCGACGAGTGGCAAAATCGTAACGCCGAGGGCAATGGCGGTCATCAGCGGGGAATACCATAGCATCATGGCAAGAGCCCCAATAAACGCCACAGTCTTTGTGATAAGGGAAAGTTGCTGCGCAAGATAATCCGCCTCTATGCCGTTCGCATCGTTGGTAAGCGCCGAAAGATAGGTCGCCGTGCTTTCGTCCCGAAAGGATGAAATGCTCTTTTCGGTAAACTTTTGAAAGGCAAAATCCTTGTACTGCCGCATGGCCCGTTCAATAAATCGGGGCTGTGAAACGTAGTCCAGAAGAAAAGCCGCCACACACAGCAGCACAAAAGCACCGCTAATCTTTGCAAGCGTTCCGATAGGCAGCGCACCCGGAACGCCGGATGCTGCATCGATAAGCTGCTGCATTATCCACGAAAGAATCAAATTAAGGGAGCCTGAAACCAACGCACCAAAAACGGCGATGCAGAGTAAGGGGATATTCCGGCGGTAAAACTGCGCCGTGAGCTGTTTTTTCAAGAGTTTATTTCTCATCTTCATTTACCTCCTTCCATATGGCGGACAGTGTATCATCCCCGATGGAACGGAGCGCATTTTGTATGCCCATCATTGCTGTTGCACCAAGATCGTCATAGGCGCTCTTTTGCTTGCCGAGTGTGACAAACCGGATTGACTCCAAATCATAGTCCGGCATAGCGTCAAAGCGATCTGCAAGCTCCTTTGCGAGGAGCAGTGAGCGGCGGGCGGCATCGCCGTCGCCGGATTGTATCTGTGTGTAGGCGATGCATGCATGGAATACACCATTCATCTTGTCAAGGAAGCTGGGCTTTTCCCGGTCCCTCAAGCCGGAAAGTACACTTGAGCCCCAAAGAAGGATCGCCTGTGCGGAAGCATAGTCCTTTTGGCTGAAGAACACATTGACATAGCCCATAACGGTGCGCATGAGAGCTGCTGTGTTTTTTAGTAGAGCATCCGACAGAAAGGGCAACGCCTCATTGGGGCGATTGCAGGCGGAAACAAGCGTCAAGCCGATCAGGTCATTGTAAATACCGCCTGCGTTGTGTTTCCGTAGAAGTTCCACAGCCTGCTCTCCCTTGCCCATAGCAAGATATGCTTCCGCCATGTCGCCGCAAATGGTAATCTCGCTGATTTCAGGGTCGGTGTTCTGCGGCAACAGGAACCTGGAATATTCCAGCAGTTCCAGCGCACGGCGCAGCAACGCTTTTTCCTTACCTTCAATACCGAACAGCTGATACATGGTGGCGCTGATGTAAACGATTTCAAACGCATTAGGATACTTCTTCAGAGCCTTTTCAGCTTCTGTAAGTCCCTCCGGATTTTTTTCGTGACGATATTGTTTCAGCCTGTCCACGGACGCCTGCAAGCGATTGTCTTTCATCTCATAGCCCAGCAGCACGTCTACCGATGTGTCAAAAAAATCCGCCATAGCCATAATCATAGCCAATTCAGGCTGGGACAACCTTGCCTCCCATTTATAAACTGCACCTACCGTTACACCCAGCACTTCGGCAAGCTGCTCTTGTGTCAGCGACAATTGCTTTCGGAAAGTCCGGATATTCTCTGCGAGTTTGATATCCATACGCCCACCTCCTTCATTGATTTACCCTTTTATGATAACAGAAAGAAGCGGCCAAACGAACATACCAATAGTATAATAAGATAAAATATAGTTCTACCAGCAGTGTGTATAACAGTGAATTTTAATCAAGAGGCTTGTATTCTGTGACGGTTTTCAAATATGCTTTCGGCTCTCCGTTCAAAATCAGGTCAGCGTATGCCAAGGGGTCATTGCGAATCAGATGGCTAAATACTGAACGCTGATACATATGGGGAACTCCGTGCTGCCATATTATGAAACATACCTAAGATAACGCCGAGGGCTTTCGCTTTAATAGATTCTGAAGATATGACGGCGGGCTAGCTGCAATGGGCTTAGCTGCTTATCAGATAATCATGTCTCGGAAGCTTTACGGGATTCCGAATGACCCTGGTTTGAGTCCTCTGCTTCAAGTCAATGGAAATTTATTGTTCTCTACACGCATGAGTATGATGATTGACGTTTCAAAACGCATAATGATATGGTATAATCTTCAGAAATGTTTGCGAAGAAAAGGAGAACTGTGTGATTTCGCTGCTTGTTAAGCTGTTTTACGGCGAAATGAATATGGGCGACGAGAAGGCTGTAAGGCGCGCGTACGGCACCGCGTGCAGCGGTGCAGGCATAGGCTTCAATGTGCTTTTGTTCGCGGGCAAGCTTATTGCGGGTATGCTCAGCGGGTCTGTCGCCATCGTGTCCGACGCATTCAACAATCTGTCCGATGCGGGCTCGTCTATAATATCGCTGGTGGGGTTTAAGCTATCGAATAAGAAGTCGGACCCGCAGCATCCGTTCGGTCATGGCAGACTTGAATATATATCGGGCCTTTGCGTTTCGTTTTTAATAATATTAATGGGAGTTGAGCTCGGTAAGGCGTCGATAGAGAAGATAATCGAGCCCGCGCAGGTGAAATTCAGCTTGCTTACGGCTGCGATACTTGCCGCATCGATACTCGTAAAGCTGTATATGGCACTTTATAACAGCCGCATAGGCAAACGACTGAATGCGGTCACGATGAAAGCTATGGCGAAAGACAGCTTGAGCGATGCTGTGGCGACGAGCGTGGTGCTGATGTCGATGATAGTTGCAAAGCTTGCGGACATAGCGATAGACGGTTACTGCGGCGTCATTGTCGCTGCATTCATACTGTTTACGGGCATAACGGCCGCACGCGACACGATAAGTCCGCTTTTAGGCCAAAAACCGGATTCCGAGTTTATAGAAGAGGTCATGAGGATAGTCAACGCGCATAAGGAGATAATAGGCACACACGACCTTGTTGTGCACGACTACGGTCCGGGTAGGCTGATGATAACGCTGCACGCAGAGGTCGATGCCGATATGGATATACTTGTTGCGCACGATGCCGTTGACAATATAGAGAATGAGCTTCGGGAGAAGCTCGGCTGCAGCGCCGTAGTGCATATGGATCCGATTGTCACAGACGACGTGGAGGTAAACGCTACGCGGGAAGAGATTAAACGGGTTGTGAGCAACATCGATTCAAGGATGACAATACACGATTTCAGGATGGTACCCGGACCTACGCACACGAATGTGATTTTTGATGTAGCGGTGCCGTTTGATATAGACATGGACGACGACGAGCTGAGGAAGATTTTGGGGGCGCGGATAAGGGACGTTGACTCAAAGCTGAACGCCGTTATAGAAATAGATAAATGCTACTGCTAAAGGAGGCACAATGATGAATATATGGCATGATATTTCACCGAAACGCATAAAAAACAACGACTTCTATTCCGTTATCGAAATAACGAAGGGAAGCAAAACAAAATATGAGCTTGATAAGGAGACTGGATTTATAAAGCTCGACAGGATACTGTATACATCGACGCACTATCCCGCAAACTACGGCCTGATACCGCGCACATACGCTGCCGACGGCGATCCGCTTGACGTGCTGGTAATATGCTCTGAGCCTATACATCCGCTTGCGCTTGTGAGATGTTACCCGATAGGCATGATAACGATGAAGGACAACAACGCCGACGACGATAAGATTATCGCCATACCGTTTGACGATCCGACCTACAACGAATATAACGACATAAGTGAGCTTCCCAGGCATGTCATGGAGGAGATGTCACACTTCTTCTCCGTGTACAAGGCGCTTGAAAACAAACAGACCGTCATCGACGAGGTTAAAAACCGCGACGAAGCGATACGCGTCGTTCAGGAAGCCATTGACAGCTATATTGAGCTTTTTTGTAAATAAAACACAGGAGGAAAAGCATGAAAATAGCGGTAGACATATTTGGCGGAGACAATTCGCCGTCAGCGCTGATAGACGGCTGCGTCGATGCAGCAAAGCTTTATGACGACGTTGAATTTATATTTACGGGCGATGAACGCGTAATAACCGACTACATGAGCGAAAAGGGTTATGGAAGCTCGCGCATAAGTATCATCGATGCTCCCGAGACGATAACATGCGGCGATCAGCCGACGGTCGCCATAAAGCGCAAGAAGAACTCGTCGCTTGTAAAAGCGCTCGAGCTTGTCGCGTCAAAGGAGGCGGATGCGTTCGTATCGGCGGGAAGCACGGGCGCCGTGCTTGCGGGCGCAACTCTTATAGTAAGGAGAATCAAGGGCGTGAAGCGTCCTGCTCTTGCGCCTGTGATGCCCACCGTGAAAGGGCCCGTGCTGCTTATTGACTGCGGGGCAAACGTTGACTGCAAGCCGAACTATCTTCAGCAGTTTGCCGTGATGGGAAGCGCATACATGAAAAAGGTCTGCGGAATAGATGCACCGCGCGTAGGCCTAATCAACAACGGCGCAGAGGCGGAAAAGGGAAACGAGCTTACGAAAAGCGCATATAAGCTTCTTGAGAACACTGACATAAACTTTGTCGGAAACTGCGAGGCACGCTATACTATGACGGGCGACTATGATGTACTTGTCTGCGACGGCTTTGTCGGCAACGCAGTGCTCAAATGCACTGAGGGCGTGGCCAGGTCCGTTATGAGCATAATGAAGCAGGAGCTTATGGCAAGTCCTATAACGAAGCTTGGTGCGCTCATAAGCAAATCGGGTTTTAAGCGTGTGAAGAAGCGCATGGATTATACGGAGTACGGCGGAGCGCCGCTGCTTGGCATAAACGGATGCATAATAAAGGCGCACGGGAGCTCTAACGCAAAGGCGATAACGTCAGCAATAGGCCAGGCACGCAGCTACTGCATTGGGGACGTTACTGCCGCCATACAGAGCGGTATCGAGGCGCTTCCCGAATGTGAGGATTGACATAATAAGCAATTTTGCCTAAAATAAATGAAAACCTGAAAGGCGGAAACTAAAATGACGTTTGAAAAGATAGCGGAGCTTATAGCTGCCCAGCTCGGTATAGACAAGGACAGCATAACTGAAGATTCAAGACTTCTTGAGGATCTCAAGGCTGATTCGCTTGACGTTGTGGAGATGATAATGGATCTTGAGCAGGAGTACAATATCGAGATACCCGACGACGAGCTGCCCAAGATTAAGACGGTAGGCGACATCGTAAGATACATTTCATCGGTAAAATAAGCGAAAACAGGTCTCAGCGATATGCCATGCCGAGGTAATTCGGCATGGCAAAATGTGTTATTGAAACGGAGCGATTTAACGGAAGTGGACGAGCGTAGAATCAAGGCACTCGAATATTTTCAAAAGCGTATCGGATATGTATTCAATGATGAAAGCATATTGAATACGGCGCTTACACATTCGTCATACGTCAAGTGCGAAAATAAAAGCGCGGTTCACAACGAACGCCTCGAGTTTTTGGGTGACGCCGTACTCGAGCTGTGCGTAAGCGAGAAGCTTTTCAATGAAAACCCGCAAATGAACGAAGGCACGATGACGCGCATAAGGTCGCTTGCCGTATATGAGGACGCGCTTTTTCGAGTCGCGAAGCGTATGGATGTAGGCTCGGTGCTTTTGATAAGCAACGGCGAGGAGCGTACGGGCGGAAGAGAAAAGCCGTCGATACTTTCGGATGCCGTCGAGGCCGTTATAGGCGCGATATATGTAGACGGCGGGTATTCGGCTGCTAAAAAATTCATACTCGGCTTTGCAAACCTTAGCATACAAGAGGCAATGAGCATGGTCAGCACAAAGGATTATAAGACGATGCTTCAGGAGCATATGCAAAAGCTGCATTTGGGCGACCTTACATATGTGCTTGTGGACGAAAGCGGTCCTGAGCATAAAAAGATGTTTACAATGGCCGTAGTTTCGAACGGAGAGACAATAGGTACAGGCAGCGGCGGTTCGAAGCAGGAAGCGGGCAAGGCCGCGGCACACGATGCGCTGCTTAAAATGAACGTATTAAAGGACTAAAGGAGAGAGCCTTTTGAAACTTCTAAGGCTTGAGATTTCGGGGTTTAAGTCGTTTGCCAAGAAGACCGTTATAGAGTTCAGGGACGGGATAACGGCTATCGTAGGCCCTAACGGAAGCGGAAAAAGCAATATTGCCGACGCCATAAGGTGGGTGCTTGGTGAACAGCGTCCAAAGGCTTTACGCGGCGCAAAAATGGAGGACGTAATATTCAACGGTACGGAGCAGCGCAAGCCGCTTGCCTTCTGCGAAGTAACGCTTGTTTTTGACAATTCGGACGGAATGCTGCCGACCGATTTTGTTGAGGTGAGCGTGACGCGCCGCGCCTACAGAACGGGCGAAGGCGAATATATGCTAAACGGCAAGCAATGCAGGCTAAAAGATGTTCAGGAGATATTCCGTGACACGGGAATAGGCAAAGAAGGCTATTCAATAATTGGGCAGGGGAAGGTAGACGAGATACTCTCGAACAAGTCGAGCGAGCGCAGGATGATATTTGAAGAGGCTGCGGGCGTTATGCGCTACAGGACGCGCAAGGAGGAGGCCGAGCGGCGTCTCGAAAATACGGAAAAGAATCTCGAACGCGTAAGAGACGTACTTGCAGAGCTTGAAGAGCGGCTTGAACCGCTCGAAAGGCAGAGCACAACGGCGAAAAAGTATCTTTCGCTGCGCGAAGAACTGAAAAAAGCAGAGCTCAACCTGTTCCTTATTCAATATGACAAACTCAACGAACGTATAAGCGCTTCAGCCGCCGTAATGGAACAGGCGTCAAACGAGACGCTCGACAAACAAAACTATATCTCTAATATCGAGCGCGAATGCATGTCCGCCGAGGCGAGCGAACGCGATGGAAACACGAATATAAACGATTTGCAGAATAAGCTGCTCGAACTAACGGCGAGCCTTGAGGGTCAAGCGGGCGAGTCGAAGGTGATTAAAGAAAGAATAGCAAATTCACAAGCCGAGCAGGCCAGGCTGGGCGACGAGATAAAGCGAGGCGAGGTGCTTTTAAGCGAAAACGCGGAAAACCTGAACGAGCTTGAGAACGAAATAAAAAGTAAGGGCGACAAATATGCGGAGCTTCAAAAAGCAATAGAGGAGCTTACCGTTGAGAGCGCGGCACTTGCGTCCGCGGCAGAGAAAGCGGAAGCGATGCTTGACGCTCAAAAACAAAGCATAATCGACGCGATGAACAGCCTTTCGGACGCAAAGAGCAGGCTTGCCCGCTTTGAGACGATGAAGGCGACGCTGAACGAGCGTGTCGAAGCGATAGATAAAGAAACGCTGCTGCATGATAGTGAGCTGGAAAAGCTTCAGACGGAGTTTAGCGAGGCTGACGAGCTTTACGAAGAGCTTCTCGATGGCGAGAAGGAAGTCAAGCAGCAAAAATGTGAGGCGGAGCGAAAAAGAGAGCAGATATCTGCACAAATTGCTCTGCTGCGCGAGAATACGAAAAAGTCGGAGCATGAGCTTGAGCGCAAGCGCTCACGCATAAAAGTTCTGCGAGAGCTGAAAGAATCGCATGAGGGGTTTTATGCGAGCGTGAGGAGGCTGCTCAGCGACGCGAAAGCAGACCCACGTCTTGCGGATGCAATAGAGGGCGCCGTTGCGGAATTGATAAAGGTGCCGCGCGAATATGAAACGGCAATTGAGATGGCGCTCGGTTCGGCGCTGCAAAATATAATCGTTCCGACAGAGAATGACGCAAAGCTTGTGATTAACCATTTGCGAAGCCGAAATTACGGACGCGCTACGCTTCTGCCTGTATCTGCCATCCGTCCGAGAGCGCTGACCGACGCCGAGAAGCGTTTCATAAAGATGCGCGGATGCCATGGCATAGCGGCCGAACTTGTCGAATGTGCGCCGCGATACGCCGATATATGCTCGAATTTGCTTGGAAGAACGGTTATCGTTGACGACCTTGATACAGGCATAGCCATTAGCAGGCAGGTCGGTTCATCGTTTAGGATAGCTACGCTAAAGGGCGACATAATCAACCCCGGAGGCTCGATGACGGGCGGAAGCGTGCAGAGGTCTGAGTTCAGCCTGCTGGGCAGAGAACGCGAAATCGACGAGCTTGAGAACGGCTGCGCTGCGGATGAGGAGAAGCTCAGAGCGCAGGAATGTTCCGTTAATGAGGCTTCCGACGCTTTGCGCGCCGCAGAATCCGAGCTCGCCGAACTTGACAGCGAGCTGCACGAGAAGCAGGTCGAAAAGGCTTCAAGATACGAAAAGCTTGACATAATAAAGAAATATATCGAACAGTCGGAGACAACGCGCCAAAAGCTTCTGCAGGAACGCGCGCGCGTTGTTGACAGCATTGCGGACATAGAGAATGAAGTGGCGAAATGCGAGGCGGTCACGGGCAACATTGAGAGCGGAAACGTCGCGACAAAAGAAGACATAGCGAAAACTCAGGGCGAGCTTAACGCGAAGCGTGCCGAACAAAATGAGCTGAACGAGCGCATTACTTCTATGAAGCTTGACGCAGTGGCGCTTGAACGCGAACGCGCAGCGGCATCTGCACAAAAAAAGCGCACAGAGAGCGAGGCTGTAGCTGTGCGGGAAAGGGTGTCGAAAGCCGAAGCAGAGATAAGCAGGCTCAGGGCGCTTGAAGGGGAGCTCAGCGATATGCTTTTGACTTCCGATGCTTTTGTAAATGAGGAGCGAAAGAAGGCGGACGACCTTTCGGATGAAATAAAGCGGCTGAGCGACGAGCAGACGCTCATACAGACGCATATAGGCGAGCTTCGTGAGAGGCGTTCTGCGGCGCAGGCAGAGCTTGATGCTCTTTTGGAGCGAAAGCACCGCGCTGAAATGAGCATGAATAAATCACAGCTTGAATTGTCCGCGATGCAGGAGCGTATATTCAATGACTATGAGATGACGTATGAGAACGTGCTGCCATACAGACGAAATGTTTCCGCAACGGCGGAGCATATGAAGTCGGATGAGCTGAAAAAGGAAATAAAAGCGCTTGGCGACATAAACGTAAACGCGATTGAGGAGTATGCGCTTGTCAACGAACGATACGCGACTCTCAAAACGCAGTCGGACGATCTTGTGGAAGCAAAGGTCGACCTTGAAAAGCTCATAGAGGAACTGCTCGACACGATGAAATCGGAGTTTACGAAGCAATTCGCACTTATCCGTGAAAACTTCACTTTGGTTTTTTCGGAGCTTTTTCGGGGCGGTAGGGCGGAGCTTGCGCTTTCGGATGAGAGCGATGTTCTCAACTGCGATATAGATATAATTGCCCAGCCTCCGGGAAAGAGGCTTCAGCTTATGTCGTTGCTGTCCGGAGGCGAACGCGCTCTTACTGCGATAGCATTGCTGTTCGCAATACTGCGGCTTAAACCGACCGCGTTTTGCGTACTCGATGAGATAGAAACTTCGCTCGATGAAACAAATGTATCCAACTTTGCGGAGTATCTCAAAAACTATTCAAAGAGCACCCAATTCATATTGATAACGCACAGAAAAGGCAGCATGGCGGTATGCAATGCGCTTTACGGCGTTGCGATGGAGGAGAAGGGCGTGTCAAAGATAGCATCGGCAAAATTTGAAGAAGAGGCTGTATAAAGGAGAAAACATGGAGACAAAAAAAGAAGGCTTTTTTGCCAAACTCAAGCGCGGTCTTGCAAAAACGCGCGACAATGTTTTCGCGGAGCTTTTTGGGATGGCTCCGAATGAACGCATTGACGATGAGTTTTTTGATGAGCTCGAAGAGGCGCTTATCATTGCCGATGTTGGAGTTAATACGACCGAAAAGATTATTGAGCGCTTGAGAGATGAACTCAAGCAGGAAAAGATAAAGACGAAATCCGAAGCGAGGGAAAGCTTAAAGAGAATAATAGCCGACCTTATGCGCGCCGACGATGAGCTCTTTAATGAGGGCGAAGGCGCTGTAATACTTATCGTTGGCGTGAACGGCGTAGGTAAGACGACATCTATAGGCAAGCTTGCGAAGTATTATAAGGAATGCGGCAAAAAGCCTATGCTGGCCGCCGGAGACACGTTCAGGGCGGCGGCTGCCGAACAGCTTACCGTGTGGGCCGAGCGTGTGGATGTGCCGATAGTTAAGCATGGCGAGGGGGCGGATCCTGCTGCCGTGGTATTTGACGCGATTGCATCGTATAAGGCTAAGGGCAGAGACATGCTTATATGCGACACGGCGGGAAGACTTCACAATAAGAAGAACCTGATGAGCGAGCTGAGCAAGATACGGCGCGTGATAGACAGGGAATTGCCGAATGCGAAATGCGAGGTGCTTCTCGTTATCGACGCAACGACCGGTCAAAACGCCATCGCTCAGGCGAAAGCATTCGGAGAGTCGGTAGGACTTACGGGCATAATCGTGACGAAACTCGACGGCACGGCCAAGGGCGGCGTAGCTATAGCCGTGAAGGAAGAGCTTGGCATCCCCGTGCGCTTCATAGGCGTAGGGGAAGGCGCCGACGATATGCACCCGTTTGATGCGGAACAGTTCGCGGACGCTATAATTTAATTATTCAGCGCATATATAATACAGGCCGAAGCGAATTTCCCCGTTTCGGCCTTTTGCGTATACCCTTTGTGACTTAACCGCACAGTGAATCAACTATGCCGCGCTTAGTCAACGTTAAGCTCTTCACCGACTATATACAGCGGCCTGCCTTTAAGCTCGTCGTACATTCTGTTCATGTATGCGCCCTGTATGCCCATGCAGAGCATGATTATGCCGTCAAGAAGGACGAGCCCATCGACCGCCCAGAGCCATGCGGGAAATTTGACCGCGCAGCAGCAAAGCACGATTAGCGCGACGAGGCCGAGCCCAGATATCATGCTGAAAACCGTGCCCAACGTTCCGACGATCGAGAGCGGCCTGTTGGAAAAGCCCGTTATGCCGTCCATGGCCAGTTTAAGCATTTTTTTGAGTGTATATTTTGTTTTGCCGGCGTAACGCTCGTGACGGACATACTCAACCGGTACGGATTCGTATCCCATCCAGGCGCTCATGCCGCGCAGAAAGCGGTTATGTTCACGCATTTTGAGAAACGTGTCGGCGACCTTTCTGTCTATGAGCCTGAAATCGCCGGTGTCGAGAGGTATTGGGTAGGCGCTCATGGAGCTGAGAAGGCGGTAATAGCAGAACGCGGTGAATTTCTTCATAAAAGTCTCGCCCTCACGCTTTGCGCGTTTTCCGTAAGCAATATCGGCGCCGCTTTCCCAGGCCTTGACGAGCTCGGGTATGACCTCTGGCGGATCCTGAAGGTCGGCGTCGATTATTATAAGCGCATCGCCGCGCGCGATATCCATGCCTGCGGTGACGGCAAGCTGATGACCGAAATTGCGCGAAAACGAGCGCACTCGCACCTGCTTGTTTTCTTTGGCGATTTGGCGAAGCTGCCTCATTGTATCGTCACGGCTTCCGTCGTTGACGTATATAATCTCGTAGGGATAGCCGATTTCGCGCATAACGGCGTCCATGCGCTCAAAAGAAACCTGCATCACTTCCTGTTCGTTGAACACAGGAACTATCAGCGAGAGAAATTTGTCGGACATATTATTGCCTCCGTTTTCGTCTGTGTTATGAATATTATAGCCGTTAGCACATGCCAAAGCAACGAAAAAAAGGGGAGGATGCTGACAAAAAATGAGTGCTTTGCACATAAAAAAGCGAATTGCTGTACGGAGGCAATGCGGGGCTCTATTTGAGCGAACAGGCGGATATAATATTATAAGCGGCGATTGTGAGCCGGCTGAACCATTTAGGCGATTGCAAAAAGCGGCTTTAGATGTATAATAAAACAAAAAGGGAGCTGTCGGCGCCCGAATAGGAGGAAAGAATATGCCACTTGTAACGAGCACTGAGATGTTTAAGAAAGCGTATGACGGCGGATACGCGATAGGCGCTTTCAATGTGAACAACATGGAGATCATTCAGGGTATAACGGAGGCGGCAAAGGAAGAAAATGCCCCGCTGATACTTCAGGTGTCCTCCGGCGCACGCAAGTATGCTAACCATACATACCTGATGAAGCTTATCGAAGCTGCCGTAATAGAAACGGAGCTGCCGATATGCGTCCATCTTGATCACGGTGATACATTCGAGCTGTGTAAAAGCTGCATTGACGGCGGATTTACCTCCGTAATGATCGATGGCTCACATCATCCGTTTGAGGAAAACATACGTTTAACTAAGCAGGTTGTCGAATATGCGCACGATCACGGTGTGGTCGTCGAGGGAGAGCTTGGAAGGCTTGAAGGCATTGAGGATGACGTAAAGGTTTCGGCGGCCGATGCATCGTATACAGACCCTGATCAGGTGCAGGAATTTGTGGCACGCACGGGTGTTGACAGCCTTGCCATTGCGATAGGCACGAGCCACGGCGCATATAAGTTTAAGCCCGGAACAAAGCCCCAGCTTCGCTTCGACATACTCGAAGAGGTGCAGAACCGTCTGCCGGGGTTCCCCATAGTTCTGCATGGCGCAAGCTCCGTAATGCCGGAATTTGTAAGCATGATAAACAAATACGGCGGGGATATGCCCGATGCTGTCGGCGTGCCTGAGGATATGCTCAGAAGGGCTGCGTCCATGGCAGTCTGCAAAATAAACATTGACAGCGATCTTAGGCTTGCGATGACGGGAACTATACGCAAATACCTTGCCGAGAATCCGTCTCACTTTGATCCGCGTCAGTATCTCAAGCCTGCGCGCGCCGCCATAAAAGAGATGGTACGCCATAAATTGGTGCATGTGCTCGGCTGCAACGGAAAGGCATAACGGAGAACGCGATGGAACAGGAGACTAACAACATCTTGCTTGTCGACAACGACGGGAATGAGATTGAATTTGAATACATCGACAGCGTTGAATACGGCGGAAACGAGTATGTTGTGCTTGTTCAGCTCGATGACGATTCCGACGATACGGAGGCGGTTATACTTCGCGTAGAGAAGGGCGAGGAAGATAAGGAAAGCTATGTCGGCATTGATGACGAAAATGAGCTCAACGCGGTTTTTGCGCTGTTTTTGAAGCAGCAGGAGCAGTACGAGGAAGAAGAATAAGCCGATAAAAGCGATGGCCGCCGAGGAATCCGGCGGCCTTTGAGTGTCGAAAAAGTGGCATACTGCCACTTTTTCGAGTTTTTCTCGTGTTTTGCTCTCGCATTCGCTCCCGGGCGGCAAAACCTGCAAAGCACGAAAACCTATGGGTTTTCATCCGTTTTGACGCACATGCCGTCAAAGCGGAATTAACTTAAGGGGCTGCGGCCCCTTAACAACCCCTGCTTTTATTTTGAGAACATTTTTTTCATAAATTCTTCTGTGCTAAGACGTCCGTCGCGGTTGAATCGGCCAAGCTCGAAAAGGCTTGACGCGTCGGTGATGATATTCTTTCGTTCACAGCACGTTAGCGTTGCCGAGAAGCCAAGCTCTTTAAGTATCGCTTCGCTTTCCTTGCAATATGAGCCGTATGGATACGCATATGTGCGCATTGTCAGTCCGCAGTTTGAGCGGACGAGCTCCTGAAGCTTCATTGTGTCAAAAGTTAAGAGCTTCGAGTACGATTCATAGCTTTCACCGCGCTTTTTATTTGCGCCGAGGCGCGGCGAGCTTTTATGCAGGCAGTATGAGTGACCCATGATTTCCACTCGCCCGGACGCTGCGGCCTCCGATATATCGCTCCATGCCATATGCGAATAATTCGGATTTCGATCTTGGTTATCTGTGTATAACTGCGCGTATTCGCCGACTATTGCGATGCAGGCCTTTGCATCAAGAGATTCGAGTATCGGCAGCAGATAGACGCAATTGTTATAATAACCGTCGTCGAATGACAGCACGACGGGCTTTTCGGGCAGGTCGCACTTGCCGTTTGCATAATCGGCGAGCTCTGAAACGAACACTGTTGTGTAGCCGTTCTCTTTGAGATATAGTATATCGCTCTTCAGTGAATCGGGTGTAACGACGTATTTGCCCGTGCGTGACGGATCTTTGAGTATGCTGTGATACATTATTATGTACACGCATTTTTCCTCGGGCTTGGGTTCCGACATGAATGTATCGATGCTTCCGCCGTTTCCTATCAGCACGAATATTGCGAGAAGTGCGGCGATGTAGCAACAGGTGATGAGGGCATATAAGCGCCTGCGTTTGAAAAAATCATACTTCAAGGCTGAATCCCCTCCGGTTTAAATCCGTAAACACGTCTGTATTCGCCGCTTTCCTCGTCCTTCACAACAGCCGATTTGTTCGCTTTGAGCACTTCAACGATACTGTATACGTCTATCCAAATTTGATTGCGGCCCTCTTTCTGTATCTCCTCGAATATGAGCTGGAGACCGAGATGAAGGTGCGGACGCTGTAGGTTGTTGGTGTTTTCAGTGTTGCTGTATCCGGTGAGCCCCATATAGCCTATTACGTCGCCTGCCGTCACGATGTCGCCCTCCTTGAGAGACCTGACGTATGGGTGATCCTTTCTCATGTGGGCGTAGTAGTAATAGCGCCTGTTGTCGAAGCTGCGTATGCCTATGCGCCAACCGCCGAATCTGTTCCATCCCATTTCCTCGACTATTCCGCTCTCTATGGCTATGATAGGTGTCCCGACGCTTCCCATGAGATCGTTGCCTTCATGCTTTCGTTTGTAGCCGTATGTGCGCTCGTTACCGAAGTCTTTATAATGGCCGTAATTAAATCCTTTTGCGATAGGCGAAAACACTGTAAGCCCATAGCCGCTTTCCCAGTATTTTTCGCCTGTCGCCTTGTCGATGACCTCAGATTGGTATTCTCCGACAAAACCGCAAAGAACGGCGTCATAAGCTTCAAGATAATAATCGTATGATTTCATGCCTTGCGTCATGTCGGAGACCTTTTCGCCTGAAGCAAGCCTTTCGGCAAATTCGTCCATGTCCTTTGATGACCGCGCTGTGAACTGACCGCCGCATTTTGAGGCAGTATATGCCAAAAGCTCTACAAAGTTCAGGTGAACGTCGCTGCAGTATGTGTCGATATCATATTTTATTGCCTTGTTTATAAGCTCGGCATCGGGCGTGAAGTTGACCCAGCGTATGAAGGTTTTTTCCTCGGGCTCTTTCTTAAACACATCATAAACGCCTATATCGCCGCCGAATGAGATTATGACAGCGGCGGCGACGATTATGAGCGCGACTATGCAAAGCGATACCTTTATCGCGTGTTTTCGTTTCAAGAATCTCACCTCGATAAACTGTAATGGTTTAATATTATGCCGAAACCGTTTCATAATTGCTCGCATATATGCAGGCAAAACAAATAAGACATTCGGAGACGTATTTTCTGAATGCCGTAGAAGACGTTTCTGTCAGCCGTTGTGTGAATTGCGTGAAGCGTATTTTGAAAGCTTTATCGCCATATCCACCCCGCCGACGGTATACCCGCAGTAGCCGTATATGCCGCGAAAATCTCCGCTGACGAGCGCGGTGACGGGAAAAACGCCGGGTTCTGAGAACATGCACCGAGCGAGAACGTTTTGCGCATTGTTTTCGTCAAAAAATACGCGCGCATTCGGGCAGCGCCGCAGAAATGTTTGAAGGGGCGGGTAGGATATTTGAGAGTGTTCACTAAGTACGAACACAATGTCAAAGCATGACAATGCATCGACGCTGCGTTCGATAATTTCTGAGAGAAAATGCTCGGTGGGTTCTGCGCCAGTCTGCAAAAACGCGAAAAGCGTATTGCTTCCGTCGTGTACGAGCGATGAAGCATTTATGGGCTTGCCATCGTCTGAAAAGATGACAAAATCATCAAGCGGCAGCGATTGAAGCATGTCCTCCGCTTCTGCTTGAGGAAGCTCGATGTGTACGAGCCTTTGCTCACCCTCCGACAGCTCAAATTCGGTTACGTTCGCGAGCTGGCAGCCGTTTGGCAGCCTGTTTACGCATACGATTCTATACGCGCCCGCGGGAAGACAGAGCCTGTCGCGCTGAAAGAAACGGCGTCCTGAAAGTTCGAGAGGTACGAACGCATTTTCGCGCATCATACTTATGCCTATGTTCGTGCCGTATATGAAAACGGGCGCGTTTTCATGAGAGCATTCGAAAACCACATGAGAAGGTATGGCGGCGCATCGTGCGGCTTTCCATACGCCGTTATCGTAGTATTCCGCATCGTGCGTGACGGTGGATAGGCGCGACGCTATTCCGAGTGAGCGCGCCAAGGCAACAAAAATCATATCGCAGCTTTGCGAGCCTACTGAGGCGGATATGTCGAAAAGGCGTTCGGAATCCGCATTATCGCTTATAAAGGAATAAATCAGTTCGGGACTCTCGGAAAACTCTTTGCGCTCATTCTCGGACAGCGCACTGAACAGAGCGCCGCGCCACGGGCGGAGCTGTTCTGTGCCTATCCGCGGAGAAAGTATATAGTTTATGAAAACATCGTCTGAAATTTTGCTGCGCATATAAAAGCTCATGGCGCGGACGAAATGATCGTTGAGTACATGTGACTTTGCGTCGCGCATATCCTTATCGCTGAGCGTTGAAAGCAGCCTAATCGCCCATGGAAGGAGCTCATTTGACTGCATGGTAAGGAAATCGTTTATCTCATCGGCGTTGCCATAGGCATTTGCGATAAAACGCTCCGTGCCGTCTATGACGGAATGCGTTTTTTTGAAGTCGGAAAAAAATGAATTGACGCGGCTTGCACGCAGGGCGGAGGCGCTTTTCAGGCGTTCGCGGCAAAAAGCGACGGCTGCGGCGTTCGGTGTGCAGCGAACAGGCGGACGCACATCGGGAGCGATGAACTTTTTTGTGCCGTAAAAATGCGCGGAGCCATCGCCGAGCGTTAATTGAATGTGAGCATCACATCGAGGCGATATGTCTGCGGCGCAGCGCAAACGGCCAAGGGATGCCTCCGCGTGAAGCGAGCCATAGCCGCAGGTAAACGACGCATTGCCGCATTTGTCGGTGGTGAGCACGGCTATATCACGATATGCCGCCATATTGAGCACCTGAAGGCGGATTTCGGCGTCCCGGACAGCTCGCCCGAGTGAGTCGGATACGGTGAATGTCAGCCGCCGTGTGTCGGCGTAGCGCCGCGTTTCATTGTATAAGAAAGCATCCCCACGCTGCTCGATGAGTTCTTCGCGCTCCATAACGCTGCCGACATAGTTCGAGAACGCGCGCGTATGCACGAGCATTGCGCGTGACGCCGCTTTTGTAAACCAGCCCATATCGAGACACGGCTCGGGCTCGCAGGCACCGAGGAAACGCCATTTATTCGATATAAATACTTCAACCCACGCGTGATTGTCGTCGCAGTGGCTCCAAAAGGGCGCGTAAACCTGTCTGGCAGCTATGCCGAGACTGCGCAGTGCGTTTACGACAAAAACTGATTCCTCGCCGCACCTGCCGCTTCCCGATAGATATGTGGTGAGCGCTCCCTGAGTCCTGTCATCGGAGGCGTGATAGGCGGCGTGTTCGCAGCACCAAATGTTGGCTTCGAGCACTGCGTTCTCAAGCGTCATGTCTTGTACGCGGCATATCAGTTCATCGTAAAAAAGGCGGCGGCACGGTTCTATGGCCTCAGAGTTTACGCGCGGACAAAGCACAAAGTTGAGAAAGATATCTTCGCTCATGCGCTGTGCCCAAATGTCGCGTTTATATACGAGAAGAGAATGCTCCGCTTCGCTTTTTAATATGCCGAACGGTATGCTTAGTATGTCGTCCGGCGGCAGCGTGGCGCAAAGAAACTCGAGGCATGTCTTAATATCGCCGCTTAGGCCGAGAGTGCTTGAGCGTATCTTTTCGGCCGCGCCGCGAGGTAGAGAAGCGAGACGCGCCGCGAGTTTTTCGGTTGCATATTGCTTTACGTTGTTTGAGAGCAATTTAAATCGCCTTTCTTCTGCAGACATACTTTGAGAACCGTGTCGACGGAATCGGGCAGCACGGGATTCGGGCCGAGCGCTGCAAAGGCGAGCTCGGGATAATCGCTGTGTACCCAGCTTGTAGACGCGGGCACTTCACTTCCCGAAGAAAGCATGTACATGGAACCAATTTCATCCGGCGATAAGCCGTAAAGCGGCAGGGGACCGATGGTATTATCAAAAATATGCATATACAACGTGTCGCCGCGCCGCGTTATTCTGCCCCATTCGGGTTTTTCAAGTCCGGACGGACCGCAACCGTATATGCTTTCGGCGTTTTTGGACATCCACTCTCCGATAGAATTAAGGATTAATACGGACTCGTCCGGAATGCGGCCGTTTGCGTCGGGGCCGACGTTTAACAGGAAATTACCGTTTTTTGATACGCATTCGACGAGCTTGCGTATGAGCATTGAGGCGGGTTTGAAATTATAATCGTGAGCATGGTAGCCCCAATTGCTGTTCATTGTGACGGCGGATTCCCAGTGTACGGGCAGGCCGTTTGGGTCAAAAAGTCCGTGCGGCGGTATTATCTGCTCGGGGGTGACGAAATCGCCGTGATACGGGGTAGGATGGCCTTCGGCGAGCGAACCGAAGCCTTCGCCGCTGCATTCAAGGCGGTTGTTGATTATTACGTCGGGCTGGAGTTCGCGGACCATTGATATGAGCTCCGTCGCCCGCCAGGCTTCCCCACGAAGCGAATCGTACGAGAAATCAAACCAAAGTATGTCGAGCTTGCCGTAATTTGAGCACAGCTCTTTGACTTGGCCGTGCATGAAGTCAAGATAGCGGTTGAAATCGCGTTTATCGTTTTTGCAAAGCGGGTTATTGCGCATCGGATGATTTCTGTCTCCGTAATGCGGAAAGTCATCGTGGCTCCAGTCTATTAGCGAGAAATAAAGCCCGACTTTAAGCCCTTCTGCGCGCGCGGCGCAGAGAAAGTCGGCCACTATATCACGGCCAAGCGGCGTGTTTACGGACTTGAAATCGGTCAATGCGCTGTCGAAAAGGCAGAAGCCGTCATGGTGCTTTGCCGTAAGAATGATATATTTCATTCCTGCTTTTTTTGCGGCCTTGGCCCATGCGGATGGATCGTAGCCCTTTGGATCGAAGGCGCGAAAGTAGCGCATATAATCGTCGAGAGGCATTTCTTCAAAGCTCCTGACCCATTCGCCGCGCGCGGGAATCGCGTAAAGCCCCCAGTGTATGAACATACCAAAGCGCGCTTCGCAGAACCACTCCATGCGGCGTTCGTATTCCTTCCTGTCAAATTTATACATCTATTACTTCCTCGAATGTGTTTTTTGCAAGCGTGTAAAGCGTGGAAACGGAGGCGCCTGTCGCGCCTGCAGTCTGGAATGCCCATACGGGCGTATCGACCCATGCAGTGCCGGCGATGTCCATGTGTATCCATGGCAGGTCTCGCGCAAAGCGGCGCACGAAAAGGCCGGCGGCTATCGTCCCGCAGCCGCTTGATGAGTTCTTTATATCGGCGACGCCGCTTTCGATAAGCTTTTCATATTCGGGGAAAGTCGGGAAGCGATGATAAAGCTCGCCCGCGGTTGATGCGGCGCGCTCAAATTCAGCATAGAACGCATCGTTGTTAGACAGCGTACCCGCGCAGCAGAAACCAAGCGCGGAGCACACGGCGCCGGTAAGCGTTGCGAGATCGACTATCCTCGTAACGCGCTCTTCGGTTATGGAATACGTTATTGCGTCCGCAAGTATGAGCCTGCCCTCGGCGTCGGTGTTGGCGACCTCAATCGTTGTGCCGTCCATTGCTGTTATAACGTCGCCTGGAAGGAGGCTGCCGCTTGAAATGCGGTTTTCACATGCCGGGATTACAACGGTGACGTTTGCTTTTACTCTGTTTTTCGCAAGCGCTATTAACGCGCAGCCCGCGGCTGCAGCGCCGGCCATGTCGCCCTTTATACCCGCCATTGAGGATGCTGATTTAAGGCAGTACCCTCCCGAGTCGACGGTCACGCCCTTGCCTATGATGCCGAGGCGCTCGTCAGCTTTCGGAGCGCCCGTGTAGCGCATGACGATGAGGCGCGGCGGGTTTGCGCTGCTGCGGCCGATGCCGAGAAAAGCGCCCATGCCGAGAGCTTCAAGCCTGTCGGCGCTCAAAACGTCTATGTCGATAGGGAGCATGTCTGCCGCGTTGCGCCAAGTGTCGGCGAATACTTCGGGCGTAAGCTTGTTGGAGGGTTCGTTTACAAGCGTCCGCGCAAAGAGCATCTGCTCTGCAAGCGCAATAGCGGAATTGAGCGCATCAATGAAAGCCGCGTCGCGATGCGACGCCGCGATGAATGCCGTGACAGGCTTGCGCGAGCCGCCATTTTTGTATTTTGCGAAGCTGTAGCTTGCGCCGAGCCATCCCTCTGCCATATCATACAATCCGTCAAGACCGAGCGCATCGACAAGAAAATCTATATTAAGCACGCATTCCTGCAATCCTAAATCCTGCGCGGCTAGTGCGGCTTTTGCGAACGCCTCCTTGCATATAATGTGTCCGAACGCATCTTTTTCACCCAGGCCGACGGTGATGACGCCTTCCGTCGGCGAAGATACGAATTTAGACACGGAGAGGCGATCCTTGCAAAAGTCAAAGCGTATGTTTACTGCACTGCGATTCTCCGAGAAAAACTCAAACATTCTTTTCTCCCTTCATCTATCGGACAGACGGCCGGCGATGCTTGCTATATAATCGCGGTCGGTGATTTTGAATCTGTCCTCGGGCGGGTATAGGCAGCCGCCGTAGAAAATGGAGCGGTTGTTAGTCACGGATGTGTCAAGCATCTGCTTATGCGCCGCTAAATGTATCTGATTGCAGCCGCTTTCCATGATAACGCGCTCCATGTTTTTGAGCGTTATCCCGGCTCCGGGCAGTATTTCTATGCGTCCGTCGGCGTAGGATATCATTTCGCGTATTGTATCCGTAGCATCTGAAACATCAGGCTCCTGCCCGCTTGTGAGCACGCGTGTTATGTTTAGACCGATAAGCGTATCCAGCGCGCTTTTCCAGTCGGGAACGACGTCTATGGCGCGATGAAAAACCGACTCTTTGCCCGCGTTGTGAGCGATTTGCGCCAACGTGCGTGTGCGTTCGACATCTACTGTGCCGTCGTTGTGAAGGAATCCGAACACGATGCCGTCTGCGCCGTTTGCGAGAAGTGCGCGCGCGTCGTTCATGGCGACCTCAAACTCCGTGTCAGTATAGCAGAAGCCGCCTTCGCGCGGCCTTACCATGGCCATTATTTTTATGCCGGCTTTTTGTTTTGCTGTTATGAGCGAGCCAATCGATGGAGTCAGACCGCCATGGAAAAGGCTGCTGTTGAGCTCCACACGGTCCGCGCCGGCCTTGTACGCTTCAATTACGTCGTCGGCGCTTGCACAGCAGACCTCTAAAAGTACACGTTTCATAAAAACCTCTCTGTTGCTTTATAAAGCTTATTTTATTTGCACACGGTCACAATGTCAATGAGCGCCGCCGGTATTGACTTTGCGGTGCCTATTAAATAGAATACGGAAAAACAAGCGTGTACGGAGGAGAATATGCTGTTCAAGGATGCCCGCATATTCATTAAGGACGAGGGCTTTGTGTTTGGGAGCTTTAGAATCGAGAACGGCAGATTCGCGCAGATAATTCGCGGCGTGCCGAACGAGGAGGGAGAGGAGCTCGGCAATGCCTGCGTGATACCGGGACTTGTCGATATACATATCCACGGCAATTCGAATGCGGATTTTTCCGACGGGAACACAGAAGGGCTTGAGCGAATGGCTCGCTACCTTGCAGTGAACGGCATTACTTCGTTTGCGCCGACATCAATGACACTGCCGTTCGACGAGCTTAAAAGGGCGTTCAAGACGGCCGCAGCGCTGAAAAACGCGAAAAAACGCGGCTTGGCGCGAATAATCGGCATAAACATGGAAGGGCCGTATGTGAGCGAAAAACGCGCAGGGGCGCAGAACAGAGCGTATATCAGGAAACCGGATTACGATGAGTTTTGCAAGCTGAATGAAGCGGCGAACGGATTGATAAAGATGATTGATGTAGCGCCCGAAATAGATGGGGCTTCAGACTTTATAAAAAAGGCGAGTGCCGTATGCCGAGTATCAGTTGCCCATACCGACTGCGATTATTGTACCGCATGTTGTGCGTTCGATAACGGTGCAAAACATGTTACGCATCTTTTCAACGCCATGCCGCCGATACATCATAGAAACCCGGGAGTAATCGGGGCGGCTTCGGAGCGCGCGAGCGTGACGGCGGAACTCATCTGCGATGGAATACATGTACACGAAAGCGCTGTCAGAATGGCGTTCAAGCTCTTTAAGGGACGAGTATGCCTTATTTCGGACGCATTGCGCTGCTGCGCCATGAAGGACGGCGAGTATATGCTCGGAGGGCAAAGGGTGACTTTGCGCGATGGGGAAGCTCGGCTTTCGGACGGCACAATAGCAGGCTCAGCGACGAATCTTTATAGATGCATGATGAACGCGATACGGTTCGGAATACCTGCGGAAGAGGCGATAAATGCGGCCACTGCGATACCGGCGGCGAGCATAGGCGCGGGAGAGATAGGTTCAATAGAATGCGGTAAATTGGCAGACTTCATCATATGCGATGACAGTTTGAAAATTAAAAGCGTTTATTTGGGCGGAGAGCGAGTATAAATAAAAGAGGGTCTATCGCGTGAGCAATGACCCTCTGATAGATACTCTTTCGAGCTTATTCGGCAGCCGCCTGTTCGGGGTAAACGCTTACCGTTCTGCGCTTACGCTTGATTTCGAAACGAACTACGCCGTCTACGGTTGCGAACAGTGTATCGTCCTTACCGATGCCAACGTTCGTGCCGGGATGAAAATGTGTGCCGCGCTGTCTTACAAGGATGTTGCCTGCAAGTACAAACTGACCGTCAGCACGCTTGGGCCCCAGACGCTTAGATTCGCTGTCACGGCCGTTACGCGAGCTACCTACACCCTTTTTATGAGCAAAGAGCTGAAGATTAATGTTCATCATCGAGTTACACCTCCCTTTCGATTATCTTGAGGTATTTACCATAGCCGTCAGCTATGGATTTGAGACCTAACACCATTGTTTCAAGAATTATTTCGGCTTTGGCGCATTCGTTGTCCGAGATACTGTGCCCGAGCTCGAATTTAAGCCTGCCGTCGTCTGTTTCCGTTACGCAGTCGATGCTGAGATATTCCGACACGCCTGCGGCTGCGGTTTGTGTCAGCGCCGATATCGCGCTGCATACTATATCGCTGCCCGCTTCAGCGTAGCCTGTATGGCCCGTAACCTCGAAACCGACTATTCGCGCGTTCTTGCGAAAGACGTTTACTCGTGTCATTTCACATCAACCGATGGCCTTGATTTTGACCATTGTGTAGGGCTGACGATGACCCTGCTTTTTGCGGTAGTTCTTTTTGGGCTTGTACTTGAATACGATAACCTTTTTGCCCTTGCCGTGCTCAACCACTTCGGCCTTTGCGGAGACACCCTCAACCACGGGTGTACCGATCTTTATGCCCGAATCGTCGGCAAGCATGAGAACTTCAAAGGAAACCTCTTCACCAACCTCAGCGTTGAGCTTTTCGACGAGAACCTCGTCTCCTACGCTGACGTTGTACTGCTTTCCACCGGTACGGATAATAGCGTACATTGCGTTGTTACCTCCTCTTACCAGACTCGCCCGTGAGCGGCGGCAAAACCGCACTTAAAAGCCGACACGGAGCGGCTCACCGCATAATATTAGCATACGATATGTTTTAATGTCAATGGCGAATATGATATAATCTGCGAAATTCCTCAAAAAATTCGCAGATTATATCAACTGCTGCTCATTGATTATCAGCTTAAATTGAAGACCGAGCTTTTCGGCGGCCTTCCTGCACATAACCATCCGATTCAGGAATATCTCAAAATAGTCCATGACTGAGCTGTAGCGCGTATCGATGTTTAGCTTAAGCTTTATAAGCGTCTTTTCCTCGTTTATTTTCACCACGGATTTAATGACGGAATAATTCACCCTGTCATGGATATCAAACGCGGTGACGTCGGCATTTCGGACGCGCGAGCGCCGCACATCGGTTTTGTCAGCAATTATGAGGGCGGCGGCGATTGGATTGACGGGTGTGCCCGTACCTTCATCGTGGTTGCCTATCGCCGTCGTTATTGTGGCAATATCGGATGCCGAAAAGCCAAGATTGTCAAGAATACGGAAAGCCATTACCGCGCCGCTTTGCGAGTGGTCGACGCGGTTGACAAGATTACCTATATCATGCAGATAACCGGCGATTTGCACGAGCTCTATGTCATGCTCCGAATAGCCGAGCGTTTCAAGTATGTACCGTGCCGTGTCCGCGACCTTGGTGACATGCGCAAAGCTGTGCTCGGTATATCCGAGAGCCGCTAAAGACTCGTCCGCCCTTGAGATATACGTCTTGATTGTTTCGTCTGCACGTATCGTTTTGTAAGTCATGATTGTTCTCCCGCTAAAATACGGGGCGAGAACCCCCGCCCCATGTGTCTGCTTTGATTATGCGTCGAAGATATCATCCTCGTCCTCTTCTTTATGCCTGTCGTGTTTTTTCTTTTTCGGCCTGAGGAAGCTGAAGAGCGGCTCATCGTCGTTGAAGTCGTCGTCATCATCGAAGTCATCGTCGAAATCGTCCTCTTCAACATACTTGGGCGCGGGCTTTCTCTTTGCCGGCCTTTGCTTTACGCGCTCTCTGCGCGGATCTTCATGTCTATCTTCAGCCGGCTCGTCCTCAACGGGACGCGATGCTTGACTGCGGCGCGGCGAAGACTCCTGCGCGTCTGCGGTGTATTCGTGCTCGCCGTAGATATCCCTCGTGCGATACTGGTTTTGAGCGTTTATCATCTGCTGCTCGCGCTGCTTATTGTGGGCGCCGAGCTCCGCTCTGTTTCTCTCTATCATCGAGAGATACTGCTCTATGAACTGTGACAGATCGTTCAGTACGTCGTCGGCATAGCCTTGCGCATTGTCGAACACCATGTTCGCGCTCTGTTCGGCCTTATCCTTGACTATCTCGGCACGGCGACAAGCTTCTGTAAATACAGAGTTTTCGCTGATTAGCCGCTCGTATTCGCGCTGTGCGTTTTCGGCAATTTCGCGGGCTCGCTGCTGGGCGTCGGCAACTATTTGCTTTGCATCGTCCTGCGCCTTTGAGACCATGTCGTGCGAACGCACCTGAGCATCCTCGAGCATGGCGGCAGCTCTTTCCTCAGCGGAAGAGGTCGTGCTCTCTGCCATGGAATTTGCGTCGGATATTATCTTATCGGCTTCGATAAGGACGCTGTTGGCTCTGCGGATGTCCTCGGGTATAACTACCTTCATATCTCCCAAAATATCATTGATTTCGGACACATCGACAATTCTCTTGTCCGAATTGCCGCCGAATTTCGGGCGAGGGCTTTCCTCTATGAGATCCTGCAGCTGCATAATGATCTCGAATATGCGTATGTTGAATTCCGGGTTATTTTCCATGTTTGCACAACCTTTCTTCTATGGAATTTATGTTTACATTGGGAACGAGTCCCTTTATGTCACCGTTGAACGCAGCAATTTCGCGCACTACGGATGAGCTTATAAAAGAATGCTCGGGACGCGACGGGATGAATACCGTATCAATATCCTCCGCAAGATGCGCGTTCACGGCGGCAATGGCGCTTTCATACTCGTAATCGGCCGCCGAGCGTATGCCGCGCACTATAACGCCGCAGCGCTTGATGTACGCAAGCTCCGCCGTAAGCCCCGCGAAAGATACAACGTCTATATTTGAGACGCCGAGCTCTGAAATCGCAGCCTCGATCATCGCAACGCGTTCATCTGCCGTGAAAACGCTCTTTTTGGCTGTGTTGACTAATACGGCGATGGTAACACGGTCGAACATATTCGCGGCGCGCAACGCTATATCGACATGGCCGAGCGTAAACGGGTCAAAGCTTCCGGGCAGCAATGCATTCATTCTGCGGCATCTCCTTTTCAAAAATCGAGATAAGTACCGTACCGTAGCGCTTGCGCGTCCTAAGACGGGCGTTTGACGGACATACGGCGGCGTTGTCGGCATCGTGCTCGACGACCACTATCGCACCGTCGCTTAAAAGCGAAGAGGAAAACAGTTTATCGAGCGCATGCTGTGCAAGCCCTGATGCGTACGGCGGATCGAGAAATACAATGTCGAACTGAGCTTGTCTGCGTTCAAGCATCGTCAAGAGGTCTAAGCCGTCGCGGGCAAAAACTTCAAACGCAGATGAAGCATGAAGCTTTTCAAGGTTTTGCCTGATGAGCCTTGCGCATTCGGATGAAGCGTCGTTGAACACAACGAGCCTTGCTCCGCGCGACATCGCCTCTATACCGAGACTGCCCGAGCCTGCAAACAGATCAAGCACCGTTCTGCCGTAGAGCTCGAATTGTATTATGCCGAAAAGAGACTCCTTTACTCTGTCGAGCGTGGGCCTTGTGTCGCTACCTTTTGGGGCGTCTATTCTGCGCCCTTTGAACTCTCCGGCAATAATACGCATTGTACACCTCCGCTTATATCAGCCTATTTTACCAATATGCGGCTGATGTATCAAGCAAATTATGTGAACAATCGTTAAATAAGTTCACTTTCCGTGACTATGCAGTCTACGGAGCAGTCATGCTCTTCGCATGGAACGGCATCTCTAAGCTGGAGGCTGAAGCAAAAGCCGCAGCGATAGGCATGTCCCGAAGAGAGAAGCCTGTCATAGTATCCGCCGCCCTGACCGAGCCTGCGTCTGTCGGAGCGCCCGAAGGAGATGGCGGGAACTATGATAAAGTCGAGCTCATCAAACTCAATGAGCGTCGACCGCTTCGGATCGGGCTCAAGTATGCCGAAGCTGCCCGAAACGAATGCGTTTTCGTCCTCTGGGATGTAAAGCTCAAGCCTGCTGTCTGCCGCGCAAAGCGGAAAAGCTACGCGTTTACCGTTATCGAGCGCATACCTTACGGCTTCTCGCGGGTCACACTCGGTTTTCATGGCCATATATGCGAGCACTGTTCTCGCGCTGCGGAACTCCTTAAGCGAAATCAAGCGTTCGCACGCGGCGGCAGATGCGATTTTGCGAAAACCATCGTCGAGCGTGCGAAGCTCGCGCCTGACTGCCTTTCGAAGAACATGCTTTTCTGAAACAATATCGGTCAAAGCTTTTACTCCCTGTGCGCTACCTGACCGTCTACGGTGCAAAGCACGCATCTTGACCTGAAATCGAGCGGATGCCCGGAGAATACCGCGATATCGGCGTCTTTGCCGACTTCAAGACTGCCTACCCTGTCGTCGATGCCGGTAATCCTCGCCGCGTTTATCGTTATCGAGCGGAGCGCAGCGTCTTCGGGCAGACCTTCGCGGACGGCAAGCGCCGCGCATACGGGCAAATACTGCTCGGGTATAACGGGGTGGTCGGTCATCATGGCGAAATCTATGCCCGCGTCATAAAGCGCTTTGGGCGCGGAGAAGCTGACGTTTCTGAGCTCAATTTTGCTTCTGTCGGTGAGCAGTGGACCTATAATTATGCCTGCGCCGGTTTCTTCGATGGTTTCCTTCAAAAGGTCGGGTATAAGATAGCCTTCGGTGCAGTGGTCGAGCGTGAATCTTACATTGAACTCCTTTGCTATCCTTATCGCGGTGAGTATATCGTCAGCGCGGTGACAATGTATTTTAAGAGGAAGCTCCCTGCGTATTACGGGCAGCAACGCTTCCTTGCCAAGATCTCTTTCGGGCATTTTTGAAGGATCATCCTTGGCGTTTTCAATTTTTTTAGCGTAGTCGAGCGCGCCTGCAAGCGCCTTTCTGAGTATTGCGGCAATCGCCATCCTTGTGGCCGGCGTAGCTTTGTCGCCGTAAACGCGTTTGGGGTTTTCGCCGAAAGCGGCTTTCATGGCGACGGGGAACTTGAGTATCATTTCATCCATGGAGCGGCCATAGAGCTTCATCGCGACGAAAGTGCCTCCGACTACGTTTGCACTGCCCGGACCCGTGACGGCGGTCGTTACTCCGCAGGCTACGGCCTCCTTAAAGCATCTGTCAAACGGGTTTATGCCGTCTATTGAACGCATTTCGGGCGTTACGGGGTTCGTGGCTTCGTTGCCGTCCGAGCCCTCTCTGCCCATGCCGTCCTCCCACATGCCTATATGCGAATGCGCGTCGATTATGCCGGGCATTGCATACATACCTTCGGCGTCGAACACGTCGCAGCCTGCGGTATCGACATTCTGTGCGATTTCGGCAATCTTGCCGCCGTCAATTCTAATGTCGCCGACGAAGCTGCCGTTTTCGGTCATTGTCAAAAGCCTTGCATTTTTGATTACAAGCATAGTAAGCCTCCGTACCTATTTTATGTTTAGCTGCATTTTATCACAGAAATCGGCGTGTGGGCAAGGGAAAGCGCGGTCAATGTTTCCGATGCTTATATGGTGGCGGGGTTAGTGATTCGCTGTTTGCTGCGGCCGTTCTTCCGCCTGATTTGGCTTAAAAGCTGAGCTCTAAGATGATTTGCGGAAACCTTATTAAACCTCCTGCTGCGTCTGTCGAGCGAAGATGAAGAGTTCAAAAAACGCTTTATTGTCATGCTTTCGCGTCTTACCGTCAACGAATGGAAGCTTCTTGAAAAAATGGCAAGCTTGCTCGTCCAAGAGCGTATAGACAACAAAGTTTTCATCGCCAAGTTTGAGGAAGGCTCGACAGAACCTACGCCTACGCCAGAGCAGCCGACGCCCACACCGACAAATCCGACAAACCCGCCTAAGACGGGCGCTATATCGGCAACGGCTATGGCTGTGACAGCCGTGCTCGGCGGAGCGGCAATGCTGATTAAGCGCAAAAGATAACGATAAGAGAATAAAAGCGACACCGCCCCGCCGCGCTATGCGGCGGGGCGGACAGCTTGTCGAAAAACCTCGGGGTTGTTAAGGGGTCGCAGCCCCTTAAGTTAATTCTGGCTTTGACGACATGTGCGTCAAAACGGATGAAAACCCATAGGTTTCGTGCTTTGCGGGTTTTGCCGCCCGGGAGCGAATACGAGAGGCAAAACACGGGGAAAACTCAAAAAAGTGGCAGTATGCCACTTTTTTGACACTCAAACCGCCCCGCCGCGCTATGCGGCGGGGCGGTTTGCTCTAATGCGGATTTTGCAGGCGCAAGGGCGCCTCTTGTTATAAATACGCTAATGCGCTATAATGTATACTGAAAATCGGGCTTTTACCCGAATCGGAGGGAATGAATGCGATTTTGTCCGCTTTTCAGCGGTTCGTCGGGCAACTGCATTTTTATCGAAGGCGGCGGCGTGCGCGTGCTTGTCGACGCGGGACTGGCCGGAAGGACGATAATAAATGCGCTTGCGGGAATAAATGTAAGCCCTGACACGATAGACGCGATAGTCGTCACGCATGAGCACAGCGACCATATAAAAGGCGTAGGGGTGCTCTCAAGACGGTATTCGATACCCGTGTATGCGAACAGCGCGACTTGGGACGCCATGAGTCCGCTCATTGGCGAGGTGGCGCCCTCGTGTGTCAGAATATTTGAAACCGACAGAGATTTTTTTATTCGTGAGCTTAATGTGCTGCCATTTGCGACGCCGCATGACGCGGCTGAATCGGTTGGCTACTGCTTTAATCATAAAGGCGCGCAGGTAAGCACGCTTACGGACGTTGGGCATATAAACGCGCGGCTGTTATCGGCCGTGCAGGAGTCGGATATAATTCTTTTGGAATCGAATCATGACGTCGAAATGCTCAAGGCCGGAAGCTACCCATACACGCTTAAACGGCGCATACTCGGCGACAACGGCCATCTTTCGAACGATGCGGCGGGTGAAGCGTTGGTAAAGCTCTATAAATGCGGCCTTCGCAACGCTGTTCTCGGCCATCTCAGCCATGAGAACAACCTTGAGCCGCTCGCGCTCGAGACGGTGCGGCAGGCGCTAAGAAACGAGGATATATTCGATGAGGAATTTTCGCTTTGTGTGGCGCACCGCGACAGGGCAGCGGGAATGTTCGAGATAGAATAATTCGTTTGATTTACGGAGGAGCAGTATGAGCGTAAACAGCCGTGCGGGGAAAACTTTTCTTATCGCCGTGATACTTTATATTGCGGCGAGTATAATAGTCGGCTTTTCGGGCGTCGACGCAGAGAGCGAACCCATAAAAATGTACGCGATAAACGCGCTTGTGACGCAGGTTGGGGCGATACTTCTGCCGTCGATAGTAATGATGCGCGGACAGGATCCGGTGCGATACGGCTTCAAACGAATAAGCTTCGGGCAGGTGTTGCTTTCGGTGCTTATAGGCATAGGGCTTTTTCTTGCGGTGACAGGCATAAATTCGCTGTTTACGACCGCAGCCGAGGAAGTGCTCGGGCAGGATCTGTCGGAGATGTCAACACAGCTTCCGCCTATGGACACGCCTTTTAACGCCGTTGCATCTGTCGTGCTTATAGCGATAATCCCCGCAGTAACGGAGGAGGTGCTTTTCAGGGGCGCAATGCTCAATTCATGGCGCCGGCTTGGCAGAAGGCGCGCGATATGGCTTACTTCGATAACCTTTGCGCTGATGCATGTTCAGCCGGTATCTATGCCCGCTTTTTTATTCATAGCGTATTTTCTCGGCGCGATGTCGTACGAATCGGGCTCAACAGTGCCGTGCATGATAGCGCATTTTATGAACAATGCGATATCGCTCGTTTTGACATGGATCGCAGGGAGAGGTGCGGAAGAAGGATCTGCGGCTTCGTTTTCGGAGCTGATGCACGCTGCACTCTTGTATGTAGCGATTGGGCTGGCGATACTCGGCATATCGTACGGACTGTTTAAGCAATTATGCAGAAAAGGGCGTACGGAAGAAACGGACGCTCAGAAGTGCGAAAATGTGCATATGGGAATGCGCGAGGCAGTGCCGCTTGCAATAGCGTGCGCCATGCTCGCGCTTCTCGGCGTCGCCTCGTTCATGGTGACGTTGATTGACTTTTCGCAGTTTGGTGTTGTGCAATGACTATCAGGATAATTTGCATTGGCAAGCTGAAGGAGTCGTTTTACACGGCCGCTTCTGACGAGTTCAGGAAGCGGCTGTCGCGCTACTGTGAGCTTGAGATAGTCGAACTGGCCGATGAAAAGGCGGCGGAGCGATTGAGCGAGGCGCAATGCGAGCAGGTGAAGCAAAAGGAAGGGAAGCGCATACTCGAAAGGGTTAGAGACGGTGAATTTCTCATCGCAACGGCGATAGATGGCGAAAGGATTTCGTCGGAGAAGTTCGCGAGGCTCATTGAAAGCAGGATGAACGCGGGGCAGAGCAGAATAGCGGTAGCGATAGGCGGCTCTCTCGGGCTCAGCAGCGAGGTGCTCGAGCGGGCGTCGTATAAGCTGAGCTTTTCTTCAATGACATTCAATCACATGCTTTTCAGAATAATGCTTCTTGAGCAGCTTTACAGGGCCTTCAGGATAATAAACAATGAGCCTTATCATAAATAGAGGGAGAACACGATGAAAAAAGGTGAGAAGGAAGCTTACGGGCTGCTGGACGAGATGGGCATAGAATATAAGCGCTATGAGCATCTTGCGGCAGATACGATGGAGGTTTGTGATGAGATAGACAAAACGACGGGTGTCGCGCATTGCAAGAACCTTTTTTTGACGAATAGGCAGCGCACGAATTTTTTCCTTATCATGATGCGTGGCGGCAAGCGGTTCAGGACGGCCGAAGCGTCGAAGCAGCTCGGTACGGCGCGCTTGAGCTTTGCCGAGGATGAGCTTTTATACGAAAAGCTTGGGCTTACGCCCGGCTCGGTGACACCGCTCGGCCTCATGAACGATGAAAAGCATGAGATTAAGGTTGCGATGGACAAGGACTTGATTGATGACGACATGATATGCGTCCATCCATGCATAAACACTGCGTCCGTGACGATGAAAACAAGCGAGCTTATACGATTGATACATAATCTCGGATACGAGCTTACGTTTATTGAGCTGACGGGCGAGTCCTGAACGGCGCAAAGCGTGCGTTTGTTTACGAAATGTTTAATTTGATGTGTTGCAAGCTGTGATATAATAGTTTCAAAATCATAGTCAGGGGAATATCCGTCATGGAAAAAACCAACGAAGGCTTTAGCCAAAAAATAAATAAAATCGTAAAAGCGATACGGCGGCGTAGGAGGATAAGGCGACGAAACGCCTTGAAGGCGGGCAAGCTGACATTTTCGATGAAGCTTAAGAAAGCTTTCAGAAAGATTTCCGGCCTGTTCATGGGCTTGAAGCCTTGGGCGCGCGCAGCCGCATGCGCAATGCTTGCTCTGCTGATACTTGTTCCGACGGTGATAGCGTTCGTTCCAAGCAAGCCCGCGGTCGCTGATGCGGAAACAGGCGATTTACAGAAATCTAACGGGAGCGTCATCGATATAGGCGCTCAGAGCGCGGCAAATTCCACGCCGTACAAAATCCAGCAAAGCGACATAAAGGCAACGCCGCTCCCGTCGCCTACGCCGACGCCCATACTCTTTACAAAGGGCGAACGCGGCGACATAATTCCAGACGTGCAGCTCAGATTGATGGGATTGAGCTACATGGACTCTGATGAGCCTACGGATTTATTTGGCGCAACTACGTCCGGTGCGATAAGCGTTTTTCAAAGAAAAAACGACTTGCCGATAACGGGTGATCTTGATCGGCAGACATATGATTTGCTCATGTCGGACGCCGCGAGGCCGTACGTCGTTGAAGAGGGCGATACGGGCGACGATATAGCGGAGCTGCAGGATCGTCTGTATCAGCTCGGATATATCGATCTTGTTACCGGCTATTTCGGCTCGGATACGACGAAGGCGGTTAAGCTTTTCCAAGAAAAAAACAAATTGACGCAAACGGGTCGAATAGACGGCGACACGCGTGAGATGCTTTACAGTGAAAACGCAAAATCACACTACATATCGTTTGGCGCAGAGGGCGAAGAGGTAAAGCAGTTCCAAGAGATACTTCAGCGTCTGGGATACCTTACGACAACGCCTGACGGCAAAAGCGGCAACGATACGGTCGCGGCTATAAAGCGCTTCCAAGAAAAAAACGGTCTTATTGCCGACGGCAACCTCGGTCCCGCTACGCGGAAATTACTTCTTTCGGATAAAGCACAGGCTAACGCCCTTACGGTGGGCATGAGCGGTGTCGACGTCGAAAACGTACAGAAGCTTTTGAAAAAGCACGGGTATTTGAAGGATAAAAACTGCACCGGATATTACGGCTCGGTTACGGAATACGCCGTAAAAGCGTTTCAAAAACGAAATGGGCTTTCTGTCGACGGCAGAGTGGGCCGCCAGACGATGACTGCGCTTAAAAAGAGCGAAGCAAAGGGTCCCGCTTCGGGATACGTTATAGGCGGAGGAGGCAGCGGCGGAAACTCAGACAAGTCCGGCATAGAGCGCCTTGTTGACGCCGCAAAGAGCAGACTGGGCTGCAAGTATGTGCTCGGAAAGAAGGGGCCGAATCAGTTTGACTGTTCCGGACTCGTATATTGGTGCCTGAATAAAGCGGGCGTGAAGCAGGGATACATGACGTCGATAGCGTGGCGCAGCTGCTCGAAATACCAACGAATAAATTCGTTCAGCGATATAAAACGCGGCGATATAATCGTGTTCAAGATGTCGGCGTCACAGGGGCACGTCGGTATTGCGATAAGCTCGTCGGTGATGATTGACGCATCAAACCGAAACGGTAAGGTTGTAGAGAGAAGCTTTAAGACGAGCTACTGGAAGGGTGTATTCTACTGCGCGTACAGAATATTCTGATAGATTAAAAACGAACAAGCGAGGCGCTCGGCGGGGCTTTAGGACACGAAAGCCAATGTCGAGCGCTTTTTATAATATTGCTTTCTTTTGATGCATATATATCGCAATGAGGTGATACTGTGAGCAGGCGAAAAATCAAGCTTAAAAGGCGTTTTGTGAAGATGCTCGAGCTGCCTGAGGATGTCGCGTTCGATGTACCGCGCGTAACGCTTGTGGGCGGCGACAGCGCGCTTATTGAGTATCACAGAGGGATATTTGAGTATTCCGACGAGACGGTGAGGCTCAACACGGGAGCGGGATTATTGAGAATAGACGGCGAAATGCTTGAACTGCGCGAGCTGAGCGAGGAAAGGCTGTTTATATGCGGCGCCATAACATCGGTTTCGTATGAATATAAAGAGGACCGAATGCAGCGCAAAAAGTGAGCGAGCGGCGCGGTGAAGGGCTTCACATAATCGATTTTAACGGAGCGAGCGCATGAAACTTATAAACTATATTGCGGGTTATGTACGCATACTGATAGAAGGGAGCGGAATAGAGCGCTTTATTAATCAATCGCTGCAGAACGGCATATCGATATGGGGCGTTAGGCGAAAAAGCAGGACGGTTATAACGGCATACATTGAACTCGCGGATTTCTATAAGCTGCGCCCGATAGTGCGCCGCACGGGATGTCGCGTACATGTCGAGCGCAGATACGGAGCACCGTTTATATATACGCGCAACAGAGGACGCCATGTGATGCTTGTTGGATGGGCGCTTGTGATAGCGGCTGTGTTCGCGCTGTCGCGATATGTATGGTTTATCGACATAAACGGATGCAGCGATATAGGCGAGGAAGAAATATGCGGCATACTCAATGATATGTCGATACACAGCGGCATGAAGCGAACGAGCTTCACGACAGCCGATATAGGGAATGAGCTTTGCAGACGCGATGAGCGCATAGCGTGGGCAAGCGCAAGGCTTAGCGGGGTAAAGCTGATAATCGATATTGTTGAGGCCGACAAGGGCGTAGAAATAAAGCAGGCTGAAACCGCACCCGTCAGCATATACGCGAAAAAGGAAGGCGTTATCGAAAGCATTGTCGCGCTTACGGGGCGTGCGTGCGTCAAATCGGGAGACGCCGTGAAAAAGGGGCAGCTTCTGATAACCGGCGACCTTCGTTCCGAGGGAGCGCCTGCATTCACGGTACATGCGTCCGGAGAGGTCTATGCGAAAGTGAATTATTCGTTCGAAATGACGCTCGGGCGGCGCATAACGGGCGAAGCGCGTACGGGCAGGACGTGTGAATACTGTGAAATATCGATATTCGGAAAACGCTTTTTCAAGGCAGCAGAGGAATACGAGAAATATGAACTGGAGCCGCAAACATCGGCGCTTGTAAAGAATTTTTTTCTCCCGTTCACCGTTTTGCGCGGGACGTGCTTTGAAATAGGAGAAATAGAGCATGAAGCAGGACCTGACGAGCTGAAGGAGTTTGCGATGCAAAAGCTGTGGGAGCGACTCGAGCGCGAACTGCCGAAAGATGCATACATAATATCGAAAAGCAGCGAAGTGAAAGTGGGCGATGACGAAAGGACGACGGTAATATTGCGCGTGACCGTGCGCGAAAACATAGGCATGGAGGCAGAGATAGGCGGAGAATAAAAGATGGGGGAATTTCAAACAAAACCAAAGCGGCTTAATCGAGAATCATGTCTATAAGTTAGTCCCATATGCGCCGTGCGAGCGCAAAATTGTTCTGCGCCCAAGGCGCCCATTGCGATATAACGACTTTGCCGGCGGATGACGAAGCATGGATGTAGCTGCTCTGGCCAAGGTAAATGCCGACGTGGGTTATGCGACCGGATGAATTGCTGAAAAACACGAGATCGCCGCGTCGAAGGTTTGACTGGTTTGTAATCATTTGCCATGATGAAACCTCGGAAAAGCCCTGAGCGCTGTATCTGTGTACGCTTAAACCGATGCTGCGCAGGCAGTAATAGACGAGACCCGAGCAATCGAACGTATCCGGACCTTCGGTACTCCAAACGTACGGCTTGCCGAGCTGCGCGTAAGCCATGGCGATGAGCTCCTCAACGCTGCCGTTTCCCACGGGCGGTTGGGGCGCCTGAGTCGGCTGCGGCGCTTGCGTTGGTTCGGGAGGCTGCGTGGGTGTTGATGAAGCGCTCGGCTTCGGTGAGGATGACGGTGAGACGCCGGGAGTCTCTGACGGCTTGGGAGTCGACTTGGGAGTTGGAGTCGGCTTTGGGCTCTTTGACGGCGTGGGCGATTTCGTCGGCAATGGAGCCTCGGTGGGCGTAATCCCGCTTGAATTGAGAGCCTTTGGCGAAAAAAGAATATCGCTCGTTAAACGGTCGACAGCGCCGTCAGCGGCGATTCCGTTTACGGTCTGGAATTCAATGACGGCGTTGTATGTTGCCGAGCCAAAGTAGCCGTTTTGCATATCCGTATAAAAGCCGAGTTCGTTAAGACGCCTTTGAAGAAGCAGTATATCATTGCCGCGATTACCCTGCTCCATGATATATGGGAGAGCCGTATCGGTGTCGAAATAGTGCATCATTACGCCGTCAATAGCGCCCGTCTCATTCAGGTGGTGGGTTCGCTGGAAAAGCTTAACTGCAGCTTCAAGCGCCGAATTAAAAACGGTCGATGGCTCGTCGGAACCAAGGTATCCAAGATCCATCATTTTGCATTGAATCTCTGCTATTTCGTCGCTCTCATCACCCAATACGAAGAGCGTCTCGTTTGAAACGGTGGGCGACGGAACGGGAGACGGCACGTCGGCAGGGGACGGCGAAAGCAGCACAGGCGTCTCGGCGGGCTTGTGCCAGTCTATGGTGTATGCGGCGCGTTCGCCCCCGGAAACGAACGACAGCGTAAATACATTAGGTATGACTACGAACGCAATAAGGCACAAGGCGAGTATAAAAGCGCCGATCGCAATAAGCGGCTTTAGCGTGAAACGACGCTTTTTCTGCGCATTGCCGGTAATGCTGCCAATTAAATTGTCCGCATCATTTTTCATAACAGTATTATACAATATGGCGCGAAATATGACAAATAAAATTAAAAATTGTTGGAAAAACGGGCACTGGCATAAATATGTTGCTTGTCATAAGCAGGACGGGCGGCGAATAGAATAAACGGAAATCAAAGCAAAGGCGGATATGGCGATGAACAGCATGATCGGTAACAACCATGTATATATAGGAGGCAGGCTTGAGAGCGAACCGTCATTCAGCCATGCGCTCTACGGAGAGTCGTTTTACTCCACGAGTATCGCGGTTTCGAGGTTGAGCGGTACGTTCGATGTCGTACCGATAACGCTTCCTGAACGGCTGATGGGGGATATCATGCTGCGTACCGGTGAATATGTGCTTATAAGCGGGCAGCTTCGTTCTTATAACCGCATCGTCGACGGTGCGAACCGCCTTGTTGTTACAGTGTTTGCACATTCATTGACACCGTACGGCGATGAGTGCATATATGAAAACGAAGTTACGCTCGGCGGCTATATATGCAAGCAGGTGATATTCAGGACGACGCCCTTTTCACGGGAGGTCGCCGACATACTTCTTGCAGTCAACAGAGCATATAACAAGTCGGACTATCTTCCGTGCATAGCATGGGGCAGGAATGCGCGTCGTGCAGACGAGCTTTCTGTCGGAGATGCCGTTGAGATTAAGGGGAGACTGCAAAGCAGGGAATATCAAAAGGCGGGTGCGGACGGAGAGACGACCACGCGCACGACTTATGAGGTTTCGGCATCACAGATTACCGAGGTGGACGCGTTTTGAAATATATGCTAATATAAACCGATTAAAAAAGCGTCTGCTGTATGCGGCGCGAAGCGGGGAAAATATGGATGGATTGACATTAGCCGCATCGGTGCTTGAAGCAAAAACGGTGATTGGCGGCAAAATAGACAAGGTATACCAGCCTGAACGGGACGAGCTGCTGCTGAACATACGGACGAGCGCCGGGAATGCACGTCTGCTTATAAACGTCTCTGCGGAAAACGGCAGGATGCAGCTAACGGACATAAAGCGCGAAAACCCAATAGATGCGCCTATGTTTTGTATGCTTCTGCGCAAGCATTTGGGTGGGGGCAGGATAAAAAGCATAGAGCTTATCAATTTCGACAGAATATCCAAGCTTACAATTGAGGCGCGCAACGAACTCGGAGACAGCGCGGAGTATTCGCTTGTATGCGAGATAATGGGAAAGCATTCGAATGTGTTTTTATTGGACTGCGACGGTATTATTATTGAATCCATGCGGCGAGTCGACGTGTGCGACCTGCACAACGTCAGCGCGCGTATAGCGGTGCGCGGTTCAAAATACGCTACACCGTCTACGCAGGAAAAAACAGACCCGAGTATTGCGCCAAAGGAAGCGTTCCGTGAGGCGTTGACGTGCGCCGGCAGGATAGACAGACGGCTTTCATCGCAGTTTTACGGACTTGCACCGATGATGGCCGGAGAGCTTGTCGGAAGCTTTGCTATAACGAACAAGACGCGCTGCGAAGAGCTTTCGGAAGCGGAAAGGGATGCGCTGGCGGACGCACTTGCCGGGTTTTACGGCGCATTTACGCACGGGTACGGGAGCGTATCCGTATTGCGCAGCGTACACGGCGATGTAACGGCCGTATACCCATTTGCGGCGCAGGGCGCCGAGAAGTATGGCAGGGGAATACATTATGCGCTCGACGAGTATTATCGCCACAGAGACATACAGGAGCATATAAGGCGCGAATCCTTTTCTATAAGGCGCGTGATACTCAATAACATAGAGCGCTGCGAAAAGAAGCTTTCGCGTCTTGCACAGGTGGGGACATCGAGGGAAGAGCTTGAAAAGCTGCGGCTTTACGGCGAAATGCTGACGACATACGCCTGCTGCGTAAAAAGAGGCTCCGAGAGCGTGATAGTAGATAATTATTACGACGATCCGCCGTCGAAGCTGGAGATACCGCTCGACCCGTCGCGCTCACCGCAGGAAAACGCCGCGAGATACTTCAAAAAATACAAGAAAACAAAAACTGCGCTTGAAATGAGCAAGGTACATATGGAGGAGGCATCGTCGGAGCTTAACTACTTCGAAGGGCAGCTTGACAATATTGATAAGTGCGGAACGCGCGAGGAAATAGCTGAAATAAGGGAGGAGCTCATTGCGCTCGGCTATATCGGAAGCGATACAAAGGGCAGGAAAAAGGCTATGCGCAAAGCAACGAGCGAGCCAATGAAATTTGAGGCTGCTGACGGAACGGTGGTGCTGATAGGCAAAAACAACCGCCAGAACGACGAGCTTACGCTCCGCACGGCAAAACCGAACGAGTGGTGGCTGCACGCGAAGGATATACCCGGCTCGCATGCAATAGTGAGAACGGAATCCGAAATGCCGCGAGATGTGCTTGCGGCAGCGGCGGCGATGTGCGCTTACTACAGCAAAGCGCGTTCCGGCGAGAACGTTCCCGTAGACTATACTCGCCGAAAGTATGTAAAAAAGCCGAGCGGAGCGCGTCCGGGGGCGGTAATTTACACAAATCAGAGTACCATATATGTAACGCCCGATGCTTTTTCGATGAAACGTATTGAATGACCTGAGCATTGCGGCGAACAAATTGTTATTTTATCATCCCGATGCGAATAGGTTATTACCACACAGCATCAGGAGGTTTTTTATGAAACGCATATTGGCTTTATTACTTTGCATATTTGCCGCAGCTGCGCTTGTATCATGCGGCGGCGGTGAGGAGCAGGGCGCGTTGCAAAACGATTATTCGGAACAGTCGGTGTTTTCGGAATCGGGCTGGCGCAGGACAGTGATATACTACCTTTCCGATGAGGGCTATATCGTACCTGTTATGAAGCGCATCCCGTGGGAGGAGGGCATAGGTAAGGCGGCGGTAAGCTGTCTTATCTGTACGCCGGAGAACATGGCAGCGACGGCGGGGCTTGGTTTTTCGCCGATTATTCCCAACGGCTCGAGCGTTTCGCTCAGAATAGACGAATCGGAGCATGCGACGCTTGACATAACGGGTTTTACTCAGCTCGACAGCGCGGAAACAGAGGTTAACATGATAACGGCAATCGTGAACACACTTGTCGAATTTCCGAGCGTAGAAACCGTGTCCATAACCGTAAACGGCAAGGGCGGCAAGCTTAAAAACGGCACAAAGCTGCCCGAGAATTCGCTACATATAGGCCTTAACCCCGAAAAAAGCGAAATCGAGACATCGGAGCTCGGAATGCTTTACTCTACTACGCTCTATTTCCCGAACGACTCTTGCAGCCTAAACGTACCAATAACTGTGTATAATACATATGAGCTGACGTTTTCGGACGCCGTAAACGCTCTCATAAAGGGCAGCGGGCAAAAAGGTTTGCGCTGCTGTTTCCCTGAAGGGACACGTCTTCTTGAGGCGGGCATAACCGACGGAAAGGCTACCGTGAATCTGAGCTCGGCGTTCCTTGATACGGCGCTTTCGCCCGGAGTAGATGAGGCGGCGTATCAGACGCTCTTTTTGACTGCGTCAAGGTTCGGCAGCATAAATGAACTTGCGATACTCGTTGATGGCGTGCCGTATGTGTTCACGTCGGGAGAACCGGCCCCGCCGCTCTATGTAAACGAATTCTGACGCTTTATTATTGGCGCCGCCGATGGTATAATCAATAAAAACGGAGGCGTTAATAATGAGGCTTGTTATCGCATCGAACAATCGGCATAAGGTAAAGGAAATAAAAGAGATACTCGGCGGGAAATTTGACGATGTTGTATCCGTAAAAGAAGCGGGTATAGACCTCGACGTGGTCGAGGACGGCAAAACGTTTATGGAGAACGCGATGAAAAAGGTGCTTGAGACATATAAAGCGCTGGGCGGGCGCGATGCAGTAATAGCGGATGACAGCGGCCTTGCGGTAGACGCGCTGGATGGTGCGCCGGGCGTATACAGCGCGAGGTTTGCGCTCGACGGCCATAACGACGAGGCCAATAATGAAAAGCTGCTGCGGCTCATGAAAGACATTCCCGACGACAAGCGTACATGCAGATTTGTCTGCTCAATGGCGCTCGTCCGCCCCGAATGCGAGACGGTGACGGCAACGGGATATGCGGAGGGCGTGCTCCTGCGTGAAAAACGCGGTGAGAATGGTTTCGGATACGATCCGCTTTTTTACTGCGAAAAGTTTGGCCGCTCATTCGCGGAGCTTACATCCGATGAGAAAAACTCAATAAGCCATAGAAGAAGAGCGCTCGAAGGAATATTTGAACAGATTTGAATACGGCGGACGCAGCCTTTCGAGGAAAGCGCGAGCCGCGTACCATGCGGATGAATTAGATGAATATAGAAAAGAGCCGTTGCATCATGCGCAGCGGCTCTTTTGCAGTTCGCGGGCCTTACATGCCCATCATCCTTTTGCATGAACGCCATGCTCGCTTCCCGTCGCGCATCATTCGCCTTGAAACGTCGGGACACATCGTAAAAACTGCTGCCGTTGTTGCGGCAGCGCCGATGGCAATGCCCGCCATAAACGATATCGTCTTCATGAAATTCACCACCCTTTCAAATGATATGATTAGCATGTACCTAATCGGGTCGATAAATAAAAGGTATTTTTTTGAAGAAAGCTTGTAAGATGATTTTGCGCCGCACACTGAGAGGATGCGCTGCCTGCCGCAATGCTCGCCGCACCTTTTACCGATTATATGGCGAATACTTCGGTTATATTGCTTCGGTCTTCGCCGATTCGGACAATATGGTCGCCGCTAAGAATCCTTTCGACGCCTTTATCCGAGTACATGAGGAAGCATTGCGTGTAAAGATACATGTCCGTGCCGATTGCGATGCTTCGAGCGTTGTAGACATTGAACCCGAGCAGCTTTAAGCCATGACCGCTAACAACGGCAGGTGAGGAGAGGGCTTTTTCGACGAGCGATACGAGAGCGCGACGGTCATTGTCGATGTATTCACAGATTCCCGCATCGGGGACGAAAGTAGAACTATAGGCGCATGATGCGTGCGACTTGCCGATAAATATATCTGAAATGGTCAAATGCGTTTTTGCCATTACCGTATTCATGTCAAACCCTGCGCCGCGCATGGTGATTAAAAGCAGTGCGCCTGTGTCGTAACAGCCTATGCGTGCGGGCAGAAGGCTTTGAAGCTGCATTATGCGATGCTTTATACGCCTGATTGCCGCTGAATATTTGCTTTCGTTTAGAAGCTTTAGCGCCTCAAGCTCGATGTACTGAGCCGAGCCTTCAATTGTCTCAACCTTTGATTCATAGCTGTATTCATATGGAAAGAGTGCTTTGCGCCTTGCGCGAAGGGCGGCTAACTCATTGAGCTTGCTTATGCAGACATTGTCGGTAAGCTCCGCAAGAAGAGAGTTTTCACGAAGCTTCAGCGTAAGCAGCTCGGGCGTGCAGCGGTATTCAAAAACAGCGTTGAATTCATCGGCAAAACGCTCATCGCCTACGGCATGCTGGTGCGCATGATACATCTCGTGAAGAAGCTTTGACGCGAGCACATCTTCATCTATTGCGCCGCTTATGCACCATATGGCTGTATATCCGCCTTTCCACTCGACGGCTGTATTCGCGCAAAAAATGGTTTCGTACGGCGTTTTATCAAAGATATTAAGCGAATTGTCAACGTCGCGCATACATACGTTTTTCTCATCGTACAGAGCAAACGGGAAGATTTTGAATGTATCGCAGCAGCTTGAATGCCTGACGGTTTCTATGCGCTCTTCGATGGCGATATAAAGTTCTTTCAGAAGTCTCTTATTATTCATTCTTTCTTTACATAAAGACGGAGATGCCCGTATTTTCGTGCGATGCATCTCCGCGTGTTCTATGAAATCAGTTTGACGATATGGAGTAGTTAGGAGCTTCCTTTGTGATGAATACGTCGTGCGGATGGCTTTCCGCGAGGCCCGCTCCGGTTATTTTGACGAAACGGCCGTTTTCACGAAGATCGTCAATCGTGGGCGTTCCGCAGTAACCCATGCCGCTCCTCAAGCCGCCGAGAAGCTGGAACACGACTTCGCTGAGAGAACCCTTGTAAGGCACACGGCCTTCGACGCCCTCGGGCACGAGCTTTTTCGCGTCTTCTTGGAAGTATCTGTCCTTGCTCCCGTGCTCCATCGCCGCGAGCGAACCCATACCGCGATAAACCTTGAAACGCCTTCCTTGGTAGAGCTCCATTTCTCCCGGGCTTTCATCGGTGCCTGCGAGAAGGCTGCCGAGCATGACACAGTTAGCGCCTGCCGCAATGGCTTTGGCTATGTCGCCCGAATACTTGATTCCGCCGTCGGCAATTATCGGAATGTTGTGCGGCTTTGCGGCGCGCGCGCACTCCATTACGGCCGTTATCTGCGGAACGCCTACGCCCGCGACGACGCGCGTCGTGCAGATGCTGCCCGGCCCTATACCAACCTTTACACAGTCGACGCCGGCTTCGATAAGCGCTTCGGTCGCCTCATATGTTGCAACGTTTCCCGCGATTATGTTTGCATGGGGGAATGTTGCGCGTATCTTCTTTACAGTGTCAATGACGCCTTTACTGTGCCCATGCGCGGTGTCGATTGATATTACGTCGACATTTGCGGCGAGCAACGCCTCGACGCGCTCAAGGCAGTCGTGCGTTACGCCCACGGCCGCGCCCGCAAGAAGACGCTGACGCTTGTCCTTGGCGGAGTTGGGGTATTGAATCGCTTTTTCTATATCTTTTATCGTTATTAAGCCGCGGAGGTTGTAATCATCGTCGACTATAGGGAGCTTCTCAATCCTATTCTCATAAAGTATCTCCTTGGCTTCTTCGAGCGTCGTGCCCACGGGCGCCGTGACGAGGTTTTCGTGCGTCATGCGCTCCTTTATCGGAATGGAGTAATCCGTTACAAATCTAAGGTCGCGGTTTGTGAGGAGACCGACGAGTTTACCGTTAACCGTTATAGGCACGCCCGATATCTTGTAGCGCGACATTAGTGCGAGCGCGTCCGAAATGAGATGATCGGGCGAAAGGAAAAAGGGATCGACTATGACGCCGTTTTCCGAACGCTTGACTTTGTCGACGTTTTCCGCCTGAGCTTCTATCGACATGTTTTTATGAATAATGCCGATGCCGCCTGCGCGCGCCATCGCGATGGCCATTTTGGCCTCTGTCACGGTATCCATTGCGGCGCTTATGAGCGGCATGTTCATTTCAATATCGTTTGTAAGGCGTGTTTTCAGGCATATATCTTTGGGTATGACCTGAGATTCGCGCGGAATGAGGAGCACGTCGTCGAACGTGATCCCGTCCATAACAATTTTGCTGTTCATCACTCTTCCTCCGAATTTTTGTTAAGTTTATAGCCTTATAAGCAGTGTGTCAAGTAGAATATCCTTTTTTTCGCAAACATTTTCGAGCGTTGTACGCGCTTTGCGACATAAAAGCCGCCGGAATTGAGAGGCCGGCGGCTTTCGAACGCTTGAGATACGGTTATTTTTCGCGCGGGAGCGAGTATTCCGTTTTATATTCTACGAATGCCTTATCAAATTCATCGGAATCGCCGTGTTTGACGTTCTCCATGAAGCTGTGAGCGCTGTAGCTGTCATGCTTTTGGAGAAGGCATACGGCGATGTTGGAGCAGTGGTCGCTTATGCGCTCCATGTTCGTGAGCATGTCGTTAAGCACAAAGCCTAGACGGATTGTACACTTACCCTCCTGAAGGCGTGATATATGTCTGTCGCGTATGCTTTCCTGGAGTGCATCGATAACATCCTCAAGCGGCTCGACGCGCTTGGCGCCTTGAAGGTCGCGCTCGGCGTATGACGTGAATGAAAGCGTGATTATGTCAGAGAGAGCGTTTCGGATGACGTCAAGCTCTGTGTTTGCGGCATCCGAAAAGCGCAGACCGTTTTTATGCATTTCATTGGCGGATTCAAGCATGTTGAGCGAATGATCGCCTATACGCTCGCAGTCGCCGATGACGTGCAGCATATGGTTTATCTCTTCCGCATCGGATTCAGGAAGCTGCTTTGTAGATAGCTTCACCATGTATGTGGCGAGCATGTCCTCGTACTTATCAAGCAGCTTTTCTCCCTCAGATACGCTGTCGCAAAGCTTAGACGTATAGTTTTTTGTCAGTGCTATGGCATTGAGAGCCGTCTGTTTTGCCGTCTCCATCATTTCCGCCACGGATCTGGCGCACACCTCCACGGCAACCGACGGCGTAGCAAGCAAGCGCTCATCGATTGGGCGTATGGCAGCCTTTTCGCGATTTTTGCTCTTGTCCGGGATCGTTATTTCGGCGAGACGGCAAAGGAGATTAGGCATTGGCAGGAACACTATCGTTGCAAGCACGTTGAACACGGTATGGATCAGCGCTATGCCAAATTCCGAAACTCCGTAGTTTATGAATTCAAAACGGAAGATCGCGTTGAGTGCGTAGAAAACCACAAGGAACAATATTGTACCAATTGTATTGAAATAAAGGTGCACCATTGCGGAACGCCTTGCATTCTTACCTGCGCCGATGCACGATATGAGCGCCGTAACGCATGTACCTATATTCGAGCCGAGCACGATGGGCAGTGCGACGCCGTACGTTATCGGAGAGTCGCTGCCTGATAGCGCTGCGGCGAGAGCAATAAGCACGCCGACGGTCGCCGCGGAGCTTTGAATTATGCCCGTAAACACCGCCCCGACGAGCACGCCGAGTATGGGGTTCCTAAACATTACGAGAAGGTTGGCGAACGTCGGGCTGTCGGCGAGCGGCTTGACTGAATCGCCCATGACGGACATGCCGAACATGAGAAGCGCGAAGCTCAAAAGCACGCGGCCCGTAATCTGCCGCCTCTCCTTTTGCGAGAAAAGCATGAGCACGATGCCGACGAGAGCGAGAATTGGCGAAAAGGTGGATGGGTTCAGTAACCATAATATGAAGCTGTCCCCGCTGAGGCCGGTAAGGCTTAAGAGCCATGAAGTTATGGTTGTGCCGATGTTAGCGCCCATGATAATGCCGACGACCTGCTCAAGACGCATTATGCCTGAATTTACGAAGCCTACGACCATAACCGTGGTTGCCGAGCTTGACTGCACGACGGCGGTAACTCCCGCGCCGAGCGCTATTGCCGCAAAGCGGTTGCTTGTGGCGCGTTCAAGCGTTCTTTCGAGCATTCCTCCGGAAAGCTGCTCTAAGCCGCCGCTCATGAGCTGCATCCCGAACAGGGAGAATGAAAGCCCGGCGACAAATGTCAACACATGTGTCCAAATCTCTAAGTTCATACAACCTCCGAAGTTTGTTAAAGGACTAAAACGTGTTTTTGGCGCCGAATTTATCACGAGACAGACGGCGTTCTTTGCAAAATACATACGTTCATTGTCCACAATGATTATAAATGTCATGCGACTGCTCGAAAACGTGAGTAATGAATAATTTATGTAAAATGTATGTTAACAGAAGCAAGCCAAAGTCATACATTGATTTGCAGCGCTTGGAGCAAAAAGCAGGCGCCGATGAATATTAACATGTTGTGAACAAGATTGCCCATACGACGATTCCATGATATACTATCATAGCAATACTGTAATATGGAGGAGTGCCATGCAGTACGATAAACATACGGGCGCCCGCGAGAACGGCGGCGGAACGCAGCAGTTCGGCAGGATTGCCCCGAAGGATATGCATGAAATGAGCGAAAGCGACGATCATGAGAGCAAATTCGGCGCCTTTGCCGATAAAATAAAAAAACATTTCAGACCGAGACATAAGGAAAGGCCGTTTCCGCTGGCGGTGTTATTCTGTACGCTTAAAATACTTGCGGTTATAGTCGTAATGAGCGGCTGCGCCGTGTTCGGGCTTATGCTCGGCATAGCGAAGGCGTATATAGACACAACGCCTGAGCTTGACGTATCGCGCCTTACCAGGAGCAACAGGACATCGTACATATATGATAACAACGGAGAGCTTATAACAACATTCGCAGGAATGGAATACCGCGACTGGGTGGCTATAGAAGATATACCGGACATGCTGAAAAACGCGCTTATATCAGTAGAGGACGTACGTTTTTACAGACATGGCGGCCTTGACTTCAAGCGACTTGTTTCGGCTGTTGTAAACACGCTGCGGAACACGGATACGCACGGCGGAAGCACGCTTACGCAGCAGCTTATAAAGAATAAAATACTTTCAAACGTGCGCTCATACAAGCGGAAGATACAGGAGGCGTACCTTGCAGTAGAGCTTGAGAATACCGTGGAAAAGGACGATATACTCGAGGCATACATGAACGACGTATATCTCGGAGAATCGAACTACGGAATGAAAGCGGCGGCAAACGACTATTTTGGCAAGGAATTGTCCGAGCTTTCAATACGGGAGTGCGCGATGCTTGCGGGTCTTGTGCAGCAGCCGTCGTATACAAACCCGAGGGCGAACACATATGAACGGTTCTATGAGGACGGTACAAACAAGATGGATCGTACGAACTCTCGTACGGACACGGTTATATGGGCGATGTATAATGCGGGTTTTATATCGTCAGCGCAGCGTGACGGAGCGCTTAACGATACCGTAACGATACTGCAAAAATCGAAAGCGACTTCGATATACGACATGCCGTATTTTGTTGAGTACGCCGTGTATGATGTCGTGACATGCATGCTTGAGCAAAGAGAGCTGCCCGATACGACGTCAAACAGGGCCTCCATTGAGAGCGAGCTGAGAAACGGGGGCTATGAGATACATCTTACGGTCGATCCGAGCATACAGCATACGCTTGAGTCGACTATTGAAAGCTGGGATAAATATCCGGAGTTGGCCGATCCGTCGACAGCGATAGAGACGGTCAAAAACTCGGACGGCAGTGTGACCACGGTAAACCAGCCACAGGCGGCGGCTGTTATAATCGATTACCATACCGGCGACATCGTGGCGCTTGTGGGCGGACGCGATACGCCGAAAACGAAAAAGCAATGGAACAGAGCATATCAAAGCAGTATGCCTGTAGGTTCGTCGATAAAGCCGATAGCGGTGTACGCGCCCGCGCTCGACCTTGGGGCGTCGCCTGCGACGATAATCGCAAATATCCCGGGCGAGATTGAGGGCTACGGTGGAAACGGCTATCCCGCGCTCGGCTCTGAGAAGTGGATGGGCCCTGTGACGATAAGGCGCGGAGTAACGTCGTCGCTTAACATTGTGGCGGCGAGAACGCTTTTTGAACATGTGACTACGGCAACGTCAAAGCAGTATCTTGTGAATCTCGGCATAGATGCGGCGCGAGTCAATGCGGACGGCCCGGGACTTGCGCTAGGAACGTCGGGTATAACGCCTGTAGAAATGGCGGCTGCATACGGAACCATAGCGAACGGCGGAGAATACATAACGCCCCACGCTTTTTCAAGAGTCGTGGATTCAAACGGCAAGGTGATACTGAGGTCCGAGGATTTTAAGGAGCGCAGGCAGGTGTTTAAGCGCTCGACCGCGTACATGATGCTTGACATGATGCAGGACGTTGTCAGCAGAGGAACCGGTACGGAGGCGAAGATCGAAAACATGACGGTCGCCGGCAAGACGGGAACGAATGAAAATTACACGAGCGTTTATTTTGCGGGCGCGACGCCGTATTACTCCGCTTCGCTCTGGATAGGCCATGATAAATATAACAACAAGCTCAGAACGGGTTCAACAGGCGGAAAATATGCCGCGCCGCTCTGGAGCGCGTTTATGGGCAAGATACATGAGGGGCTGGCAGATAAGCCCATAATGGACGATTCGCCCGTCGAACTGGGGCTTGTAAAGCGTACGGTATGCTCCGTATCGGGACTGCTGGCAACAGAAGCATGTGCAGCGGATCCATACCATCCGCCGGTATCCGACTGGTTTCTGGATGACAACGTGCCATATGATGAGTGCAACATGCATGCGTATGCCACGCTTTGCAGCGAATCGGGTCAACCTGCGTCCGCATATTGTTACGGGACAGTGTCGGGCAGCGTCGTTCTGATTTCATCGCTCTCTCCGTACAGACAGTTTGACCCTGCAAATCTTTTGAAAGCAATGCCGAACGCCGTGTTTACTGACTATACGGCGGAACAGTTCAATTCTGGCATGTATGATTCGTCGTGCCTATGCTATCTTCATACGCCTTGGTATTTGGGGTATGGGGACGGCGTATCGCTTACGTCGGCAATACAGCGAGCGAACGAGCTTATTGCACGTGTTCAGGGATACCTGAACGTCGTACAGACGCTGTCAAAACCCGATAGAGAGACGCTCGAAATAGGAATAAGCTGGCTCAACTATGCGATACAGCAAAAGAATGTTTCGGCGATAACATCGTATACGGAGCAGCTCGAGTATAATTATCAAAAGATAAGCGCGGCCAATCCGCCGCCTGCATAACAGAATGGAAGCTGCACGTCAAAACATTGAAAATGAGCTGAAAAAGCTCTACAGAGACGAAAAAGAGCGTATCGCTTCTCTTGCCGGCACATATTTGGGGGACATGGACAACCCTGTGTTCGGTGACGGAAATTTTCACGCAAGGCTGATGTTTATAGGCGAAGCGCCGGGCTCTGATGAGGCGCTAATCGGAAAACCTTTTGTAGGCAAGGCAGGGATGCAGCTTGATGGGATGCTTAAAGCGGCGCAGATAGACAGGTCAGAGGTATTCATAACGAACGTTGTGAAATACCGCCCTATGAAGCCGACGTCGCGCCGCATGTCGAATAGGACGCCGAGCGCACGGGAAATAAGAGAGGGGCTTGAGCTTCTCAGACGCGAGATAGCGCTTGTGAGACCAAGCATGATTGCGTCGCTTGGAAATACGCCGCTTGCGGCAATGTCACTTATCGCAGGCATCGACGTAATGAAAATAGGCGATGTCCACGCCGCTCCGACTGTGATAAAGATAGGGGGCTTGAGCGCGATTCTATTCCCGCTGTATCACCCTGCGAGCACGATATATAATAGAGAATTAACGCAAGTGCTGCAAGATGATCTTGTCAGCCTTGGCAAGATATATACGCAAATGAGGATGAAAATATGAAAGCATTAAAAATCATTGTGAGAACGGCCGCGATGTGCGTATTGGCCGCGACGGTATTCACGAGTGCGGCGTTAGCCGCATCGGATAAGACGGAGTACGGTCAGGTGACGTCCGATGACGTAAATCTCCGTGCCGAAGCGAACACTGAGTCGGAGATAATAAGGGTTTTGCCTATAGGCGCGAGACTGCAGGTGGTGGCGTACGAGGACGGATGGTACAGGGTATTGTGCGAAGGCGACGTTGGCTATATACGCGGCGATTATCTTTTTGTAAACACAAACGGAACGCGCGGCGCCTATGTACTTGAAGACGGTGTAATACTTCATGGAGGGCCAAGCGAGAATACATATGCCGTGCAAGAGCTTTCATGCGGGCAGGGCGTAAAGATAAAGGCGCTCATAGGCGAATGGGCATTTGTTATTGCCGATAAGGATGTGGGTTATGTCAGGTTTACGCAGTTGAGGACGACTAAGGGCAATACGGCGGAGGGAAGCCAACTGCGCACAGGAATGGAAGGAACCGATGTGCGCAAACTCCAGCAGGCGCTGTATAACAGAGGCTTCCTTTCTAAGGCTGATATAACGGGAATATTCGGCGCAAAAACCAGGACGGCCGTTTCGGACTACCAGGAGCTTGCAGGCCTCAGCAGCGATGGCATAGCCGGTGTTGAGACGCTCAACTCGGTATACGATTTTTCTAACAACATCAGAAAAGAAAACGCCATATATAATCAGGTAAAGGGCACGGTGATACTGCTCGACTGGTTTAAGGGAGGAAGCGATTGGCTAAACAAGGGTGCGCATTTTACGGTTACGGACGTGCGAACGGGTCTAAGCTTTAAGGCGCGCCGGTTCGGCGGCTGGTATCATGCCGACTGCGAGCCGATAACCGCTGCGGATTCCGCTGTCATCTACAAGGCTGCGGGCAACAGATGGTCGTGGAACAGGCGACCGATATGGGTGACATATAAGGGCAAGACTGTCGCGGCGAGTATGCACTCGATGCCGCATATGGCCAACCCAACGGCTTCGAACAATTTCGACGGCCATTTCTGCATACATCTTTTGAATTCAAAGGTTCATGCGAACAGCAAGGCTTGCCCGAGACATCAGGCGTGCGTTCGAGAAGCGTACAAAGCGGGACGCAAATAAGCGGAAAAGCATGAATTTATAAAGACGGCATTGCAAATACTCTCCTTGAAAGGATGGGATTTGCAATGCGTTTTTTTTCATGCCTGATGAAGGCCCTGCGTTTTGAAAGGCCTGCGACAGAGTTTGAGCTGCTTGAGACGGAAAACGGCTCGCCGAGCGGGAAATATGCGGAGAGCAAGGGCTCCAAAAGCAAAAAAACAACTAAAACACATGTTTACAGCCGCTTAGCGGATAACGTCACATATATAAACGATAAATTCTGCGCGGATATAAATAAGGATCTTATAGTGCGGCGCTTCAAAATGCTTGGGGGCAGAGAGGGTATGATTGTGTTTTTGTCGGGCATGGCGCGCGCCGATACAATAAACGACTTTGTGCTGCGGCCTGTTTTCCGTTGTGGGCGCGATCTTCCGGAGGGAGGCGAGGCGGCCAAGTTCTTGATAGAAAAAGTGATCGATGTAAGTGAAATAGAGGCAGAGGAAGGTCTTGAAAAGATAGCGTATTATATATCGGAGGGCAAAACAGCGCTTTTTTTGGACGGAATGCACAGCGCGGTCATTGCCGATACGCGCGGCTATGAAAAGAGAGGCGTTTCAGAGAGCGAAAACGAGCGCACTGTTTTCGGCCCAAAGGAGGCTTTCAATGAGAACCTGCGCACAAATATAACGCTTTTACGGCGCATAATTAAAGCGAGCGATTTTATTTGCGAGTTTAGAGAAACAAAGACAAAAAACAAAGCGCGTGCGGCGATAGCTTATTGCGCCGAGGTTGCCAACGTTACCGTTGTAAACGAGGTAAAGCGGAGAATAGCGGCCATTGAGACGAGCTATGCCCTTGATCTTGGCACGCTCGAGCAGCTTATGGAGCCTAACCGCTTGATGCTTTTGCCAAGGACGCTTATGACGGAGCGACCTGATAAAGCTGCATCGCATATACTCTCGGGCCATATCGCCGTACTTCTTGACGGGAGCCCGTTCGCCATGATACTGCCGGTGACGCTTTTTTCGCTTATGTCCAGCGGTGAGGATACATATATGACCGCACCGCTTGGGACGGTGCTCCGGCTCGTCAGATATATCGGGATGCTTATATCGATACTGCTCCCGGGCTATTTTTTGGCGGCGGCGCTGTATCATCAGGGCGTCCTATCAAGCGAGGTGCTTATGACGATAATCTCGTCGCGGCGGCTTGTATACGTTTCGTTAGGCTCTGAGATGATATTCCTCTTATTTATATTTCACCTGATACGCGAAGCCGGTATGCGAGTCCCGGGCAGTATCGGGCAGGCAATAGGAATAATCGGCGGCCTGATACTCGGGCAGGCGGCGGTAACCGCGAACATTGTCAGTTCAGTGGTGCTTATACTTGTTGCGCTCACGGGTCTCGGCAATTTTTGTATACCGAATTATCGGCTGTCGCTGACGGCGTCGTATATAAGAATTGGCGCGGTTATAGCAGGCTGGATGGCGGGATTTCTCGGAATTGCGGCATTTATCGTTGTTTCGGTGGCATACGTTGCGTCGCAAAAGTCGTACGGCGTGCCGTACCTTACGCCATTCGCGCCAAAAACACACTCAAAACGGCCGTTCGTCATACGCGGGTTTATCAAAATGAGCAACAGGCATGAGGATTACACAAATACGATGGAGGACAAGAAGCTTTGAGCACGCAAGGTAGGATAGGCGTAACAGAGGGTGCATGTATTTTCTCCACGGCGCTTGTTGTAAGCGGGTTGTTTGGCTCGGAAGCGCAGCGTATGTATGATGAAGCCGTGCCGTCGTATATCGCACTGCCGATAGCCATAATAGCTTCGGCATTCATATTTTTACTTGTAGCGCATGCGCTGAAAAAAAGCAGATCACAAAGCCTTAGCGAGCTATTTTGTTATTCGCTCGGCAATGTGGCGGGAGGGGCTGCGTCCCTCGTGATCGCTACGTTCAATGTTCTGCTTGTAAGCGCGCCGTTGATGCGGGTCATAGATATACTCGACAGCTATCTGTTTCAAAGCACGTTTGCTAACATAAGCTTTTTTGTGCTGCCCGCGATAGGTTTTGCGGCTTGGATGGGGTTTGAGACGCTCGGTAGAACTGCAGCATGCTTTGCAATAGTGTTGGCGATGTCGCTTGTGGCGGCGATATGCTTATCGTTTAGGGGATACGATACGAGCAGACTTTACCCCATTATGAGTAATAACACGGGTGACTTTTTCCGCGAAACGGGCGCGAGTTGTGTCGCGTTCATACCGTGTTTCATGACTGCGTTGAACATGACGCGCGGTATGCATGGAATTAAGTATGTAAAGAAATCAGCATTGATATCAACTGTGATAGCGGTCTTGGCGTGCGGCGTAACCGAATTGTGCATAAGCATGTCGTTTCCGCGGGATATGATAGCCAACACGGATATGCCCCTCAGATCCATGCTGCTTAATGTTTTTACGGGCAACCATATAATGCGCTTTGATACGTTCGCCATCTTTATATGGCTTGTCGGCGCGATGGTAAGCTCTGCGTTCTACATATACGGAGCAGCATCGTTTTACGCGGGAACATTCAAACAAAAGGACAGCCGCCCTGCGGTGCTCGGAATGGTAATAATAGTGATGTGCATACTCTACACGGACCATTTGAGCGTAGTCGGTGCAACGCATATGAAACTTGACACGGTGTATCGTTACAGCTTTGTGGTGCTGATACCGCTTATGGTTGTCGTCGCCGTGGCGGCGTTGATAAAGGTCGGTATAAAGGAGAAAAAGGCTTCATGAAACAAGTTTTATCGGTAATTATTGTTATAATAACGACCGTATCGATGTGCGGCTGCCTCGGGCCGCATTCGCCGGACGAGTATGGGTTTGTTCTTGCAATAGGCGTGGATGAGGGCAAAAATAACACGTTTTGCATATCGTTCATGCTTCAAGGCGAGCCTTCGGGTGAAAGCGGGGTGAGCGAAGGCGGCGCAATGATAATCGCAACGGAGGCGGATTCAATATTCAGCGCGGTAGACGCTTTGCGGACGATATACCCACATTATCTTAATTTTTCGCACGCATATGCGATCTATGTATCTAAGACGGTTGCTCAAAGCGAGCTTATGGAGCGCTTCTTTGAATTTGCACCCGAGACATTAAGCCTTCGACAATCTGTCGGACTTATTGTGACGGACTGTACTGCCAAGGAATACATTAACGAGCGAGCGAAGATAAAGTATGTAAACCTTTCGGAGATCGGACAGGAGCTTTTGAAAATATCGAACACCACGGGAAGCACACCGGTGGCCACGCTTCTTGACTACAAGGCTGCACTCTATGAGAATGAACATGACGCTATAGTGCCGTCGGTGCTAATCGACTATACTCTTGAAAAAAATGAGACGGGCGACGGAACGAGCGGCACCAACGAGGCATTTGCGCAACCCGGTACGGAACGGTCGGGTTCCGAAACAATTGGATATAAGCTTATTTCGGGCGGAGAAACGCGCTGCACAGTGAGAGGCTGCGCACTGTTTAACAACGGGAAAATGGTCGGTCAACTTGACGTGCCGCACACACAGGCGCTGATGCTTGCGCGAGGTGAGTTTAGGAAAGGAATTGTGCGCATAATCGTAAACGATTCGATAATCGAGCTTGATGTGAAGGCTAAGCGAAGGCCGAGCGTGAAAATCGATATGGAAACCGGAAGGGCAAATGTAAAGATAGAAATACGGGCACAGGTTATAACGGACGAAAACGGTATAAGTGATGATGACCTTGGGGCAATCGAGAGGAAATTTGCGGACGAGATGACGCAAAAACTGATTAAAGTGGAAGAAATATGCCTCCAAAGCGGATGCGACGGCATGAAACTTGCACGAGCTGCAAAAAAATGCTTTTTGACAAACGAAGAGTGGGAAAATTTCGATTGGCAGAACTTTTTTGTTAATACAAAAACGGAGTTTGATATCGTGATAGAGCTGACGCAAAACATATATCTGCGGCACAGGGGTAACAGAGCATGACGGGGCTTCTGGCTTTGGCCGCCGTGGGTCTTGCATATGGGGCGCTCTATGCAGTACATTGCATACGCATAAAAAACACTGCGGCGTGCATAGGGGCCGTCTTTATGGGCGTGTTTCCCGCCGTATTGGCTGTGCTTGTATATCTAAACCATAGATAGCTCGTTACGAGAAAAGCTGAACGGCGTCGGTTACGTCGCCTGCGATTATGAAGCGCTCATTGAGTATATCTAAGGCTGTATCGGCAGATTGGCCAAGGATGAATGAGCCTGCGCATGCCGAATCGTAAACGTCGCCGATTTGCCCGCACAGAGCGAGTATGATGCCGGTAAGCATGTCTCCGCTGCCTCCTTTCGCAAGGGCGGGATTTCCGGATGTATTGTATGTTACTCGCCCGTCCGGAGAGACGATTATGCTTGTTGCACCCTTAAGCAGCACATTTGCGCGCGTTTTTTTTGCGTAGGCTGCCGCATGAGCAAGCTGCTCTGCTTTTATACTTTCCATCGGTTTTGCGCAAAGCCGTGACATTTCGCCCAAATGCGGCGTCAGCAGTACGTTCTCATGAAGTGCTGAGCTGCCTTGGCGCGCTAATGCATTGAGACCGTCTGCGTCTATGATGAGCGGTTTGCCGCAGGATATGACGAGTGAGAGCATATCTGCCACTGCATGGCCGTGCCCAATGCCCGGGCCTATCGCTATGCAGTCGCACCAGCCGATCAAGCCTTCAAGCTGCGATTTATCAAAGGTTGCCCAACAATCGGCCGTTCCGACGGAGACCATGGCTTCAGGCAGGCACGCGCGAAGAACTGCGGCCGCTCCCGCCGCAGTGAAAACTTTTAAAAGCCCTGCGCCGCTTCGGAGCGCCGCGCGGGTTGACATAACCGCGGCGCCCGTAAGGTCGTCACTGCCGGCTATCAAAAGCGCTTTGCCGTTGCAGCCCTTATGAGTATCCTGCCGCCTCGGCGGCAGCAGCGCTTTTACATCAGAAAACTCGAGTTCACGCTCGGTGATGCGCTCATCGATGTCGGATGCGGACAAGCCGATCTTCGCTACACGGACGTTCCCCGAGTATTCACGGCCCGGGAAAAGCAGATGGCCGCGCTTTTTATATTGTATTGCGACCGTTTCATCCGCGCGGAACGCGACGCCGCGTATCAGGCCGAGGTCTGAGTCTATGCCGGAAGGAATATCTATAGATATTTTGAAAGCCGCGGAATCGTTGGCCGCATCTATTGCTTTGCGTGCCGCACCATTTATTTCGCGCTTTAAGCCTGTGCCGAATATGGCGTCGACTATTATGTCAAAATCGGAAAACGCGTGAAAATCATATGATTCATCAACAAAAATACAGTTCAGGCCGAGCCGCAGCGCTATATTAAGCTGGGTTTTGCAGTCGTCGGACATATGCGAAGCGTCGCCAACGATATATGCGGCGGCACTGACACCGTTCATTGCGAGCTGCCTCAAGAGCGCCAGGCCATCGCCGCCGTTGTTGCCGATGCCGCAGAGTATTGCGGTCCCGGCTCCGCGCGTGGCAGCCGCCTCAAGCACCGCGCGGCATACGGCGCCGGCGGCGTTTTCCATAAGCACGAGCGACGGGATACCGATTTCGTTTATCATGTGCGAATCAATGGCTCGCATTGTTTCGGCCGTTACTGTTTTGAACATATTATTTCTCGTCTTTTCTGTATGATACGGCGTCGAGCACTGCGGCGCAGACGGCTTTGACGGCGCCCACCATTAGCGAAGCGAACGGAACGCCGTCTTTTTCGCACGTTGCCATTGCGAAAAGTGTGTCGCCGTCGTTGGCGGTGTGGACAGGGCGTATGCACATGGCGAGCCCATCGTGACCTATCGACGCGAGCTTATTTGCTTCTTCGCGTGTAAGCCTTGCATTTGTGGCAATTACTCCTATGGTCGTGTTTGTTGAGGCAAACTCGGCGTTTATAGCGGCATTCATGCAGTTGAGGAATTTGCCGTCCTTTGCTGCGCCGCATACTATTTTGCCCGTGTCGGGATTGTAAACGTCGCCTAAGGCGTTAACGGCAATAATTGCACCAACTTTTATACCGTTGCCAAGCTCTAAACAGCTTGTACCCACGCCGCTTTTTGAGGCATACTGCATACCGTAGGCTTTTCCGAGCGTTGCACCGGTGCCAACTCCTACGCTTCCCGTGGCGAAGCGTCCGCTTACGGCGTTAGAGCAAGCCTCGTAACCGCTTGCTTTGTCGGGGCGCACATCGCATCTGCCAATGGCGAGGTCAAATATGACGGCTGCGGGGACTATTGGAACAACGCCTACGCCGACGTCGACTCCGCGGCTGCGCTCTTCAAGGAATTTCATTGCTCCCGAAGCGGCGTCGAGGCCATAGGCGCTTCCTCCGCAGAGCATTACGGCGTTTATGCGCTCGACGGCGTTGTAGCCGCGCATAAGGTCGGTTTCGCGAGTTCCGGGCGCAGAGCCGCGCACATCAACGCCGCCAACAGCGCCGTTTTCGAACAAAACTGCCGTGCAGCCTGTCAGGGCGTCAGAATCGGTCGAATGACCTACCGATATGCCTTTTATGTCAGTGATATAACCGCTCATTATTTTACCTCTCTAAGTGATACATCGCCGACGTCTATGATGGATTCGTATCCATTGTTGTCGACGAGAATTATTCTGCCCACATCGTCAAAATCCTTGACAAAGCCCGTCGCTGTGCCTGCGGCGCCAAATACGCAGACATGCTTATGAATTGTAAGCGATACGGCTTTGTATCTTACGAGCGCGGCGGAGAAGGCTTCGTCGGACGAAATAGCTTTTACGCTTGAAAAAACGCATTCGACGAGTTTTATGAGGACGTCGTCCTTGCATGGAGCGTTTGCGCCGAGAATACGGAGCGATGTTGCGATACTCTTTATTTCATCGGGAAAATCGACGTTTAATACGTTTACGCCGACGCCCATCAGCGCATAACTATCGAAGAGCTCAACGAGGATTCCCGACAGCTTTTTGCCGCCGCAGAGTATGTCATTGGGCCATTTTATGCCTAAATTCGTGGAGAAAGAAGAAAGAGCATCGTATACGCCGAGAGCAACGGCCAGAGGAAGCCGTTCGAGATGTTCGGCGATGTCGAGTTTTTTTACGAGCGTCACGCAGAGCGAGTTGCCTCCGTCATCGAGCCAACTGCGTCCGCGGCGTCCGCGGCCGTTTGTTTGCCGTGCGCAGGTTATAACGGCATCTTCCGATATCTTTCCTTCAAGAATGAGGCGTTTGGCAGCCGTGTTTGTCGAATCCGTTTCATTGAAGAAAAAAACAACAGGGAGGCCAAGCTGTGCAAGGTCATTCGTCATAGCTGCCGTTTACATCGTCTCCGACTGAGTCGTGAATGACGATTGCCTCCGATGATATCAGCTCAAGCGCGCGGCGTATGTCGGAGTATGAAAAACCGCGCGATATTAAACGCCTTCGTGTACGCTCCATTCTTGTATGCTCGTCGAGTTCGGCGAATTGTCCGTAAAACTTCGATGCCACCGCAACGGCGTTTTTCAGCTCATCATCTGACGACAGTTTGTTGAGAGCGGTCGAGATTACTTCATCCGACAGCATGTGCTCCTTGAGCTGGCGATAAAGATGCGCACGGCTTACAGGCTTCGTGTTGAGCCGTGTGCGTATGAATTCGTTGGCATATTGCTCATCGTTGAGATAGCCGAGCTCTTTTAGCCTCTCAACGGCGGCGTATACCTCGTATTCGCCGTAATTGCAGCTATCGAGATATGTTTCAACCTCACGCACGGTTCTTGCTTTTGGCGTCAAATACTTGAAAGCCGCGTCCAACGGGCCCACACCGCTCGATTGCTTTTTCATCTGTACCTTCTCCCGTTTTTTATAATTATAACAGAATTTAGTTGCGATATCCAAAAAAAACATGACTATCGCGGTGAAATGATGCAGATACTATGACGGACAAACCGCAAGGAGGTTTTTTCTATGAGTACAAAGTCAAACAACTCGCAGTCGAACGGCGGAAGTCAGTCTTTTGATTGGTTCCTGAGGTCTCAGAACTGGAACACTGAGGCGGCATCCGCGCAGATCGATTCAAAGGATCTCAGCATCATTCAGGATGAGCTGTATCATGAAGCGCTCGCGTATAAGAAGTGTTCGCTGTATTCGCAGTATTTCACAGAGCCGCAGCTTCAGTCGATGGCCGGACAGGCGGCAAAGCATCATAAACAGCATTTTGATGCGCTGCAAGGCTATCTTAACAGTCATCAATAACGGAGGTGCAAGATAATGGAATTCAGACCCAACATGACAGAGCAGGAGCTGCTCACCGATCTTCTTAACGAAGAGAAGCATCTTGTTACGCAGTATGCGAGCAACATTACGGAGTCTGCCTGCATGAACCTCAGGCAGCTGCTTATGACGAACATGTCAGAGTGTTCGGTAGACCAGTACAGCGTCTTTGACCAGATGCGCAAGCGCAATATGTATAAGACGAAACAGGCACAGCAGCAGGAGGTAGATACTGCAAAGCAGGATATGCAGAACCTCAAGAACCAGACAGGTATCTAATGAGCCGCTGACTCTGGCACAAGGCCGCCGTAAGGCGGCTTTGCTTTTGAGTGTCGAAAAACGAAAACCATATTTGCGATATTAATAATGCCCGGGCTTTTTGCACAGAATAGCTTTTGAACGCATTTGAAGGGAGAATGCTTATGCGAAAGGCGTTGAGAAGAATGCTTGTTGCGGCGGCGATAACGGTTCTGCTTTCGGCCGCGCTCATCGTGTATCGCGTTGTGCAGCGCCGCTCCGAAGCGCCTCCGGGGAACGGAACGATACTTATATTTGCGGAAGGAATAACAGAACATGGAAGAACGGAGAGTTAAGAGCGTACCTGACATGCTTTCGGACGATATCGGCGCTGGTCGGGCGGGCGAGCGCGAGATCAGGTATGCGGCATATAGCGAAAAATTGAGAGAGGTAAACCGAAAATGAATCATGAAACACAGGAACAAAAACGGTACCAAAAAAGGGTGAAGGAGAAGATGCCCAAAAGCCATGCGCTAACGCAATGTATACGCGCGTTCATCGTAGGCGGAATAATATGCTGCATAGGTCAGCTTGTGCATGATTTTGCGCAGCTTGTTGTGATGCTGGATGAAAAAGGCGTATCGTCTTTCACGTCGATAGTAATGATATTTTTCGGCGCAACGCTTACAGGCATAGGCGTTTACGATAAGATAGGCGCGTTTGCAGGAGCAGGCTCGGTTGTGCCGATAACGGGATTCGCAAATTCGATAGTTGCGCCCGCGATGGAGCACAAGTTTGAAGGCTATGTTTTAGGCGTTGCGGCAGAGCTTTTCAGCATAGCCGGGCCGGTGCTCGTATACGGGATAACGACCTCGGTTATAGTAGGACTGATAGCCTGCATCGTATGAGGTGAAATCAATGAGAAAACGTTTCGGAAAACAGAGCGTGAAGTTTGAAAACAGGCCTGTCGTGGCGTCTACCGCATCTATAGTCGGAGATATTGAAGGGGCCGGGCCGCTCGGCAATTATTTCGACATTATACTTGAAGACGATATGTGGGGCGAAGAGAGCTATGAAAAGGCGGAGCGAAAGATGTACGAGATGTGCGTCAAAAACGCCATTGAGCGTTTGAACATCACGAGCGCGGGCATCGACTGCCTTTTAGGAGGCGATTTGCTTAACCAGTTGATAAGCGCAAATTATGCTGCGCGGCAGCTTAAAATACCGTTTCTTGGCCTCTACGGCGCATGTTCTACCATAACGGAATCGGTGCTGATAGGCTCCATGCTAATAGACGGAGGTTTCGGCGCGAACATTGCGTGCGCGGCAAGCAGTCATTTTTCAACGGCGGAAAGACAGTACAGAATGCCGCTCGAATTGGGGCAGCTTGCGACACCGACTTCACAAAGAACCGTGACGGGCGCCGGATGCATAATCTTGTCGGATGGCTGCCGCCCCGATGCAAAAAAGGCGTACAGCGGCTGCAGCGTAGTCGTTTCGTGCGGTACTATCGGACGTGTAATCGATCTCGGCATAACCGATGCTAACAACATGGGCGCGGCTATGGCGCCTGCGGCGGCTGACACAATAGTCACGCATTTGAATGATTTTAACAAAACTGTAGATGATTACGACATAATAGTTACGGGTGACCTCGGAACGTTCGGCACGGAAATGCTTCGAGATGTGTGTCAGGAAAAAGGCGTAGACCTAAAGAAAAAGCATTTTGACTGCGGCGCGGCTATGTTTGCGCCGGAGCAGAACACTGTGTGCGGTGCGAGCGGCTGCGGCTGCGCGGCAACCGTCGTAAGCAGCTATATAATCGGGAAAATGATATCGGGAGAAATCAAGAAAGCGCTCGTTATGGCAACGGGCGCGCTGATGAGCCCTCTTGCAAATCTCCAAGGTGAGAGCATACCGTCGATTGCGCACGCAATAGTGCTTGAAAGGGAATAATCTATGGATATTATGAATTATGTATGGGCTTTTGTTATAGGCGGCGCGATATGCGTTGTCGGACAATTGCTGCTAAGTTTTACAAGGCTTACATCGGCGAGAATACTCGTTGTTTTTGTTACTGCCGGCGTAATACTCGGCGCTGTCGGAGTATATGAACCGCTTGTCAGGCTTGCGGGCGCGGGAGCGACGATACCGCTTACGGGCTTCGGTTACACGCTTGCAAAGGGCGCCATTGAGGGCGCGCTTGAAAACGGAATACTCGGAGCAGTCACCGGCGGCGTGGCTGCGAGCGCGGCGGGAATAACGGCTGCGATAGTGTTCGGATACTTAAATGCGGTGATATTCAAGCCGAGAACAAAAAAATAACACGGCGATAGCTGGATGGTCGTAAAACAATGAATCCTCCGTATGGTTTAGATCATACGGAGGATTGTTTATGTCTAATCTTCAAACTTGCTGACGGCAAGTCCACAGCGGATAGCCGCTTTAGCGGCGCAAGGGGTGCAGCCACCTTGACTGAACGAAGTGACGCAGCATTCGGGGTCAAGCAGTTTTCGCCTGCTGACAGCTAATGAAGCTCCGCAGTACGCACACTACTCTCAATAGGAGAGTATAGAAGTGAGCCATTTCGTTCCTAAAGGGATTTTCCGTTTGCTTCTCTCTCCGACAAACTGGAATTTATCTGCAATCATAAACCATATTTACTTCATGGCAGTCAACCTCATCAACAATATCTGTTTCTACAAATCCGATTTTTTCATAGATGTGCTTTGCGTGTTCGTTGCCGTAAATATAGGTCGTTGTCATCTCCAACATATTATAGGTATCTTTCATAAAACGAATAAACGCTCTTAGAGCAGCCGTCCCATAATTCTGATTTTGATATTTACAGTCTATCGCATAATTCCAAAGAAAATAGGAGCCTTCATCAAACTTCCGTACCATCACAAAACCAATCAGTAAATCTTGTAAATAAATATCATATGCCAGCACATTTTCTTTTAAGCATGCTGACGCTATGCTTTCTTTAGATGATAATTGCTTTTCCTGCTCAGGCAGGACGGTTACTTTCATAGATTTCGAGGGCTTAAATAGCACTACTATCGCCTCCGCAGATTCAGATTTGTCTAGTACTTTTTTAAATAAATTATACCAGAAAATTATGGAAAAATCTATCATTCGGGAATGACCGCCCGAACATTTTCGTCCGGGCGGTCTCGGTATCAATCATAAATCAGCTCAAGCTTCACGATAGCTTCTGCCTGTGTCTTGCAAGCGTTCATCTGCCGTACCCATTTCATCTGGTTTTCGGCTTTCAGCTTTTCGGTCGCGCCATACCGCTTCGCCAGCTCCGCCACGATCAGCTCCATGCGGTTTCCCGCTTTGACAATTTCGGCGCAATACTTTCTTACGCACACTCGCCAATATGGCGCAAAGTTTTTGAAAATTCGCGCGTCGCGCTGTACCTCGGGTAAAACTTTCATTTGCAATTTGAAAGCCTTGCGAGATGTAAATCGCAAGCAAAAGGGGAGTGCTTACGCACACTAAAGCGCTGCCGCATAAATGCGGCAGCGCTTCGGCTTTATTGATCACTTTTTATTTCATATAAGGGGTCAAGCGGGGTGCCGTAGACGTAGCCCGGCCATACATAGATCCTTGTTGGGTGCATATTGTATTTCGTTTTTCCAAGACTGACGCGATTCACTTCAACGCCGTTTTTGTAGTAAACGGCGAAGGATTCATAAATATAGCCTTTTCTGGCGGCGTTTCTCACCTTCCAGTACGGGGCATACAACGAAGCAAGTTCAATATATTCGGTAGGCGTGGGTTCTATTTCCTCAACCTTTTCCGAAACAAAGTCTATTGCATCAAAAGTATCGGGGAAGGGTTCGCCATATATTTCGCAATAGATTTCCTCTTTGCTCGAGCTGACCCACGAGAACACATATATGTTGTGTTCCGTGTTGTTTTTCCAGATGAAGTCGATATTGCCCGTATCTATTGTCGCGTCGCGGCCTCCGGGTATATATGCGCTTACACGCGAATGGCCGCGGCGATAAACGATCTCGAGGTCGGACATTACAACAGCGTTATAGAGCGTTGTCGAAACCTGACATACGCCGCCGCCGGGCTGATCCTCAGTGCCGGCGCCGCCGAGTATTATAGCCGTTGCGGGCAGCCAGCCCGTTTCGAGCCTGCGAGGCCCGAGTGCGTCGTTTGTCGAGAACTCTTCACCGGGGGCGACAACCACGCCGTTGATGAGCCCGGATGCCTTTTTTATGTTATGTACACGGTTATTGGAGTTACTCATCGAATACGATGTACCGAAGAAAGCACGGCGAGTCGTGAGAGTCTTGAGGTCGTCGACGGTGACGCTGGGAGAAATGGGCTTAACGGGCATGTCAACTGTTGCCTCAAGAGCACTCTGAGCAGAAAGCTTGTTAAGCATTTCAACGAGCGCCTCACGGTCAATTTCCTGTCCGTCTTTGCCGTCAACATATGTAAAACGGTTGTCGCGGTCATCCTTGTTGATTTCAACGGTGGCGTCGACAGGTGCGATATAGACGTCGCTTGTCATCTTTCTTATAGTGGAATCGATTCCCTCGGAGGATACGATGCACTGAAGCGGAAAATCACGTCCGTTTGTCTTTATGCTCTCAAGCTCAGCCTTGAGCTCCGCAAGCGTACCGGTACGGCATATGTTAAAGGCCGCGTTAAGCACTTCGCCCAGATTGACGGTTACACCGAGGTCGGTTGCCGAAAGCGTGTATGTATTTTCGCCGGCAACAAACGTGTACTTAAACTTTCCGAGGAGTTCGCTTTCCAAGGGAAGCAGGGCGCTACGCGCTTCATCGTATGTCATTCCTCCGACTGCGACGCCGTTTATTGAAACGCCTTCCCTAAAGGTTGTGGCGTTAATTATGGATTTACGCTCGGCCTCTTCGCGCTGTTCCGGCGTGTCGGTGATATCGCTCGGGTTAATTATTGGCGAAATGATGCTGCATCCGCCAAGGAAGCAAATCATGGCCGCAAGCGCAAGCAAAATCATAAGCAATGCCGAGAAATTTAGGACTTTTTTCATTTAATCCTCCGTAATACGATATAGTGTTAGAAGTCATATCACTACGAGTCTATTATAATCTAAAGATAAGGATATGTAAAGCGACTTTTAGCGACATTATAGTACAGGGTATAGTCCAACATTAAATGACTGCTTCTTTCTTATATATTTGCAATAAACGTTTAACAATGGTAATATATATGTACTTATATGCGAATTGGGAGTTTTGAATGAGCTACTATATAATTAACGGGGGGCATCGCCTTGAAGGAGCGGTTTCTGTTGGGGGTGCAAAAAATGCTGCGCTCGCAATAATTCCCGCTGCGATTCTTTGCGGTGAACCGTGCGTTATAGAGAATCTTCCTTATATTGACGATGTGCGCGTAATGACCGAACTCCTGAGCCAAATAGGGGCTAAGACCGAGTTCAGTTCAAACGGCGTACTCTGCATAGACCCTTCAGGCATCAACAATGTCTGCGTTACGTTTGACATGGTCAATTCACTGCGCGCGTCGTATTATCTGCTTGGAGCGCTGCTCGGGCGATACGGACACGCCGAGGTCTCGTTCCCGGGAGGCTGTCCCATTGGCCAGAGACCTATCGATCAACACATTAAGGGATTTAAAGCGCTTGGAGCCGAAGTTGAAATAGAAAACGGCATTGTAAAGGCGAAAGCTGACAAGCTTGTGGGTTCCGAAATATATTTGGACATTGCAAGTGTCGGCGCGACGATAAACATAATGCTTGCTGCCGCGCGAGCGGACGGTATAACCATAATCAATAATGCCGCAAAAGAGCCTTACATAGTAGATGTTGCGAACTTCCTGAACATGATGGGCGCTTCCGTAAAAGGCGCGGGCACCGACATAATCAGAATAAATGGCAGAAAGCAGCTTCACGGCTGCAACTATGCCATAATACCTGATCAAATGGAAGCGGGTACATTTATGATTGCCGCCGCCGCAACGGGTGGCGATGTCATAATAAACAATGTTATTCCTGCTCATCTTGATGCCATATCCGCAAAGCTTATGGAGACAGGGGCAACTGTCCGCGAAGGCAACGACGGACGTGATTTCTATGTAAGGGTCAGTTCTTCAAGACGGCTTCGTTCGGTTAATATAAAGACGCTGCCTTACCCCGGATTTCCTACAGATCTTCAGCAGCCGATGATGGCGCTCCTTTCCACTGCCGAAGGAACAAGCCTTGTAATGGAGACTATGTTTGAGGAACGCTTCAATCATGTTAACGGGCTCAACAGAATGGGAGCCAACATATCGGTAAGCTCCCGCACTGCTCTTGTTCAGGGCGTTAAACGTCTTATGGGGGCACAGCTTCAGGTTACGGATCTGCGTGCCGGCGCAGCTCTCGTCATTGCGGCAATGATGGCGGACGGAAAGAGCAAGGTAGAAAACATACACTATATTGATCGCGGTTACGAACATTTTGAGCACAAGCTGTGCGGTCTTGGCGCCGACATAGTGCGTTTGGGTTAACGTGGGTAGCGTGGTCAATATTATTTATATAAAGGAGCTGTTGCGCACGATAGCTCTTTTTTTGTCCGCAGAAAGCGCGAGCTGTGCGAACATAAAAGTATATTAGCAACACAGCCGCTGCAACTTGCAGCGGCTGTGTGACTGTCGAAAAAGTGGCTAAACGCCACTTTTTCGAGTTTTTACGGTTTTCGCCTTTCGCATTCGCTCCCGGGCGGCGAAACCCGCAAAGTACGAAAACCTCCGGGTTTTCATCCGTTCTGACGCACATGTCGTCAGAGCCGGATTGAACATAAGTGGCACGGCAAGCATCAGATGCCCATTTCTTCTTTGACTTCCTTGAAGCATTTTACTGCAAAGTCAAGATCTTCTTTTGTATGGCCGGCGCTCACCTGAGTCCTTATCCTTGCCTTGCCCTGCGGTACGACGGGGTAGAAGAACCCGACAACATATACGCCCTTTTCGAGCATTTTTGCAGCAAATTCCTGCGCTATGCGCGCATCATAGAGCATTACGGGGACTATCGGATGTGTACCTTCCGGCACGTCAAAACCGAGCTTTGAAAGCTCGCCACGGAAGTAGCGGGTGTTTTCATGCACCTTATCTCTCAGCGCAGTGGACTCCATAAGCATGTCAAACACCTTTAATGACGCCGCACATATGGAAGGTGCAAGCGTGTTTGAGAAGAGATACGGGCGCGAACGCTGTCTGAGGAGATCGACAATCTCCTGCCTTGCGCATGTATAGCCGCCGCTTGCGCCGCCGAGCGCCTTGCCGAGCGTACCGGTGATGATGTCGACGCGGCCCATGACGCCGCAATACTCTGCGGTACCCCTTCCGTGCTCGCCCATGAAGCCTACGGCATGGCTGTCATCGACCATTACGAGCGCGCCGTATTCGTCGGCGAGATCGCATATGCCTCGGAGGTTAGCGATAAAGCCGTCCATGGAGAAAACGCCGTCCGTCGCTATGAGCTTAATGCGGCAATCTTTAGCCGCTTCAAGCTGTGCGCGAAGGTCGTCCATATTGTTGTTCTTGTAGCGGAAACGCTTTGCCTTGCAGAGACGTACGCCGTCGATTATGCTTGCGTGGTTAAGCTCGTCTGAAATAACAGCGTCCTCTGCCGTAAGAAGCGTTTCGAAAAGGCCGCCGTTTGCATCGAAGCAAGATGTATAGAGTATTGTGTCATCCATGCAAAGGAATTCGCTTATCTTACGCTCAAGCTGCTTATGTATGCTCTGCGTACCGCAGATAAAACGCACTGACGAAAGACCAAAACCCCATTCGGAATAGCTGGCCTTAGCAGCCTCGATTATTTCGGGGTTGTCTGCAAGTCCGAGATAGTTGTTGGCGCACATGTTCAATACGCCCTTTGTTTTTGTCGTATCAATTCGTGCCTTCTGGGGCGTTGTGATGATTCGCTCATCCTTGTATGTGCCCGCGCTGCGTATCGAATCGAGTTCGTTTCTGAAATATTGCAATGCTTCCTTCATGATCGTTTCCTCCTAATAATTATTTTGTCCAGTCAAGAACGACCTTGCCCGACTCGCCGCTGTTCATTGCCGCGAAGCCCTTTTCAAAGTCGCGGTAATTGAATCTGTGCGTTACCATCGGTGTGAGGTCGAGGCCTGCCTGTATCATTGCGCCCATCTTGTACCATGTTTCGAACATCTTGCGCCCGTAAATGCCCTGAAGCGTAAGTCCTTTGAATATAACATCGTTCCAGTCTATGACGGTTCCCGGACCCGCTATGCCGAGCAATGCGACCTTACCGCCGTTGCGCATCGACTTAATGAGCTGGTTGAGAGCAGCGCCGTTGCCGCTCATCTCAAGTCCTACGTCAAATCCTTCAAGGATGCCCGCCTGCGCCATTACGTCCTCGAGCTTTTCCTTTGCTACGTTTACCGGGTGCGTTGCTCCCATGCGCTTTGCAAGGTCGAGCCTGTACTCGTTGACGTCCGTTATGAATATCTTTCTTGCGCCGCAGTGCCTTACTATTGCGGCAGCCATCATTCCTATGGGGCCTGCGCCTGTTATAAGCACGTCTTCTCCTACCGTATCAAACATGAGGGCAGTATGCGTTGCGTTGCCGAACGCGTCGAAGAACGAAACTATATCTTCGGGGATGTCGTCACTTATAGGTATAACGTTTGTCGCGGGTATACATAGATACTCGGCAAAAGCGCCGTCGCGGTTTACGCCCACGCCTTTGGCGAGCCTGCACCATTGGCCGTTGCCTGCGCGGCAGTTGCGGCAGTGGCCGCAAACGATGTGGCCTTCGCCCGATACTTTCTGACCGACATGATAAGCAGTTACGCCCTGTCCGAGCTGCGCAATCTCGCCAACGTACTCGTGTCCGATTATCATCGGCGGGACTATGTTCTTCTGGCTCCACGGATCCCAATTATATATATGAACATCAGTGCCGCAGATAGCGGTCTTGTGTATTTTAATCAGCACCTCGCCCGCACCGGGATGCGGAACGGGACGCGTTACGAGCTCGAGCCCTTTTCCCGCGCAGGGCTTGATAATTGCAGCCATTGTTTCAGGTATCATATTTTATATATCCTCCTTGTGAAAACAATATATTTATTATAAACTCCATGCCGAACAAATTAAATAGGCCGACTGCTAAAATATTGTATATTCGTCGATTTTTACGGAATAGCCGTCGTTGGCGACGCGCTCGAATCCGTTTGGGGCAAATTCGGCACAGCATCGGTCTGTACGGGCTCTGCAGGAGATACATCGGGCGATGCAGCGACAGGGATGTTCGGCGACTCAAGGGGATCCGTCGGCGCCACATACGATGTTTCAGTCGGAATCGGGGAAGAATCGTTTTCAGGGGGAAGCATGGACGCTCCTCCGGCATTATATGAGAGCGCAAATATAAGGACGCAAAGCGCGACGAGAATAAACATGCCCAGATAGAACCGGTACACCGGTATCCGCTGAATAGACGAAAGCTTCTTATTCATTTCATATTCCCTTCACATTTGTATGATAATGTCATATTATACCACAGTCTTGTGGTGAATGCTAAAAAACAACATCATTCGAACTGCGGAGGGCAATCATGAGTAAATATGTTATAACAACGGACTCTACGGTAGATCTCGGCTTAGAGCGCGTCAATGAACTCGGCGTGCCGTATGTTTGTATGCGATACGTCAAAAAAGGCGTAGAACACCTTGACGACATGCGCGACGAGACGGCGAACGCAATATTTGAGGCGATGCGCGGCGGCGAAAGCTTCTCGACCGTCCAAACATCATGCGATGAGCTGACAGAGCTTTGGCGTCCCATACTCATGGACGGCGCCGACGTAATTCATCTCGCGTTTTCGAGCGGTCTTTCGGGCTCGCACAACAGCGCACGGCTTGCGGCCGAAATACTTAAGGATGAGTATCCGGAAAGAAAAATATATGTTATAGATTCGCTGTGCGCCTCGGGCGGTCAGGGACTGCTGCTTGAACACATGATGATGAAGCGCGGCGAAGGAGCAAGCGTCGATGAATGCATAGATTGGACCGAGAAAAACAAGCTGCGCATTGAGCACTGGTTTACGGTGAGCGAGCTTTCATATCTGCGACGCGGAGGAAGAATAAGCGCCGCAAAGGCGTTTGTCGCGGATATGCTCCATATAAAGCCTGTGCTCGATATGGATAGAGACGGCAAGCTTGCCCAGCGCGAAATTGTAAAGGGCAGACGCGGATCAATAAAAAAGATGTTCGAGCATATGTGCGAATCGATAAGCCTTCATGAGAACCCGTTTGTGCGAATAGCTCATGCAGACTGCATAAGCGACGCCAAATACTTAGCCGAGCTGATTAAAGGCAGATTTAACGGGATGATTGTGCGCATATCATCTATCGGATCTGCAATAGGCGCGCACTCCGGCCCCGGGACGCTCGCGCTGTTTTTCATAAGCAAATGCGCAAGAATATAGCGGATGCTGAATGCGGGCGGCACATAAGCAGTCGCCAGAGGAAATAATCTGTTTATTATTGCATTAAGGCCGTCGCACGGTTTTTATCGATTCAACGGTAAATGATGTTGCCTGAAAGGCTTTGCTATGTTATAATCCTCTGAAACGTAGGTTACGGAGGTGGCTTTGATGGTACAGTTTTCTCAGCTCCACAGCAATGCGGAGACATATGTCGGCCGTATTGAGGTGGTCGGCTGGGTCAAGACGGAAAGACAAAGTAAATCCGTCGGATTTATAGAACTCACGGACGGCACTTCGTTCAAAACGGTGCAGATAGTTTATGAGTGCGATAGAATAGATCAGAAAGTGATAAAGGATATCACGACGGGATGCGCCATAAAGGTTGAGGGCGAGCTCATCCTCACACCCGAATTGAAGCAGCCGTTTGAGATACACGCTGCGGCAATAGAGGTCATAGGCACATGCGACGGCGACTATCCCCTTCAGAAGAAAAAGCATTCGCTTGAATTTCTGCGCACAATACAGCATCTAAGGCCGCGTACGAATACGTTTCAGGCGGTTTTCCGCGTGAGAAGCGTTGTGGCGCAGGCAATACACAGGTTTTTCGACGAGCGCGGTTTTGTATATGTGCATACGCCGCTTATCACTGCGAGCGACTGCGAGGGCGCAGGCGAGATGTTTAGAGTGACGACGCTTGATCCCGTTAATCCGCCGCTTACCAAGGAAGGAAAAATTGACTATTCAAAGGACTTTTTCGGCACACAGTCGAACCTGACCGTAAGTGGACAGCTCTACGGCGAAGCGTTTGCGCTTGCATTCAAAGATATATATACGTTTGGACCGACGTTCCGCGCAGAGAACTCCAATACGCCGAGACATGCTGCGGAGTTTTGGATGATCGAGCCCGAGATGGCTTTCTGTGACCTCAACGGCGATATGGATGTTGCGGAGGCTATGATAAAGTACATAATTCGCACGGTTATGGATAGATGCCCCGATGAGCTGTCGTTTTTTAACAGCTTTATAGACAAGGGCTTGATCGAGCGTCTTGAAAATGTGGCAAATTCAGACTTTGGCCGTATTTCATACACCGATGCGGTTGAAGTGCTCAAAAACTCAGGAGAAGAGTTCGCTTATCCGATATACTGGGGCTGCGACCTCCAGACCGAGCATGAGCGTTATCTTACGGAAAAGGTATTCAAGCGTCCCGTATTTGTCACCGATTATCCCAAGGATATTAAGGCTTTCTATATGCGACTTAATGACGACGGGAAAACCGTCGCGGCGGCGGACTGCCTTGTTCCCGGCATCGGCGAGATAATCGGCGGAAGCCAGCGCGAGGAGCGCCTCGATGTGCTCGAAGCCCGAATGGATGAACTCGGACTGGACAAAGAATCATACGATTGGTATCTTGAGCTTAGGAAATACGGCGGCGTAGTGCATTCGGGATACGGGCTCGGCTTTGAACGCATGGTGATGTACGTTACCGGAATCACAAACATAAGAGATGTTCTCCCGTTCCCAAGGACGGCAGGAAGTCTTCAGATGTAAGATTGACTGAAAAAGAATGGCATGGTTCGCAGAGTTTGTGCGCCATGCCTTTTAATATGCCATATCGGCACATATTGCGCGCCAATTCCACATATTTATTAAGGCGGCGACGTCTGCCGAGCATACAAGTATGTACACCGCAGGTATAACGTTACATTTGCGGGAAATAATAGGTTTGTACTTAAAACTGCAAGGAGGAACACCTATGTACGAAAACCGAGCAAATGTGTATTGCGCCCGCTCTCACACGGGGTGGAGCGAATGCGAGGAAGACCTGCTTTTCAATGAAGTAGAGACAGCCGGCAAAGAGGGGCGGCCTCTTAAGTCGGTATTTGACCGCGTGGCAGAAACAACGGGCAGGAAGCCTAACAGCGTGCGGAATTATTACTATGCAAGAATAAAGGACGAGGACGTGCGCGAACGCTGCGGCACACACAGCACGGCGTTTGTGCCGTTCACTGACAGCGAGATAGAGGAGCTTTTGCGCACGGTGCTTTCCGCGCAGGCACACGGCATGAGCGTAAGGGCGTGTACACTTATGATGGGCGCCGGGGACAACAGAGCCATGCTGCGATATCAGAATAAATACAGGTCCGTTGTGGCAAACGACTCCGCAACCGTGAAGCGGGTTGTCGAAAAAATGCGCGCGGAAGGACTGGACGCTTTTGATCCGTATACCGATACGGCTCCGCGCAAATCGGGAAGACCGCGAAAGCGCGATATAGACAACGCGGCGCAGAATGCCTCCAAGGAAATCGCAAAGCTCACTGATATTGATACGGACATGTTTTTTGCAAGCATAGAGCTGCTTGCAAAAAAGGCGGAACTTTACGATGCTACAAAACACAACATATGTGAACGCGAGGCAGAAATAGAGCGCCTTTCGGCCGAAAACGCCGAGCTGAAAGAGCAGCTTTCGATACGCTCTAACGAGCTGACGGCGCAAAAGGAACGCTTTGGGCTTCTTATGGCAATGTTCAGGCAGCTTATGCAGATAAACAGTGAGTTCCTGCGTCTCAACAGCGTCGTCAAAATGTCGTCGCTTGGGAATTATATAAACGATCTTTCAAAATATGTGGAGGATTTTGAAAAGACGGTTGGAAGCTTTTGAAAATGTATAATTAAAAATGCCGCCGCATCGATATAATACGATTGCGGCGGATTTTCTAAGGAGTCGCTAAACAGTTGGAATTGTTTAGCATGCTTGTATTTTAGTGCGGTCCGCTATATTAGCCGCCCCGGTTTTTACGGTGGGCGAGTATCTTGCCTTCAGTGCCCATTTCGCTTGGGAAGTAGTAGCTTTTTGATTTTACCGATGGCGGCATATACTCCTGCTCGACCACATGACCGGGGTAATCATGTGGGTATTTGTATCCTTCGCCGTTTCCGAGCTGATGTGCGCCGCGGTACGATGTATCTCGAAGGTGTATCGGTACGGGCTCATCAGGTATTGACATGGCGTCATTGAACGCCGCATCGACGGCTGCCACGATTGAGTTTGACTTGGGGCTTTCGCATATAAATATTATCGCCTGCGCAATGGGCAGACGGGCCTCGGGCATACCGATATGCTCGAGCGCCTGGGCGGCGCTGACGGCTTGCACCATAGCCTGCGGATTAGCCATTCCCACATCCTCCGAAGCATGCGCGATGAGCCGTCTCACTATTATACGAGGGTCTATGCCTGCGTATATGAGCCTTGCGAACCAAGCAAGCGCCGCGTCGCTGTTTCCGCCGCGAAGACTTTTGCAAAACGCGGAAAGCATGTTATAAAACTGCTCGTCGTCAACGTTTATTGCCTTTTGCTGTATTGATTCGGCAGCAATGTCAAGCGTTATATGAATCTCATTGTTTTCAAGCTCCGTGGTCATAACGGCGAGCTCTATCGCATTGAGAGCGCTTCTTGCGTCGCCGTTCGCAGTGCGCGCTATATGCTCGAGCGCATCGTCGTCTATTCTTACGGGGTAAGCGCCGAGGCCGCGTTCGCTGTCGGCAAGCGCCGCGCCGATGCTTTGCTTTATGTCGTTGGCGGTAAGCGGATAGAACTGAAAAAGCCTGCATCTGCTTACGATAGCGCCAGTCATGGACACCATCGGGTTTTCGGTAGTTGAACCGATAAACCGTATGACTCCGCTCTCCAGCGCGGGAAGTATGCTGTCCGACTGCGCCTTGCTCCAGCGGTGGCACTCATCGAGAAGAAGATATGTGCGTTTTCCGTAGAGCTTCAGGTCGCTTTCGGCCTGCGCTATGCGTTCGCGCACTTCCTTGACGCCTGACGTTACGGCATTCATTTTGACAAAGTTTGCGCCTGTGGTGTTCGCAATAATTGATGCAAGCGTAGTTTTGCCGCATCCGGGAGGGCCGAAGAATATGGAGCTTTGCAGAGTGTCCGTTTCAATGGCGCGACGCATAAGCCGCCCTTTGCCGATGATGTGCTGCTGCCCTATGAATTCGTCGAGCGTTCTTGGGCGCATCCTGTCCGCGAGCGGACGTTCATGGCGCATTGCAGATGAAAAAGTATCCATTAAGTCACCTCGTTATATAAGAATTATACAATTTTTAGGCGTGCGGTACAATGGGAGATACGGCGGCTTGCGAAAAAAACGGAAAAATGGTAGAATAAAAGCAAAAATAAGCAAAAGGCTGAAAAATGAGCAAAGAAAATAAATCGTATACAATCGTACCGCTATGTGAACGCAGGGATATGGCGGAGCGCGCGGCCGAGTGGTATCACGGAAAATGGGGTATACCGCTTGAGGCGTATACTGAAAGCATCGAGGCAAGCTTTTTGCACGAGGCCGGCAGCGTACCGAGCTGGTATGTTGCGCTTGACGAGAATGAGCGCATAATAGGCGGCGTTGGGATGATTGAAAATGACTTCCACAGGCGTCCCGATCTTACGCCTAACGTTTGTGCGCTTTATGTTGAGAAAGACATGAGGAATAACGGTATAGCGCATTCTTTGCTTGACAGGACGCGCGAGGACGCCGGCAGAGCGGGGATAGAAAAGCTGTATCTTATTACCGACCATATCGGTTTTTATGAGAAATGCGGATGGGAATATCTTTTTGACATAGAAGAAAACAGCGGGGATACGGCGAGAATGTATTGCGCCGATACGATACGCAGCGGAGAAGCCTGAAAGCGTGAGCGCGAACGACTGCGCGAAAGGATTGGCAGGTTTATACCGAAGCTGAAGGCAAAGAACGCGCTTCTTGCGCTGATCGGAAGCCTTATATTGGCGTTTGGGCTGTTCAACATACACTCGTTTGCAGGCGTTACGGAGGGCGGCGTACTTGGGCTGACGCTGTTGTTAGACCATTGGCTGGATATTTCTCCGTCTATATCAGGCATAGTTCTCAATATGATTTGCTATCTGCTCGGATGGAGAACGCTCGGCAAGGAGTTTATATGCTATTCGGCTATAGCGGGAGGTGGCTTTTCACTTTTTTACGCCGTATTTGAGATGATAGGGCCGCTCTTTCCGAATATAGCGCAAATGCCCCTGTTGGCGTCCGTTGTCGGCGCGGTGTTTGTTGGTGTCGGCGTGGGCTTGAGCGTGCGCGGGGGCGGGGCGCCCGGCGGAGACGACGCGCTTGCAATGAGCCTTTCCGCGCTTACACGTTTGAACATAAAGTGGATATACCTTTTCAGCGACCTGCTTGTGCTTGGTCTTTCCATAACGTATATACCGCTCAAGAGAATAGCGTATTCGCTTTTGACGGTCGTACTCTCGGGGCAAATAATCGGCCTTGTGCAGTCAATAGGCAAGGGAAAACGGCGCGTATGCCGGCTAACCAAACGAGACGGCGGTGCGGAGGATGCATGATGAATGAAGCCGTGACCTATATACGCGGCAGAATGCTTGAACTTTCTGATGATGCGTACGGAGATTTCGTGAAAAAGACGACGCCTGCGGTGGCGCGTAGGGCTATAATCGGCGTCAGAATACCGAGGTTGAGGGCGCTTGCAAAAGAGCTTGCCAATTCGGATGAAGCTGAGGCATTCATGCGTATACTGCCGCATGAATACTATGAAGAGAATAATCTTCACGCTTTTCTGATAGAGAGAATTAAGGATTTTGAAGAATGTATCGCAGAGCTTTACAGATTTCTTCCGTATGTCGACAACTGGGCGACATGCGACATGATGACGCCCGGTGTGCTTAAAAAACATGCAGGCGAGCTTATGCCGTACATTGAACGGTTTATTGCTTCCGGGCATTTATACGAGGTGCGGTACGGCATAGGCTTGCTTCTAAAGATATTCTCGGGCAAGCTGTTTGAGAAATATCAGCTTGATATGGTGGTGAACATTGTATCCGACGAGTATTATGTAAACATGATGCGCGCATGGTATTTTGCCACGATAATGGCGCATCACTATGATGAGGCTGAGGAGCTTTTGACGGAACGACGGCTTGACAAATGGACGCATAACAAGACGATACAAAAAGCCATAGAAAGCCGCATGATTCCTACGGACAAAAAGGAGTTTTTAAGAACGCTCAGAATCAAATAATGAATGTTACGGTTAAAGCGTCAAAAGGCCGCTGTCTGCGCAGCGGCCTTGCCGTTTCGATTGGGTTCGAATAGTAAATTAATCGACGGTGCGTACGCTGAGCGTGACGTTTTCGCCGTTGATGCTCCAATCCTTCGTGTATGTGCCGCCTATGCCGTGCTTGACACTGTCTGCAAGCGTGTCGGAGGCGATATTTCCGCCGAAGCGCTCGAATATAGAGTTTATGCGGTCGCTTCCGTCGTATGAGACTACGATATGATCGACGACTTCAAAACCTGCTTCTTTGCGCATTGTCTGAAGTTTTGAAACAATTTCGCGTACAAAACCCTCGTCAACAAGCTCGTCTGTGAGCGTTGTGTTGAGCACGACGGCGAGATCGTTCATCGTTTCGGTTACATAACCTTCACACTTTTGCACGTCAACAAGAACGTCGTCCTTAGAAAGAACGATATGCGTGCCTTCAACATCAAATTCATAGCTCTCGCCGCGCCCATGCGCCGCAACAATATCATTCCCCACGCCTTCGCCCGCGAGATAAGCGCTAATCTTTGGAAGAACCTTGCCGTAGCGCGGTCCAAGCGTCTTAAGCTGCGGCTTCACACGGTATGTAACGAAGCTTGAGGCATCGGTGACGAATGTGACCTTTTTAACATTTAGTTCCGATGCAATTATGTCAACATACATTGCGGGAAGCTGAGCACCTTGCACGAACATTTCGCCTATGGGCTGCCTGTTCTTTATGTTGGCCGTGTTTCGTGCGCTTCTGCCGAGAACAACTATATCGAGCACCTTACCCATATATGCTTCAAGCTCCCTATCAATGAGCGTCTCGTTGCATACGGGATAAGCGCAGAGGTGTACGCTCTCAGGCGCGGACGTGTCAACCGTGCGCGTGATGTTTTGATACATCGCTTCGGACATGAACGGCACGAACGGCGCTATGACCTTTGAAAGCGTGTCAAGCACCGTATAGAGCGTCATATACGCAGCCTCTTTATCGTCTGTCATATCCTTGCCCCAGTAGCGTTCGCGGCAGCGGCGGACATACCAGTTGGAGAGCTCGTCTACGAAGGCGGTGAGTTCGCGCCCTGCTTCGGTTATCTTGAGCGACTCGAGCAGCGAATCGACCGTTTTTATGACAGTGTTGAGCCTTGAAAGCACCCATCTGTCCATCGCGGTGAGATTTTCGCGCTTGAGGGAATGCTTTGTCGGGTCAAACTCGTCTATGTCGGCATAAAGCACATAGAACGCGTATGTGTTCCAAAGCGTGCCGATAAATTTACGCTGCGATTCGCTTACGGCGTCCGCGCTGAAGCGGTTGGGCAGCCACGGATTGGAAGCCGTGTAGAAGTACCACCTTACGGCGTCCGCACCCTGCTTGTTGAGTATATCCCATGGGTCGATGACGTTGCCCTTGTGCTTGCTCATCTTTATGCCGTTCTTGTCCTGAACGTGGCCCAAGACTATGCAGTTAAGGAACGACGGATCGTCGAAGAGGCATGTCGCTATCGCGAGCAGGTTATAAAACCAGCCGCGCGTTTGGTCAATCGCTTCGCTTATAAAGTCGGCGGGGAAGCGGCGCTCAAATTCTTCGCGGTTTTCAAAGGGATAGTGCCATTGAGCGAAAGGCATCGAGCCCGAATCGAACCAGCAGTCTATTACTACGGGTTCGCGATGCATAGGCTTTCCGCATTTTTCACATGGGAATGTTATCGGATCGAGGAACGGCTTGTGCAGTTCTATATCCTCCGGGACCGACGGATTAAGCTCGTGGAGCTCCTTGCGGCTGCCGACAACGTGTATGTGGCCGCATTCGCACATCCAGACGGGCAGGGGAGTACCCCAGTAGCGTTCACGGGAAAGGCACCAGTCTATGCCGTTTTCAATGAAATTGCCCATGCGGCCTTCCTTGATGGTTTCAGGTATCCAGTTAACGCGGCGGTTGAACTCCATAAGCTTTTGCTTAACGGCGGTCATCTTTATGAACCAGCTTTCGCGCGCGTAGTAAATAAGCGGCGTGTCGCAGCGCCAGCAGAACGGATAACTGTGTGTAAACTCAAGCTTCCTGAAGAGCTTGCCGGATTCTTTGAGGTCGGCGATTATGGGCTTGTCGGCGTCCTTCACGAACATGCCGTCCCAAGGTGTTCCGCCGCAAAGACGGCCTCTTGTGTCGACGAGCTGGACGAACGGCAGATCCCATGCTCTGCCTACGCGCGCATCGTCTTCGCCGAATGCAGGCGCTATATGAACCACTCCCGATCCGGAATCAAGCGTTACATAACCGTCCGAAACAACGCGCCAAGCCTTTTTGCCCTTGTGATTTACGGGGAAAGAGAAGAGCGGCTCGTACTCTGTGCCGACAAGCGCGCTGCCCTTGAAGCATTCCTTTATAACTGCCGTTTCGCCAAGAACTTCCTCTACGCGCGCCTTTGCCATTATCAGCAGACGGCCTTCAAATTCAACCTTACAGTAATCCTCGTCGGCATTTACGCAAAGCGCAACGTTGCTCGGGAGCGTCCATGGCGTAGTTGTCCAAGCAAGAAACTCGGAGCCGTCGCTCGCGCCTTTTACGGGGAACGTTACGAATATTGAAGTTTCTTTGACATCCTTATAGCCCTGCGCGACCTCATGAGAAGAAAGCGACGTGCCGCAGCGCGGGCAGTAAGGAACAATCTTATGTCCCTTGTAAAGGAGACCTTTTTCGAATATTGTCTTGAGCGCCCACCACTCCGATTCGATGTACTTATCGTCATATGTTATGTAGGGGTTCTCCATGTCGGCCCAGTAACCGACGCGGTCGCTCATCTGCTCCCATTCGGTTTTATATTTCCAAACGGATTCTTTGCATTTTTGGATGAAAGGCTCTACGCCGTACTGTTCTATCTGCTCTTTGCCGTCAAGCCCAAGAAGTTTTTCGACTTCAAGCTCTACGGGCAGGCCGTGTGTATCCCAGCCGGCTTTTCTGAGCACATCATAACCTTTCATTGTCTTGAAGCGCGGTATTATATCCTTCATACTGCGCGTGAGGACGTGGCCGATATGGGGCTTGCCGTTTGCTGTCGGCGGCCCGTCGTAGAAGGTGTACGGCTTTTTGCCGCGTGTCATTTCGACGCTCTTTTTGAATATCTCGTGCTCTTTCCAGAATTGGAGCACTTCTTTTTCTCTTGATACGAAATCAAGAGAGGTGTCAACCTTTTTGTACATTATTCACACTCCTGTAAGCAGTATTCATATAAAAACTTCCGCCCCGAATCGGGACGGAAGATATTACATTTTCCGCGGTACCACCCGAGTTGGCATAGCCCACTCACCGCGCATATCGATGCGCTGTCCCTTAACGCGGGTCATACGTCGCCGCCTAATTGCATGACGTTCGGCGGCGCACTCACGGGTGATACGAAACATCGTCCATACATACCGCCTTGCACCATTCGCGGCTCGCTGGAAGATGAGCACGATGTCGCTTGTCCCGATCTATGCTTTTTCTATGCACGGTCTTGACCGTTTTATTATTATATAACGCGGCGGAGCATATGTAAAGCGTTTTTCTGAATTGGGGAATTGTTTGAAAAGTGCAACTTTAATTATTAAATCATATATAAAAATCTTGTTGACAATCCTTCTGTACGGGGCTATAATATTCGAGCAGTCAGAAAGCGACTGGGTGTAGCGCAGTTTGGTAGCGTGCTTGAATGGGGTTCAAGAGGCCGGAAGTTCAAATCTTCTCACCCAGACCATCGAGATGGCTTCGTAACTATCGTGTTGCGGAGTCATTTCCTTTTTTTATTTCATTTTAATGGCAAACCCGGCATTAAATAAAAAGTTTTGCAAAACATATTGACAGAAAAAGTTTACTGTTGTAACCTTTAATTAGTTTACAGCTGTAATCTTTTAAGGAGGTAACGTTTATGCACGAAACGGCATCAAAAATCAAAGGCGCAGAGCTTGAAGTCATGAAGCTGCTTTGGGCAAAAGACAAGCCGATGCCGCTCATCGACATCAGGCACGAGCTTTCGAAACGGTGCGACTGGGAAGACTCGACTGTTAAAACGCTCATACGCCGCCTTGTCGAAAAAGGCGCCGTCGCGCTTGAGTCGCGCGGAGTATATCGCGCGGTTGTAACCGAGAACGAATACAACGCATGGTCGTCGAGCAAATTCATTGACAAGGTGTTCGCGGGCAGCGCAAAAAAGCTCGTTGCCTCGCTCCTTTCTGACGGACAGTTGACAAGGAGCGATATGGAAGAGCTGTCAAGGATGTTTAACGGAGGCAGCAAATGAACGGCTTTGTTTCGACGCTTATCTCAATGAGCATAGGCGGTTCTGCGGCGGCGCTACTGTTTTTTGTTCTGAAGCCGCTCGTAAAGCGCAGCGTTTCGCGGACATTTATGTATTACATATGGCTCGTGGTGCTGCTTAGGCTTATTGTCCCCGTTTCCGCAACGCACGGCTTTGATCCGTTGGCACAGCCCCTGCCTAATGACTCACACTCGAGCGCGGTCTTCGAAAGCAAAACCGCTCCTTGTGCACCTGTCGGGAACAGCGGCACGGAGACGCATCGCACAGACATCTCCGAGCAGGCGGAGCAAACGAGTGCATTATATGACGGCGCCGCATTGGCAGCGTCCAAAGGGTATACCATATCATGGCAAAATATGGTGGCAGCGCTGAAGAGCAACGCGTTTGTTATATGGCTGACAGGCTTCGGCGCGTCGCTTGCATGGTTAGTCTGCACCTATGCACTGTTTCGCCTGAGGCTTCGTTCAGACTTTATTGAACCCAACGCCGCAGATAAAGAGCTTTTCGCTTCGCTCTGCCGCTCCTTGTGTATCAAAAAGAAAGTGAGGCTCATGTACAGCAGCGCCGTAAAAACCCCGCTTCTTGCAGGCGTGATACGTCCAACGATAATACTTCCGCAGATCGCATACTCAAAAAACGGCATGACGCGCGAATTTTCGCTGATGGTTTCACACGAGCTCGTACACCTGAAACGACGAGATACACTCTATAAATGGTTCGCGGCGCTCGTTGTATGTATACATTGGTTTAACCCTCTCGTCTATATAATCAGACGAGAAATGGGTCGCGCGTGCGAGCTTGCATGCGATGAGGCTCTCGTTAAAAACATGGCTGCCGATGAGGTCAAACTGTACGGAAACATGCTCATAGCCGCGTCATGCAGCAATAAAGCGTTCGAAGTGCCGACGACAAGTTTCTGCGAAAGTAAACGAAATCTTAAAGAAAGGCTGGTAAGCATAATGAACTATAAGAAAAAAGGAGCGCTTGCAGCGGTATTATCCCTTGCGCTCATCCTCATGATATCGGGCTGCGCGGCGGTTATAGGCCCGAACCCTAATTCGGCCGAGTCCGAAGACGATCTGCAAATGCCACTTTACGCAAACAAAATACCCGCAATGCCTCGTGATTTTGACGGCGATGGAATCGATGACAAAGTGTTTATAATCACAAACATTGACTCATCGACTGGCAAAACATTTTTCACCGTGTCTGTCGAGCTTTCGGGCAGCGAAACCGGCGAGCGCATTGCATATACCCATTGGCTCGACGATGTCTTCTCAAACCTCGCAAGCTGTGCAGCGCCTGACGCCGATCATAACGCCGACGGCGATGAGGTATTTGTCACTCTGCCCGATGCATGAACGAACAGCGGCTGACGCCTCCGCACGTTGGCAGTCTACCGCCGAGGCTTTACGCCTTGGCGGTTCTTTTGTCAATTCGCTGTCCGTCATTGCGCGCAACGTTTTTCGATGGTAAAATAAAGTCAATCGTAAAACGGAGATGTGAATATGACATACCGCGCATTATACCGAAAATACCGGCCCCGGACGTTCGACGGCGTTATAGGGCAAAGTCATATAACGACTATTTTGAAAAACCAGGTAGCTTCAGGGCATGTTTCGCATGCTTACCTATTCTGCGGAACTCGCGGAACGGGTAAAACGAGCACGGCCAAAATATTCGCGCGCGCCGTAAACTGTCTCTCCCCCGTTGATGGCAGCCCCTGCGGCAAGTGCGCCGCCTGCGCGGTGAGCGAAGGCGGCAACCTTGACATTGTCGAAATGGACGCCGCCTCCAACACAGGCGTCGACAACATGCGTGTGCTGATGGACAAGGCTTCGTTCATGCCGCTTGAGCTGAACACAAAGGTGTACATAATCGACGAGTCACATATGCTTACAAATCAGGCATTTAATGCGCTCCTCAAAACGCTTGAAGAACCTCCGCCCCATGTCATGTTTATTTTTGCGACGACCGAACCGCACAAAATGCCTGCAACGATTATTTCGCGCTGTCAGCGGTTTGATTTCAGGCGCATATCCGTTACCGACATGGTTGCCTGCATTAAGGGCATACTCACGGATGCGGGCGCTTCAATCGACGAGGAAGGACTTCTTGCAATCGCCCGTGCCTCCGACGGTTCCATGCGAGATGCGCTGAGTCTTGCCGACCAATGCCTGTCTTTTTGCGGAAATGACGTTAAGAGCGACATGGTCTACAGCGTACTCGGAAGCGCTGACGACTCGCTTATGTTCTCCATTGCCGATGCACTAATAGAATCAAATGCCTCGCGCGCACTCCGCCTTTTACAGGAACTGGCGGCGGCGGGACGCGATTTTGGCGTATTTATACGCGATCTCTGCGCCCATATGCGCTGCCTTTTAATGGCGAAGCTTTGCGGGTCGTGCGCCGATATACTGGACTGTACAGAGGAAGCTATGCGCGCATACATCAAGCAGGCTGACAGCATATCACAGGAACGTATTCTCCGTGCCATAGATCTGTTGACTGAAACTGAGCGCGATATGAGGTGGCTTACGCTTCCGCGCGTTGTTATAGAAAGCGCACTCGTGCGCATATGCTGTCCTGAAACGGACAAAGCTATAGACGGACTTGCAGACAGGTTGAACGATATAGAAAAGCGCCTGAAGAACGGTGCAATCTCCGTATCAAGTCCATCCGCCGCACCCGCTCGCGATATACACGCGTCAAAGTCTTCCGCGGAAAAAGCTCCGCAAAAGCGCAAAAAACCCGTCATCTCCGACAACGAAGAAAAACGCTCAAAGGAGCTTTTCTCCGCACTGCAAGCTGAGCTTCGTGCAAACGACCCAACGCTTTGGGCAATTATGTCGCAAATGCAGCGGCTCGAAATATCAGGAAGCATGCTTACAGTGTATTTTTCGAACACGACTTATCCCGAGCAGCTCAACTCCCCCAAAAGCCGGGCGGCAATAAACCGTGCGCTTGCTCAAATCGACGACTCGATGGAGCTTGTTATAACCTCCGAGACAGAGGACGACGATTGTCCATGGCTTGAGGATACGCTCGGCATACCCGTAACGCGCGAAGAATAACGCCAAATTACGTAGGTTTGTCAAACATAAGAGGAATACGTGAACTGCTCCGGGTAAGCCGCAAGGAAGCGCAGGCGGGCGTAGCCGCGCTTGCGCAGACGATGTCATAGCTCCGGCATACCAAGCCCGGGATTTCTGCGGCGCATATTGCGTATGAGCCTGACTTCTTCCTCGGTGTGCCGGTTTGGGTGGCTGTGTGGTTGTGTGGACTGACAGCAGAGGGATGCATCACTTCCGTCCAGGCGCTGCCGCCGGAAGCAGATGTTCTACCGGCTTTTGTTGTTCTTGCGGCCGGCGCGGCTTACACCGTACTTCTCCGCGTATTTCATCAGAGATTGCCGGTATTCCATGTCCTGTGCTGTATTCTTTTTCATGAAGGATATGGTCTCCTCTCAGGTTGGTTTTGTGTGTTGACTCTGCTTTAACCGATGAGACGCTACCATTCATTCTTTTTGTTCTTTTGTTCAAGATGTATTGTAACACTAAAATCTCTGCACATATTTATTTTATATATCGCTTTATTTAGACTGCTCAAAAGTGTATAATTAAATCAAACGCACTCTTATGATGAAGGAGGATCACCGAATGTCCATTGAAATGATCGTCAAGGCTGTTGTGGGAAGTCTGTCGCAGTTTTCATGGCGCGATTTTATAGATATCGGTCTCATCACGGTGCTTATATACAAGCTGACAATACTTACGAAGGGAACGCGCGCGTACCAGGTGTTGAAAGGCGTTGCGATATTCTTTTTGGTTACAGTGTTCTGTAAGCTTTTTGATTTGTCGACCGTAAACTGGTTGCTGAGCTCGGTGCTTGTATCGGGCATAATTATAGTCGTGGTCCTTTTTCAGCCGGAACTGCGAAGAGCGCTTGAGCATATAGGCCGCGGAACGAGTCTCGACAAAGGAACGGGCGAATTTACCTCATCTCATTACGTTGTAAACGAGATACACAGGGCAGTATTGAGCCTTGCAAAGCGCCGTGTCGGCGCGCTCATTGTTATCGAACAAAAGACGGGATTAGGTGACATAATAGCGACCGGTACGAGAATAAACGCCGTTATCTCGGAGCAGCTAATCGAGAATATATTCGAACCTAATACACCGCTTCACGATGGCGCAGCGATAATAAGAGGCGGGCAAATTGTTGCGGCTGCGTGCTTTCTGCCGCTGTCGGACGACATTTCTATAGCGAAAGAGCTTGGCACACGCCACAGAGCAGGCTTGGGCGTTTCGGCGATATCGGATAGCGTGACGATAATCGTATCTGAAGAGACGGGCGTCGTGTCGATAGCTCGAGACGGCAAACTTGTGCGCTATATGGATTCAAAATCCTTGCGTGACGTACTCGAATCCGTTTACGTGCCGCAAAAGGAAGGCGCATTTGCATGGCTGAGACGGAGGAATAAGAATGAAGAAGAAAAATAAAGTGCTGCTCGCCGTATGGAACGCCATAAAGACATTTTTCACGACAAACCTGCTTATCAAAATAGTGTCACTTGTTTTTGCGGTGATACTTTGGGGATACGTTATGACGAACGTGAATCCGTCTCGCCCCAAGACACTGTATGGCATTCCCGTGAGCACGCAGGGAGACGCCGATTTGTCGGCGCGCAATCTTGTTGTGCGCGGTGATCTTGCGCAAATACTGGGTGCCGTTGATGTAAGAGTGGCGACGGACGTAACGCATTATTTTGATTTGTCAAAGAACAACGTATCGGCGCGTGTTGATCTGAGAAACGTAACAGCACCGGGGAGCATAACTCTGCCCGTAATTGCGGAAACGACAGTGGGAGACATTGAGGCGGTATCTCCGTCAACGATAACTATAGAGATAGACATGCTTGATTCAAAGCGCATACCAATCGAGTTCAGATATTCGGGAGAGCTTCCCAATAACTATTGGCATTCTGAACCTGTGCTCGGCAGAACGGATATTGAGATAACGGGCCCGATGCAGGATGTAGCGCGCGTTGTGAAGGCCGTATGCGACATACCGCTTGACGGTTTGACGGAAAGTTATAACAGAACTTTTGATCTGACGCTTTACGACGAGAACGATAATGAAGTCAGCACCGTTGCGTTCAGAAGCTCTGTGAATCCGTCGGTTACGATAAAGATGGATGTTTATCCCACAAAGACCGTCCCCGTTGATACGAGAAGCTCAATAGTCGGAGACGATCTTATGGCGCAGACGCACGAAATAACAAGCATTACGTCGAACCCGCCCAGCGTGACTATAGCCGGTCCACAGGAGATTATTGACAAGATAACCTCTGTGCCCGTCGATGTGATTAACGTTCAGGACAAAACGTCGAGCTTTATGACTGCCGCGCCGTATAAACTGCCGCAGAACGTTGTTGTAGTGAGCGGCGGTTCGTCGGCAAATATAGAGGTCAGGATTGAAGAAAAATATGCCGAATATGACTTTGAGGAAGTAGAGATAACGGCTTTTGGCGAAGTTGCGGGCTATAACTATATATTTTCCCCGAATACGGCTGCTGCTACGGTAAAAGCTCCGATAAGCGTGATAAACGCGCTGAAGGAGAAAGAGATAAAAATCGTGCTTTGCGTTGATGTGGCGACGTATTCCACGCCAAAAACGAATATACCCGTTTCGCCTGAACCGAAGATAATTGTGATCAATGAGGACAGCACATATGAGTTCTCAGACATCGAGCAGGTGAACGGGAGCACATATATTCTGAAATTATATAAAATCGACGAAAGCGGCACGCGCATGGCGCTTACCGTCACAGTTACCGTAAAAACGCATTCGATAACTATGCGTGTTGCGAAGAAGTAGCCATGGCGTTAATTGTCAGCGATATAAAAATTCCCATAAATGAGAGTGAAGAGGCGCTCAGGGCTTTTACCGCGCGACGCCTTGGCGTTGATGCGCGAGCAATCAGGAGACTCAGGGTCGTGCGCGTAGCTCTTGATGCAAGGAAAAAGAATGATATACGCCTTGCGTATACTGTACTTGTCGAGCTTAGCGCGCGCGATGAAGCGAGAGCTATGTCGTTTGCCAAAACGGGCGTGACAGCGTTTCATAGCCATATGAGAGCTGAACCTGTTAAGGGCTCCGTACGGCTTACGGCTCCTATAGTGATAGCAGGGTACGGGCCTGCCGGGATTTTCGCGGCGTACGAGCTTGCGAAAAATGGCTATAAACCTATCGTTATTGAGCGCGGAATGCCGATAGACAGGCGGAACAGGGACGTTGAATGTTTTTTCAGCGGCGGCGAGCTCAATGAACAAAGCAACATAATGTTCGGAGAAGGCGGCGCCGGGACGTTTTCGGACGGGAAGCTTACCACACGCATAAAGGACGAACGCGCGGACGATGTGATTAAAACGCTTGCCCGCTTTGGCGCACCTGAAGAGATTACGGTCGCATCAAAACCGCATATCGGCACCGATGTGCTCAAAGCAACAATAAAAAACATGCGTGCCGAGACCGAGAGGCTTGGCGGCAGGATAATATTCGCTGCGAGGCTAACCGGCATAAACTCACAAGACGGCAAGATAAAAAGCATAAGCATCGAGCGCAGCGGTGAACGGCAGACGATTGAATGCTGCGCTTGTATACTTGCCATCGGTCAGGGGGCGCGCGACACATACAGGATGCTTCACGATATTGGGCTTGAGCTTGCGCCAAAGCCGTTTGCTGTCGGCGTCAGGATAGAGCATCCGCAGGAGCTGATAAACAAAGCGCAGTACGGCGAGCACTTTGCGCATCCGCGACTCGGCGCCGCCGAATACCGCCTTGCTGAAAAAAGCGGAGCGAGGGGAGTGTATACGTTCTGCATGTGTCCCGGGGGAAGCGTTGTTGCGTCGTCGTCTGCATTCGGTGAAGTGGTGACGAACGGCATGAGCAATTATGCGCGAGACGGAGAGAACGCAAACGCGGCGATTGTTGTTGCGGTGGAACCGTCCGACTGGGGCGGAGATGCGATGGGCGGCATCGAGTTTCAGGAGCGTATCGAACGTGCGGCATACAGGCTCGGCGGAGGTGACTATTATGCGCCGGCCGAGCGTACGGTAGACTTTATCAAGCGCGAACATCACCCGAAGGCGTTTTCGGGTGTGCGGCCAACGTACAGACCGGGTGTGCGCGCAAAAAATATATATGATTGTTTGCCTGAGTTCGTGTCAAACGGCGTGCGCGAGGGTATAGTTGGATTTGCAAGACGGCTTCGTGGATTTGACATGCCCGAATCCGTTATAACGGCGCCTGAAACGAGAACGAGTGCACCGCTGCGCATATGCAGAAATGAGCTCGGCGAGGCAACGCGCATGAAGGGGCTTTACCCGGTTGGAGAGGGAGCGGGGTATGCAGGCGGAATAGTCAGTGCTGCGGTAGACGGTATGCGCGCAGCAGAAAGAATAATGGCTTTATACGCTTCGCCAAATGATTGAAATTACGGAGGATAAATATGAAAAAAACGTATGTGCTGATAGGGAATTTCGGCTCGGGCAAAACTGAGATTTCTCTGAATATGGCTGTGGAATCCGCCAAAACAAAGAAGACGGTGCTTGTCGACCTTGACATAATCAACCCGTATTTTCGCTCGACGGAACGACGGGACATGCTGGCGCAGCACGGGATTAAGCTGCATTCTCCGGTGTTCGCAATGACGGGCGTCGAGGTTCCTTCTCTGCCTCCGGATATCTATTCCGTTTTTATCGATGATTGCGAAACCGTAATTTTTGACGTTGGCGGAGACCCTGCGGGTGCAGTTGCACTTGGTCAGTATAAGCGCAATTTTGATTCGCTCGGACATCTTGAAGTGCTGTACGTCATAAACGCGATGAGGCCGTTTTCTTCAGAGCTTGCGCTGAATCTCGACATGCTTGAGAAGATAGCGTTCAGGAGCAGGCTTGCGATAACGGGACTTGTTAATAATACTAACCTTTCGAATCAATCGTCCGCAAACGAGCTGCTAAATGGCTATGATATGGTAAAATCCGTTTCGCAGGCCGTGAATATACCCGTCAAATATACTGCGGGAACTCCCGAAGTGATAGAGGCTTTTGACGCGGAGGCAAGGGAACGTAAGCTTGAAAAAGAGTTTATAGGCGAGTATATGCCGATAGCGCGTTATATGCACAGAGATTGGGAACGTTTTACGGAAAGCGGAATATAAGCGTACGGTGTCGCAACAGACAGCAATAATTCGCACAGCTATGCCCCCGGCTCAAGATAAACCGGGGGCATTTGTCACTTTAGAGTCTGAAATAATAAGAAGCCTAAGCGTATTACCGTAATTTGCTCAGCGCTTCCCAACGCTCCGCAAGAGCTTTTATATCGTCGAGCATGATATTGCGCATATTGGCGCCGCCGGCTGAAGACAGACCCTCAAATATATGCATTATGCGCTCAAGACTTTCGCAAAGCCGGATTGACGCATCGTCAGTTTGAGCGGCAGGTTGCTGATCATGCTCGGCAACGGCCGTTTGAGCTTCGGCGAGACGTACAACGTCCCCAAGCTCGGGAACGGCAACGCTGTAGCCCATGGGCTCTATCGCTCTTTTTAGTGAGTCAAGCGCTTCGGGCTCGCCGTGAACAAGGAATACCATGCGAGGGATAGGCTGAATGGCGCGTATCCAGGTGATAAGCTCGTCTCTGCCTGCATGACCCGAAAAAGCGGTGAGCTGTTCTATCGTCGCATTTACATGTATGCTTTCTCCAAACAGCTTTACGTCCTTGACACCGTCGCATATTATGCGTCCAAGCGTACCGCGGGCCTGGTATCCCGCGAATATAATGGTCGTATCCTTTTTATAGAGATTATGCTTGAGATGATGGCGCACTCTGCCGGCCTCACACATACCCGATGATGCGATGACTATTTTGCAGCCGGAAACGAAGTTTATCTGCTTGCTTTCTTCGGCTGTTTGGGTCATCGTGAGGTTCGGAAAAACGAATGGCGAGCCTGAGGCGGCAAGCGCCTTTGCTTCGTTGTCGTAATAGCCTTCGCGGCATGAATCGTATATGCGCGTCGCCTGTATAGCAAGCGGGCTGTCAACGTATATCGGAATTTTGCTGAGCTCGGGTATGGAACCCTTTTGAATCAGCTTTTTTATGTAATAGAGTATTTCCTGCGTTCTGCCAACGGCGAAGCTCGGTATGATTATGCTTCCTTGGCGGGCTATAGCGGCGGCCAGAACGGTCTCGAATTGCGCTTCCTTTGCGGCGGCGGAGCCTTCTTCGTGGCTGCGATCGCCGTAAGTACCCTCCACGACAAGATAATCTGCCGATTGGATTATATCGGGATCCTGTATAATGGGGCGGTCCATTCTACCTACGTCGCCCGAAAACACTATCTTTGTCGTCTTGTCGCTTTCTGTTACCCAAAGCTCTATCGCGGCCGAGCCGAGGAGGTGGCCTATGTCGTTATATCTGGCGGTTACTCCGTCAATTATTTTAATGTCTGTTTCATATTCAACCGGAACAAAGCGTTTGAGCGCCTTTTCGGCGTCTTCGATGCTGTATAGCGGCTCAATAGGCTTTTTGCCGGCGCGGATGCGTTTGGCATTATCCCTCTCAGCGTCGCCTTCCTGTATGTGTGCGCTGTCGAGAAGCATGATTTCCGAAAGGCGCGAGGTGGCGGAGGTTGCGTAAATGCTGCCCTTAAACCCGCGCTTTACGAGCAGCGGAAGAAGCCCGGAATGGTCTATGTGCGCGTGAGTGAGCAGCACCGCGTCTATTTCCGAGGGGTCAAACATGAACTTGTCTTCCCCCAAAGGCGTTTTTGTATCGCTGCCCTGACGCATTCCGCAGTCTACCAGGAGCTTGCCGCCGCTGAATTCTAATAGATGACAGGAGCCTGTAACGGCCTTTGCCGCTCCGCAAAAATGAATTTGCATATAAGTTAAGTTTCCTTTCACAAAATATGTTTACGCCGTATTATGCTTGTTCAAGCAGCTCGTCTCGAGAACGACCAAAATATACTATTGCGAGCGTTCCCGGGCCGCAATGCGCGCCGATGACGGGGCCGATGGGATTTATCGCGACTGCGCGAGGCCTTATAACCTCTTCGATTTTTTCCTTGAGCAAAACGGCTTCGTCGAGACAATCGGCGTGGCAGACATACACCGTTTGTTCTTCGGGCTTGTCTATAGTTTCGGCACATTTGTCAAGTATATACTTAATGGCTTTTTTCCGGCCCTTTATCTTGGAGACCGGAACAATCATACCGCATGAGCCTACGGAGAGTATAGGCTTGATCTGCAATGCGGTGCCAAAGACAGCCGCCGTGTTTGTTATTCGACCGCCGCGCCGCAGGTATTCGAGACTGTCTACGGCGAAAAGCGAGCAGGAGCGCATTTTATTGGCCTCCACCCAGTCGCGTATGTCGTCCATCGATTTACCCGCCCTGCGCATTTCGAACGCGACACCGACTATCTGGCCGAGAGGCATCGATATGGCAAGCGTGTCTATGAGTTCGATGCGCCTGTCGGGATAGCGATTAAGCAGCTCTTCGCGAGCTATCATTTCGTTATTGAACGTACCTGAAAGCTTTGACGAAAACGCAATATGGAGTATATCAAGACCTTTTTTCAGGTAAGGTTCAAAGTAATCGACTATTTCGGAGGGATTTCTTTGCGCGGTCGTTACCGTAACGCCATCGCGCATTTGCTTGAAAAAAGCGCCCAAATCGGTGTTTCTGCCCAAATCGTAGAAATACTCCTTTTCGTTGTACGTATAGGGCATCCGCAGTACGGAAAAATCGTTTTGATCCTCCCATGCGAACGGTATTTCGGAGTTTGATTCCGTGGTGATAATAAAGCTCATAAAATAACTCCTTATGAAATAATATAATTCCGTAAGCTATTATATACCGATTGCGGCGCATACGCAACGTTTTGTCACTCAAATGTGGCGAATATCGACACCTTTCGCACATGACACATATAGAAGGCGGTGATTTGTGTTGAATTAATTCGGAGTAAACTGTATACTTGGTACTTGAAGTGTTGATTCTAAGAATAGAGGTGTTTTGCATGCCGCTGCTTGCCGTTTCAAATATAAAAAAATCGTTTGTCGAGCGGACGCTCTTTGAAGGCATAAGCTTTGAAATAGATGCATCCGATAAAGTCGGACTTGTCGGTGCGAACGGATGCGGCAAAACGACGCTGTTCAATATCTTATCGAAAAGGGACGTTCCTGACGAGGGGAGCGTATATATTTCGAGAGATGCGGTGATAGGCACTATGCAGCAGCATACGGACGACGGCGAGAACACGCTTTTTGAGAGCGTTCTCAGCGTATTCGGCTACCTTGAGCAGATAGAGCGAAAGCTTGACGAGATAAATGCGGAACTAGAGCACGGCGAGGGAAGTATCGATGCACTTATAGCCAAGCAGCACAGACTTAATGAGGAATACGAGCTGCGCGGCGGTTTGACGTACAAAAGCAGGGCGCGCGCTGCGGCGCTCGGACTCGGCTTCACGGAAGACGATCTTTCGCGCCCGATGTCGTCGTTCAGCGGAGGGCAACGGAATAAGGTTCAGCTTGCCAAGCTTTTGCTGTCGGAGGCCAACCTGCTTTTGCTCGACGAACCTACGAACCATCTTGATATAGAAAGTGTCGAATGGCTTGAGGACTTTTTGCGTTCATATAGGAAAGCTTTCATTGTAATATCGCATGATCGCTATTTTCTCGATAAAGTAACCGATAAAACGATTGAGATTAAAGACAGGACGATTTATGCCACAAACGGGAATTATTCGCGTCATATTGAAAAGCGCGCGACGGACCGCGAGATACAGATGCGCCAATATCTCAACACGCAAAAGGAGATACGCAGGATTTACGGCATCGTTGAGCAGCAGCGGAGATGGGGGCAGGAGCGCAATTTTGTAACGGCGGCGTCAAAGCTTAAGCAAATAGAGCGCTTGAAGGCGACGCTTGTGGAACCCGAGCGTGATCTTGCAACGGTACATTTTGGATTCAGCGCGAGGGAGATAAGCGGAAACGATGTGCTCATGGCTCACGGCATAAGAAAATCGTACGGGGATAAGCATGTTCTCAACGGAATTGACCTTCATGTTTTGAAGGGCGAGCGCATATTTATTGTCGGCGCGAACGGGTGCGGCAAGACGACGCTTCTGAGAATACTTGCAAGAACAGAGCGTCCCGACGCCGGATATTTCAATTTCGGCGCAAATGTAGAGGCGGCGTACTACGATCAGACGCTTTCGCAGCTCAACGACGGGAACACAGTGCTGAACGAAGCGTGGGACGACCATTATCTCACGATGACTCAAACGCAGATAAGAAGCACGCTTGCGGCGTTTCTATTCAGGGGGGACGACATAGAGAAAAAAGTAGGGTGCCTTTCGGGCGGCGAAAAGGCGCGCCTCCAGCTTTTGAAGCTGATGCTTTCAAAGGCGAATTTGCTTTTGCTGGACGAACCTACGAATCATCTTGATATTGCGTCGAGAGAGGCGCTGGAGAGGGCGCTCGAGAACTACGGCGGAACGATGATTGTGGTTACGCATGACCGATATCTGATAAACAGGCTTGCCGACAAGGTGCTTTACATGGATAACGGTGTCGTGAGCGAGCATATTGGCGGCTATGACGAATTGATGGAGGATCTTGAACGGAAAAAGGTCGAGACCGTTGTCGAAGCGGAAGCGCAGAGACCGAGACAGAACGATTATAGGGCGCAAAAGGAACGTCAGAGCGCGATAAACAGGCAAAAGGGGGAAGTTAGGAGAAGCGAGGAGCGAATTGCCGCGCTTGAGGGCGAGATAGCGGCAATGGAGAAAGAACTTGCAAAGCCGACAGTTGCGTCCGACTATAAGAAGGCGGGCGAATTGTCGGCAAAGATAGACAGCAGGCGCGCCGAGCTGAACGGACTGTACGAAGCGTGGGACGAGGCGCAAAGAAAGCTCGACGAGATGGAGGGGCAGAACTGAGCTTCAAGTTAAAAAGCCGATCGCAGCGGATTTGCGAGCGGTCGGCCTTTTTAGTTGCTATGCGGGCATTAGAGGTTTTTCATGTCGTTGAAGTCGGTGGCGTCCTCATTAAGGCTCTTTTCTCCAACACGCCCCGCGAGCATGTATCGATTGTTAATCGGGTCGTAAAAATACTTTTTTACAAGCCTGAAGTTTTCTATGTCTCCGGTGCTTGACACATGCGTACGCGGTCCGGTACAGGCATGAAGCGTTTTGTTTATAAGAATGTGCCCCTCGTCCACAAACGATATGGGGTAGTCGGCGGCAATTGCGTCAAAAACCTGCTTTTCAAGCGCATCAAGATCGAAGTCCGGCTTTTTGTCAAACTCTAACACAAAACCGTGCTTGACATCGCCGTGGCGGCAGCGGGCGCTGTATTCATCCGGCATATAGAATTCGCACAGATCTTCCGCGGTATGCGCCATACGCCTGTAAACGACCGATTTTGATACTATGTCGTATATCTCGTTTGGAAGGGGACCGAAAACGTTCGGACGCGTGATTATTATCTCTTCGCCCATGCCGATGAGCAGGTTTGCATTTACATTCAGGAACGGATATATCATGTCGAAATGTTCGACGATTACGCGCTTACCCTTTTGCACGGCAGTAAGTATCGCGTCGGCAAGGACGTGCATTTGGGTGAATGCCGCTTCGAATCGTATATCAAGATGATATGTGTGGGCGTTGAAAAAACCGCTGTCGGAGTCAAACACTTCGAGAAGCGGCAGCGGGCGCGTATTTACGCCGCCGTCGTCGTTCGTCAGCTCGAGGCCGGGGAACATACCTTTTATGAGCATGCTTTTTCCCGAACCCGCTTCACCGATAATGCCTATCAGCTTATCAAACGGGCTCAAATACATTTGAGCGATGTGCATTCCTAGGTCATAAATTCTGTCGCGTCCCCTCGGCGCGAAGAATACGCTATAAAAGTGACTGTTCATCATTCTTCCTGAAAATGACAATAGAGATACCTCCTTTCGTTTCATTCATTATATAACATTAGATTAAGCTTGAAAAGCTTCGGTTGAAGAAACACACGGAAAGGTATATAATAGGTTTAACTTGGCAGAGGTTTAATTTTTTCCGCTTAGGAGGCTGAAAAATCAAGATGAGACGATCTATGCTGTTTTTGCCCGGCAATACGCCGAATATTATTATTAACGGCGACGCGCTGGGCGCTGATTGCATAATACTTGACCTTGAGGACGCCGTTGCTCCCGACCAGAAGGACGCCGCGCGTATGCTTGTCAGAAATGCAATAAAGGATATGGGGTTTCACGGATGCGAAATAACCGTGAGGATTAACTCGATAGACACACCGTACTGGAAAGACGACCTTGAGGCCGTAATACCGCTTAAACCCGACCTGATAATGCCAACGAAGGTGAGTTGTGCGCGCGATGTGCAGACGGTCGATGAATACATAAGTTCCATTGAGGAAAAACATGGCATACCGATCGGCACTGTAAAGCTCATACCGCTTATAGAAACGGCGCTCGGCGTAGAGAATGCGTTTAACATAGCTACGGCGTCAAAACGCGTTGCGGCGCTTTTCCTTGGCGGCGAGGATCTTACCGCAGACCTGCAGTGCAAGCGAACAAAGGCGGGCAACGAGATAAACTATGCGCGATGCAGGCTTGTCTGCGCGGCGCGTGCAGCAGGGATAGAAGTTTATGATACGCCGTTCACCGATGTTAACGACGACGAGGGAATAGCCGTCGATGCAAAATACGCAAAAAGCCTCGGATTTACGGGAAAATCGTCAATATCGCCGCGCCATGTGCGCGTTATAAACGAAGTGTTCAGCCCGTCCATGGCGGACATCGAATACGCCAAAGAAGTGTTTGAAGCCATAAATCTTGCAAAACAGCAGGGGCGCGGCGCAATATCGCTTCACGGCAAAATGATAGACGCGCCTATCGTTGCCCGCGCGAGGCAGATGCTTGAAGCGGCAAAACAGCTCGGTATTGGAGGTGCAGATTGTGAATAAACTTGCTCATTCGCTCAAAGAGGCGATAATTGACAGCGGTCTCAGTGACGGCATGACAATATCGTTCCATCACCATCTTAGAAACGGCGATTTTGTGCTTAATATGGTAATGGACGAAATAGCGTCGCTCGGCATAAAGCATCTGACGGTAAACGCTAGCTCACTTTTCGATATCCACGCACCGCTTGCGGAGCATATAAAGAACGGAGTCGTAGCAAAGATTCAGACGGACTATATGTCGGCCGCGCTCGGAAAGTTCATATCCGATGGCGGTATGGAAGTGCCCGTCGAGTTCCGCACACACGGAGGAAGACCGCGCGATATTGAGAAGGGCATAACGCCTATAGACGTAGCGTTTATAGCTGCGCCTGCGAGCGATTGTTCGGGCAACTGTTCGGGCAAGCTCGGCAAGTCGGCCTGCGGTTCGCTCGGATACGCGATACCGGATGCCATGAACGCAAGGTATGTAGTTGTAATAACGGACAGCCTTATGCAGTATCCGCTTATTGACTGGTCGATAAGCGAGGTGTATGTAGACAGGGTGGTAGCGGTTGAGTCGATAGGAGACCCGAAGGGCATTGTGTCGGGCACAACAAAAATAACGCGCGACCCTGTAGGATTGTCTATGGCGATGGACGCCGTAGAAGTCATACGCGCCTCCGGGCTTTTGAAGGAAGGCTTCTCGTTCCAGACGGGCGCCGGCGGCGCATCGCTTGCAGCGGCGAAGTTCCTGAAGGATGTAATGCTCAAAGAAAGAATACATGGGAGCTTCGGGCTTGGCGGAATAACGGGATATATCGTCGATATGCTCAATGAAGGATGCTTTGAATCGCTCATGGATGTACAGTGCTTTGACCTCAAGGCGGTCGAGTCGATAAGAACGAACCCGAGGCATCGGGAAATTTCTGCAACGCATTACGCTTCGCACGATGCAAAGAGCGCTACCGTTGACAGCCTTGATGTCGTAATACTTGGCGCGACGCAGATAGATACGAAATTTAACGTAAACGTACATACGAATTCCGACGGATACATCATGGGAGGTTCGGGCGGCCACAGCGACACGGCGGCAGGAGCAAAGCTTGCGATGATAATCGCTCCGCTGTCGCGCGCAAGGCTCCCGATTGTTACGGATAAGGTAACATGTGTTTCAACGCCGGGCTCTACAATTGACGTTCTCGTTACGCAAAAGGGCATAGCCGTAAACCCGAAGCGGAAGGAATTAAAGCAGCGTCTTGTCGATGCAAAGCTTAACGTCATGGAAATAGAAGAGCTCAAGGAACTGGCTGAGCGCATATCAGGCGTACCGCAGCAGACAGAGCACGGAGAGCGTGTCGTTGCCGATATAATTTATCGCGACGGAACGATTATTGACAGGATTTACGAAGCAAAGGCGCGTTGAGCGGAGGGGTGGAGCTTATGAGAGAAATAGACGCGAAACTTATCGAAGGCACAGTTAAGGAGCTTTGCATAAATGCGAACTGCCATTTGCCGAGTGATGTGCGCAGCTGCATAATTTCCGCACGGGATAAGGAGAACTGGGCGGGTGCGAAGGGAATACTCGACAGGATCGAGGAAAACTTCGTTATAGCAGATGAAAACAACGTTCCGATATGCCAGGATACAGGCGTTGCGTGCGTTTTTTTGACGATAGGCCAGGACGTGTCGGTTAAGGGCGGGAGCATTGCCGACGCCGTAAATGAGGGCGTAAGGCAAGGCTATACGCAAGGTTACCTGAGAAAATCCGTGGTCGGCGATCCGATAAGGCGCGTGAATACGGGAGACAATACGCCTGCGATGATTTACTATGATATAGTGCCGGGTGATACGTTCGAGATAACGGTGGCGCCGAAGGGCTTCGGGAGTGAAAACATGAGCAAAATCCAGATGCTCAAGCCGTCCGACGGGCTTGAAGGCGTGAAGCGTTTCATAATACGCTGTGTAGAGGAGGCGGGACCCAACCCTTGTCCGCCGATAATGGTCGGCGTAGGAATCGGCGGCACGTTTGATAAGTGCGCATACCTGGCGAAGCGCGCGCTTCTGCGCGATGCGGGAGTAAAAAACAGCGATCCTTTTTACGCGGCGCTTGAGGACGAGCTGCTTGAGGAGATAAATGCGCTCGGAATAGGGCCGCAGGGCCTTGGCGGAAGGACAACTGCGCTGAAGGTAAGCATTGAGGCGATGCCTACGCACATAGCGGGGCTGCCCGTAGCGGTAAACATTAACTGCCATGTCGCGAGACATGCGTCGGCAAGGCTGTGAACGAAGCGGCTTAAAGGAGCATGAACCATGGATAAACACATAACAACACCGCTTACACACGAAAAAGTGCAGTCGCTCCGTGCGGGCGACAGCGTACTGATAACGGGTACGATATATACGGCGAGAGATGCGGCGCACAAACGCCTTTGCGAACTTGTGGAAAAAGGCGAGCCGCTTCCGTTTGACGTAAAGGACTCTATAATCTATTATGTTGGGCCGACTCCTGCAAAGCCCGGCATGGCAATAGGCTCTGCGGGGCCTACGACGAGCTATAGGATGGACGCATATTCGCCTACGCTTATCGCTCAGGGCGAGACAGGCATGATAGGAAAGGGAAAGCGCGGCCCGGACGTTATCGAAGCCATGAAAAAATACGGCGCTGTATATTTCGCCGCAATAGGCGGAGCGGGCGCGCTGCTTTCAAAATGCATCAAGTCGGCCGCAATCATAGCATATGAAGATCTGGGTGCGGAAGCAATCAGGAGACTTGAGGTTGAGAATCTTCCCGTGATTGTTGTAATCGATTCACAGGGAAACAACCTCTATGAAACCGGCAGGAGAGAATACCTGAATTCAAAAACCAAATGATTGTTTAAGAGGAAGGCCGAAGCTCCGATGTACATTGGCGTAACTTTCACCGACGGCAAACCGATATACCGCCAGCTTGCGGAGACCATCCGCGGCGACATAGAGTCAGGCAAGATGCGTCCCGGCACAAAATTGCCTACGGTCCGCGAGCTTTCCGAACAGCTCGGAATTGCGCGCGGCACGATAAAGAGAGCATACGACGAGCTTGCTCGGCTTGGCGCCGTGGAGATGACGCAGGGGCGCGGTACGTTTGTGCGCCGCAGTGAACGTGAAGAAATGAGCAGAAAGGAGCGGGCTATGACAGCAATAGATTCACTCCTTGAAACGCTCGAGGAGCTGTCGTTTTCGCCCGCCGAAATGGCGATATTTTTTGACCTGAAGCTCAAGGAAAGAACGAATCACGATTGTGATGTGCGGATAGCGGTCATTGAAAACAGTCCGGAAATACTGTTTGCAATGACGGACGGCGTTTATTCGATTGAAGGGGCTGACGTGTTTACATATACGGCAGAGAGCATGGCGCACATGTCACAATGCATTGGAAACGGCATAGATTTGATTATTGCGCGGAGCGATGGCTGCAAAACCCTGTCTGTCGATGCGGAGAACAAAAAGACAGTGATAAAAGCGGGCGTAGATGTTGACAGGTCTACGGTGGCGAGGCTTGCGCGTCTTGGTAAAGGCGTAAGCGCTGCCGTTATAGCGCTTAGCGATACCTGCCTTGAGGATATGATACGCAAGATGCGCGAATACGCTCCGAAAGTACATGCCTGCGGCAAGACGGTAGCGCCCGATGCGGCCGTAGGCGATGTGCTTGCAAACAAAAACGTTATTGTCGTTCCTGACGGGTATATGACGCTGTTCTCGAGAAAAACTGCGGAGGAAATAAATGCCGCATCTAAAAGGGCGGCAATTATACAGTTCAGATACGCCATGGACAGTGGCACGCTGATGTCTGTGCGCGACGCCGTGCACGAAATAAGAAAAAAACGCAGGCTCGGCATTACTTAATTAAGATGTGTTAATCGAATATATTGTTGAACAGACAGTATAAAGGTTGACATATGATATAACACAATATAACATATTGTGTTAGTACAAGATTCTTATTACCTGAGTTGAACGGAGGTTACAGGATGGAGAAAAAAACACTTGTCATCGGCGTTATAGGCGCCGACGTACATGCTGTCGGCAACAAAATACTCTATCATGCGTTTACCGATGCCGGATTTGAAGTAATCAACCTCGGCGTCATGGTATCGCAGGAAGAGTTTATAGCCGCAGCTATCGAGTCCAAAGCGGATGCAATCGTCATATCGTCGCTCTACGGCCAGGGCGAACTCGACTGCAGAGGCATGCGAGAGAAGTGCGATGAAGCCGGCCTTGAAGGCATACTTCTTTATGTAGGCGGAAATATCGTAATCGGCAAGCAGCCGTTTGAAGAAGTTGAAAAGCGCTTTAAGGCGATGGGCTTTGACCGATCTTTTCCTCCGGGAACAACGCCCGAGACGGCTATCGAGCTGCTCAAGAAGGATCTGCACGTAGAAGAATAGGTATAAGAGCATGAGACCCATACTGCTAATTGATTTCGGCAGCACCTATACGAAGGTGACGGCGGTGGATGTCGACAACGGCGTCCTTTTGGGTACATCTTCCTCGTATACAACGGTCGAAACTGATATTAACGAAGGATTGGCCAATGCTATAGCCCTGCTTGAAAAGAAAACAGGGCATATTGAGTTTTCAGAGCGATATGCGGCTTCGAGTGCTGCGGGCGGCCTTAAAATGATGGCAAGCGGCCTTGTGCCCGAGCTTACGGCCGAGGCGGCCAAATGTGCGAGCCTTGGCGCGGGCGCAAAGGTATTGAAAACATATTCGTTCGAGCTTACCGAAGACGACGCTCAGGAGATTGTCGACGCGAAACCCGATATTTTTCTGCTTGTAGGAGGCACCGACGGCGGGAACTCGAAATGCATACTACATAACGCCAAAACGCTCGCAGAAGTCGGCGGGAATTTCCCGATAGTCATAGCAGGCAACAGGAACGCCGCCAAGGAATGCAAGCGTATACTCGAAGCAGACGGACGGGATATCTATATCTGCGAAAACGTGATGCCGAAATTCGGCGTGCTTAATATAGAGCCTGTTCAGAAGCAGATTAGAGATATCTTTTTGCAGCGCATAGTCCGCGCGAAGGGGCTTTCGAGGGCGAACGAGCTTATTTCGGGCATTATGATGCCTACACCGTCGGCAATGATGTGCGCGATGAAACTGCTTGCCGACGGAACGGACGACATGGACGGTATTGGCGAGCTTGTAGCGGTCGATGTAGGCGGGGCGACAACGGATGTATACTCAATTGCCTATGGGATGCCCCAGTCTCCGAACACTGTAATAAAGGGACTTCCGGAGCCGTACGTTAAGAGGACGGTAGAGGGCGATATAGGCATGCGCTACAGCATACACGGTATTGTAGATGCGGCAGGATTAGACACAGTTGCGGCGATATCAGGAATAGATACGGTGCGCGTATCGGAGCTTGTTGACATGCTGTCAAAGCATACGGATATGCTTCCCGACTGCGATGAGCTTGAACGACTTGATGAGGCGCTTGCAAGCTGCGCAGTGAGGACCGCCGTGGCGCGCCACGCAGGAAAAATCGAAGAGTCATATACGATGATGGGGCTTTCGTATGTTCAGACGGGCAAGGATCTGACGGGTGTTAAAACGCTCATAGTGACGGGCGGCTCGCTGATACATACGAAGCGGACGGGTAAAATTGCCTCATATGCATTTTATGATAAAAGTGAGCCAATGTCGCTGAGGCCTAAAAATGCAAGGGTTTTGGTCGACAGAAAGTATATACTTGCCGCAATGGGGCTGCTCGCCGAGCATTATCCGAATGTGGCGCTATCCATAATGAAAAAGGAGCTTAAGGAAAATGGAATTGCAGAATAAGCGTATCCCCGACAGTGAGTTTTATAAGGTACGCGAAGAGATACTTACCCAGTGGCCAACGGGTAAGGACGTCGATTTACAGGAGGCGATAGAATTTCATAAATCGCTTCCGGATCATAAGATTTTTTCAAAGAAGCTGATAGACGCCAAGAATAAGGGCACTACGCTTATACAGCCGCGCGCCGGCGTTGCGCTCATACGCGACCAGATTGAGCTTTTGACGTATTTGCAGGACAAGGGCGAAGCGGATCTGCTGCCCACGACAATAGACAGCTATACACGTCAGAACAGATACGAAGAGGCAGAGAACGGGATACGCGAATCGTTCAAAGAGCGTCGCTCGATGCTTAACGGCTTCCCGGCTGTTAACCACGGCGTTTCGGGATGCCGACAGCTCATACAGAGCCTTAATACGCCTATACAGGTTCGTCACGGCACGCCCGATGCGCGCCTTTTGACGGAGATAACGTACGCAGGAGGATTCACGAGCTACGAAGGCGGCGGAATCTCGTATAATCTGCCGTATGCAAAGAACGTCCCGATGGAAAGGACGATACGCGATTGGCAGTACGTCGACCGTCTTACCGGAATATATGAGGAGGCCGGCGTTTCCATAAACAGAGAACCATACGGCCCTCTTACGGGTACGCTCGTTCCCCCGTGCGTTTCGCACGCCGTTGCCATTATCGAGGCACTTCTCGCTGCCGAGCAGGGCGTCAAAAACATAACGGTTGGCTACGGCCAATGCGGCAATCTTGTTCAGGACGTTGCCGCCATACGCACGCTTGAGGAGCTGACGGACGAATACATGATAAAGAACGGCCATACCGATGTAATTATCACGACCGTATTCCACCAGTGGATGGGTGGCTTCCCGCAGGACGAAGCGAAGGCATTCGGCGTAATTTCGTGGGGCAGTGCTACGGCTGCGCTTTCAAAGGCTACGAAGGTTATAGTAAAGACGCCGCATGAGGCGGCGGGCGTGCCGACGATGGAGGCAAACGCTCAAGGCCTAAGATGCACGAAGCAGCTTATCACGATGCTTGCCGACCAGGAGTGCACTGCGGCAAACCTCGAGGAAGAAAAGGAAGTTATACGCCGCGAGACGAGAAGCATTCTTGACAAGTGCTTTGAGCTGGGCAACGGGGATATAGCCATAGGCAGCGTTCGTGCCGTACAGGCGGGCGTTATCGATATTCCGTTCGCGCCGTCGAGGTTTAATGCGGGCAAAATGCTCCCGGCACGCGACAATGTCGGCGCAATAAGAATACTCGATCCCGGCAACATGCCGCTTCCCAAGGATATGCTCGACTTCAACCGCGCAAGGATAGAGGAGCGTGCAAGGGTAGAAAAGAGAAAGGCATCGTTCCAGATGGTTATCGACGATGTTTATGCTATCAGCAAGGGACGACTTGTAGGCCGTCCTCAGAGCATGAGATAAATCTTAAAAGCGAAAGGAAAATATTATGAAAATAATCGATGTAGTATGTTCTGCGGGACGTACGGGGTTTTATTTTGACGATCAACGCGCAATAAAGGGCGGCGCCGTCGCGGACGGCAACGCGTATATCGGCGAGCCGAAAACGGCGGGATTTACATCGGTACGTCAGGCGGGCGAGTCTATATCCGTCATGCTTGTGCTCGAAGACGGCCAGATAGCTTACGGCGACTGCGCGGCGGTTCAATACAGCGGCGCGGGCGGACGCGATCCGCTTTTTCTCGCAAAGGATTTTATACCTGTTATCATGAACCATATCAAGCCCGTTCTTGTAGGCAGAGAGGCCGACAGCTTCAAGAACCTTTCCGAGACAGTCGAAGCGATTAACGTTGACGGAAAAAGACTCCATACTGCTATCCGCTACGGCGTTACGCAGGCCATTCTCGATGCTGTAGCAAGGTCGACACACCGTATGATGTGCGAAGTCGTTGCCGATGAATACGGATGCAAAGTGATACCTGAGCCGCTCAGCATTTTTACACAGTCGGGCGACGACAGATACAAGAACTCCGACAAGATGATAATCAAGGGCGCACAGGTTCTCCCGCACGCGCTTATCAATAATGTTAAAACGAAGCTGGGTGAGCACGGCGAACTTCTCAAGGAGTATGTTGCATGGCTGCGCGATAGAGTTCTGACCCTCAGAAAGGACGAGAGCTATATGCCCGTATTCCACATCGATGTTTACGGCACTATAGGCGCAGCGTTCGGCAATGATAACTACAAGGGCATGGCTGACTACATTGCCGAGCTTGAGCAGATTGCAAAGCCGTTCCATCTTCGCATAGAGGGCCCGATGGATGTTGAAAACAGAGAAGGCCAGATGCTTGCGCTCAAGGCGCTCACAAAAGAGCTTGACGACAGGCATATCGACGTTGAGCTTGTGGCCGACGAATGGTGTAACACGCTTGAGGACATCAAGTACTTTGCCGACAACAGGGCTGGTCATATGATACAGATAAAGACGCCTGACCTTGGAGGTATAAACAACACTGTTGAGGCTGTCCTTTACTGCAAGAAGGTTGGCATCGGCGCATATCAGGGCGGAACATGCAACGAGACGGACCGTTCTGCGCAGGTTTGCGTACAGTGCGCAATGGCGACACGCCCCGATCAGATACTAGCCAAGCCAGGCATGGGCGTCGACGAAGGCTATATGATAGTCTACAACGAGATGCAGAGAATAATTGCGCTTGTAAATGCAAAAAGGTCATAATAGACCGCTTGCGAACTAAATGAGCTTTGAAGGCCTTTCCAATTAAGTTTTGAAAGGCCTTTAATGCTTAATGGGAATTATTAATTATGGAAATAAGACAGCTTGGGTTTTCGGAATACAAAGGAATGACGCTGAATGTAACGTATGAGACTGAGCGCTTTTACGATGTTGCAGTGAGAGAGAACGGCTTTGAACTGCTCCTCTCGCAATTCGACGAGCCGCAAATTAAATCATTCTCAGATGAGCTCTTTCCACAATGGCTCGAAGCGCCGGTTGCGTTTGGTGCGTTTGAAGGGGAAAAGTTCGCAGGTATTGTTGAGGGAAGCATTGAAACATGGCACAACCTTTTTCGAATCAGCAACATTTGGGTAGACAATGATATGCGTCGTAAGCGTACAGGACAAACGCTTATGAACAAAATGATTGAATTTGCGGACGCAATTATGACTGCCGAGGAATAATCCTTGAGACGCAGACGTGCAATTATCCGGCGATATGTTTTTACAAGAAGAATGGGTTTAGGCTTTGCAGGATAGATATAAAGGAGTACACAAATGCGGACGTTAAAAACAAAGCGGTAAGAATCGACATGCTCTTGGAGTTTTAATAATCCGATGGTCGGCCTCATGCGAGTCTAAACGAGATGGAAAAAGAAAAGCTTGGAACGCGGCCGGAAGCTGCTTTCCAAGCTTTTGCTGACGTTATTATCAAGAAGTGGCCATGCAATGCTTTTTGAGCAAAATTGCTCAATATACTTTGACTTTTTCCTCGCCGCGAATAGCGCGAAGAGCGCCCTCTGCAAGAGCGAGCAGCTCGTTTTCGCCGGGATAAACCTCTACCGGAGCGATGAAGCTTACCATTGACTTCAGCTTTTCGGTTATCATCTTGCTGTAGGCAAGTCCTCCGGTAAGTATTATGGCCTCCGCCTTGCCTTCGAGCACCGCCGCCATAGCGCCTATCTGCTTTGCGACGTTGTAAATCATTGCTTCATACACGAGCTTGGCATATTCGTCGCCGCCCTCTATGCGCTTTTCTACTTCAATGCAGTCAGTTGTGTTAAGGAGCGCAGAAAGACCGCCGGACTTTGAAGCGAACGCCATCACGTCGCTCTTGGAATATTTGCCTGAGAAGCAAAGCTCAACTATTTTATCTACCTGAATGCTTCCGCAGCGCTCAGGTGTAAACGGTCCTTCTCCGTCAATGGCGTCGTTGACGTCGACGATTTTTCCGTATTTATGTGCGCCAACGGTTATGCCGCCGCCAAGATGCGCTACGAGCAGACAGCAATCCTCATATTTTTTGCCGTGCTCTTCGGCATAATGGTGGGCGACAGACCTTTGATTAAGTGCGTGAAAAACGCAGCCGCGCTCTGTTCCTGGAATACCGGATACCTTTGCTATCATCGGGCGCTCGTCGACGACAACAGGGTCGACTATGTATGCGGGCTTTGAATATTTCCTGCCGAGCTCATAAGCGAAAATGCCGCCGAGCGCGGAAGCATGGAGAGCAGCCCTGCCGACATGGAGATCGGCCAGCATCGTGTCGTTTACTTCGTAAACACCGCTTTCCATAGGCTTAAGTATGCCGCCGCGGCCAACGAATGCGTCTATGGACTCAAGCGCTATGCCCTGCTCGTCGAGCCACGATATTATCTGGTTAAGCCTAAATTCGCTCTGGTCAAGAATTCTGTTGAACTTTGCAAGCTCGCTCTTTTCATACCTGTCCGTCTTTGAAGCAACAAGCTTTGTGTTATCAAACACGGCAACCTTTGTAGATGTAGAACCCGGATTTATGCTGAAAATCCTGTATACAGATTTCTTTTCCGACATAATGGACAATTCCTTTCATTTATCGTTCAAAGCTCATTATACATTAATGGCGAAGCACTTTTGTGCGGAAAATGTAAATATATCATATGTTTGGAATGTAAATAAACGTCTGACCGAGGCAAGGGACACTAATTTCTTGCAAACGGCATTAAAAAAGAATACAATCAGGAAGGAGGTGCTGTATGGGAAACTATTCTGAGCTTAGAGATATGATTGCCGACTCGAAAAACATTGTTTTCTTCGGCGGAGCAGGCGTGTCCACGGAGAGCGGGATACCGGATTTCAGAAGTGAAAACGGCGTATTTGACGCAATACGCTCATTTGGCTACTCGCCGGAAGAGCTTCTTAGCCACCGGTTTTTTATTGAAAAACCCGAGCTTTTTTTCAAATACTACAGAAAAACGCTTGCTAAAACGGGCTTTTTGCCGAATGAAGCACATCGTGCGCTTGCGAGGCTCGAGAAAGCGGGGAAACTGAAAGCCGTAATAACTCAGAATGTCGATAACCTCCATCAGCTTGCGGGAAGTAAAAATGTACTTGAGCTGCATGGCTCAGTATACAGAAATACTTGCATGTGCTGCGGCAAGAGCTATGGCATAGATGCAGTGAATGCGACGGATGGCGTCCCAAAATGTGAGTGCGGAGGGATAATCAAACCCGACGTCGTTCTGTACGGAGAGCCGCTCGATTGGGATACGGTAACGGCAAGCGTAGAAGAGATTCAAGCGGCGGATATGATGATCGTCGGCGGCACATCTCTGAGCGTTTATCCTGCTGCGTCGCTTATTGAATACTATCGCGGCAGAAAGCTTGTTCTCATAAATAAAAGCTCTACCGCCTATGACGGGCGCGCGGACATTATCATAAACGATGCTATAGGCAAGGTGCTCGGCGAAGCTATCGATTGATGTCGGGAAAGCTTATTAAAAATCAAAAGTCCTGCGAATACGCATCTAAGCAGTGGGGAAAATACGGCACGACAGCTTTGAACGGCTGCGGTTGGATAGCGGCATACAATCTGCTTTCCGTGAGTGGGATTGATGCTGCTCCGGATGATGTCCGCATGGATCTTCAGGCTCTTCATGCACCGCTTTTTAGCGGAAAACTCGGCACAAACCCATTTAAGCTGATTAGGTATCTGCGAGTATATTTTGAAAAGGTTAATCTGATTTTTCGTAAAAAAACCATAAGGGAAGCATATGCGTCGTGTGGACGGCTGATAGTGGGTTATATGTATTTAAAGCCGAAATTTGGCGCTCATTATGTCTGCGTCAGCCGTTACGAAAACAAAGCCGATATAATTAACGATACGGTTACGAAAAGAGCCTCAGGCATCGAAGAATACTTTGAACAATTGAAAAAACAAGGATGCAGGGTAATGTTCGCTATATCGGCGAGCTAAAGCGCGTATTCAACCGAGCTTTTTCGGGTTCAGCCTTATTGCGGGATAGGGAGAATCAGCCAGTGTCGGTATCGTGAAGGCGTAGTCGAAGCGGCCGTTGAAGTATTTGTCGCCAAGTACGAGCGATTGTCTAAATGAATCATAACAGCGCGAGATGTTGTCTTCGGCTGCTTTGGCGTAATCGGGGCGCGGCGCACCGGTTTTCAGCATTGCGTAGGGCGTGTAGACGTTCCTTAGACCGCGCCGCATGAGCCGCAGACAAAGGTCCGTATCATAGCCGACGTCGGTAAAGCTTTCATCGAACCCGCGGGAACTGAGAAATACATCGCGTTTTATCATCATAAATTCGGAGCTTACCGCCGTAACGTTTCGAATTGTGTTTACAAAATAGTTTTGCATTTCGTTATTTATAGTATCCATTGAGCCCTCATATACGCTTTTTGCCCAACCGTCTAAGCCGACTACGGTTCCTGCATTGTATATTCTGCCTGAAAAATCGAGTATTTTACCGCCTGCTGCGCCCACACCGTCGCAGCACGCCTGCTCAAGCATTGCGTCTAATGAATCCGGAGAGGATATAATTGAATACGCGCTCGTAAACAGAAGCATTTCGCCCGTGGCGTATTCGGCAGCCCTGTTCAGCGCGAACGGTGCGTTTTTTTGCGATTCAACGCGCAGCACCGAGGCAGCCTTGTTGTATTCAAGCAGCGAGTAATACTTTGCTGTGCGAGGGTCAGCGGGGGCTCGTGCGGTTATTACTATTTCTATGTTGCCATATAAAACTTTATCATCGATGCCTTCGAGACATTTGCGCAGCGCGTCCGCGTTAGGGACGGATGAGTCGAGTATTATGACGGTTACGATGGGCTTATTCTTCAGGCTTCTGCGGACAGCAAAGCTGCCCTCGTATCTGCCCGGGAGGGCGTAAGCGTCATTTGTACGGCGCTTTAGATAGGCATCGATGATTCCGCGGCATTTATATGATAAACGCCCGTAAGGTATGCCGCGCCTTGTGAGGAGCGCTTCACACAGGTGGATAGGGTGCGAGGCAAATTCTGCGCACTTCAGCGTAAAAGCATAGACAGCCTCTTCGGTCGACAAATCGTCGGGAGCAGCGCTCATAAACACGGAATGAGAAACAAAGAACGGTCTGCCGACGGAGTTTATGCTCAACAGAGTTTCCTTTCCAAGATCAGGCTTTGGGAACGGTACGGAATTATTGCCGGATATCACGGTTTCATCGGCAAAAACAAAGTCGCACGACGGTTCGTCACAAATGCGCTTTGCAAGCAGGCTCAGAGCGTTGGGGGATAGTATATCGCCGGGAAGAAGACAGCCCACGAAGCGGTGTTCGCGTTTATCTGCGCGCTTTGACGCAGACATGGGCGAATCTGCGAACACAAAAGCTGCGTCAGGGAAGAAGCGCTCAAGTGTTCCAACCGCTCTTTTGCCAATGATTATGAGCTCATAGTATACATATGTTTGAGACAATACGGAGCGCACGGTATCGCATAACTGCGAAACGTCATAATCACCTGCGCTGATCATGATGCGGAAAAGAGGGCTGAAAAGGAGTTGCACGTCATTTTCGACGCTTGCGGTTTCAGCGCTGTCGATTCTTTTTGCATCGGTTTCCTTTTTAATCTGTCTATCGTTGTCTCCGCCGAACAGACGTGCAACGATTCCTTTAAGTACGTTACGCTTTGCCATAAATCTATTATTGACAAAGCGATGATACGTTATTCGAATGTGCGTGCTATGGCGTCTTTGAACCAGTCGGCTATAATCTCGGCAGCGCCTTCGCGGTCGGGATCGATTGTAAAATCGGCTGCGGACCTGTAGGCGTCAAAGCGCTCGTTGTACAGGGCTATGATTGCGTTTTTGCCGGAACGAATCAGCGGCCTGTTTCGCGTTCCGGCGTCGACAAGCTTGTCGAGCGACCTGTTGAGAAACACGACTTTACCGCTTTCACGCATGAGTGCTATGTTGTCGGAGTATGTAAGCACGCCGCCGCCTGTTGCTACGACGAGGTCGCCCGCCCTTGCGACGGTCAAAAGGCATTGATGCTCGTAAAGCCTGAAAACGTGCTCGCCGTGCGAATCGAAGATTTCGTCGATTGTTTTCGACGTAAGACTCATTATGAGTTTGTCGGTATCGGCAAGGCTTCGCTCCAGCATGGGGGCAAGCAGTTTGCCAAAACGTGTTTTGCCCGAATCGGGCATACCTACAAGATATAGATTGAGATGACGCGCCTGCTCTCGTTTTGAGAGAAGGATTACTTTCTCCATCATTTCGCGGAAAGCATGCGAATGCTCGTCGTATCGCGCGAGTATAGCCGCTTCTCGCTCCTTGTCCTCAATGGGCAGCGAGCGGCAGCGCTTATACCGCGCGATGTCAGCCGCGACGCTCATTCTTTCATCGAAAAGACGGGCGAGCTGTGAATCTATTTCATCGAGCTTTTTTCGCAAATCTTCCATTAAAGGCGCTCCTCGCGTTTTGACAGCATTATATCATAAAGGCCTATGCACACAGCGGCTTCGACTGCGACCGCGCCGCGCGGAAGTATGCATGCGTCGTGGCGTCCGTGCGCGCATAAAGAAGTATTTTTCATATCGATAATATCGATGGTGCGCTGCCGCAAAGCTATAGTCGGAACGGGACGGAATGCGGCAGTAACAATTATGGGCATCCCGTTTGTCAGGCCTCCGTTTATGCCGCCCGAGTTATTTGTAAGCGTCTGTACTGCTCCGTTTTCGTCCATAAAGAACGCGTCGTTGGCGTCGCTTCCGTTCATCGATGAAATGTCGCGTCCCAAGCCAAACTCAACGGCCTTTACCCCCGGAATGGCAAAAATAAGCTGCGAGAGTATACTTTCTGTGGAACGAAATAGCGTGTCGCCCAAACCGGCGGGCATTCCTACAGCCGCGCATTCCACCGTGCCGCCGACAGAATTGCCGCAGGCGCGCGCAGCTTCAACGCAATCAAGCATTGATTTGCGGCATGATTCATCAATGAGGGGGAATAAAGGGTCGAGCTTCGCAAAGTCATCGGGCGAGACGTTGACGGGATCAAAGCGCATATCCGCAGCGCCGCCTATTGACAGAACGTGCGATGCGACGTATACGCCGCTTGCCTCAAGCAACTGCTTGCATATCGCGCCAGCGAAAACGACAGGCGATGTGAGACGTCCCGAAAAATGCCCTCCGCCGCGGAGATCGCAGTATTTACCGAATTTTTTATACGCTGCGAAATCGGCATGGCTCGGGCGCAACGCATGAAGCATATCGTCATAGTCGGAGCTGTTATGCGCCTTGTTACGCGTAATGGCGCAAAGCGGCGCACCGTTTGTGAAGCCGTTATAAATGCCGGAAATTATTTCGTAATCGTCAGCCTCGTGCCTTGGCGTGGCAAAGCTCTCGTGCCGTGCGGAGCGCCGCGAGAGCATTTGGGAGATTTTTTCATTGTCTATAAATAATCCGGCAGGCAAGCCGCCGATAACGCAGCCCACGCATTCGCCGTGCGATTCGCCGAAAACGCTTATGTCGAGATTGCTTGAAAAAAAGCTCACAGTGTTATACCTCCGATACTGCGGTAGTCGTCAAAAAATCGAGGTGCGCTCTTTTTTACGCATTCACAGCCGTGCATGACAAGCGGTTCGCTGCAAACGCATGCGAGCATGGACAGAGCCATAACGATTCGATGGTCGCCGTGAGAATGTACATTTCCGCCCTTTAACGGCTTGTCGTTCGGGAATATCGTTACGGAGTCGCTGCCTTGAGTTATGCTGACTCCGAGCGTGGAAAGCTCCTCTGTCATGGCCGACAACCTGTCCGACTCCTTATATTTTAGGCGCTCAACGCCTGCTATGGTAACAGGCGAGCTGCTCCTGCAGGCCGCCGCCGCAAGCGCGGGAAAGAGATCGGGAAACTGCGAAATATCGACGTACGGTTTGTTAAAGAGCTCTGTGAAAACCTTGTCGCACTGGAGCGAGTTTTCGCTTAGCCCGCAGATTTTGATATTTCCGCCGAGAAAGTTTGCCAGTTCGAAAAAAGCGGCGTATGAGCGGTCGCCCTCTGCGCGGTAATCGCGCGGTGCATACGATTGACGACCGTGAATCGTGAAATCATTTGCCACCCTATCTGCGAAAACGCCGAATTCGCGCATTACGCATAATGTCATATCAGCATACGCGCCTGAAACGAGCGGCGTCGTCAGCCTGACAGTACTGTCGCCGTCCAGCAGAGGCAGAGCGAGCAGAAGCCCCGAAACAAACTGCGAGCTTATGTCGCCCCGAACGTGATAAATGCCGCAATCGAGCCCGCCGGATACGGAGACGCCATCAGAAAAGGGAAGTATGCCATCGCGGAATATATCCGTATAAGGCGTTAAGGGACGGCGCCTAAGCGATTCCCCACAAATGAAGCGCCCTCCGCCCAGAAGCTTGACGAGCGGCAGGAGCATCCTCAGAACAGCCGCCGAATCACCGACGTTCAGCACTTTTTCAACCGGACATGAACGGACGGTAGGCGAGAGTTCAATAACTCCGTCACCGATGCAGTAATCTGCCAGACCGAGTGACTTTATTGCTGAAAGAGCGGCAGACACATCGTCGCAAATCGATGTGCGGGAAACATTGCCGAAAATGCGCACATGCTTTTGCGCTGAGTTCACCGATAAAGCTCCGCAGATGACGGCGCGCTGGGCAATGCTCTTGGAAATGGGCGCAGCTACGGAGCCGGAGAGTTTTGTCGGTATAAGAGTTAATGTATCGGCGTCGCGTTTCATAATACTTCTGTGATTATGGTTCCCACTGAAACGCGCTTTATTACGGCGGAGCCGATGCGCTCCAAAAACACCATGTCGACGTAACCGTTTGAATACTTCTTGTCGTGCGCTATATATGACTTTGCTTCGCTGCGGTACTTAACGCTTGGGTCAAGACCCGTGTTTATGAGAAGTCTCTCAATTCTTTCTGAAGTGCCTCTTTCGGTTATTCCGAGCTTTTCGCCGAGCCTTGCTGCGGCCGCCATTCCGATTGCCACAGCCTCGCCGTGAAGAAGTTCAAACCCGCTTGCAGCTTCTACTGCGTGGCCTATTGTGTGCCCGAAATTCAATTCGCGGCGCACGCCCATATCGCGTTCATCCGCTTCGACGTACCGCGCCTTTATGGCGGCGCATTCAGAGACAAGTTTATTGATGTCCTTAACGTCGGAGAGCGAATCGAACAATGCGGGGTCGGCGATACAGCCGTATTTAACGGCCTCGCCGAGACCCGAGCGGATGTTTCGGGCGTCGAGCGATGAAAGCGCGTCCGTATCGCTTACGACGAGAGATGGCTGATGAAAAGCTCCGACAAGGTTTTTTCCAAAATCGCAGTCAACGGCGGTTTTGCCGCCTATTGAGCTGTCTATTTGTGCGAGCAGCGTTGTCGGGGCCTGCACAAGCCTTATACCACGAAGGTATGTTGCCGCAGCGAAGCCTGCCGCATCGCCTGCGGAGCCTCCGCCGAGAGCTATTAAAGCGTCGCTCCTTGAAACGGAATGCGATGCGAGCGCGTCATATATACGCTCGACGACGCTTAAACGCTTCGCGTATTCGCCGCAGGGCACATCAACCCGAAACGCTTCAATTCCGTTTGAATTAAGAGCCGACGATACTTTGTCGAAAAAAAGCGCTCCGACGTTTTCGTCGCAAACAATGCCGACTTGTCGCGGAAGCGGATCCAAGGCGCTCTTAATAAGCGAACCTATCTTGCCGAGCAGACCGCCGGCAATTAATACATCGTACGGAGAAGAAGCGTTTACATGTACTGTGCTGCAAAGCATTATTTGATAACGTCGGGCTTTTCGATTTCCCCTTCGTCTATCACCTTGACGCTCTTCATTTTCATTGAGAACATGGGCCTGTCATAGCCGTCTGTCGAGACGGAAGCGATTTCGTCAACGACGTCCATGCCATCGGTAACACGGCCAAACGCTGCATACTGTCCGTCGAGGTGCGGAGCGTCTGCATGCATTATGAAGAATTGCGAACCGGCTGAGTTAGGATTCATGCTGCGCGCCATAGATATAACTCCACGCTTATGCTTGAGTGGGTTGTTGAATCCGTTTGCGGCAAATTCGCCCTTTATCGAGTGACCGGGTCCACCCATGCCGGTGCCGTCGGGGCAGCCGCCCTGTATCATGAAGCCGCTTATCACGCGATGAAACTCAAGGCCGTCGTAAAACCCGTTGCTTGCGAGGTAGAGAAAGTTTTTTACGGTGTTTGGGGCGGCGTCTCTGTCCATTTCGAGCGTGATTCTGCCGCCGTTTTCCATTTCTATAACTACCATTGTCAAACTCCTTTGATTTTATTGAATAATATGATACAATACATGCGGAATTTAATCAATGCATTCGTGCGCTCGCGAGGCCATAATATATTCCTCGTACACACTTGACACGGTATCCATGCTTTGATAAAATTGCTGAGGTAAAGAAGGAGCCGCTCGCTTCTCACCCGCCGGCATTTGTCAGGCGCGGTAACAGCAACTTAGTTTTATCTATCTTTCTGTTTGGTGAGCGTCTCGGCTCACTATTTTTTATGGAGGTGCGTACCCATTAGCAATTATGATCTTATGATCAACGAAGAAATTCGTGACAAAGAAGTCCGTCTTATCGACGAAAAAGGCAACCAGATGGGCGTTGTCACGATAGCCGTAGCGATGTCTGTAGCGGAGGAACGCGGGCTTGACCTTGTGAAGATCGCCCCGCAGGTGAATCCTCCCGTATGCAAAATAATGGATTACGGGAAGTATCGCTTCGAACAGATAAAGCGCGATAAGGAACAGCGTAAGAACCAGAAAGTTATCGAGATTAAAGAAATCAGGCTTTCGGCGACTATTGACACACACGATATGGAGGTCAAGGCCAAGGCGTGCACCAAGTTCCTTCAAAACGGCGACAAGGTCAAGGTCAGCATTCGCTTTAGGGGACGTCAGATAACGCACGGCGATATAGGTCTGGACGTTATGAACACCTTCTACGAAATGGTAAAGGACAGCGCCAATATTGACCGCCCCGCCAAACAGGAGGGACGCAATATGTTCATGGTGCTGACGCCGAAAAACTAATATTATTCAGGAGGAATAACAATGCCCAAGATTAAGACCCACAGGGGTGCGGCAAAACGCTTTAGCCTTACGAAATCCGGCAGGATTAAAAGGGGCAAGGCTTATAAGTCACATATTCTGACCAAGAAAGAAACCAAGAGGAAGCGCGGCCTCCGTCAGACAGGCTATATCGCCGAAGTCGAAGCAAAGAAGATCCGCGAACTGATTCCGTATAAATAAGGGGGTAGCACAATGGCCAGAATTAAGAGAGCAGTCAATGCCGTTAAAAAACGCCGTAAGGTATTTAAACTTGCAAAGGGCTATTATGGCGCCAAGAGCAAGCTCTATCGTTCCGCTTCACAGCAGGTCATGAAGTCGATGGCTTATGCCTATGTAGGCAGAAAGCTCAAAAAGCGTGAGTATCGCAGACTTTGGATCGCTCGTATCAATGCAGGCGCAAGGCTTTGCGGAATGAATTACAGCCGTCTCATCAACGGCCTGAAAGTAGCAGGCGTAGAAGTGAACCGTAAGGTTTTGGCAGATCTCGCAGTAAACGACATGAAGGCGTTCAGCGAACTTGCCGAAACAGCAAAGAAAGCACTTGCTTAATTAAAAAAATAAGGGTCGTCGGCCATCCAGAAAGGATAGTTACGGCCCTTTTTTTCTTGAAACCGCCTATAGCGCAGCAATAAGATAACGATGATAATAGAAAGTACGAAAAACGAGATTATCAAGCGTGCAAAGGCGCTTGCATCAAAAAAAGGCAGGCAGGAGCAGGGCGTACATTTTATTGAGGGCGAAAAACTCGTACGCGAAGCGGTCGTATCAGGCGTTGTCTTTGAGGACGCATTTATAGATGAGGGACATGAACTTATGGCAGCGGTGCTTGCGGGAAGCGGAGCGAATGTCCATACTGTCAAGCGTCACGTCATGGAGAGCATAACGAATACGGATACGCCGCAATGGGTATGTGCGACGGTTCGGACACCGGATATGACGCCGCCGGAAAGCTATCCTGCCGGCCTTATTGTAGTGCTTGATGCCGTTCAGGATCCGGGAAACCTCGGAACGATTATAAGAACTGCCGATGCTATGGGCGCTTCGGGCGTATTGCTAGGCGATGGATGCGCCGACCCGTTCGCGCCAAAGCCGATACGCGCATCTATGGGCTCTGTGTATCACATACCCGTTTGGCGCGGCGAGCTTGCGCCCGAGCTGAAAAAGCTGTCAGACGATGGGTTTAAACTGATATGCACGCATCTTGACGGCGAAGAGACGCTGCCCGTCGTATCTGAAAAATGCGCCGTTATAATCGGCAACGAGGGAAACGGAGTTGCAGACGAATACTCGGCGAGGTGCACGCTATACAGGCTTCCTATGTACGGCTTTGCGGAATCGCTTAATGCATCTGTGGCAGCGGGAATCGTGATATACGAGCTTGCTCGGGCAATGCGAAAGTAGCTGAAAATTATATTCACACCTATATAGCGATGAAGCCACAGACCTGCTTGCAACGATATCAAGCAGGTTATATAATGTCTATAAATCGACAGAGCTTTACAGGAGGTAAAACTTTATGGATTATGCAAGCGAATCGTTGCGCCTGCACTATAAATGGCAGGGAAAACTCGATATAGTAAACAAAGTGCCCGTTGAGTGCAGGGAAGATTTGTCTTTGGCGTATACGCCGGGCGTTGCTCAGCCGTGTATAGAAATTAACAAGAATGTTGACCTCAGCTACGAATTGACCGGCAGGGGCAACACAATAGCCGTTGTTACGGACGGAACGGCTGTACTCGGCCTTGGCGATATAGGCCCCGAAGCCGGAATGCCTGTTATGGAAGGAAAGTGCGTACTTTTTAAGGCTTTTGGAGGCGTAAATGCTGTTCCGCTTTGCATAAGGTCAAAAGATGTCGATGATATAGTTAAAACGGTCACGCTGCTTGCAGGCAGCTTTGGCGGGATTAACCTTGAGGACATATCGGCTCCGCGATGCTTCGAAATAGAGAAGAGGCTTAAAGAGACATGCGACATACCGATTTTTCATGACGACCAGCATGGAACGGCGGTTGTGGTGCTTGCCGCAATGCTTAATGCCCTAAAAGTTGTAGGGAAGCGCATAGAGGATATAAAGGTTGTGACGAGCGGCGCAGGTGCGGCGGGGATTGCGGTAATAAAGCTGCTCCAGGCGATGGGACTTAAAAACGTTATACTCTGCGACAGCAAGGGAGCCATATATAAGGGCCGCGAAGGGCTGAATCCCTATAAACGCGAAATGGCCGAAATCAGCAATTCTAATATGGAGAAGGGAACGCTCGGTGAAGTTATAAAGGGCGCTGACGTGTTTATCGGCGTATCGGTGCCCGGAACCGTTACGGAAGCGATGGTGCGTTCGATGGCGAAGGATCCGATACTTTTCCCGATGGCCAATCCCATACCCGAGATAATGCCCGACGAAGCAAGACGAGGCGGAGCGGCTGTTATAGGTACGGGCAGATCCGACTTTCCGAATCAGATAAACAACGTCGTCGCTTTCCCGGGCATATTCAGGGGTGCGCTCGATGTGCGCGCAAGCGATATAAACGATGCTATGAAGATAGCCGCTGCGAAGGCGATAGCATCGCTTGTTTCGGACGATGAGCTTGCGCCTGATTACATATTGCCGCAGGCGTTTGATCCGCGCGTGAGAGGCGCCGTGGCGAGCGCCGTAGCGGAGGCGGCGATAAAGTCGGGCGTCGCAAGAATTAAGCACAATTAATCATAAACAAGGAGAGATAATGCCATGGAATATGTGGTAGACAGACTTAAAGAGCTTATGGCGATTCCGAGCCCTACGGGTTTTACGCGCGCGGCGGCGGAATATGTTAAGAGCGAACTTGAAGCTCTCGGTTTCAAACCGGAGCTCACAAACAAGGGCGGCGTGCTCGTCTCTCTCGGCGGTGAGGGCGATCCGCTTGTGCTTTCGGCGCATCTTGATACGCTTGGCGCGATGGTTGCCGAGATAAAGGGCAACGGCCGTCTTCGCCTTTTGCCCGTGGGCGGACTTATGCCGCAGAACGCGGAGGTTGAAAACTGTGTTATACATACGCGCATGTCTGATAAGAAGTATTCGGGGACGTTCCAGATGAATGACCCATCGGTTCACGTCAATCGCGAATATGCTGCGCAGGAGCGCAAGTTCTCTAACATGGAAGTTGTTATAGACGAAAAGGTGTTTACGAAGGAGGACACGCAGAAGCTCGGTATAAGCGTGGGCGATTTTGTGTCGTTTGATCCGCGCACGACGATAACCGATTCGGGATTTATAAAAAGCCGCTTCCTTGATGACAAGCTCAGCGTAGCCATACTTCTCGGATTCGCAAAATGTGTTGCCGACGGCTCTGCAAGGCTTTCGAGAAAGGTATACATCTATATTACGGTATTTGAAGAGGTAGGCCACGGCTGCTCGGGGGCTATACCTGAGGATGCCGCCGAGATAATAAGCGTAGATATGGGCTGTGTTGGTGAAGGGCTCGAATGTAATGAACTTAAAGTATCCATATGCGCAAAGGATTCACACGGCCCGTACAACTACGATGTGACCACGAAGCTCATCAGATGTGCGGAGGAAAAGAAGCTTAGCTATGCTGTTGACCTTTATCCGTATTATGGTTCGGACGCTGATGCGGCGCTTGACGCCGGACACGAGCTGCGCCACGGTCTTATCGGGGCGGGCGTATACGCTTCGCATGGCTACGAGCGCTCACACATTGACGGCGCAAGAAATACGCTTGAGCTTATAAAAGCTTATACAGCATAAACTAAAGGACTTGGGGAAAGATAAATGCCGTATTATGAGCATAACGGGGCAAAACTCCATTATGAGTTCGTCGGCAGCGTAGCGGGCGCAGATAGGGCGCCCGTTCTTTTGCTGCACGGAAACGGGGAGTCGATGCATGTGTTTGATAAGGCGATAGAGCCGCTGCTTGATAAGCTGCCATTTTTGGCCATAGACAGCAGGGCGCATGGCGAGTCAACGGGTGAAGCGGCGGGTTATGACACGATGGCGGATGACGCAGCTTCGCTGCTGCGAGCGCTGAACGTTGAATGCTGCGACGTGGTTGGCTACAGCGACGGTGCGATTACGGCGCTGCTTATGGCGCTTGACCACGGCGTATCGTTTGGGCGCATGATACTTATCGGGGCAAATATTTATCCGGAAGGATTAAAGCTTGGAGTGCGGCTGAAAATGAGAGGCGAACTTGCAAAATGCCGCGCAAATAGTGACGAGCGCGGCGCGAAGCTTATCGAGATAATGCTGTCGGAGCCGCATATCGACCCGAGCGAGCTTGCGGCGATAAAGTCGCGCGTGTATGTCCTTGCAGGCGACAGGGACATGATACGGCGCAGTCATACGACCAAAATATTTGAGTCGATGCCGAACGCGACCATGATAATATTTGACAGACAGGGCCATGACATACCGCAGCGCGCGTATAGCCGGCTCGCTGATATTATGAGACGTGCGCTGAAGTAAGCTTGCTTTATATGATATATTTGGCGTGATGAGTTGCAAATATATGCAGCTCATTATATAACTTAGATAAATTAACTTGAAAGGAGGTCGTGACATGATTTACAATACAATCATGCTTATTGCACTCAGGGGCGTAAAAGACGGTATTATGTGTGTTCGTACATGCACGGCCTGCTTATCGTTGCGTTAAACAAACGGCAAACAGGCAATAGCTGCGGGACTGCGGACATACTCCGCGGTCCTTTTTGTTTAGCAAGGATGAATTAGGGGGGAGTGAGACAGAAAATGGAATCTTCTGAAAAGAAGAAAAAGCTTAATCTAAAGCTCGTGGGGCGAATGATGTATGGGTCGAAGCGTTACATCATTGCGGGTGCGTTAGCCATGACGATAGCCGTCATTGCTTCGTACATATCGCCTATCATAATAAGCTTTACGGTAGACTACGTTATAGGCGATACGGGAAACTCGGAATTGCCGCAGTTCGTGATGGACTGGATAGAGCGCATGGGCGGACGAGAAATGCTCGTAAAGAACATATTTTTGTGCGCCGCAGCGCTCATCGTGTCGACGTTTATCAACGCGCTGGCAACACACTTTAGGGGACGGTTTGTGTCGCTTGCATCAGAGAATATGGCGAAAAAGCTCAGGGACGCTCTTTATGAGCACCTGCAGCTGGTGCCGTACGACTATCATAAACATGTTTCCACGGGCGATCTCGTGCAGCGCTGCACATCGGATGTCGATACGGTAAGAAGGTTCGTGTCGATGCAGCTTATAGAGGTTTTGCGCACGCTTGTCATGCTTGTCGTCGCGTGCGTAATTATGTACTCAATGAACGTGAAGATGGCGTTAGCTTCGACGTTTACGCTGCCGATACTTCTTATTTCATCGTTCCTTTATTTCAAAAAAGTCAGGTCCCAGTTTGTGCTGTCGGACGAGGCCGAAGGCAAGCTTTCCGCCACGCTGCAGGAAAACCTTACCGGCGTACGGGTTGTGCGCGCATTCGGCCAGCAGAAAGCGGAAATTGATAAGTTCACGGCTGATAATAAGGACTTTAAGGACAAAACATTCAAATTGCAGAAGATGCTTGCGCTTTACTGGGGGCTTACGGACGGTATAGGTTATGTCCAGATAGGCGTATCGCTTTGCGCAGGGACGTATTTTGCGGTGACGAGTGATTTTTCGCTCGGGCAGCTTCTTATATTCACGACGTACACGGGTATGCTGACATGGCCCGTGCGCCAGCTTGGCAGGATACTTGCCGATATGGGCAAGGCGTCCGTATCGCTCGGAAGGATCGATGAGATACTTTCATACCCGGTTGAAGCCGAGCCGGGCGCGGCGCTTACGCCGCCGATTAAGGGCGACATAGAGTTCAGGCACGTTTGCTTCGGATACGACAAGTTTGACGATGTGCTTAAGGACATATCGTTTACGGCGAAGGAAGGCACTACCGTTGCTATACTCGGTTCGACCGGTTCGGGAAAATCGAGCTTGGTGCAGCTTTTGCAGCGCCTTTACACCTGCACTGCAGGCGAGATACTGATAGGCGGCGTAAACATAAACGATATAGAGCACGAGCACTTGAGGCGAAACATAGGGATAGTGCTTCAAGAGCCGTTTCTCTACTCGCGGACGATAATGGAAAACATAAAGATTGTTGACCCAAACATCGAAGACGAAGCGGTGTATGAAGCGGCGCGCGTGGCATCGGTGCATGACGTTATCGAGTCGTTCGAAAACGGCTACGAGACGATAGTCGGTGAAAAGGGCGTTACGCTTTCGGGCGGGCAGAAGCAGAGGGTCGCCATTGCGAGAATGCTGATGCAGAACGCGCCCATACTCGTGTTTGACGACTCCATGAGCGCTGTAGACACCGAGACGGACGCGGCGATACGAGAGGCGCTAAAGCGCCGCCGCAAGGACAGCACGACGTTTATAATCTCGCACAGGATAACTACGCTTTGCGAGGCGGACAACATACTCGTGCTTGAAAACGGCAGGCTTGTTCAGCAGGGGACGCATGAACAGCTCCTAAAGCAGGATGGCCTTTATAAACGTATAGCGCAGATACAGAATCTGCTCGAGGGCGAGTTGAAACAGGAAAGAGGTGAGGCTCTGTGAAAGGAATCGAAGAACAGGAATTTGATCAAAGAATCGACTTCAGCATATGGAAGCGAATAATCCGATACGCAATGCGCCACAAGGGCATTGTTATAGGGATATGCTCAATAATGATAGTGGTGTCGGCGATAGATATTGTATATCCGCTCTTGTCAAAGTATGCCATAGATAACTTTGTCGAGGCGGGGAGGCTTGACGGGCTTTGGGTGTTTGCGCTTGTCTACTTAGGATTCATAGCGATACAAAGCACGGGCGTGTTTTTGTTCGTAACGGGCGCAAGCAAGCTTGAGATGGATATATCGTATGACATAAGGCAGGACGCCTTTACAAAGCTTCAAAAGCTTTCTTTCTCGTATTATGACAAGACGCCCGTCGGATATCTGATGGCGCGAATGGTCAGCGACGTTGCAAGGCTTAGCGAGATGATAGCGTGGAGCATAGTCGACCTTTTCTGGTCGCTCATGTATATGTTCGGCGTAATGGCGGTCATGTTTACGCTGAACTGGAAGCTGGCTTTGCTAGTGATGGTAGTAATACCTCCGCTTGCGGTATTGTGCGTCATATTTCAGCGCCTCATACTGAAACATCAAAGAATCGTGCGCAAAACGAATTCGCGCATAACGGGTGCGTTTAACGAGGGGATAATGGGCGCAATGACAACCAAAACTCTTGTAAGAGAAAGGCAAAACACCGAGGAGTTTGTCGAGCTCACCGGGGAAATGAAGCGCGCCTCCGTACGCTCCGCAGTGCTGTCGTATATATTTATGCCGCTTGTAATGATGCTCGGCTCGTTCGGTACGGCGCTCGCGCTTTATAAAGGCGGTCAGGCGGTGCTTTTGAGCAGCATAGGCCAAGGCACCATTTTCGGTGTGATAGGCTTCGGAACGCTTTCGGCGTTTATATCGTATACGAGAAGCTTCTTTGAGCCGATACAGTCGCTTGCAAGGATACTTGCGGAATTCCAAAGCGCGCAGGCAAGCGCAGAGCGAGTTATATCGCTCCTCGACCAGCCGTGCGAGATAGAGGATACGCCTGAAGTGGAGGCAAAGTATGGCGATGCGTTCACACCCAAGACAGAAAACTGGGAACCGCTGATAGGCGATGTCGAGTTCAGGGACGTATGTTTTGCCTACAAGGGCGGCGAGAAGGTGCTTGAAAACTTTAACCTGCATGTACGGCCGGGCGAAACGATAGCGCTGGTCGGAGAAACGGGGGCGGGAAAAAGCACGATAGTGAACCTGGTGTGCCGCTTTTATGAGCCGACAAGCGGCGAAATACTAATAGACGGCAGGGATTACCGCGAACGCAGTCAGCTATGGCTTCAGAGGAACCTGGGATATGTGCTCCAGCAGCCGCATCTGTTCTCGGGCACGATACGCGATAACATAGCGTATGCCAAGAAGGATGCGACGCTCGAGGATGTGCGCAGAGCCGCGCGAATGGTCCACGCCGAGGAATTTATACTCAAGCAGGAAAATGGGTACGATACAGAGGTCGGAGAAGGCGGCGTAAGGCTGTCAACGGGTGAAAAGCAGCTTGTGTCGTTTGCAAGGGTAATACTTGCCGATCCGAAGATATTCGTGCTCGACGAAGCGACGTCGTCCATCGACACGGAGACAGAGCAGCTTATACAAAATGCGATAACGACGGTGCTTAAAGGCAGAACGAGCTTTATCGTAGCCCACAGGCTTTCGACGATACGTAATGCCGACAGGATACTTGTTATAAGAAACGGGCGCATAACCGAGGCAGGTACGCACGGCGAGCTCCTCAAGCTGAACGGGTATTATTACAATCTTTATACGAATCAGTTCAGAGAGGAAGCATCGGGGGCGATACTTTCATAGGATACGGCGCAAACGGAATAAGCTCCGATTTTTACCGAACATGCCTAAATCGGCGTCGGTAATCATCGGAGCTTTTTATTGCATGGCGGCAGTCAAGCGTCTTTTTTTTGATGCTCCGAATTATGAATTTGCGAAAGACAATATACGCTCATTACGGATAAAAACTCCGTTGTCGTGGGCGGATATCCGCGGACGCTGTTCGGAAAAAGGGCTGACATCATTTCGGCGCACCCGTTTTCGCAGGCTTTATGCAGAGCAAACGAGATGGAGCGCTTTATTGCGCATTGATTCGACGAATAGATGCTTTCGAGCTCTGACAGCGATTGCTTTATAGTTATCGTCGGACAGGCAAGGACGTCGCTCTCCACAACCTTTGTGAGAACATAAACAATATACCCGTATCCTTTATAGCGCGGATGAAGGCCCAGAGAAAAAAGAATGCCCGCAATTGATTGCATATCAAAACCTCCTGTTTTTTGCCTTTTTGCGGGAGCAAATATGATGCTCATTAAATGAATGCTTTATAATAGCAATATTATAGTATACTTTTATCTGCTTGAAGTCAATACCGAGGAACCGTTTATGACGAGGAATATGAGGCAAATTGTAACGGTTACAGCTTTTATGCCCGACGCGCCGGCTCTTGAGATTATTCTGCCATGGTTGTATAATCTCAATGAGGTGATCTATATGAAAAAAATATTGTGCTTGACGGTTGCGGTGATTATTGCACTGATGTGCCTTGGATGCGCCGTTCACGAGCAGCAAGGCGATGTTAATGTGCCTAAATTCGAGTATGAGAGCTGTCCTCGAATTGACGGTTCGACGGCAAATATACCGCTTGCGGTGGCGCTTGTTAAATTGATGACAGGATGCACCGAGGCTGAGGCGGAGGAGAGCATTGATGTGTCAGGAACCGATCCCGCATACTATGCGCTCGATGACGGCAGTGCAGATATGCTTCTCGTATATCATCCTGCGCAGACTACCATAGATGAACTTGATGTTTTCAATAGGTTTAATACGGACATCATAGGTTACGACGCGCTTGTTTTTATGGTAAATGCCGATAACCCTGTCGAATCGCTTACAGCAGACCAAATACGGGGCATATATTCGGGCAAAATCACAAACTGGAAGGAAGTCGGCGGTAACGATGCTCCGATAGTTGCTTTCCAACGCCCTACACTCAGCGGGAGTCAGACAATGATGCTCAACCTTATGATGGGCGATACAAAAATGGCGGAGGCTGACAGCGAGATTGTTGCCGAAACCATGTCTGATATCGTTGAGGCGGTTGCCGCGTACGATAACACTGCCAATGCTATAGGCTACTCGGTATTTTATTATGCAAGTACAATGTATGCGCAGCCAAATTTGAAATTTATTGCCGTAGATGGCGTAATGCCGTCGAACGATACGATAAAGAGCAATGCGTATACTTACAGAAGTCCGTTTTATGCAGTAACAAAAAAGAACGCTCCGGCTGAAATCAGGGCGACGGTTGAATGGCTGCTTACGGAGCAGGGACAGCGCTTTATTGAAGAGTGCGGCTATGTTTCGGCAAAATGATTGTCAGGGCAACGGCAAAAGGGCGGTTCAACATGAGGTTTAGAAAAATTGCGGCGGTTGCTGCAATGGCGATAGGCATATTATTGATGACGGCATGTGATATGGAGGCGGAACGGCCGAATGAGGGAAAGCCTTCAGCTCAGCCGACACAGAACATGCATGAAAAGCAGAGACTGTTTCAAGACGGCGAGTATGCCGTTCTTCCGAGCGAAAACGCGATGTATGTCGTTTACAACGAATTTGGGGAACCGATTACTTCTTTTAAGTATAACGAGTATGAAGCATGGATAGGCGACCTAATGGATGTGTACGATGTATATTCTGATGACGGCGTGTTTTCCATGGACGACATACTGCGCGGAAGACAGAACGGCGCCCGGCACATGATTGACGACTTAATCTGGGTGACGCGTATATATGATGACTGCGGAATGACCATCACGAATAGGGACGGTGAAGAAATCGCCCGAATTGATATTGAAGAAGGCTTTAAGGAACGGCTGGCGTACGGCGCTATTGTGCGTTATGGTGAAAACTACGCTGCGTTTTTTGCAGACTTTGCCGGCAGAGCGCTTGGAGACATGATAATCATTGATAAGCTCGGAAACAGGCTCGGAACGGTTGACACGGACAAACTGGACGGCGCGATTTGCGGGTCGTTTGGGACAATGCTTGTTCTGCGGACAGACGTGTATGACTATGGCGTTCCGTTCTTTCTTGTGAATGATGAACAGCAGATTGTATATAACAATGCTCATATTATATTTAACTCGGCATATTCACCTGAGGACGAGCTTGGAATAATGATCTATGACGTTGACTATATTGTAGATGAGGAAGGAAACGTAATTGACAAGGCGGGGAATACGCTCGGAAATTACGCCGATCAGCCCGGTTTTGGCGGAGACTGCTATACTCATCTTATGCAGGACGGCTTCGTAGAGGGCGTATGCTACGAATATGATGGATGGAAATCCAACGGAACCTGCTACAATTATGCAATAGGTACGGCGGTTTGCGGGAATGACGGCGAAAACACATATGTCGCTGCGGCTGATGGGGCTGTGTATACGATACCAAATATAAATTTGAAGGAAGTATATAATTTTAACGGAGAGCTTCTTTACGGGTATGATGATGCTTCTGATATGAGCGTAATTATTAAGTACGATACATGTGAAGTCATATGGAGCGGAAGCTTTTCTGCACAGCTTTCAAAATACTGCGCTATTGTCAATTTGGAGTCAGGCGGATATGCTGTGATTGATAACGACGGTAACCAAAGATACTCAACGGCGGCGGCGGAGAACGCGGTCCGATGCTCCGGCGTTGGTCCGTATCTGACGGTAAAGCGCGGGCCGTATATCGGCATTACAGATTTGGATGGCAACTGGCTCGTAAAAACAATAGATCCGTATTTGGCGTCAAACGAGAAAAAGCTCTGGCTGTAGGAGTGCCGTGCAGAGCTTGTAAATAATGCATTCTGCATATGAATAAAAAACATGGGGAGGAAATGGGTATGTTAAAAAAGTTCAAAGATTTTGTGTTCCGGGGGAACGTTGTTGATATGGCTGTCGGCGTCATGGTAGGCGGGGCTTTCTCAAAGATAGTTACTTCGCTTGTTAATGATTTGTTTATGCCGCTTATAACGCTGCTGACGGGTAAAATAGATTTCAGCAATCTGTTCATAGCACTCGACGGAAGCAAGTTCGCTACGCTTGCAGAAGCGAATGAAGCCGGAGCCTCAGTGCTCGCGTACGGCTCGTTTATACAGACAGTGGTTGATTTTCTTATTATGGCGATATGCGTGTTTGCGTTTATATCAATAATGCAGAAAATCAGAGAGAAAATGACGAAAAAGACTGAAGAGCCTGTGGCGAAAGAGCCGCGCCTCTGCCCGTATTGCAAAAGCGAAATACACGACGACGCGACACGCTGCCCGCACTGCACGTCGCAGCTTGACTGATGCGCAAAAGGCCGTCAGACACCGTACTCGGCGGATAATGGCGCCTGCCGACATGCTTGACAGCCTGTATGCATAGCCTTAAAATAGATGCGATAGGTGCAAAACTCTGAAAGGAGGGGGATTGTCGTGAACGCAAAAATGAATGAGATTGCAAAAATGCACGCTGCAAACGGTGTCATAATAATTGACCCGTGCAATACATACATCGATGAAACGGTGAAAATCGCCCCTAAAGCAAAAATATATCCGAATACTTGCCTTGAAGGTACTACCGAAATAGGCGAAAACACCGTGATACATATGGGCTGCTGTCTGAAAGATACAGTTGTCGGCGCAAACTGTGTACTTCGCTATGTTGTGAGCGACAACGCAAGGGTTGCAGACAATGTGACGATAGGCCCGTTTGTTAATCTGCGTCCGAATACAAGCATTGCACCTAATTGTAAGATAGGCGATTTCGTTGAGGTTAAAAACTCCAATATAGGTACGGGAACAAAGCTGCCGCATCTTTCATATATAGGTGATGCGGATGTCGGCGAAAGGGTGAACGTTGGCTGCGGAACTGTGTTTGTCAACTACGATGGCTATAAGAAGCATCGTACGACCGTCGGCAACGATGTGTTCCTTGGCTGCAACACGAACCTTGTTGCGCCCGTAACGCTCCACGATAATACGTTCACCGCCGCGGGTACTACCGTGACTAAAGATGTTATGGAGGGCGAGCTTGCCGTTGCGCGTTCGCGCCAGACGAATATAAGCGGATGGGTGGCAAGGTACGCCGAACGCAACGGAAAGAAGTGAATCTGTGCGCATAGAGATCGGCGGCATATCAATTAACTATGAATGCATCGGCAGCGGCGCTCCGGTGCTTTTGCTGCATGGTTGGGGCGCTGATATTGCGGCGATGATGCCCATAGCGAATGAGGTTGCTCGGCTTGGGAAAATGGCAGTGTGCGTTGATTTTCCGGGATTTGGCAAAAGCGACCTTCCTCCGGCAGCTTGGGGCGTAAGAGAATATGCCGATACGACAAAGGCGCTTATAGACAAGCTCGGTATAAGAGGCTGCGACCTTGTGTGCCATTCGTTCGGCGGCAGGGTGACGATAATGCTTGCGGCTGAGGATGAAACGCTGTTTAAGCGCCTTGTTCTCGTGGATGCTGCGGGGATAAGACCGAAGCGCACGATAAAGTATTACATAAAAACGTATTCGTATAAACTCGCTAAGCGACTTGTGCGAATAAAGCTTGTAAACAAGGCGTTTAGACTCGATGCAAAGATTAAAAGCGCAGGCTCGGACGAATACAAAAGCCTTTCGGGCGTAATGCGCGAAACGTTCGTTAAGGTCGTAAATCTCGATTTGACGGATAAGCTTGATAAGATTAAGAACGAAACCCTCCTTATCTGGGGGGAAAACGACACCGCAACACCGCTCTATATGGGGAGGCTAATGGAGAAGAAAATCGAGCGAGCAGGTCTGGCGGTTATAGAGAATGCGGGGCATTTCAGCTATGCGGACGATTATCCGCGTTTTTGCTCCATTCTCGATATAATGCTTATGGATTGACGGAGGTATTGCGATGGAGATATTGACATATGCGCTGACGGCGCTGCTTGCGGCTGCGGCAGTTGTTGCATCGCTCAGATTTCTGCATATGCTTCAGCTTGAAAGCTATCAAGGCTTCATGTATCTAAAATGGCTGAGGAAGCATTTTTCGGATGATGCGTTTCCGATACTGCTGATAGGCATAATGGGATTCACTTTCAGAGCCGCGTCGCTTCTTTTCAGCAGCGAAAGAATTGCGGAAATCGCTTTCTATGCATCGGATGCGCTTTGCATAATCATGCTTACGGGTCTGTGCGTGAAATGGTTCATTACGCCTCACAGGAAGCCGCTTAAATACACCGCGAGAATGATACGGCTCATATGCGCCGTGTCAATATTGGTCGTGCTGTTCTCTACGGCGTTCTTCACTGATGGAATTTTCCCGGCGTCCGCAGGTGACCCTGGCGTGTTTGTTGCGGCTTCAGCCATACGGTTTATTCCGATAACGCTTATGCCGTTTGTTGTGCTGCTTGCTTATATGATAACGTATCCGATAGAATGGGCGGTAAAGAAGTGGTATTTCAACGATGCAAGGAAAAAGCTTGCCGCGCGCAGCGACATAATAAAGATAGGTATCACGGGAAGCTACGGAAAAACCAGCAGCAAGTTCATGCTTTCCAAAATGCTTGCAGAGAAATACAACGTGTTATATACGCCGTCGAGCTTTAATACGCCTATGGGTATTACAAAGATAATCAGGGGCGAGCTCAAGCCGGAGCATGAGGTGTTTGTGGCGGAGATGGGTGCGCGATACGTCGGCGATATAAAGGAGCTATGCAACCTTGTCAAACCTACAGTCGGCATAATTACGGCCGTCGGAAAGCAGCATCTTGAGACGTTCGGTTCGCTTCAAGCAATAATTGACACGAAGGCCGAGCTTTTGCAAGCGCTGCCGAAGGATGGAAAGGCTTTTGTGAACGGCGACAGCGAATTATGCGTGGGTATGCTTGAAAAATGCGGCGCAGATTATCAAAAACTGTTCGGCATAGAAGGAAAGAACCTATTCATGCATGCGGAGAATATATCGGTCGGCGAATGGGGCAGCAGCTTTGAGCTTGTGACCGATTCGGGCGAGCGCGTATCCTGCACTACGGAACTTTTGGGGCGCCATAACATACTTAATATAACGGGCGCGGCCGCGGCTGCCTATTCACTCGGAGTGCCGCTTCAAAGCATTGCTCATGCCGTGTCGGAGCTTAAACCAATCGAGCACAGGCTTCAGCTTATTAAAGGGGCCGTTACTGTAATAGACGATGCTTTTAATTCTAATCCCGCCGGCGCTTGCGCGGCGCTTGAAGTGATAAGCGCTTTTCCCGGGAGGCGGATAATCGTTACACCCGGAATGGTGGAACTCGGAGAAGAAGAGGATATGCTTAACGAACAGTTCGGACAGCAAATGGCCTCATGCGTCGACATAGCGATACTTGTCGGAAAGTCGCATGTCGATCCGATTGAGCACGGACTGCTCTCAAATGGATTTGACAAGAGCTGCGTAGTGCGTGTTGCGACGCTCGATGAAGCGACAGAAAAGCTTCCGCTTTTTACCGAGAACGGATGCGTGGTTTTGTTCGAGAACGATCTTTCCGACAATTATAACGAATAAACAGGAGGTTTATCTTGAAAAAGCTTGGTGTTATATTTGGCAGCCGCTCGGCTGAGCACGAGATTTCGATAATTTCGGGACTGCAAATTTTGGAAAACGCCGATAAAAGCAAATACGACGCTTTTCCAATATATATATCCAAGGACGGAGAATGGTTCGTCGGCGAACCGCTTAGAGATATAAAGAATTATAAGACCTTCGATCCATCGATGAAGGGAATAACGAAGGTTATACTTCCGCCCGTACCCGGCATGAACGGACTTTATGCGCTTTCGCAGGGCGGGCTGTTCAAAAAGAGCGCAAAGGTATGCGAGCTTGACTGCGCAATACTTGCGCTCCACGGAATGCACGGAGAGGACGGCTGCGTTCAGGGGCTGTTAGAGCTTGCGGACATACCTTATACGAGCAGCGGCCTTGTCGGCTCGGCTGTCGGCATGGATAAGATAGTCATGAAGAGCGTCTTTTACAGCATGGGCATCCCGGTCCTTGACAGCATATACTGCTATCGTTCGGAATGGAAGAAAAACAGAGAAGGTATACTTGATAACGCTGAAAAATTAGGATATCCTTTGTATGTGAAGCCTGCCAATCTCGGCTCGTCGATAGGCATAAGCAAGGCTGTCGACAGGGAAACGCTCGAACGCGCGGTTGACGTGGCGTCAGCGTTTGACAGGCGTATCATAATCGAAAAGGGAATAGAAAAGCCCATTGAGATAAACTGTGCTTGCATAGGCTTTGACGGAGAGGTTACGCCCTCTGTATGCGAGGAGCCTATTGCTTGGGATGAATTCCTTACCTTCGATGATAAGTACACGCGCGGCGGCAAGGGTATGAAGGGAGCAGCGCGAAAAATTCCAGCGCCGATTAGCGACGAGCTGACCGATACAATTCGCGATTATACGGCGAAGATATTCAGAATGCTCGAGTGCAAGGGCGTCGTGAGAGTGGACTACATGATAGATCCCGCGACAGAAAAAATATATGTTTGCGAGATTAACACAATCCCGGGCTCCTTTGCGTTTTACTTGTTCGAGCCAATGGGGATAAAGTTTAAGCAATTGGTGGATATGCTTGTAGAGTACGCTTATGCCGCTTATGAGCAGAAAAAGGAATCCACTTATGCATACAGCTCCGATGTCATAAACAAGAGCGCGTCGGGGCAAAGACTGCCAAAATACGAAAGGGAGAAGAATAACAATGGCTAAAATTCAGATGCGCACGCCTCTTGTTGAGATGGACGGCGACGAAATGACCAGAATTATCTGGGCAATGATCAAAAAGAACCTTATCGAGCCTTACGTTGACCTCAAGACCGAGTACTATGATCTTGGGCTTGTAAAGCGCGATGAGACGGATGACCGGATAACCGTTCAGGCGGCTGAAGCCGTAAAGAAGTACGGCGTTGGCGTCAAATGTGCGACGATTACGCCGAACGCGCAGCGCATGACGGAGTACAACCTCAAGAGAATGTACAAGAGCCCGAACGGCACTATCCGCGCCATACTTGACGGAACCGTATTCCGCACCCCGATAACGCTCGACTGCCTTAAGCCTTCCGTGCGTTCGTGGACTAAGCCAATAACGATTGCGCGTCATGCGTACGGCGATATATATAAATGCACAGAATATCGCGTACCCAAAGCGGGAAAGGCTGAGATAAAGTTCACAGACAGCGAGGGTAATGTTCTGTTTGACGAAACTGTATTCGATTTTAAGTGCCCCGGCGTGCTCATGGGTATGTACAACAAGGATGATTCTATCCAGAGCTTTGCGCGCGCATGCTTCGAATTCGCCCTTTCGACAAAGCAAGACCTCTGGTTCTCCACCAAGGATACGATCTCGAAGAAATACGACCATACGTTTAAGGATATATTCCAAGAAATATTCGACAAAGAGTACAGGGCGAGGTTTGAGGCGGAAGGCATAGAGTATTTCTATACGCTTATCGATGATGCGGTTGCGCGTGTTATCCGCTCAAACGGTGGATTCATCTGGGCTTGTAAGAACTATGACGGCGATGTAATGAGCGACATGGTGGCGACGGCGTTCGGCTCTCTTGCGATGATGACAAGCGTTCTCGTTTCCCCCGACGGTAATTACGAGTACGAGGCGGCTCACGGTACGGTCACGCGTCACTACTATAAGCATAAGGCAGGGGAAACGACGTCGACCAACTCGATGGCCACTCTGTTTGCCTGGACGGGCGCACTCAGAAAACGCGGACAGCTCGACGGTATCGATGAGCTCGTTAAGTTTGCCGACAATATGGAGAAGGCGTCCCTTAAGACAATTCAAGACGGCTTTATGACGAAGGATCTTGCGCTTCTTGCGGATCTCGAAAACAAGACGGTTCTTGATACAGAAGGATTCATACTCAAGGTTAAGGAAACATATGACAGCATAGCGGGCTGACAGCATAGCTGATAAACGAACGGGGAATGCTCAAAGAAGCGCATTCTCCGTTTTTTCGCGTTAATAAAGGATTATGCGCTTGGGTGGCGAATAAATACATTATAAGAATTGATGAGGTGAGCATATGACAGACGTAACGGCCGAAATGTTCAGGAAGCACGCTGAGAAAATGGAAAAGCTTACCCTTTCGAAATATGCCGCGCTGTCATCGCAGACAAAAGGACGCGATAAACCCATTAACGAATGTCCTGTAAGAACGGAATATGTCCGTGACAGGGACAGGATAATCCACTGTAAATCGTTTAGGCGGCTGAAGCACAAGACGCAGGTATTCCTGTCGCCTGCGGGTGATCACTACAGGACGCGCCTGACGCACACGCTTGAGGTGTCGCAGATAGCACGCACGCTTGCTCGCGGACTTAGACTTAACGAAGATTTGACGGAAGCTATTGCGCTCGGGCACGATCTTGGCCATACGCCGTTTGGTCATTCGGGTGAAAGCGTGCTCAACGAGATAGTTAAGGGCGGGTTTGAACATAACGTGCAAAGCATACGAGTCGTTGAAAAGCTGGAAAACGGCGGCCGCGGGCTAAATCTTACTTTTGAGGTGAGGGACGGGATACTGAACCATAAAAAGTCAGGCAAGCCGCAGACGTTAGAAGGCGCAGTGGTTAGCATTTCGGACAGAATCGCTTACATAAATCATGATATCGATGATGCCGTTCGAGCAGGTGTGCTCAGAATAGACGATATCCCTTCAAAGTGTTTACGGTTGCTCGGCGCGACGCATGGTGAACGCATAAACACGCTTATAACTGATGTGCTGCGCATGAGCTACGACGAACCGTTCATTCGTATGTCGGATGAGATAAGCGCGTCGTTCGATGACCTCCGTGAGTTTATGTTCAAAAGGGTATACCTCAATAAAACAGCGAAAGCTGAGGAGGAAAAGGCGAACCACGTCGTGCGTGCGCTTTTTAAGTACTATAGTGAGCACATCGACAAGCTGCCCGAAGAGTTTAAGATGTATATCGATGAAGATGGAGAAGAAAGAATAGTTGCCGACTATATCGCCTGCATGACTGACAGATATGCCGTCAACGACTATGTGCGTATATTTGTTCCGAAGGACTGGGTATAAATTCGCAGCGCATTTTGTCGATTTTTTGCAGGAAAAATGAAGAACGCGGCGAATAAACAAAAATCGGAAAGGAGCTGTTTGGATGGCGCTGTTCCCGGAAGCATGGATGGACGAGCTGCTTAGCAAAAATGACATCGCCTCCGTAGTGGCGGAGTATGTTGAGCTTACGCCTAAGGGCAGGCGGCTATGGGGCTGCTGCCCGTTCCACAGCGAAAAGACGCCTTCCTTTTCGGTTTCCGCTGATAAGCAGATGTACTACTGCTTCGGCTGCCATGCAGGCGGCGGGGTCGTTCAGTTCATCAAGGAGATGGAGAAACTGAACTATCCGGAAGCGGTCGCGTTTCTGGCAAGGCGCGTGAATATGGAGCTCCCGAGTGAAATAAATGATGAGCAGCTTCGCCGTGAACGTGCTCTAAAGGAGCGCTTGTATAATGCTTGTCGAGATGCAGCGATGTTCTATCATAAGCAGCTTATGGGTGACAATGGTGTGAAAGCGCGCGAATATCTTGCCAAGCGCGGCATAGACCGGGCAGCGGTGACAAGATTCGGCATAGGCTATGCACCTGAAGGATGGGAAGACCTCAAAAAGCATATGCTCGAAAAGGGCTACAGAGAGGACGAACTTATATCTGCAGGACTTGCCGTAAAGGGGAAAAGCGGACGTGTGTACGACGCATACCGCGCGCGCGTGATATTCCCGATAATCGCCGCAAACGAGCGTGTGGTCGCGTTTGGCGCAAGGACGATGATCGCGGACGAAACACCAAAGTACATCAATACGGGGGATACTCCGATATACTCAAAGCGTGCCAATCTCTATGCCATAAACCTGCTCAAAGGCAAGAAAATCGACGACATAATAATGGTAGAGGGCTACATGGACGCAATCAGATTGCATTCCGCCGGTATAGACAATGCGGTTGCGTCACTCGGCACGGCGCTTACCGCAAAACAGGCTAAGCTCATAAAACGCTATGTATCAAAGGTGTTTATAGCTTACGATGGTGACAGCGCAGGAAGGAATGCGACGCTTAGAGGGCTTGATATACTTGCGGCGGAGGGAATAGACGTCAAGGTAATAACGATACCCGACGATATGGATCCCGACGATTTTGTCAAGAAATATGGGGCGGAAGCATTCTTGAAGCTGAAGGATTCGGCGAGGACGCTCGAAATGTTTAAGCTTGACTTTATGAGCCAAAGCTATGACCTCATGACTGATGACGGACGCGAGAAATATGCCGAGAGCGCATGCAATTATATTGCCAAGCTCAAGCCTGTAATACAGAGACGCTACTGTAAATATGTAGCCGAAAAGACGGGAATATCGCTTGAAGCTATCGTAAAGCAGTGCGAACTGGATTCAAAAGACGACAATGCGAATAGCTTTGCACTCACACGGAATAATAGAGATAAAAAATCACCGAGTGAGCTGTCGGAGCGGGAAAAGTGCGAATTGACGATACTTGCGTGCGCTTTGATGGGCAAAGACGTGTTTGTGAGGATACGAAAGCATCCGGATTTCTCTGTAGAAAACGTGTTCGTTAATGACGACATAAAGGGATGCTATAAAGCGATTGCAGAATGCTATGAGCGCGGAGAAACGCCGAATATTGGCGCAATACTTGCCGCAATGCCCGGTGATGAGCAGATGCTCACTCCGGCGCTTATTGAGCAGGAGAGTATAACGGACGGATATGTCACCGCCGCGGACTGCATTGAACGGATAACTGTTATCGACTTGAAGAACAAGCTGCAATCCGTTGCAAACGGCATGAAGAACGCGAGCGGCGATAAGCGTATGAGGCTTAGCGACGAGTACGCCGCGCTCATTAAAGAACTAAAACAACGAAATAAATCATAAAGGATGGTCTTTCATGGAAGAAAAGGAATCTCGCACGGCAAAGGTTGACGAGCTGATCGAGAAAGGTAAGCAAAAGGGAGTTTTGACCTACAAAGAGGTAATGGATACGCTCGAGGAGGTCGAGCTTGATTCTGAGCACATTGAGGGTGTTTACGACAAACTTGAGGCGCTTAACATCGATGTAGTGGAGGACAACGCTGCGGAAATGGAAACCGTAGAGGATATGACAGAAATCGAGACGCAGATAGCTGCTGCGGAAGGTATCAGCGTAGACGATCCGGTTCGTATGTATCTTAAGGAGATAGGTAAGGTTCCGCTTCTAACAGCGCAGCAGGAAATTGAGATAGCCAAACGCATGGCTAATAACGATGAGGATGCGAAGCAGCAGCTTGCCGAAGCTAATCTCAGACTGGTTGTCAGCGTCGCCAAAAAATATGTTGGAAAGGGTCTTTTGTTCTTAGACCTTATTCAGGAGGGAAATCTCGGGCTCATAAAGGCCGTCGAAAAATTCGATTATAGGAAGGGCTACAAATTTTCGACGTATGCTACATGGTGGATAAGGCAGGCCATAACACGTGCGATAGCCGATCAGGCACGCACTATAAGGATACCCGTGCACATGGTGGAAACCATCAACAAGCTCATACGCTGTCAGCGTCAGCTTACACAGGAGCTTGGTAGAGAGCCGCGCCCCGAAGAGCTTGCGAAGGAGCTCGGAATGACGGTAGAAAAGGTACGCGAGATAAAAAAGATAGCGCAGGAACCCGTATCGCTCGAGACGCCTATAGGCGAGGAGGATGACAGCCATCTGGGTGACTTTATACCGGACGACGAAGCGCCGGCACCCGCAGAGATAGCTTCGTTTACACTTCTGCGCGAACAGCTTCTTGAAGTGCTCGACACGCTTACACCTCGCGAGGAAATGGTGCTTAGGCTTAGGTTTGGCCTTGACGACGGAAAGACGCGCACTCTCGAGGAGGTTGGCAAGGAGTTTAACGTGACGCGCGAACGCATACGCCAAATTGAGGCAAAAGCGCTCAGGAAGCTTCGTCACCCCAGCAGAAGCAAGAAGCTCCGTGACTTTCTTGATTGATTATGTATGACATGCTGTGCAAGGTTATTGAAATAATAAGCGGCTGTAAAGCCGCCCTTTTATTTCATAATCAATGCCGCGGCGCCTTCGGTGCGCCAAGCTTTTCAACGTCACGTCCCATTCGTATAAATCTGAACATTCTGTCAGCGGCGTCATCGAACAGACGTATGTAATCTGCCTGCGCCTGCTCGGCGGTCATAGGGGAGTTGACGAGTGTCATCACGCCGGCATTGCCTAAAGAATATATCTCTTCGGCGCCTTCGCCCATGCAGCCTGCAAGGATAGCTACGGGTATGTTACGCTTCCGGCAGCGTTTCATTACGCCTGCGACAGCCTTCCCGTATCGAGCTGTTTGGGCGTCAAGGCGACCTTCCCCGGTTATAACGAGCGAGACACCTTTGAGCAGTGTTTCAAAGCGCACTGCGTCCAGAAGCGCATCGATTCCGCTTTTTAGCTCTGCACCGAGTATTATGTTGAGCATTGCGCCGAGGCCTCCGGCAGCGCCCGAACCGTTGACATGGTTGGCATCTACGCCGAAGGTTTCCTTTAGTACGCTGCGGTAGTTTTCCATGCCGCGCTCAAGCTCCGATATCTGCTCTGCGGAAGCGCCCTTTTGCGGGGCGTAAACACGCGTTGCGCCGTTTTCACCGGTGAGGGGATTGCTGACGTCGCAGAATGCGGATAGCTTAACGTTTTTAAGCCGCGGATGAAGAAGCTCCGTATCGATTTTTTTAATTTTAATAAGGTTTTCACCGCAGCCGCTAAGTTCATTGCCGTTTTCATCGTAGAACTTCACTCCGAGGGCAATTGCGCAGCCCATTCCTCCGTCGTTGGTCGCGCTTCCGCCGAGACCGACGATGACTTCGGCAACGCCTTCGTCGAGCGCCCGTCGTATCAGCTCGCCTGTTCCAAGACTTGAAGCGCTCATTATATCAAGCTCATCTTTATTTATGCGCGTCAAACCCGAAGCCTGGGCCGTTTCGATGACGGCGGTTTTGCCGTATATCACGCCGTATGCGGCTTTGATTCGTCTGCCGAGCGGATCGCTTGCGTCGCAGATGCGATAGACCCCGCTTGCAGCCGTTACGAACGCCTCAACAGTGCCCTCGCCGCCGTCGGCAATGGGTACGTTTACGACTTTTACACCGGGAAAGTTTCGTCTTGCGGCCATCGTGATGCGCTTTATCGCGTCCTTTGACGATATTGTTCCTTTAAACGAATCGGGCGCAAGCAGTATTTTTATACCGCGTCCTACCGGACGTTTTTTGCCGTGCCTTTTAGGAACGCTGAGGGAATACATGTCGTGGTCGCCGTTTTTCATCGTGCCGTCCGCTTTTACTTCTCCAAAATAAAGAAGCCCTTCCATGTCAGCGAGCCGGTTATTTTCAATATAGGGCAGCGTAGAAGCAAGATACATGTTTATGCCGGCATCGTTATCAAGCTTCTCATATATCTTGCGCATTTCTTTGAGGCTGCCGCCCATTATTACGACCGTGTATATGTTCTGCCCTGCAGCCTTGTCGGCGTTTGATATGCCGCCGTAAACACTCAGCCCTTTAAGCTCCGATACGGTAAGCACGGAAAACACCTCTTCGAGCATATAACGCGCTGAGGTGTCGTCAACAGCGTCCGACATCAGGTCAAATCTTATTCCCAAACCAAACCGCTTAAGTTCCATAATCCCCCCAAAAGTGTTTTATAATGTTCTGAATTTGAATTCGCCGTTATCAACGTACATCTCAACCTTGTCGCCGAGCTTAACCTCGCCTGAAAGAATAGCTTCGCTCAGGCTGTCCTCAAGCTGGTGCTGAATGGCGCGTCTCAGCGGCCTTGCGCCGTATTGAATATCGAAGCCTTCGTCGGCGAGCATGTGCGCTGCATCATTTGTGACAGTAAGCTCGATATTGCGCTCTCTCAGACGCATTATGACGCTGTTGAGCATAAGCTTGACTATCTGCATTGTTTGTTCGCGTTCGAGGGTATGGAATATTATTATTTCATCAATTCTGTTTAAGAATTCTATCCTGAATGCTTTTTTGAGCTCGCTCATCATGTTTTCTTTCATGCTCTCATAAGAGAAAACGGATCTGTCAGAGCCGAAACCGACAACATTGCCCGTTTGGAGCTTTGACGCGCCAAGATTTGAAGTCATGATGATTATGGTGTTGCGGAAGTCGACGGTCCTGCCTTTTGAGTCGGTAAGTCTGCCGTCCTCGAGCACCTGAAGCAGTATGTTGAACACGTCGGCGTGAGCTTTTTCGATTTCGTCGAACAGAATAACGCAGTAAGGCTTGCGGCGCACGCGTTCTGTCAACTGACCGCCGTCGTCATATCCGACGTAACCGGGCGGCGAGCCTATCAGCTTTGCGACCGAATGCGGCTCCATGTATTCCGACATATCGAGGCGTATCATCGCGTTTTCATCTGAGAACATGGCTTCTGCAAGAGCGCGTGAAAGCTCTGTTTTGCCCACGCCCGTAGGCCCGAGAAACAGGTATGAGCCGATGGGGCGCTGTGGGTCTTTAAGACCGGCGCGAGCTCTTCTTATTGCGCGTGAAACGGCGGACACGGCTTCGTCCTGACCCACGACGCGTTCATGGAGCAGAGCCTCAAGACCTAATAGCTTTTCGCTCTCGTCTTGCGTGAGCTGCTTAACGGGTATGCCGGTCCATGAATTTACTACCTGAGCTATATCGTCTTCGCAAACCGTGCAGCGGCTGTCATCGCGGGAGCTTTCCCAATCGTTGCGCCGCCTGTCGATGCCTGCGCGAAGATGTTGTTCTTCGTCGCGCAAAGCAGCCGCACGCTCATAGTTTTGGTTGTTGACAGCCTCTTCCTTTTCTTTAAGAAGCGATTGAAGCCTTGCCTCCATCTGCTTCATATCGGAGGGCGTGTCATATTCGCGCAGTCTGACGCGGCTTGCGGCCTCGTCCATAAGGTCGATGGCCTTATCGGGCAAGAATCTGTCGGGAATATAGCGGCTTGAAAGCTCCACGGCTGCGTTTATGGCCTCATCGGTTATGCGGGCATTGTGATGCGCCTCGTACCTGTCACGGAGTCCGAGAAGTATTTGCACCGCCTGTTCCTTTGTGGGTTCGCCGACGGTAACGGGCTGAAAGCGACGCTCGAGAGCGGCGTCCTTTTCAATATAGCGTCGGTATTCGTCGGGCGTCGTTGCTCCTATGACCTGTATCTCGCCGCGAGCGAGCGCCGGCTTCAGTATGTTGGAGGCGTCAACGCTGCCTTCGGATGCGCCTGCGCCAACTATGGTATGCAGCTCGTCTATGAAAAGTATTGTGTTCTTTGTTTCGTTAAGCTCATTGATGACGCTTTTTATGCGCTCCTCAAATTCGCCCCTGTATTTTGTGCCCGCAAGCATGGCGCCAAGGTCGAGAGACACGAGGCGTTTGCCGCTGAGAAGCTCAGGAATATCTCCCGATATTATCCTTTGTGCCAATCCTTCGATTATGGCGCTTTTTCCTACGCCGGGATCGCCTATGAGCACGGGATTATTCTTTGTGCGGCGGCTGAGTATCTGGACGATTCGCTGTATCTCGTTTTGCCGTCCTATTACGGGGTCAAGCTCGCCGAGTTCGGCAAGCCTTGTTATATCCTTACTGTACATGTCGAGAGTCGACGTTTGGGATTCGCCTGTTTTGCGCTCGTTAAAAGCCGGCGTCTTAAGCTCGCCCGACGTTGATTGAACAACGGCCTTGCGAAGCATGTTCAAGTCGACGCCGAGCTCCGACAGCACGCGCGCTGCCGCGCAGCCACGCTCATTGATTATGGCAAGCAATATGTGTTCAGTGCCGATATAGCTGTTTTTCAGCTCTTTTGCTTCGTAGAGGCTCATTTCAAGTATTTTCTTTGTGCTCGGAGTGTAGCCGAAGCTGTCGGTGAACTGCCTGACTGACGCGTTCGGGATGAGCGAAACGGCGTTCATTACATCGCTTTCGGTCACGCCGAAGCGCATGAGCGCTTTAGCGGCTGCGCCGTCGCGTTCACACAAAAGACCCGCGAGCAGGTGTTCGCTGCCAACGTAGTTATGGTTCAACTTTTTGGCGCACTCCTGCGCAAGCACCATCGCCCTGCGTGCGCCTTCTGTAAATCTATCAAAAATGCTCATTGTTTCCTCCGAAATCAATATGCCTTCAAAATATCGTTTGCGCGTTTTGCGCGGATAGCAAGCTCCGCTTCGCTGTTGAGCGCCGTGCCGTTCACACCCTCGAGCGACATGCCGCATTCCTCGAGAAGCTTATCCGACGCCTCCTGCGTAACGTCGAGTATACCAAGGCTTGCGCCGAACTTGATGTTTGACACATGCTGCACGAGTTCGTTGAAAGAAAGCCTGCGCGCGTATCTGCAGACACCAAGCGAGCGTGAGCACATATCTGCAAGCTCATTCGGATTTTTTGTGTTCACGGCTTCGCGTATATGCATTTCCTGTTCTGCAAGCTGGCTGACGATATCTGTTTGGGCCTTGATTATCTCCTGCTCCGTCAGTCCGAGCGTATATTGGTTTGAAACTCTGAATATGCTCCCGAGTGTCTGCGCTCCGTCGCCGTAAATACCCTCGACGGTACATCCGAGCTTTGTCAAACTCATTATCAGATGTTCCGTCTGTTTTGTCAGCGACACGCCTGCGAGGTGTATTGCGGCGGAAGCCTTGAGACCGGTGCCGACGTTGGACGGAGACGCTGTTAAATAGCCAAGCTGGGGGTCAAACGAGAACTCGATTGATTTTTCGAGTATATCTTGTATGCCGCATGCAGTGGCGTAAAGCGCTTCAAGCTCAAAATTGCGGGAGGAGCACTGTATCGACACATGATCTTCGGCGTTGAGCGTTATCACGGTTCCGATGTTTTTGGCAATCAGAACCGATGCGAGCTTGCTTTTAAGCAGCTCCGTACCGCATCCAAAGCGTTCGATAAGAGCGACTTTTTTTGGCTCGTCAAGCGAATCTGCGGGTAAAAAATCGAAGTTGTCGAAGCCGCCGAATGCATCAAACACGGCCTTTTGGACGTGCTCGGCGTTTCCTTTGTTCATTTTGTTCGGGAACGGAATCCCTTTTATGTTGCGCGACAGCTTTATTCCGCTGCCCATCACGATGCCGTTATTGTTCATTTGTCTCGACCTCCTGCGTTGCGGTAAGCGCCTTTATTTTGTCGCGCAGCTCGGCAGCGAGCTCGTACTGCTCGTTGTTTACGGCTTCGGCAAGATCGTTGCGCAGCTTTTTAAGCTCGTAAAGCTTAGTTGCTTCCGAGCAAGATGAAATATGGCCGCGGTGCTCTATGCGTCCGCCCTGCAGGCGCTTTATTATGGGCATGAGCTCGTCGCGCATATCCGTATAGCACGATTCGCATCCCAAAATTCCCGTGCGTTTAAATTCGCGTATTGTCGTTCCGCATCCGCATTCGGCGTCGTCGGATTCAGGCTGTAAATACTGTGTCATAATGTCGGGCATTACGGGTACCTTCAAAGCCCCGAGACCTATTTCTTTGGCGCATTTCGCGCAAAAGTGCTGTTCGGTTCTTTTTCCGTTTATTATCATAACGCGATGAATAATCGCTTCGTTTTGTCCACATATCTCGCAAAGCATTTTATACTCACCTCCGCGTGAATAGTTTTTTATGATTATATCATTTTAATTCATTCTGATAAATACGGCTTTATGTCTATAAGGTGAAAAGATGACGAAGTTTTGTTTTTATGCATTATTTGTATACAGAAATTATGGTATTATAAATAAAACAAAGCGGAGGTGTTGAAGGTGAAAAAGAGCCGTATGCGCATTGAGTCGTCTGCTGTCGGCGAAAACATAAGCGTTGTTTTATGGGAATGCGAAAATCCAAGGGGTGTGGTGCAGATAGTTCACGGGATGAGTGAGCATATCGAGCGATACGATGATTTTGCGTCTTTTTTGACGGATAACGGATATTGTGTTATCGGTCATGACCATTTGGGGCACGGCAGCACCATGCGCGACGCAAAGCACGAAGGTTTTTTTGCCGAGGCGAACGGTTGGGACAGACTTGTTGAGGATGTGAAGCGCGTGCATGATGTGGCGGAGGAAAAGTTTGGAAAAGTTCCGTACATTGTTTTTGGGCACAGCATGGGTTCGTTCGTTGCGCGGACATACGCTTCGCGCTGCGGCGATGCGAATGCGTTTGTGTTTTCGGGTACGGCGGGCAGGAATCCTGCGCTTCCGATAGCAAAGATTCTTGTAAAGTCACAAATAAGGAAACATGGCCTATACGCGAAGGGAGATTTTTTGAACGGGATGGCGTTCGGTTCATACTGTAAACGGATAAAAGATTCAAAGAGTCCGTACGCCTGGCTGTCACGCGATAAGGAAGCGGTCGAAAAATACGAAAACGACCCGCTCTGCGGCTTTGTATTCACAAACGCGGGATTCCGCGATCTTTTTGACGGTATTGGAGAAATCAGCGCAAAAGAATGGGCGGGCAAGGTCCCGAATGTGCCTATACTGTTAATAGCAGGAACAGGCGACCCTGTCGGAAATTATGGGAAAGGCGTTAAAGAGGTGTCGAAAAAGCTCAAAGACACAGGACATGATGTTACCTTGAAGCTTTATGATAAAGCGCGCCACGAAGTAATTAACGAGATAAACCGGCAAGAAGTATTTGCAGACGTATTGAACTTCATTGAAGGTATAGGCTGATGCATTGCGACTGGCATGAGCTTTATGCAAAAGCGCATATATGCCAATTATGCGGTCTTTGTACAACGCGCACAAATGTCGTAATAGGTGATGGGAATCCAAGGGCGCGCATAATGCTTGTGGGCGAAGGGCCGGGGCGAGATGAAGATGTGCAGGGTATTCCTTTTGTCGGCGCTGCCGGGAAGCTGCTTAACAAGATGCTTGCGGCGATCAATTTGACGCGCGATGATGTTTATATAGCGAATATAGTGAAATGCCGTCCACCCAATAACAGGACGCCTACCGACGAAGAAGCGATTGCGTGCCTGCCTTACCTGCGCGAGCAGTTTGTCCTTGTTCGTCCGCAGATAATCGTATGCCTCGGCGCTACGGCAGCGAGGTACATATGCGGCCCTCAAACGCGCATAACAAGGGACAGGGGAAAGTGGATATGCAAAAGCGGAGTACATATAATCGCGACGTATCATCCTGCGGCGCTCCTTAGGGATGAATCGAAAAAGTACGACGCATGGACGGATATGAAGTCGATACGCGCAAAGTATAATGAAATATATTCAAAAAGCGATACTCAGGCATTGATGACGGACGACAAAACATAGATGCCTGCAAAGGAATCTTATACCGCCGTGATGCAAGCGGTTGACAATTTGCGTGAAAAAGTATAGCATACGTTATATTGGTTCGAATCCTGACGAATATGCGTTCAAGGCCTTACGGAAAGCACGCGTATGCGGAACGGACGCAGTATTCGAATGATTCGGCCGATATTAGTGGATTGCCAAAGAATGAAATGAAGTTTTCGGTTATCGTGCCGGTATACAATGCCGAATCAACCTTAACACGCTGCCTTGACAGCTTGCTTGAACAAGAGTTTTCTTCGTTCGAGCTGCTTCTTATAAACGACGGATCGACTGACGGCAGCGGATGCATCTGCAAGGAATATGCTGCAAAACACAACGAAATAGTCTATTTCGAACAACCGAACAGAGGCGCCTCTGCGGCAAGAAATCTCGGGCTCGACAACGCGAAAGGCCGTTATATAGTCTTTGTTGACAGCGACGACTATGTTCTCGACGGCTATTTTGAAACACTTGAGCGCTATCTCGACGAAAAATGCCAACTGCTGATTTTTGAGAGCGAGTTTGAGGGAGTGAACCTGAAAAGCAAATGCAGGCGGACGCTGCGCGGTACGGCAGATCGCAACGAGACGGTCAGATTTCTTGTTAAAGCGCTCAGAAAGCAGCAATTGAACGCCGTCTGGAATAAAGTGTACTTAAACGATATTATAAAAAAAGCGCACCTGCGTTTTGATGAAAGGCTGAGAGTAGGCGAGGACAAGGTGTTTGTGGTGCGCTATTGCCAAGAGGTATCATGCCTTTTGACAATAAAAGACGCGCTTTACGTTATGACTTTTGATTCGGCGGAGTCACTTACAAGAAAGCCGCGGGAGGACCTTGCGGACAACATTTTGCTCGAGCACAGGCTTATATTTGAAACGATAGATAATTCGGAGCTTTCAGATAATCAAAAGAGGGCGTACATGGCTGCTGCGGAGTATTCCTTTTGGCGCAGCGCATACACTGTTGCCGCGTCGTTGAGAAGAACGCAGCATATCGGAAAAGAACGATCTGCGTTGACGGGCGACATATGCAAAATGTATGCGGCGGAAGGAAAAGAGCGGAAGCACACGCTTAAAAACCGAGTCTTGTCGATACCTGTAGTTCATGAAATGACACGATTTATAGACTGCATGGTGACCGTTTGCTGCAAAATAAACTACAGATAGCTAAAAGGAAGTGCAATATGGAAGAGAGCGAAAAAACGCGCGGGTTCGTTACGATAGCCACCGGCAAAGAGATGTATTATCGAATGGCGCAAAGGCTTTTATGGTCATATCGCATGTTTGCAAAACAGCCTATGAAGTTTGCACTTGTGTGCGACCGCGAGAACAAGTATACGGAAGAGTTCGATGAAGTAATAATCATAGACAATCCCGCGCGAAGCTACATGGATAAGCTTCGTCTTTACGAAGTGATGCCGTTTGACGAAACAATATATATAGAGGCCGACTGCCTTATATATGATGATATAAATCGCTGGTGGGGAATATTCGAAAACGGCAGCGATTTTGCTCCGTTTGGCTGTATATGGAACGACTTGACCGTTGCAAAGGGATGGTATATACCAAGCGGAATGAAGGAGTTCGAATCGGATATCGAATACGTCATAAGCATGAATGGCGGCGTATACTTTATGCGCAAAACTCAGACGTGCGAAAGGGTGTTTGAGGTCGCAAAGTATTGTACAGAACACTACGGCGACTACGCGTTCCGCATATTCAAGGAGCCGGCGGATGAGCCTGTATTCGCGCTCGGGATGGCTGTAAATAAGTGCCGTCCAGCAGATTACGACGAGATGCTTATCGCTCCGAACTCAAGGTTCCTTGATGCGGACATCTCAAAGGGCAGGGCGCGATTTACGCGCGGCGGAAAAACGCTTGATTACAGAATAATACATTGGGGAAGCTATAATACGGAGCTCGCAAGATATCGATACGAAGCCGAACGGCTCGAACGCGCCGTTAAGGGCAAAACGGACGGAATAATATATAAGCTTTTCTACGAGAAAGGGCTGAGATATCCGTTCCTCTGCATTGGAAACGCTGCGGCGTTTGCTCGCAGGGTAAAGAGGAAACTCTGCAAAATGATTCGTTCGGCACGCCGCTGAAAAAACACTTGAGCGGATGATAAATCAAAATGAAAACTGTTGCAATATGCGAACCGAATATGGTATAATCCGCGCGAATACAATGCGTTGAGTGGGAAAAGCCCTGTTATACGCGCCGAAAGAGAGGTTCGACGTAGGCTGAAAGCGAGCCGCGCTAAGACTTGGCAGCGTTCTCCCATGAAGCAGCGTCGGTGAAGCCATTATTTTCGGTGTGTAGTCGGCGTCGGGTCAAGCCCGATACAGCTTGATAGAGGTTTCGCCGCGGCGAAATGAATTTGGGTGGTACCACGAGATCTAAGCGCGCTCGTCCCTTGGGGATGAATGCGCTTTTACTTATTTTTGGAGGTGCTGGATAAATGATCCACAGTCTTGAGGAAATCAAGAAAAACATGCTAATAAAGCTTGACACTATCGAAAACGGAGCGGAGCTTGAAGAATGGTATGTATCCGTTCTCGGGAGGAGCGGTTCGCTTACATCGATACTGCGCGGAATGGCCGGTCTGTCTAAGGAGGAGCGCGCCGCGATGGGTAAAAGCGCGAACCTCGTAAAGCAGGAGCTTGAAGCACGATTTGCTGAGCGCAAGGCGAAAGTTGATGAATACATGCAGGAGATGCGCTTTAAGAAGGAAGCGATTGATGTAACGGAGCCGGGTAAGCGCGACGTCCCGCTCGGCAGACTTCATCCGCTTACGCAGGTTTATCGTGAGATAAGAGACGCGCTTGTCGGTATGGGATTTACAACGTTTGATGGACCCGAAATAGAATATGATGATTATAACTTTACAAAGCTGAATCTCCCGAAGGACCACCCTGCGAGAGATATGCAGGATACGTTTTATATAAACGAAAACGTGGTTCTCCGTACGCACACGACTCCTTGCGAGGCACGGGCCCTAATGACGCTTGAACCGCCGTTCAGGCTTGCGATACCGGGAAGGGTATTCAGGGTGGACGAGGTTGACGCGAGTCACAGCCCTGTGTTTATGCAGCTTGAAGGGCTTGTAGTGGACAAAAACATTTCGTTTGGGGATCTGAAGGGAACTGTTTCGGCGTTCATAAACGCCGTGTTCGGAAGCGAAGTAAAAACACGCTTCAGGCCGAGCTACTTTCCGTTTACGGAACCGTCGGCAGAGGTGGACATGTCCTGCACGATTTGCGGCGGCAAGGGATGCAGGGTATGCAAAGGAACCGGATGGCTTGAGATACTCGGCTGCGGTATAACAAACCCGCACGAGCTTGAGAACTGCGGGCTTGATCCGAAAGAATGGAATGCTTTTGCGTTCGGCGTAGGCGTTGATAGGGTGGCAAGCCTCAAATACGGCATATCCGATATAAGGCTCCAGTACGAAAATGACGCACGCTTCCTGAAGCAGTTCTGATAAGGAGGTACAAACGATATGAAATTACCGCTTAAATGGTTGAAAGAATATGTTGACTACAATGTAACGAACGAGGAGTTCGTCGAGCTTTTGATGAAGCGAGGCTTTGAGACGGCAGAGGTGGCCGACGAAATGCCGGGCATAAAGAACGTTGTCGTTTGCACGATAAAATCAATAATACCTCATCCCGACGCAAAAAAGCTCAGAATATGCTCGGTTGACATAGGCGAGAAATTGCCCCTTCAAATCGTTACAAATTCGCAGCGCGTGTTTGAGGGCGCACAGGTACCCGTAGCGCTTTGCGGGGCGACGCTTGCGGACGGAATGGAAATAAGGCCGACTTCGCTGCGCGGCGTAGAAAGCTTTGGCATGTTCTGCGGCGGTCGTGAGCTCGGACTTACCGACGCCGATTATCCCGGGGCGGGAATTGACGAAGTGCTTGTATTCAATGAGCCTCATATAAACGGTCAGCGCGTACAGGAGGCATTCGATCTCGATTCGGTTATTTTTGATATTGAGCTTACGCCGAACAGAGCCGATTGCCAGAGTATAATCGGCATGTGTCGTGAAGCGGCGTCGGCGCTCGGTCAGGAATTCAAAGAGCCGTCGATAAGAGAAATCGAGGGCGAAGGCAGCATAGACGAGCTTGCCGCCGTGACAGTCGAGAATAACGAGCTTTGCCCGCGGTACTGCGCAAGGGTTATGACGGATATAAAGATAGAGCCGTCGCCCGCCTGGATGCAGAAGCGATTGAGGAGCGTAGGCTTGAGACCGATAAACAACATAGTGGATATCACAAACTATGTGCTTATCGAGTACGGCCATCCCATGCATGCGTTCGATCTTGCGTGCGTAAAGGATGGACACATTGTGGTAAGAAATGCTCATGAGGGAGAAAAGGTTAGAACGCTTGACGGAGCGCTCCGCGACGTTACGGACGATATGCTCCTTATAGCGGATCCCGAGAAGGGCGTAGGCATTGCGGGCGTAATGGGCGGCGAAAACTCAGAAATAACGAACGAAACGAGAACGGTGCTGTTTGAATCTGCGGTATTCAAGGGCAGCAATATCCGCTCGACGTCGCGAAAGCTCAGGCATTCGACGGACGCTTCGGCGCGCTTCTCAAAGGGGGTTGAGCCTGTGAACGCGATGCTTGCGCTCAAGCGTGCAATAGAGCTTGTAGACGAGCTTGGCGCGGGCAAGGTTGTAGGCGGAACGATTGATGTTTGCAGCGCCGATATTTCTCAGCGCGTTATTAACGTCGACTGGCGTCATGTCAACAAAATAATCAACCTTGACCTTACGCCTGAAAAAATGCTTCAGATGCTTGGAACGATAGGCATTTGCGGAACCTTGAACGGCGAAAGGCTGAAGATTGGTGTGCCGCATTTCAGGACAGATATCGAGAGCGGCATAGAGGCTGACTGGGATATAGCCGAGGAAATTGCACGTCTATACGGCTATGAACCTATAAAACCGACGCTTATGCGCGGCGAAACATTTGTGGGCAAGGTGGGACCGCTTTTCGCGTTTGAAGACAAGATTAAGGATCTGCTCGTATCCTTGGGTGCATATGAAATGTACAGCTACAATTTCACGAGTCCGCAGGACGTTGCGGCGCTCAGGCTCGATGAGAACGACGAAAGGCGCAGGAACGTAAAAATACTTAATCCGTTCGGCGAAGAACAGAGCCTTATGCGTACGACACTTATAAGCGGAATACTGAAAGCTCTTGCGCTTAACCTTAACAAAAAGACGGGCCACGGCAGGTTCTTTGAGGTAGGCAATATCCATATAGACAACGAGATACTGCCCGAGCAGCGTAAAATGATAGGTATAGCTTACTTTGGCGAAAAAGAGGACTTCTTCACGCTCAAAGGTACTGTCGAGACACTTATGGAACGCGTGGGCATAAGAAACGTGTCATATGCTGCGGGCGGCGGAGAATACTTCCAGCCGGGGCAAAAGGCGGTAGTACTGTCGGACGGCGAAGTCATAGGCGAAATGGGCGCGATACATCCAAACCTTTTGAAGTATTTCGGCATTCCCGTTAAGGCGTATGTCGCGGAGCTCAATTTTGACAGGATAGCGAAGCTCAAAAACGAGCGCAGAACATATGCACCGATACCGCGCTACCCCGTTGTCTCAAGGGACATAGCCATAGTTGTTGATGAAGATGTTTTGGCGGCCGATGTTGCAAATACGATAGCGCATACGGAGGCGAACGTTTTAATTGAAAACGTTGAGCTCTTCGACGTATATCGCGGTGCTGGAATAGCCATAGGCAAAAAGAGCATGGCGTATTCGTTTACGCTCCGTGCGGAGGATCATACGCTGTCCGACGATGAGATAACTGCGGCGATGAACGCGATAATAGACGGACTTTCAAAGGAGCTTGGAGCAAAGCTTAGATAAATAAAAAGATTAGAAGCAAGGCGCTGACGCAGAGATGCGTCTGCGCCTTTTTTGAGTAATATTTACATACAATACGGCGCGCGTTTAGGGCATACTAAACCGTAAATGAGGTGCGTTTTATGAGTATAGAAGCATTGATGCTTGTATGCACGGCGATATTGACGGCGTTTGGTGTGCTTGATTCTGCGCTTCGAAGCTTCAAAATGTCACGGTTCGCCGTAATTATGTTTTCGCTGACGATGCTTGCGCTAAAGCAGTTTACGCTGTCGCCGGTTCACGAGATAACCATAAACATGGCTGCGGCGGTTATGCCGTTTTTGTTCTTGCGCCGCGAAAAACCGAAAGCGTTTTTTTTGAGGGGGTTCTTTACGGTTGTGTACGTTGCGGGACTTGCGGGAGTCAGACGTATAGGCATTGGCGTCAGCGAACAAATATGGATAGCGGTGGCGGCATCAATTGCCGCGGCATCGTTTAATATGAAAATTAGGGCGGGTCTTCTTACGGCGTCGTGCGCCCCGCTTTTTGCGTCGATGGCCGTCAGCTGCGCAGAGCTTGTTTCGAGCGGCTATACTACCCTTGAGTTCGGAACGGTTGAAATTGAGCTTCAACTTACGGGGATTATATCGGTATTTTTGTTTACCCGGATGCGCGCGCTTATTGTGCGCTTAAAAACAGCGCGCGTATGAACGACGCATGAATTGATTTTGCACGTTATAAACAAGCTGTCATTATAAATTGTACATGCTCATATCTATAGTTTAGAAAACGTTTGAGGTGATTGAGATGAGTGCACACGATTCGCGCGGAGAGATATACGGAATGCTGCCTGAGAGTTTTTCGCGGCTGCGCGATCTTGTTCGCCGAGACGATCTTGAGGAGATACGCATACGCGTCGGCAAAAATGTTCAGCTTGTCTATTCCGACGGAGATGAGCTTGTGCGCGACATGGTTGCGGGCAAGAGCGATGTGGCGCGACTTGTTGAAAATATTTGCCGCCATTCAATTTATGCGTTTGAAAAAGAGCTTTCGCAGGGATACATAACCGTCGAAGGAAGCCGGGTGGGAATAAGCGGAAACATGGTGTACGACGTTGCGTCCCGGCGATGGCGCTTCAGCGACATATCGGGCTGCAATATAAGGATTGTGCGTGAATGCGAAGGCTCGTCCAGATGGCTTGTTGACGCAATGATTCGTGGGGCAAACATAGCCTCAACGCTTATTGTTTCGGAACCGGGCGTCGGAAAAACCACAGCGCTCAGGGATATAGCGCGAATTGTTTCGAACGGTGAATGCGTGATAGCGCCTAAAAAGGTATTTATAGCAGATGAACGCAACGAGATAACGGCAAGCGTGCGGGGCGTACCTCGCCTTAATGTTGGCGTGCGTACGGATGTTATTGCGTGCTGCGATAAGTCATATGCAATGATGGCGGCGATACGCGCGCTTTCGCCGAATGTGATTATCACCGACGAAATCGGCACCGATGACGACGCGCGGGCGATATGCGAGGCTGTCAACTGTGGCGTGTCGGTGATAGCGTCAGCGCACGGCGACTGTGCGGAAAGCGTGATGAGGCGGCCGTCGCTGAAGCGGCTCGTATCTGATGGGGCTTTTGAGTCGCTGATAGTTATAGGACGGCGCGACGGAATGTTTTACGCAAAACAGTCGCACCGCTTCGATAAGGAAAACGCGATAAAGGCGGTGGGCAGGCTTGCTTAAATGCATTGGAGCGGCGATGGCGTTTTGCCTTTCGACGGCCATAGGCATAATGCTTTGCGAACGGGAAAAAGCGAGGCTTAAAACTCTTGGGGAGCTTTGCGACGATATGAACGCAGTTCGCTTCAAGCTGCGCTATGCCGCCGTTCCGCTCGGTGAGCTTCTTGAAGGGATGGGGAGCGAAAGCACGAAGCAGCTATGGGCAGCGATGCGCGAAGGAATATGCGGCGGACGCTCAGCGGCTGAGTCCTGGGACGAACTGCAAAAGCGCGGCGAGGCGTACGCTTGCATAAACGGACTGAATGCGGATGAAAAATCGATTGTCGGCGAATTTATGTGCGGGCTCGGCACAAGCGATAAGGATACGCAGCTCGACCGTGCCGAAATAAGCATAAACAAGCTGCGCGAACATATACGGACGGTGACGCCGCAGATAAACACATCGGGTAAGCTGTACGTTTCGCTTGGGATAACGCTCGGCCTTGCGGGTGCGCTGATGCTTATATGAAAGCTTTGGGAGATGTTTTGCGATGGGAATAGAGATTGTTCTTAAAATAGCGGGCATAGGCATACTCGTTGCGGTCGCATGCCAGCTTTTGAAGCAGACGGGACGCGACGATATAGCGATGATAACGGCGCTTGCGGGGCTAGTGATAGCGTTGATGCTTGTGATAAACCAGATAAGTGCGCTTTTTGACAGCGTGTCGCGTATATTCGGGCTGTATTGAGGCTGAATATGAGCATATTTAAGCTTCTTGCGGTGACTCTCATATCAGTGGTGCTTACGGTTGTGGTAAAAACGTATAGGCCCGAAATGGCCGTGCAGACGAGTATAGCTGCGGGGGCAACCGTGCTTTTAATGCTTGTAGGCCAGATTACGGGGGTATTAAACATGATTACGGATGCGGTGCGGAGCTACGGTTTGAATGAGGAATATTTTACGGTGGCGCTCAAGACGGCCGGTATAGCCTATCTTGCGCAGCTTGCATCGCAGACGTGTATGGATGCAGGCGAAAGCGCCCTTGCAGCGAAGGTAGAACTGGGAGGACGGATAATGATACTTGCGCTTGCCGCGCCGGTGGCGTTCAAAATACTTGACCTTGCGATAGAGGCGTTTCAGATAAGATGAACTGTGCAAGGAGAGTGCTCTTAGCGGCAATAATTATGATTTCCGTGTTTTTTTTACCGGCCAGTACGGCGGCTGCACCCGAAAACGATGAGGAGAGCATTGAGGAGCAGCTTAAGGAACAGCTTCAAACCTACGATATGTCACAGTGGGACGCAGCGTTAAGCAACGAAACGTCGGGTGTGCTGCCGACAGAATATTCAAGCGTTTCGGATATGGTCGAGGGCATAGCGCTCGGAGACATGCCGCTCGACGCGCAAGGTGTGTTCGATACTGTCAAATTTGGATTAAAAGCGGAGCTTAAGTCGAATACGGGCATATTTCTTACGGTAATGGCAGCATGTATCGTCAGCGGCCTCATTGAAGTGATGATAAATGCAAAGGGTATGAGCGGCATAAAGGAGACGGCGGGATTCGTCTGCTATGGCATGGCTGTGAGCACAGCCGTATATGCTCTTGGCAGGATGGTAACCGTCGCGCGCGATACGGTGACAAGGATAGCGGAAATAACGGAGACGGTTTCGCCGACGCTTGTATTGATGCTTAGCGCGTCGGGAAACATAGCTGTGTCGAGCGCCGTTAGTCCATTGCTTGCGTTCCTGTCGTCGACGGTGATAAAAATCATCGAAATGCTGATATTGCCTATTATTCTTATGGGCGGCGTGCTTGCCGTGATAAGCAATATGACGGAGAGGCCACAGCTTGGTGAGCTTTATAATTTAAGCAAAACGGCATCAAAATGGGCGCTTGGGTTTATATTCACGATCTATATTGGCATAACAGTGTTTACGGGGATATCGGCGGCGTCGACGGGCGGGCTTTCTGCGCGAACTGCAAAGTTTGCAATAGACAAATTTGTGCCCGTAATAGGCGGTATGGTTTCCGGCACGGTAGACACGGTGCTGTTATGCAGCACGGTTATCAAGAATGCTTCGGGCTTGAGCGCCGTGCTGCTCGTGCTCGGCGCTGCTGCCGTGCCTGTGCTGAAGCTTACGGGAACGATATTCACGCTCCGCATATGCGCTGCGGCGTGTCAGCCCATGTGCGATTCGCGGATAGTTAAAATGCTTGCATCTACGGCCGATGTATCTACATACATGCTTGCGTCTGTAGTCGGCGTAGGACTTATGTTCATAATAACGGCAGGCATTATTATTGGTACCGGTAACATATATATATACGGGTGACAGCGAAATGGGAGCGATATTCGAACATGTCGCAAGGATAGCTTCGGCGGCGGTTATTGCGATGCTCGTACGGCTCATGCTGCCTGACGGCAAGCTGAAGACGGATGCGGAACGGACTGTAGGGCTCATAACGATGCTCACTATAGTCGAACCGCTGATTAAGTTTATTACGCAAGGGTGAGGCAATGGAGGGCAAAAGGTTTAAGATATTCGACTCGCTCGTAAAACGAATGCGAAAAAATAAGAAGCTTGAGATAGGCGTGTATGCGGCGATAGCAATCGCGGTGGCGCTCATCTATATTACATCGGCGGCGCCCAAGACGTCGAAAACGGACGATAAGACGAAAACGGCGCCAACGAACACGGAGTATGCTGTAAGCGAACGCGAGCTTGAGCGAAGACTTGAGAGCATACTTTCGAGCATAAGCGGTGCGGGAAACGTGCGCGTAATGATAACGTATGACACGACGTCGCAGATGGTACCGGCGCTTAGCACGGATACGCAAAAAAACGGTTCCGAGAGCAACGACGGACTTAATTCATATTCGCAGGCGGAGTCGTCATCTCCGGCAACGGTATCGGGGAGCGGCGGCAACTCTCCCATAATTATAACGGAAATACTTCCGAAAATAAGGGGTGTCATCGTTATTGCGGAGGGCGCGGCCGATATATCGATAAGGCTTAACTTGCAATATGCCGTTCAAACCGTGCTCGGAATCGATGCTTCGTGCGTCGAAGTGTTTGAGATGGGAGTAAATTCAAAATAAATTGAGGAGGAGTATTATGAAGAACAAGAAAAAGACCATAGGGGTTATGATTGTAGTTGCGGCGCTGCTTGCCGGGGCCATTCTTTTGAATATCAAGCTCAACAAGTCATCGCAGACTCAAAACTCCGTTGACGACGGCGAAAACGTGGGGACGACATATTCGAATAAAGTCGATAATTCGCTCGGATATGGCGTCGGCGCCGATTATTTTGCAAGCTTCAGAACGACCCGCGAAAGCACGCGCGATAAGGAAATTGAGTATCTTAACGCGATAATCCACAACGAAAGCACCGACGCCGAGACGCTTGCCGACGCGCAGAAGCAGCTTCTTGAGATAGTGGACTGCATGGAGAAGGAGCTCACCATAGAGAATCTCATTAAGGCGAAGGGCTTTGCCGATGCGGCAGTAACGTTTCATTACGGCTCTGTTAATGTCGTTGTAGACTGCACGGAGCTTACTAACGAGCAGGTGGCGCAGATACTTGACATAGTTACGCGCGAAACGGGCGAACCTGCGGCAAATATCAAGATAAGCCCGAGCAAAAAGTGACCGTCTAACGGATAAAAGATAAGAATTGTTGTGCAAACGATTGCATACATGCTTTTTTTTGATATAATGACTATATGAAGGTTGTTTACAACCCCTCATGTAATCATACAGCAGGAGGATATAGCAATGACGGCTGAAAATGAAATCGTGACCGAATGCATGCAAAACGAAGGCGGCAAGATCATTTTTGCCCCCGATGTTGTCGCAACAATCGCAGGACTTGCTGCTGCCGATATCAAGGGAATAACCTCAATGAGCGGCAACGTAGTCGAGGGATTCACCGAGATGTTCGGAAAAAAGAATCTCACAAAGGGCGTAAAGGTTGAAATAGCTGAAGATATCGTATGCGTGGACCTTAACGTTGTCGTAGAATACGGCTATCGTATCCATGAAGTTTGCGCAAAGGTTCAGAGCGAAGTCAAAAATGCCATAGAGACGATGACCGGCCTCAGAGTAGCACAGGTCAATGTCGCCGTTCAGAGCATAAGCTTTGCAAAGACAGAGCCTGCGGTAGCGGCTGAACCTGCCGATGAGCAGGAATAAACACGCACGATACAAAGATTAGGTACGTTGGGCGCAGTTTTGCGCCTGACGCGCTTAAAATGCAAAGGAGAAACAAATGAAGATCACTGTATTCGACAGAATACTCACGGTACTTCTTTCGTTGGTGCTTCTGGCGGCTTCTGTGATGCTGATAGCGTATGCGACTAATCTTATTTCGCTGGAGTCGATTTATGCCGCTGTCACGCTTGTGTTCGGAAACACGAGCCTAAAGCCGATGCTGATAATCGGCGCGGTGGGCGCGCTGCTTCTGATAATCGCAATACGACTTATTGTTGCGTGCTGCTCGGGCAAGCGCACTCCGCCTGTACCCACTTCGGTGCTTGTAAGGACGAGCGAATATGGTATGACCAATATCACCCTTGCGGCTATTGACAGCATGGTTCAGCGTTGCTGCAGAACGATGCAGCAGATAAAGGACTGCACAACGAGCGTTCTGCCGTCGGGTTCCGGCATAAGTGTTGCGCTCAGGCTTGTGCTTATGCCCGATGTCGCTGTTCCGGAATTTAGCGAAGCTCTGCAAAAAAACGTAAAGGATACCGTCGAGGGACTGGCGGGCGTTGAGGTAAATAACGTCAGCGTACTTATTGTTGAGCCGCCGAAGCAGAATGTTCGGAATGCTTCTGCACAGTAACGGGTGAACGCCATGGCATTTATTGACTTTGTCAAAAAGAACAAATGGTGCATAACGCTTGTAGCAATAGGCGTTATTACGGTACTGCTTATATTCACCATTAATTTTTGGCGCACGCTGCTTATAGGCGTTGTTGTTGCTTTGTGCATTTTTTTCGGCAGAATGCTTGATAAAAATGGCAAAGAAGGCGTCAAGGGTTTCTTTGATGCCTTGTTTAAGAAACGGCAGTAACCCCGGCGAATAACGAAAGAGGAAAAAATGAGCAGAAAAACAGCACGCGAAGTGGCAATGAAGCTTGCTTTTGCGCGTTTATTCGGTTGCGAGGATACATATGGGGCTGTGCTTGACAAATCGGGAATAACGGAAACTCCAAAGCCCGATGACGTCAAGTTTGCCGACGAATTACTTTGCGGCATAGAAGAAAAGAAGGAAGAGATAGACGGCCTTATATCAGAGTTTGCGGTAGATTGGACGACAGAGCGCATGCCGAAGGTCGATCTTTCGATACTCAGGATTGCCGTTTATGAAATAATGTACAGGTGCGACATACCTGACAGCGTATCAATAAACGAGGCGGTCGAGCTTGCGAAAACGTTTGGCGGAGATCATTCGCCGTCGTTTATCAACGGTATACTCGGCGCCGTTTCCCGCAAGAAAGTCAGCGAGTGAGCGCCCTGTGGAGCGGGTTATTGGAATAAACAGAAGAATTACGCATGCGAGCAGCTGCAACTGCCGGTTCGATTTATCATTGTTGTTAGATTGCACCGGTTTTTATTGCGCTGCAGCGACTAAATGATATGAGCGTATATACGCTGAGTGTTTCACAACTGAATGAATACGTGTCGAAGCTTATGAGGCGCGATGTTCTCCTGCGGGACTTGGGCGTGAGGGGCGAGATATCGGACTTAAAGCGTCATCCGTCGGGGCATGTTTATTTTACGCTGAAGGACGAAGGCGCACTTTTGCGATGTGTGATGTTTAAGCCGGACACGCTCAATCTGACTTTCAGGCCGGAAAACGGCATGCTCGTTACGGCATACGGATATGCGGGTGTTTATCCGGCAGGCGGCCAATATCAGCTTTATGTGCGAAATGTCGAGAAACAGAATAGTGAAGGAGAGCTTTTTAAGCGGTTCTGTGAGCTTAAAGAGAAGCTGAAGGCCGAAGGCCTTTTCAATGAAGAACATAAAAAGCCGCTTCCGACGCTCCCGAGACGGATAGGTGTGGTTACATCAGAGACGGGAGCTGTTTTTCACGATATAATGAATGTGACGAGGCGAAGATTCCCAAACATGGGCATCACGCTTTGTCCTGCGCGCGTTCAGGGCGAAGGCGCTGCGGAGGAGATTGCGCGTGCGATACGATATATGGATGAAAAACGTCTTGCGGATGTTATCATAGTCGGCCGCGGAGGCGGAAGCATGGACGACCTTTGGGCGTTTAATGAGGAGACGGTTGCACGCGCCGTATATGACTGCGCGACACCGATTATCAGCGCTGTCGGCCACGAGACGGATTTCACAATATGTGATTTTGTTGCGGATGTACGCGCTTCGACGCCCTCAATGGCGGCAGAGCTGTGCGTGCCGATGCGCAGAGATCTTGATGAACGCATTGCTGCGCTTGCGAGTCTGCTCGGTGAATATGCGGCACGCAGGATAAACATGGAGCGATTGAAGCTCGATGCGATGATGCGGTCTGACGGAGCGGCGCGAGTCGGGTACATAATCGATGCGCAGCGCCAGAGGACTGCCGAAATGTTTGAGCAGATTGCGACTGCTGTTCAGCGAAAGGCAGAGAATGCGCGCGCGGAGAAGGTGTATGCCGATGATGTGCTGAAAGCTTTTGATCCGCGAGGCGTCCTTAAAAGGGGATATGCCGTCGTAAAACGGGATGGAAGCATATGCAGCGGGGTGGAAGCAATAAGTACAGGCGACAGCATAACGGTCGTAATGAACGACGGGAGTGTCGGAGCAAATGTTACGGAGGTAAACAAAAATGGCACGTAAAAAGCTTACTTACGAGGAAGCGGCGGCGGAGCTTAAAAGAATAACCGATGCGCTTGCCAAGGGCGACACGTCGCTTGACGAAACCGTGAGGCTTTATGAAAAGGGCATGGAGCTGTCAAAGCTCTGCACGGGACTTCTTGACGAATATGACGGCCGCATTAAGAAAGTCAGCGCAAAACTTGAGAAGGAAAGCGCAGCAGAGGCGGATGAGGATGAACCTGAACAGCAAGATTAAGGAATATGCGTCCGTTACGGAGGACGCGATAAAGCGTTATATAAACGGCATGGAAGGCAATGAAACGCTGAAAAAAGCCATGCTTTACAGCGTTACGGCGGGTGGAAAGAGGCTCAGATCGTCTATGGTGCTTGCGGCATGCGAGATGCTCGGCGGAAAGATAGAGGAAGCTCTGCCGCTTGCATGCGCCTTGGAAACAATACATACATATTCGCTTATTCACGATGATTTGCCTGCCCTTGACAATGATGACCTTCGCCGAGGCAAGCCGTCTAACCACAAAGTATTCGGTGAAGCGATGGCGATACTGGCAGGCGATGGACTACTTTCTACGGCGTTTGAGATGATGGTTGAAGGCTATGTGAAATGCGGAATAGGCCATGACGGATATGTTAAGGCGATGCGGTATATAGCGCGCGCGATAGGAGCGAGAGGCATGGTAAGCGGACAGGCCTGCGATATCGAAAACGAGACGAATCAGGTGTTTACCGAAGAAATGCTGAAGCATATACACAGTAACAAGACGGGTGCGCTTATAAAGGCATCGGTTGTTTCCGGAGCGCTTGCCGCGAATGCAAAAGACTCGGATGTTGCTGCGCTCGAGGAGTTCGGAGAACAATACGGGCTGCTTTTCCAGATAACCGACGACATACTCGATTTCGAGGGGGATGAAGCGGTGCTCGGCAAGAGCACCGGTAAGGACAGCAAGAGCAATAAGCTTACATATGTGACGCTGTTTGGTGCAGCGCGTGCGCATGAGCTTGCAGGTATTGCGGCAGAAAATGCAAAGAAAGCCGTGTCGCGTATCGATGGCAGCGAGTTCTTCGCGGAGCTTGTTGACCATACTATAGGGCGCAACAGATAATCGGTTCCCGGGGGTCGAATGAGGAACTATCCTATTCTTGAAAAAATCAACTCTCTTGAAGACTTCAAAGCTTTGGACGAGAAAGAGCTGAAGCCGCTTGCAGAGGAGATACGGGGCTTTGTTATCGATTCAGTGGCAAAGAACGGTGGGCATCTCGCGTCAAATCTCGGTGCGGTAGAGCTTACCATGGCGCTTCATCGCGTGTTTTCGTCTCCGAATGATAAGCTCATATTCGATGTCGGCCATCAAGGGTATGTTCACAAGCTGCTTACGGGCAGAAGAAACGATTTTGATAATTTGCGCCATTCGGGCGGAGCAAGCGGATTTTTAAAATACGAAGAAAGCGAGCATGACGCGTTTAATGCCGGACACGCAAGCACCTCGATATCAGCGGCGGTAGGTATACTCAGGGCAAATAAGATTTTGCATAAAAGCGGGTGTGCCGTTGCGGTGATAGGCGACGGGGCGCTTACGGGTGGAATGGCATTTGAGGCGCTCAACGATGCCGGAAGAAGCAGACTTCCACTGATAATTGTGCTGAACGACAATGGGATGGCTATATCGGGCAATGTCGGTGCGATGAACAGCCATTTGAACAATATAAGGTCGAGCAGGGGATATCAGCAGCTCAAGCGCAGCACTCTAAAAGCGCTTGAGCGAACGAAGCACGGCAGGGCGTTTGCGGGAAAGCTTGAAAGGCTGAAGAACAGAATAAAATACTTCTTGCTGCCCAACAACATTTTGTTTGAGACAATGGGATTTACATATCTCGGCCCCGTTAAAGGACACGATATAGCGGCGCTCGAAAATATGTTCAAGCGTGCGAAGCTTATTGAGCGACCTGTCATAATCCATGCAATAACGAAAAAAGGGAAGGGCTACTCATATGCCGAAAGGAATCCCGAAAAGTTCCACGGAATAGCGCCTTTCGACCCTTGTACGGGCGAACTTAAGAAAAAAGCGAACGATAATAACTCGAAAATATTCGGTAGCGAGCTTGTGCGCCTTGCGCGCGGCGATGACAGAATATGCGCCATAACGGCTGCAATGCCTGCGGGAACCGGGCTCGTGACATTTTCGCGTGAGCTGCCGTCGCGCTTTTTTGACGTCGGGATAGCTGAACAGCACGCCGTCACAATGGCAGCGGGAATGGCAGTCCAAGGCGCATGCCCCGTGGTTGCCATATATTCGACATTTCTCCAGAGAGCTTACGATCAGATACTTCATGACGTATGTCTTCAAAAGCTTCATGTTGTGTTCGCCATAGACAGGGCAGGTCTCGTGGGCGAGGACGGCGAAACGCATCAGGGAGCATACGACATAGCCTACATGATGCATATGCCTTATATGACGATAATGTCTCCCGCATCAACCAAAGAATTGAAGCAGATGCTTGCGATGGCTGTATCCGCGCAGGGACCTGTTGCGATAAGATACAATCGCGGCAGACTTTCGGATGAGGATATGGGCGGAGATGCGAAATTTGGAGAATGGGCGCTGCTAAGGCCTTTGAAGCATGTCAATTTGATAGCTACGGGCAGGCTTGTCGAGACTGCGCTTAAAGCGGCGGACGGACTTGACGCGGGCGTTGTGAATGCGCGTTTCATAAAGCCGATTGATGAAAAGATGTTTGCCGCCGTTGCGGGAGCTTCAAAGTGCATAATCACCGTTGAGGACGGAATAAAATGCAGCGGATTCGGTATGAGCATTGCTCAAAGGCTGTGCGGGAAAAACACAAGCGTTATAAACCTGGGAATCGGTGAAATCCCCGTTTCTCACGCATCGCTCAAGGAACAGGACGAGCAATGCGGGTTGGACGTGAATTCTATAAGAAGAATTATAATCGAGGAGCTTTCAAGGTATGAGTTTTGAAACGGTGCGCGCCGATGTGCGCCTTGCGGAGTTGGGGCTTGCGCCGACGCGTGAAAAAGCACGCTCGTTGATAATGGCGGGCGTCGTATATAAAAACGGCATAAAACTCGAGAAAGCGGGAGCGCAAGTCAAGCCAAGCGATGTTTTGAGCGTGACAGACAATGCCTTGCCGTTCGTAAGCCGCGGAGGATTGAAGCTTTTGAAGGCTATAGAGAAATACGGACTGAAACTCGATGGGGCGACGGCTATTGATATAGGCGCGTCAACGGGCGGATTTACCGACTGTATGCTTCAGCATGGAGCGCAAAAGGTGTATTCTGTCGACGTCGGATACGGACAGCTCGATTGGAAACTCCGAAACGATGAGCGAGTGGTTGTAATGGAGCGCACAAATGCAAGAACGATAACGCCTGATATGTTTGGCGAAGAAATATCGTTTGCATCGATAGACGTATCCTTCATATCGGTGCGTCTCATACTTCCTGCGCTGCATGGCTGCCTGAACGACGGTGCGACGGCGGTTGTACTTGTGAAGCCACAGTTCGAAGCGGGCAGGGAAAAGGTTGGCAAAAATGGCGTTGTCAGAGAAAAAGAAACCCATCGGGAGGTTTTTAAAACGGTGGCAGAATTTGCACAAAACAACGGATTTGCGGTGAAGGAGCTCGATTTTTCGCCAATAACGGGTCCTAAGGGCAACAGGGAGTTCCTGCTCATACTAAAGAAAACAGACAATGCGACTGAAAAAATGCCTCGGGATTTACTTGAAAGCAAAATAAGAAACGTCGTCGACGAAGCGCACGAAACGCTCGGGAGGGAAGAAGAATGATTGGGAGAATAAGCGTTTTTGTGAATCCGTATAAGGAAGAAGCGTATACCGTTGCAAAGCACATTATAAGTATTTGTGAACATAAAGATATTGCGTGCAGCGTCGCACACAATGCAGATGAGTTATCGAGCTGTGAGCTTATTGCGGCTATCGGCGGCGACGGAACGCTTCTAAGGACGGCTGAACGCGCGGCGATACTAGATATTCCCGTTCTTGGCGTAAATCTTGGAAGGATAGGCTTTTTGAGCGAAGTAGCCCCTGATGAATTTGAGAACGCTCTTGAAATGATTGATAGGGGAGACTATAAAGTACAGAATTTGATGATGCTGGAATGCTATGTAAATTCGCGGCGCATAGCGGCGGCTCTCAACGACGTAATCGTTTATAAGCCGAAGTTTTTTGAAATCGCTTATTTCAATGTTTCTACAAACGAGGGACCTATAGGCGAAGTGTATGCGGATGGCGTCATCGCAAGCACTCCTACCGGCTCTACGGCATACTCGATTTCTGTCGGCGGACCGATAGTAGACGAACGCCTTGAGGCGATAACGCTCGTCCCGATATGTTCGCATTCGCTTACAGCGCGTCCGTGCGTACTTCCGCCGTATGAGGATGTTTATGTAAAAATGTTAGGAGACGGACTGCTTTCAGTCGATGGGATCCATGAGATGCAGCTGCATGAAGGAGATAAAGTAACGATAAAAAAGGCGCCTTTCCCCACTAAGATGCTGCGCCTGACACCAAGAAATCCATATTCGCTTGTGAGGGAAAAGCTGCTGTAAAGTATTCGCAACATGATTTAAGCGCCTTCGATATAATAGAAGCATGAGCCTAGTGGAGGAAGCACATTTTTGGGAAATATCCCGAATAAAAGCTTTATGTGTAAATATGCATAAAGTATTGACGAAATTGAAAAATCAAAGTATAATATATTCACCGTAGACAGTAGCTAAATAAAAAGGGGAGATTAAACTATGGAGTTGAAGAAAATTGCCGACGAGATGCAGCCTCGGACGATGGCGGCGCGCGATTGGGTTTTTCAAGTTATCAGAACAGCCATTGTGAGGGGGGTTTTGCCCGGAGGTATGCCTCTTAGGCAGGATGAGATTTCGGCAGCGCTCAGCGTAAGCCACATTCCTGTGCGTGAAGCTTTCAGACAGCTTGAGGCGCAGGGCCTCGTCAGGATTTATCCTAACAGGGGTGCTGTTGTTACGAAACTCTCAAAGGAAGAGATAGCAAACATTATGGATACGCGCATAATGCTTGAGTTGGGAGCTATAAGGGCCGCATTGCCCCATATAACGCCCGAAACGCTTAACGAGGCGCAGTCCATAATCGATAAGTCCGTGGTGGAGAGCGATCAGCATAAGCTGGAGGATCTTAACCTCCAGTTCCATATGACTCTGTATGCGCCTTCCAACAATGCCGTTCTTTTGCAGCTTATCGACCAGCTTCACGCAAATGTCGACAGATATATCCGCCAGTTCTATACGATTACGGACAGGCAGGAGAAATCTGTCACAGACCACAGGAAAATTATCGAGGCTTGCAGAAAAAAAGATATCGTGCTTGTAGACGCAGTGCTTCGAACGCATCTTGAGACGGCGCGTTCATTGCTGATGGATCTTCCGAATCTTTAATATTGATTTTAACACCAACGGATGTCCTTTTGGGCGTCCGTTTGATGTATATGGGAAACCGAATGAAAAAGATGCTTTTATCATGCACCGCTCATTTTGCTTGCATAGTCATGTGCGTTATGTTGCTTGCAGGCTGCTTTTTGAGCGGTTGTACGATTTCCGCCAAAAAAAGGGCTGAGATGCGGATAGGGCTTGTTGTCGAAGGGAAAAGCGGCGACGGCGGTGTATATGATGCTGCGCGCAGCGGATTGAAAGGGATAGAAACGCGCCATGGTGTCAAAACAGCCGAATATGAATGCTGTAATGATACAGAAGCGTTGGCAGAAAAAATTAAAACGGCGGCGGAAGAGAGCGATGTAGTATTTGTTGTCGGAAATAACGCCTCTTTGACAGCGTTGGACGCCGCATCGAACTACGGCAGTGTAAAATTCATCTGTTATATTGACAACATCCCCGAGCGCTCAATACCGCAGAATGTGCATCTTATTGCTTTTTGCTGCGATAAAGCGATGTTTATCGGCGGGTATATCGCGGCAAGCATGACGCAAACAGGCATAATAGGCGGTTTGACTGAGCAATCATTTTCGGATGAGCTCATGACATATTTTAATGCCGGGGCGGTATATGTGCGTGAAAACATCGAATCGGTATCTTTCAAATATGAAAGTACCGATGGGCGGAAAAGAATAAAGGAGAAGGCGTACGATGTGTTCGACAGCGGTGCGGATGTGGTGCTCACTACAGTATCGAACGATAACTCATTGAGAGCAGCTGCTCGCGAAACGAGGAACTTCCTGATTGAGATAGATTATATGAAAAATGTCTATAGCAGCGATGAACTGTTATGCAGGATAGTGTTCGATATTGAGCAGTCAATAATTGACACGGCGGCGCTTTTATTTACGTCATCCGATTGGGAAGGCGGTTTAAGCAGCAAGCTTGATATTTCTACCGAGTATTTGATAATAGATTACACAGCGGCTGTGAGCAAATTTTATATTTCAGACGAGCTTAGGCAGGAGATAGATAAGGTGATTCTTGACGTTAATGACGGCAGCATAAAGATAGAGCCTCAAGGCGAGGCGTAGAGCCGATAAGAATCAGCTCTTACGCTCCGGAAATACGGCTACGGTTTTGCCGTCAAGCACAACACGAATGGCGCCGCATTTGTCGGTTCGGTAAAGCTTAAGAGCGTAATCCTTCATGAGCTTAAGCGTTTCCCTGTGCGGATGACCGTAGCTGTTATCTTTGCCAAGCATGGCTATAGCCACCGACGGATTTACGGCGGTCAAGAAATCGACGCTCGTAGAAGTAGAAGAGCCGTGATGCCCCAGCTTTAATATGTCCGCAGTAAAGTAGTCGGTCGGGAGCCTGTCGAGCATGATACGCTCAGACTCTTTTTCGCAGTCGCCTGTAAGCATCAAAGCAGTACCGGCAAACTTTATGCGCATAACGACGCTATAGCAGTTTAGGTTGCTGTATTCTATGTCGGAAAAAGGCGAAAGTATGCGAACCTCGACGTCGTCATCCCAACGTATTTTAGATTTCGTGCTCGCATCCGCAGCGATAACATTCACTTCCTTTTCTTCGAGAGCGGATATCATAGCTTCAAATGCTGATGAAGTGTTTTCAATGGCGGGCATATAAAACTTGCCGATTTTGTAGTTATCTATTACTTTTGCCATTCCGCCTATATGATCGCTGTGAGGATGCGTTGCAACGACCACGTCAAGCCTTTCCACGTTTTGTGATTTAAGGAATTCTTCTACAGCGGGAAAGCTTGAGAGTTCTCCGCAATCCACAAGCATTGTTTTACCGTTCGGCGAGCGAAGAAATATGCAGTCGCCTTGCCCAACATTGACAAAATACGCCTCGAGCGTTTTTGCGGATTCATTTTCGGAAGATGGGGATGCATTGGGCGTGTACAGTATAGCATCGGGCGAATTGCCTGTGAATGGGGAAACGGTTTCGGCCGGACGACCTATAACGGCTTCGTACAGCGCGTTAAATTGATTCGGTGCGACAATGCTGAACACAAGCGCGGCAAGAACAATTATTCCGATTAGAATAACTGAAACCTTGCTGCTTTTGCGCGAAGCCATCTTATCATTCCTATGCGCTTTGTGTTTGTTATCGACGTTTTTCATATACACCTCCGAATTGTTTGGGAAATTGCAGCAGAAAGGCTATGCAGCCTTATCATGCACGGTTCCCCATACCTGTGACCAGTTGCCCTTTTTGTAGCGCAGCAGGCAGAGAAGGCCGCGCACTACGAGGTCGGATACCATCGCTATCCATGCACCAAAAAGCCCGAGGCCAAATATGTGCGATAGCATATATGCCAACCCGAGCCTCACACCCCACATGCCTGCAAGACCGATGATGAAGGGCCATTTTGTATCGCCCGCGCCGCGAAGGACACCTGATACGACGTTGGCGAGAGCGAAAAAGGGTTGGGCAAATGCTTCGATTCTAAGAACGCGCCCACCGAGGGATATCACTTCGGGATCCTTGCTGAATATAGATATCAGGTCTTCCGAAAAAACATAAAGTACCACGCCCATCATCGACATGAATAAGACTCCGCCAAATATACACAGCCTGCTGAGCTTCTTGGCCAGATGCTGGTTTTGAGCTCCGAGCGACTGCGAAACGAGCGTGGTGGCGGCTGCAGAAAAGCCAAATGCCGGAAGATATGCGAGAGACTCGGCGGTAATTGCGAGCTGATGCGCGACGAGGCTTGCCGTTCCGAGACCGGTGACTATTGCCGTCATGACTATTTGGCCGCCCGAAAGCGCAAAGCGTTCACCCGCTACCGGGTATGCCAAACGGAACATGCTTTTCCATACGGCAGCATCAAATCCGAATTTGTCTTTAATGCTGATGCGCATATCGGTATTTCGACGAAAAAGAGAAATGACCAATATGGTTGCGGACACAAACAGAGAGGCAACCGTGGCAACGGCGGCGCCGCTTACACCCCACCCTGCACCCCATGCTGTAAAGCTGAACGACACATGGCGGTTTATAAGCGGTATCGCGAAGTCGATCATTATCGGGCGAGTTTCAAATATAAGAAAGAAGTTTAGCACAACGTTTATGAGATTTGCTCCCAAGTTTGCAAACATTGGCGTTTTTGTATCACCGGAACAACGGATTATATTCGCGGCAAGGTTTATTGCGACGTTGAAGAAATAACCTCCGCCGATTATTGCAAGATACGTTGACGCGCTGCGGTGAATGGCGGGATCGGCTTTGAGAATGCGGGGGAGAAACGGAGCAACAGCCTCAACTATGCAAACTATAGCGACGCCGAATACGAGCATGGCAATCATCGCCTGGCGTATTACGTTGCGCGCTGCGCTATAATCGCCTGCGCCTATGTTGCGGCCAACGAGCACGGAAAAGCCTGTGCCCAGAGCACCGCAAATCCCGTTTATAAGCCACGTCGTAGACGCATTTATCGTTACGGCGGCGGTTGCATTTGTGCCGAGTGAGCCGACCATAGCCGTGTCAACATATTGCACGGCTGTGAGCAGAAGCTGTTCGAGCACGGTCGGCCATGCAAGATACCATATTATTTTTAACGGCGAAATGCTTTCGTCGAGCAAGTTAAGTTTTTTTCGCATGGAGTCCTAAAAAATCATATTTTTACGAGCAGCATGTCTTCTTGAACTTGGCTGCTGTGAAACGATGGTTGTCAGAGTGCATATTTATCAAAACACTACTGTGAGAAGCATTTTGAAGCGTTCTTCGCCGAAAACGGCGTGCGGAACGTTTTGAGGCATAACTATGGTTTCGCCCTGACGCAGATAATACGCAACGCCGCCGATTGTGAAACGTCCTACGCCGTCGAGCACGGTCACCATTGCATCGCCTCCGGATGAATGTGTGCTTATCTCTTCGCCCTTTTCGAAAGCAAAAAGCGTTATGCTCACATGCTCGTTTTGAGCAAGCGTCTTGCTTACAATCTGGCCGTCGCAATAGTTGATTTCGTCCCTGAGAATGAGCGCTTCGCTTTTATTTATATTCTTGATGCCCATTAGCATTACCCTCCTCGGAATATTTAGTCCATTATATCACGAATTGTTCGGGCGAGTCAAAGCATTCCGGACTGTCGAAAAAGTGGCGTATTACCACTTTTTCGAGCTTTTCTCGTGTTTTGCATCTTGCATTCGCTCCCGGGCGGTAAAACCCGCAAAGTACGAAAACCTATGGGTTTTCATCCGTTTTGACGCGCATGTCGTCAAAGCCGGAATTAACTTAAGAGACTGCGGTCCCTTAACAACCTACGGGGTTTTTCGACAAGCGATTATTAATCGAAAACCAGCAGGCCGTCTCGCATTTTCAGCACTTCGTCGGCTTGCTCTGCAACGGCTGAGTCGTGCGTGACAACTATTACGCAGCAGTTTGATTTATGCGCAAGTTCCTTTAATCTTCCGACGATGTTTTTGCTGTTCGCTGTGTCAAGATTGCCCGTAGGCTCATCCGCCAATATTATTTTGCTGCCTGCAGCAAGCGCTCTTGCTATTGCTACGCGCTGCTGTTCACCGCCTGAAAGCATATTGGGAAAGCGCTTGAATTGATCTTCGGTGAGGCCGACTAATTTCAGCTTCTCTTCAGCCACGGCGTCCGCCTCCTTCTTTGGCGTCCTGCGCAGATACAGAGGATAAGCCGCGTTCTCCGCCACGGTCAGATTCATAAAAAGGTTGAAGTTTTGATATATTACGGAAACGTGCCTAAGTCTGTAATCGTCTCTGTCAAGATCTGCAAGGCTTGTGCCGTCAAATTCTACGCTGCCCTCTGTCGGCAGATCCAGTCCGGCCAGCACCGAAAGAAAGGTCGTCTTTCCGCAGCCGGACGCCCCTACTATCGCGTAAAACCTGCCCTGTTCAAACTCGTAACTTACGCCGTTAACCGCATATACCGTGCGATACTTGTTGCGATAAAAATACTTCATTTCATTTGTCGTTAAGATTGCCATGTTTTACTCCTCCAATCTAAGTAATTCCATTGTATTGATACTTGTAAGCTGCATAACTGCAACTGCCGATCCGAGCAGGAAAATCATCAATATTACACATGCTTTAATCAGTGCCGATATGCCGGCTCCTTCGTTGAGCATGAGTCCGCCTGCAAATCCGATTATTCCGCCTGCAAACGCGGGAATTGCCTGCTCGCAAAATACAAGCGCAAAAAGTCGGATGCGCTTCATACCCATGCTTCGCATGACTGCAAATTCGGTTACGCGTCCGCGCGTTGTAAGGAAGCTCGCAAAAAAGCCAATGCATCCCATTATCAATATCAGCAGCGGCAGAAGAAATGTCAGAAGCTTCAGATTACTCTCCATCTCACTGCGCATCTCCAGATACGATGCGTCCTGCACAAGTATACCGACAGAAAAGTTCTGTGGCTCGTTCTTTATATTTGGTTCAACAATGTACGGGTTTGAGAAAAAAAGCTCTTTCTTTTTGGACAGCGTCTGCTCCGGAATGAGACTGTCGCACACATCAAATGAGCAGGAATCCATAAAAAATGCCTCCGACAGAACATTATCGTCGCTGCTCATGTTGAACGGAACATATATCACGTTATTTGATCCGTTGCCTACTCTTCCCGCAACTTTAAGCAGGAATGACTCGCCGGTTTCGGAAAGAACGCTAAAGTATTCGCGCCCGTCATCTCCGATTTGCATGCCCTGCATATCGCGCGGGATAAAGCATACGCGCTCTTGCGTTTTAAGGACGCTTTCATCATATCCGTCGGCGTATTCGATGGCATAGCCGTCTATACTGTTCAGGCGGCTGTCCGAATCAAAAGTGAGCACCCTGCACATGAATGTGTCCGAAGGCGATGTGAGGGGGAACGTTGCTTTTGCGCGCACATTTTTTACGAGCGGCGAAAGGTTTTTTTTGGGGTCAAACTCGTTCCCGCGCATGCCCGAAAAAATATCGGCGAAGCTTGAGGGTACGTTCAGATTATCCGAATTTAATCCGCGTACGTCAGTCATAACGCAATGGATAAGCGTTTGCTCGATAGCAATCTTCAGCGCATCCTCCTGTCTGCGCGTGAGAGAGTGCAGCGCGAGCGATGAGAATACGCCTATAAGTGCAACTCCCAAAAGCAGCAGAGACACTAAACGCCGACGCCAGAGCATTTTTAGAGCGATGCTCCATACGGCTCGGCCGTTGCTGTTTTCCGTTTTATGCTTCATTTTGTTTCTTCTTCCTTTCGGTTTGCATAAGCTGTTTTTTCGCCACGCCATGTATGCTCAGTGCGCCTGCCGCAAAAAGCACCGTCGCCTGTATCGCGGCGCATATGATTACGGCAACAGGATCAAGGTCTATAAGCGTAGAGAGAAGCTGCTTACTTGCCGTATTATAAAGCAGAATACCTGCCGATGTGCCTGTGAGCAACGAAATGCCGCTGAGCAGTGCATAGGAGGCGAGCATCTGATACGAAACACTTTTTTCGCTTGCGCCTATAAGACGCATGGAGCGGGCGATGGGCGACATACGCCGCATATTGAGATAAACGTAAAGCGCACCGGCAAGAACAAATATGCAAAGGCTTACAATGAGGAGCCGCATGGCGTTTTCGCCAAGCCGCTCAAATGAGCTTGCTACATGGGAGTATTCCTGGTCATAATACAAAAACATATCGCCGCAGTCAAAGCCTCTCATATAGCTTTCAAATTCCGACTGAGTACCGTTTTTGAGTATGTACGAGGTAAGAAGCAGCTCGGAACTGTTAACCGGGCGAAGCCCGTCTGAGGGTAAAAGAACGGAGGCTTTAGGGACAATGATTGTATCCGGGCGAATTGACATTATGTCAGGATCATATTCGGCTCCACTGTAGATGCCAACGATTTCATACGCTTTGCTTTGGGCAACGATATCCTCCTGTGTGCAGGGATGAACAAAATATACGGTTTTAGGATCGGCGGTACTCCGCTCTGCTATATTACACCCGCTGTCATATAACGAAATATTTACGGAATCTCCTACGGACAGGTTATTGACAAGGGCATATTCCGCGCTTATAAGGCACACCGCGCCGCCGCGCGCATATTCGTCGGATGTTATGTGCCGTCCGTCCAATATGCTCGTCTTGCCAACGTTAAAGCTATACATGCTTTGTATGTTGTCTGTAAGAAAAACAGCGGATGAGCTGTGATTTAGGCTGCATATGTCTATCATTTCACGCCATTCGGAGCCTTCATCGCTTTCAATGAAGCTGTTGACATCGCCCTCGTATTCTTTTATGCAGTTGAATGAGTTAAAATTAATTGTCGTTGTTCGCTCGCCGCTGATTGTTTCGGGCGTAAGACTATATCCGAATTCCGAATTCGGGAACGAACCGATGGGAATCATTGTTTGATTAAATGTTCTGCCATCGGCTTCACGCATGCGCGTACGGACTATCTCAATGCCGCCGTCTGCGCCGTGAGAATATACGTCCCAAACAGGGTAGTCGTAATATCTGCCGAAAACCAGATAGGTTTTTCCTTCTTCGAAAGAAGCCGTCTTTTTATCGGCAAGATAAACGCCATCGACGATTTTGATTTCATCGATTGGTTTAAACGCATCATAACCATCGAACATGCTTAGGAGTTCAATGACGTCAAACATTGCGGAATAGCTTACTTTTTGGGGAGTATCATAGTCTATGCTTTTGCATCTTAACGCCATGACCGCCAGGGCGTAACGATCCTCCGCATCAAGCAGGCTGTAATCCAGAGGATTTATGGAACCGGCGGCCACTCCGCTCATTCCTTCCACTGCGCCCAACAGCAGTATGCGGTTATCGATAGCCTTAATCTGCGGCGCGTGAGAGACCAAATCCAGAGCGGCATTATTTTTCTTAAAATATTTAATAAATTCATCTTCGGTAAGGATTGATGAATCCACATTTTTTATCATGGCTATAGTGGTATATTTGTCGTCAAGATGGCTTAACTGCTTTTGTGCGCCATACCACGCCGCAAAGCCTACGCAAAAAAACGTGGAGGTCAGAATAAGCATAGCAGCAAGGAGCGCCGTTACCATGAGCCTTCTGCGTGATTGTACAATAAACAAGTTCATTGACATACCGCCTTTCCGTTATATTGTGATTATGGAAAAATAGTGTGCGTGCCCACGACACTGCTTCAGCAGGGAAGGAAATCGCATTGTCCGCCGTGCGGAGCAGCAGGGCATGCATGATACTCCACATGCATGTATGTATTGCAATAACGGCATCTGAATGTCAATGTTTGCGTTCTTCCGTCGCATGTCGCTTGCTTAACTACATCATCGTGAGCAAATGTGCCGAGATAAGTTCGGGATGCTTCTATTATCTGGTCACATTTCGTGCATATATTCTTTTCGACATGGTATCCTTCGCAGTACATGGACGATAGTTTTATATACTCATCATATTCTCTGAAAAAGACGTAATTATGGTTGCAATAACATACATTCTCTTCGTGCTCCCCATGTGCTCCGAATGACACTGCGGTGCAGCAAAGCGAAATAAGCGCAGCCATCAACAAAGAAACGAGTTTTTCATAATTATTTCCTCCGTAACGATAGTTTGAATTTCAACATAAATCGGGCCAAAAACATAAGCTGCGGGCTAACAAACCGTTAGCCTGAAATTCATCAAGTACACAATGGTACCACCTCCTCAAACTATATCGACACGATGCCGCGAGCTTTTAATGATTCGGCTTTCGTGTGAACGAATAACACCCGATTGCATAACACATACTTGCGATGCAACTGTTACGGCATAAAAGTATGCCTATAAGTATATCTGTATACTATCATGGGAATACGCTCATGTAAAGGAAAATTTTGCCGAAAACAAACAGAGCCGGCAGCGGTGTGTCGCATTCTGACAATGACGAAATTTGCGGAGCAAAACAATTTGCCAATATGCTCCTGCTGATGTATAATATATTCATATGGCTTATATGCTCGCTAAGGCAGGAGGCAATATGAGACTCGACGCGAACGAGCTTTATCTGTTCAATAACGGGGTAAACGCATATGCTTACCGCGCATTGGGCTGTCATCGCTTTTCATCAGAAAACGGCGATGTACACCGATTCGCAGTTTATGCGCCGAACGCGAAGTCCGTAAGCGTGGTCGGCGATTTCAACTCATGGGACAGGGATAATGCCGTTATGGGGCGCTGCGGCTCAACAGGCGTATGGGAAGCTTTTTTGTACGGGGTGCATAGGCTCGACAGGTATAAATTTGCAATACTTGCCGAAAACGGAGAATGGCTTTATAAAGCTGATCCTTTCGCGTTTTATTCGCAGCTTCGTCCCGATACGGCATCTGTTGTCTACGAGCTGGACGGATATGATTGGAGCGACGCGGAATACATGTCGCGCCGTGCGCATAACGATGTGCATTCGTCTCCGATGAGCATATACGAGGTGCATTTGGGTTCGTGGAGGCACGGCAAAACATATCTTGAGCTTGCCGACGAGCTTGTTGATTATGTAAGAGACTTGGGATATACCCACATTGAACTGCTGCCAGTGTGCGAACACCCGCTTGACGACAGCTGGGGGTATCAGGTGACGGGTTTTTTCTCAATAACTTCGCGCTATGGTACACCGCATGATTTTATGTATTTCATCGATAAGTGCCACGCCGCCGGCATAGGCGTTATAGTTGACTGGGTGGGCGCGCATTTTACTCGGGATGCGCACGGCTTAAGGATGTTTGACGGTTCATGCGTATTTGAGAACCCGGACTGGCGCAGGAGCGAGCAAAAGCAGTGGGGAACGCTTCTTTTCGATTATGGAAGGAGCGAGGTAAAAAGCTTTTTGATTTCAAGCGTGATGTTTCTTTTCAAGGAGTTCCATATCGACGGAATACGCGCCGACGCCGTGAGCTGCATGCTTTATCATGACTTTGCGCGTAAAGACGGCGAGTGGATACCGAACGTCTACGGCGGCAGAGAAAACCTTGAGGCTATAGCTTTTCTGAAAGAATTGGCGAGCACAAAAAACAGAGAATGCCGCGACGCAATTCTGATTGCTGAGGAAAGCACGTCTTTCCCGAAAGTGACGGGCCGCGTCGAAGAAGGCGGGCTCGGGTTTGATTTCAAATGGGATATGGGATATATGAACGATACGCTGTCATATATGAGCCTTGACAGCATATATAGGAGATATCATCATGACAAGCTTACGTTTTCCATGTGCTACGCTTTTTCCGAGCATTTTGTTCTTGCGTTTTCGCATGACGAAGTCGTTCATGGAAAGCATACGCTTATAGGCCGTATGTGCGGAAGCTATTATGACGAATTCGCGCAGCTTCGGCTTCTTTATATGTATCAATATACGCACCCGGGAAAAAAGCTTGTTTTTATGGGGCAGGAGTTTGGGCAGTTCGCAGAATGGGATTTCAGAAAATCGCTCGACTGGAATCTGCTCGATTATGAAAGTCACCGCCGCATGCTAGAGTTTTCAAAGGCTCTCAACGCGTTTTATGCGGGCGAAAGCACGCTTTATGAGCTCGATGACGGATGGGACGGCTTCAAGTGGGTCAGCGTCGATGATGCGGAAAACAGCATTATAGCGTATATACGCCGCTCGTACACCGGTCGGGAAGTGCTCTGCGTAATGAATTTTACGCCTGTAAGACGCGAGAACTATCCTATATCGATAGGTCGGAAGGCAAGCTTCAAACGCCTGTTTTCGAGCGATGAGGAGCGCTTCGGCGGTCAGGCGGCGTTTGATGGGACGACATGCGGATGCGTGTCTCTCGGATGCTTCGAGGGAGCGGTATTCGATATAATCGAATGAGTATGATATAAGGCGCAATGTACGCCGTTATTTATGGGGGTGGACACTATGAGAAAGAAAAAGCTGATAGCCATGCTGCTTGCCGGCGGGCAAGGGAGCCGTCTCAGCGTGCTTACAAACCGTATGGCAAAGCCCGCGGTGCCGTTCGGCGGCAAATACAGGATCATAGACTTTCCGCTGTCGAACTGCGCAAATTCGGACATCGACACTGTCGGAGTTTTGACGCAGTACGAGCCGCTTGAGCTGAATGCATATATCGGTACGGGACAAGCGTGGGATCTTGACAGAAACACAGGCGGCGTATATGTGCTTCCGCCGTACGTTACGGGAAGCGGCAGCCAATGGTATTTGGGTACGGCAAATGCTATATATCAAAACATGTCGTTCGTGGACGGCTATGAGCCGGAGCATATTCTTATACTTTCCGGCGATCACATATATAAGATGAATTACGCGTATATGTTCAAGGAGCATTTGCGCCACGATGCTGACGCCACGATAGCCGTTCTCAGCGTACCCATGGAGGAGGCGAGCCGTTTTGGCATAATGAATACCGACGGCAGCGGCAGAATAACCGAGTTTGAGGAAAAGCCCAAGGCTCCAAAAAGCAACAAGGCGTCAATGGGCATATATATATTCAAATGGAATGTGCTTAAAAAGTATCTTTGCGCCGATGCCGAAAACGACGCCTCGCAGCATGACTTTGGAAAGAACGTTATTCCCGCAATGCTCGATGACGGCTGCGCAATGTATGCATACTCATTCAGCGGATACTGGAAGGATGTAGGGACCGTACGAAGCCTTTGGGAAGCGAACATGGATTTGATAACGATTCCGCCAAAGCTTGATTTATATGATAAGGAGTGGAGGATTTACGGGAAAAATACAGCCATGCCGCCGCATTTTGTGGGTAAGAATGCTGAGATACAAAACAGCATGGCCACGGAGGGAAGCCGCGTCAATGGAACGGTGCGCCACAGCGTGCTGTTTTCGGGCGCCGTGGTTGAGGAAGGCGCAGTTATTGAGGACGCCGTAATAATGCCAAACGCCGTAATAAAGAAAAACGCCATAATCAAGAAGGCGATAATAGGCGAACATGCGTCCGTGGGCGAGGGGGCGATTGTGGGATGCCGCCCAAGACCCGATGAGGCATACGACAATTCGCTTACGGACGATATTACGCTTGTAAGCAACAATCTTGACGTGCCGCCGAATAAGCGTGTTCCTAAAGGCATGATAGCCGACGAAAAGGCGCTTTTAAAACTAAACGACAGGGAGGGCGAACAGGAATGACACGCGATGCTTTCGGATTGATATATACCGGTGAATCGAATATGCAGCTTAGGGAGTTGACATATTCGCGCTCCATCGCAGCCGTCCCGTACGGGGGCAGATACCGCTGCATAGACTTTGTACTGTCAAGCATGGTAAACACGGGCATAACGAACGTAGGGCTGATTGCGCAGAAAAACTATCATTCGCTTATGGATCATCTCGGGGCGGGAAAGGAATGGGATTTGAGCCGCAAACGCGACGGATTGTTCATACTTCCGCCGTTTATGACGAAGGAGAATACGGGGCTTTACAAGGGTACGGTTGACGCGATACGCTCTGCAATGGGATATATTCGCAGGAGCGCCCAAAAGTACTGTATACTTACGGGCAGCCATACAATCTACAACACGACGTATTCGGACATGCTTGCCGCCCACATACAAAAAGGAGCGGACATAACGATAATGTATAATGTTGAGACATCATTTGACCCGAATGAGCAGTTCGATGATATGCGCCTTGAGATGGATGACGACGGACGCGTTACGGACATCGAAATAGATCCGTTCAGACCCAGGACGAATACGCGCTCGTGCGATGCGTTTATAATAGAAAAGACGCTTCTCGAATATCTCATCGAGGAGGCTGCTTCGCGAGCGAGCTATGATTTTATGCGTGATATCCTTATCAAGAAAGTCAATCGGCTGAAGATATACGGCTTCAGGTATGACGGCTTTGTGGCACGCCTTGACTCCGTCAACGAGTATTTCAGGCATAACATGGCGTTGCTCGACCCCAAGGTGCGCGACGATCTTTTTGATCCCGAGCATCCGATATACACAAAGGTAAAAGACGAGGTTCCCGCACGCTACGGCCCGTGCGCATCCGTGAAGAACTCGGTTGTGGCAGACGGCTGCATAATTAACGGAACTGTCGAGAACTGCGTACTCTTCCGCGGTGTTCGTATCGGAGAAAACACAACGGTAAGCAACTCGATACTGATGCAGGCGACTGAGGTGCAGGATGAATGCGAGCTTGATTACGTCATAACCGATAAGGGCGTGACGATAAAGCAGGGAAGACGCCTTTCGGGGCATAGCAGTTTCCCTGTAGTTTTAAGGAAGGGCATGAGCGTTTAGTCCGTGCATAGCGTGCGGATTCAAACGGTATACGGAGGAAAAATATGAATATTTTGATGATCGGCTCGGAATGCGTTCCGTTCATAAAAACGGGAGGGCTTGCGGATGTAATGGGTTCGCTTCCGCGCGAACTTGTGCGAAACGGTACGCGCGTCACTGTAATGCTGCCATATTATTCAAAAATACCCGAAAGCTACAAAAACGCGACAAGACGCGTTGACGAGTTTACGGCCGAGCTTGGTCAAATCAAAAGAAAATGCGTAATAAGAGAGCTTGTGAGCAATGGCGTGCGCACGCTGTTTTTAGATTGTGACGAGTGTTTCGGCGTAGATTGGATATACGGGTACGGCGATTTTGAGGCGCAGCGTTTCGCACTCTTTTGCCGCGCTGCGCTTGAAAGCATACGCGTGCTGGGGCTCAAGCCGGATGTTATACATTGCAACGACTGGCATACGGGAATGATACCGCTGCTGCTGAAGACACAATATGCGCATGACGGGAGTTTCCGCGGTATAAAGACGGTGTTTACAATACATAATCTTCGCTATCAGGGACTTTTCGACATTAACTGTATAAAAGGGCTTTTGTCGATACCCGATGAGTATTTTATTCCGGATAGAATCGAATATTACGGCAGTGCGAGCTTTATGAAAGCGGGCATAATATTTTCTGATATCGTGACCACGGTAAGCCCGCAATATGCGCTGGAGATTCAGACGCAACAATACGGCGAAGGCCTGGACGGCGTATTGAGGCAGCGCGATGGGGCGCTTTTCGGCATTCTAAACGGTATTGCATGCGATGAATTTAATCCGGAAACGGACGATGCACTTCCTGAAAACTTTTCGTGCTCAAATCTGCGCAGCAAGACGGTCTGCAAGGATGCACTGCGCGGCGCTATGCGGCTCGACGACACCTGCGACGCGATAATAGGCGTTGTGTCGCGCCTTACGGAGCAAAAGGGGTTTGAGCTTGTGCGTGAGGCTGCGCAAAGGCTTATGAGCCGCCGTGTACAGTTTGCTGTACTTGGAACGGGCGACAGGGGGACGGTTGACTTTTTCAGAACGTTCGCGGGAGAGAACCCGGGGCGCGTGGGTTACAGGGATGAATATAACGATTCGCTTGCAAGACTTATATATGCCGGGAGCGATTTTTTCCTGATGCCTTCGATGTTTGAGCCGTGCGGCCTGTCACAATTGATAGCTATGCGCTATGGCACTCTTCCGATAGTGCGCGAAACGGGCGGCCTGAAAGACACGGTTGTACCGTACAACAGATTTACGGGAGAAGGGACGGGCTTTTCGTTTGCGCAGTTTTCGGCGGACGACATGGTAGGCGCCATAGATAGAGCGCTCGAGTGCTATGCTGACAAGGAGGCCACGCACCGTATGATTGTGCAGGCAATGAGTTCGGACTTTTCGTGGAAGGCGTCCGCAAAGCGGTATATTGAGCTTTATGATAAAATGCTGCGGAGGGATTGAAGAATGGTTGCGCTGATAAAAGAGGTTCTTCCCGAGGTAGCAGACATGCTTCCGAATTGGATAGTCGTACTCGTAGACATCGCCGCAATATTCATACTTGCATGGCTCTTGTATATTGCGATAAATCGTGCAACGAAGCTGTTTGTAAAGCTTAGAAGCGCCAATGAAACGGAAACGCGCTTAAAACGCACAAAGACTGCCGCCTCCGTTATAGTCAGCGTCAGTAAGTATGTGATAATGTTTATAGCGATTGCTGCGGCTGTCGGAGAGCTCGGCTTGAAGAGCGCAATGAATTCGATGCTGGCAGCCGCAGGGATAGGAGGCATAGCTCTCAGCTTTGGTGCGCAGAGCCTTGTCAAGGATATGTTTACCGGAATGTTTATGCTGTTTGAGGACCAGATATCCGTTGGCGATTATGTAAGGATAGGTGATATCGAGGGTACGGTAGAGAATGTTGGTCTTAGAACAACAACGATAAAGAACTATACGGGCGAGCTAAGTATAATTCCTAACGGTTCGATAGGGACGCTTACGAACTACACGCGCTCGGACGGCATGGTCTGCGTGAATGTCACAATAACATATGAAAGCGACACTGAGCGTGCTCTCGAGGCGATGTTTGACGAATGCCGCCGCTTTGCCGAAAACTCGGACGGCATTGCATGGAATCCGCAGCAGGTAGGCGTTACCGGCCTAACGGATGCGGGAGTTGCCTTGCGCGTTACGGTTAATGTCAAGCCAACGGAGCGATGGAGCGTTGAAAGGAAGCTGCTGCAAAATGTGAAGGAACGCTTCGATAAGGACGGAATAGCCGTATCGTATCAGAAATTCATCGTGCTCAAAGCGAATGGCGAATGAGCGCATATTGTTACAAAACGTCTGAATACGGGCCGGTGATAAATAAATTGCTCTTGAAAACTTTTTGCGTATCGGTTAGTATACAAATGGTGCCGTAAGGATACGGTAAACTACCGCCATAATCTAATTCAAAAGGAGCAACAGAATAATGATAAAGGTCATTAATCACGGTGTCTATCTGAAAAACGGCGTGCCGCAGGATGCCTGCGAATGCGGCGTGAGCAAGGACGAGGGACGTAAACGTACGATAGCTTATTCAATACTTGACGCCCATAATACGTCGGGAGACGGAAAAAAGCTTAAGATAAAGTTTGATAAGCTTGTATCGCACGATATCACATATGTAGGCATAATCCAGACGGCACGCGCGAGCGGCCTTAAGGAGTTCCCGATACCGTACGCCATGACGAACTGCCACAACAGCCTATGCGCCGTCGGCGGAACGATAAATGAGGATGACCATGTGTTTGGCCTTTCTGCGGCTAAGCGTTACGGCGGAATATATGTTCCCGCAAACCAGAGCGTCATACACTCCTATGCCCGCGAAATGATGGCGGGCTGCGGCCAGATGATACTCGGCTCGGACAGCCACACACGCTATGGCGCGCTCGGAACGATGGGCGTAGGCGAAGGCGGCGGAGAGCTTGTTAAGCAGCTCCTTTCCAACACATACGATATAAACGCGCCCGAGGTGGTGCTCGTATATCTCGAAAATGCCCCCAAACGCGGCGTAGGTCCGCACGATGTCGCAATAGCGCTCGTAGGCGCGACGTTCAAAACGGGCTGCGTTAAGAACAAGGTGCTCGAGTTTACAGGTCCCGGCGTTGCGAATCTTGATGTAGATTTCAGAAACGGCATCGATGTAATGACCACCGAGACAACGTGCCTCAGCTCCATATGGGAGACTGACGATAAGGTGCGCGATTACCTCAAGGCGCACGGCAGAGAAAGCGATTATAAAGAGCTGCGGCCGGGCGAATGCGCATATTATGACAGCATGATTCGCATCGACCTTTCCACGATAGAGCCGATGATAGCTATACCGTTCCATCCGAGCAACGCTTATACGATTAAGGAATTCCTTGCGAACGCGAAGGATATTCTTGCGGGCGTAGAGGCGGAGGCTCGTAAGTCGTTCGGCAGCAAGATAAACATCGATCTTGTGTCGAAAGTGCAAAGCGACGGCCGCGTGCTTGCCGATCAAGGCATCATTGCCGGTTGTTCCGGCGGACTTTTCGATAACATTGTAGAAGCCGCGGAAATACTTGACAATCGTTCGACAGGCAACGGCTACTTCGGCCTGTCCATATATCCGACAAGCGTTCCTGTAAGCCTTGAGCTTACAAGAATAGGCGCCGCCGAAAAGCTCCTGCGCTCGGGCGCCGTCATAAAGCCCTCCTTCTGCGGACCGTGCTTCGGCGCAGGCGATGTGCCCGCAAATAACGGCTTCTCGCTCCGCCATACGACGCGTAACTTCCCGAACCGTGAAGGCTCCAAGCCCGGCGACGGTCAGATAAGCACTGTTGCGCTTATGGATGCGCGTTCAATCGCCGCTACGGCAAGCAATTCCGGCTATATCACCCCTGCAACGGAGGTGGATTATGACGCGAAGCATTATGATTACCATTTCGACGGCGAAGTTTATCACAAGCGCTGCTATAATGGCTTTAAAAAGGCCGATCCGAATGCAGAGCTCAAGTTCGGCCCGAATATAACCGACTGGCCCACAATGCACGAGCTGTCTGATAATATGCTCCTCCAGCTTGCTGCCGTTATAAAGGATCCCGTCACTACGACCGACGAGCTTATTCCCTCGGGCGAGACATCATCCTACCGTTCGAATCCGCTGAAGCTTTCGGAGTTTGCTCTCTCACGCCGCTGCCCCGAATATGTCGGCAACAGCAAGGCGACGAATGAACTCGATAAGGCTCGCCGCGCAGGCAACGCACCGCAGACGGTGATCGATGCGCTCAATAAAGTGGGCGACGCAAAAGAACTCATAAACAGCACGGGCGTGGCTTCCGTATTATTTGCCAACAAGCCCGGCGACGGATCGGCGCGCGAACAGGCGGCATCCTGCCAGAAGGTTCTCGGCGGCTCGGCCAATATATGCTATGAATATGCAACGAAGCGCTATCGCAGCAACTGCATCAACTGGGGCGTGATACCCTTCACGATAGCTCCCGAAACTCCTTTTGAGTATGAGACCGGCGATTTCGTATTTGTTCCCGGTATCCGTAACGCCATAGAAAACGGCATTGAGGAGATACCCGCGAAAGTCATTGCGAAGGACGGTATACACGACATTGCGCTCTACTGCAAGGGACTCACGGCGGATGAAAAGGAGATACTTGTTGACGGCTGTCTTATGAACTACTACAAAGCCAGGCTTAACGCATAGCGCAAAGATTTATAACTAAGAGAACAGCGGGACCGTCGCTTGTGCGCACGGTTCCGTTCTTTATGCGCTTTCAAGGTAGGGTTAAGTGTTAGCTGCATGGCGAGAAAGCTATGCAGTCGTTATATACCGCCGTGTTTAAAGCGCGCATTTTCAAATACGTTTCCCGAAAACGCGAGATATGTCGTTTCGCTTGTTTGAATGATTAGATGTGTGATATGCTTAATAAGCTTAAAACCTTAGAAACGTGAAAGCGGAGATATGAATTGAAGCAAAAAGATAAAAGCAACGGCAGAATAAGCGTCACGCGCCTGATAGCGCTTGTAATGGCGGCGCTGCTTATGCTCGGCGGCATTACAACAATAATGCTGCTTTTACAATCATGCGCAAGCGCTCGGAACGATGAGGGTACGTCTGTCGATATTATAATTCCATCGCCTTCTGTTGAAACGGCTCCTATTATAAGCTTTGAGCTCATTCCTCAAAGTACGCCGTATCCTTTGCCGGCGAAAGAAGCGTCGGTGAGCGATGCACTGCACGCCGACGGGAACGTATATACAGTGGCCTGGATATCAGACCCGCAGCATTACTCCGATGGCCGTACGCATATATTCAAATGCATGGTCGATTTTATTGTCGAACGCAAGGACGATATGAATCTTGTATATATCGTGCATACGGGCGACACCGTTGATTCGATGAACTCAAAAGAGCAATGGGCAGGCATGTGCGCAATAATGGATGAGCTCGATGCGATACCATACGGAATATTGGGCGGCAATCACGATGTTGGCACAAAAAAACAGGATTACAGCGTGTTTTCGTCGTATTTCGGCAGGGAGAAAATGAAGTCGCGAAGGGGAAGCGAGGCGTACTATGGAGGAGATTATCAGGATAACAGGGGGCATTACGACCTTGTAACCATAGGCGGAATGGAAATGATATTTGTGTATATGAGCTACGCGCCTGATGATGCATGCATAAAGTGGATGGATAAAATCGTTAAAGCGCATTCCGACAGGATAGCCGTTTTATGCCTCCACGACTATTTTAAGACAGATATGACGCTTTCAGACAGCGGCGAGCAGATCTTTGAGCGTGTCGTGAAGAAAAACAAAAACGTATACATGGTCATGTGCGGACATCGCTACAATATTGGTTGTAAGGCAATCGATATTGACGATGACGGAGACGGAGAATTCGACAGGCGCGTATATCAGCTTATGTCGAATTATCAGGCGGCGGGAGAAGAGGGCGGCTCCGGGTATATGCATTTTTTGCGGTTCGACATGCGTACGGGGGAAATACATGTCATAAGCTATTCCCCTTATATAGACGACAGGAGATATCACGACACCCCGGGAGCCGATGACGAAAAATATCCCGTAGATCCAAATGACGAGGAGTATTCTTTCAAGATGCCTTGGCCGCACGAGACATTATAAATATGCGCCGTATGACGCGTCAGGGAAACACTGCACGGAGCGCAGACGTTTTGTTATACGAAAGGACGGCATTTTACGCCGAGAAAGGTTTTGACAGGAATAATGAATAAAGAGCTTGACGTTTTATTTTTGAACGGAACGATAATAACCATGGCGAACGAAGACAGATACGCGCTAAAAGGATGCGTAGGTGTGGCCAATGGCAAGATAGCGTATGTAGGAGAAGAAATGCCGAGAGTTTCGGCAAAGCGCGTTATAGACTGTAAAAACGCGATAATAATGCCCGGACTCATAAATACGCATTCACATACGTCGATGACCGTGATGCGCGGCTATGCAGACGATTACGCGCTTGACGAATGGCTGTACCAGAAGGTCTTTCCGGCTGAGGCCAGGCTTGATGCGAGGGCTGTGCTTGCGGGCTTCCGACTCGGAGCCGCTGAAATGATTCGAAACGGAGTCACATCGTTCAGCGATATGTATTGCTATGAACCGGATATAGCACGCGCCGCAATAGAAATAGGCATAAGGGTGTCGCTGTCAAACGGCGTGATAGCTATCGGGGACGGCTTTGATTTTGAGAACGACAGAAGCATACGCGAAACACGCATACTTATGAACGAGTTTAATCACGCGCATAACGATCTCATACGGGCCGATGCGTCTATACACGGCGAATACACATCCTTGCCCGTGCAATGGCGATTTATGCGAGACATTGCGCTTGAGAACAATGCGGTTTTGCACATTCATCTTTCCGAAACAAAAAAAGAGCACGAAGACTGTAAAAAGAGACGCTCCATGACGCCCGCCGAAGCGCTGTATAAGGAGGGCGTGTTTGAGGCCAAAACGCTTGCGGCGCACTGTGTGTGGGTGGAGGAGAACGATATGGATATAATGCGCGAAAATGGTGTCAGCGTTGCGCATTGCCCAGTATCTAACCTCAAGCTCGCAAGCGGAATCGCAAATATAAAAAAACTTATGGAAAGCGGCGTAAACGTAGCGCTTGGGACGGACGGATGCTGCTCCAATAATACGCTTGACCTGTTCGAAGAAATAAAGCTTGCGGCCCTTCTCGCTAAGGGCGTTGCGAACGATTCGACTGCGGTTTCGGCATACGATGCGCTGAAAATGGCGACGGTGAACGGTGCCATAGCGCAGGACAGGGCAAATATCGGCCAAATAAAAGAGGGGTTTGACGCAGATTTGATACTCATCGACGCAAATGCTCTAAACATGAATCCGCTCTACGATGTCATGGGGGCCATTGTGTATGGGGCGCACGGCAGCGATGTTAAACTTACGATGGTTCAGGGCAAAATCCTCTTTGAAAACGGCGAGTTTACGACCATTGACACGGAAAAAGCGCTGTACGAGGTCAACACTTACGGTAAAAAGAAGGTTTTGGGCCTATAAGTAAACATTTTGTTACGTTTGCCGGGCATGTTTGCATAAAGCGCCGACTGAGTATATAATTAAAGCATATTCTTTGGGAGAATGCGCAGATGAAAAAACTGCTTACAAATAAACCTATAATGGTGGCGCTGATAGCTGTGGCACTGCTTGGTATACTTGCGCTTGCAACGTCCGGCGAGAGGACGCTGAATTGGTTTGAAAGCATCGTAGGGTCCATCTTCCAGCCAATTCAAACATTTTCGTATAAGGCATCGACTGCGATAATTAACTTTACCCGCGAGCTTTTTAATACGACCGATGCGGATAAAGAAAACAAGCAGCTCAGAGCCGAAAACGAAAAGCTCAAGCAGCTATTGAGCGATTATGACAATATTAAAAAGGAAAATGCACGCCTTTCAGGGCTGCTCAACTTCACAAAATCGTTTGCCGATACATCTTTCGTGACGGGGCAGGTGATAGGAAGAAGCACAAATGTCATGTATGGCGTTTTCACAGTAAATATAGGCCGAAACAAGGGCGTTGAGGTAGGCATGCCGGTTGTGAATCAGGACGGTCTTATAGGCAGGGTCACGGATGTGGGCGCGACATGGTGCAAGATAACACCGATAATCGACTCGAGCATGAGCATAAGCGTTATAGTCGACCGCACGAGAGATAACGGAATGGTACGCGGCGCGCTTGTTACTGGCAACAATGTGAACAGGCTTGAGCTCTATTACCTGCCGGCAGGTGCTGATATTGTGCCGGGCGACAAACTTGTGACGAGCAGCATGGGCAGCTCGTTTCCCAAGGGCATAGCTGTAGGCATTGTGTCGGAGGTTCAGCGAAGCTCGGAGAAGTCAAACGCATATGACGCAATAGTCGAGCCGTGCGTTGATTTCCTGCATCTTGAAGAAGTAATGATAATAGTAGATACGAGTGAGGGCGATGACAATGCGTAGAACGGCAATTGTTATCGCTGCGATACTGTGCATTTATCTTGATTCGGTTTTTTTTGCAAACGTTACTTTTTGGGGTGCAAGGCCGAACATGCTGCTCGCTCTCGTGGTGTCGCTCGGTGTGCTTCTTGGGCAGATATCCGCCGCGACTGTCGGGCTTGCGGCGGGTGTGATAGTTGATCTCCTTTTTAACAAGGCTATAGGCTTAAGTGCGATTTCATACATAATTGCCGGCTATATTGGCGGATTCTTCTACAAAAAGTTTTACGCAGACAACGTCATTGTGCCTGCGGTTACGGCTGCGGTGTGCGAGCTTGTAAGGCAGCATATATTTTTGCTTGCCGCACTAATCGGAGGCTCGAAATTCAACTATACGCTGATGTTTTTGACGTACTATCTGCCTTGCAGTGTCCTGACGGGAGGCATTTGCATATTGCTGCATCTTGTGATGAAGCCTCTTTTGCGGGAGCGTATAAAGAAAACTTCGCAGGACGCGCAGCAGCATGGACAAGGAACTCAGATACAGGAGTAGTTAAAGATGAAGTTTAAGTATACACGTTTTATAATAATCGGCGCAGTGCTTCTTGCCATGATGGGCGCGCTGATATTCCAGCTTGGAATGCTTACGCTCAATCAGGGCGATACGCTCTCACAAAAGGCGGCGGACGAAAGCTCGCGCGAAATAGTTCTTAAGGGAACGCGCGGACGCATAATGGACAGAAACGGCATAGTCCTCGCGTACAGTGCGACCTGTTACAACGTTGAGTTTCTTCGAAACGGCGACAACAGAACGGATTATGACAATACGATGTATACCGACGCGCTCATAAAGGCGATAAAAATTATTGAGGATGGCGGAGGGGAGATAATAAACACGTCGTATATTCAGATGAATGACGACGGCGAGCTTTATTACGACTGGGGCGTGAAGAGCGAGAGCGGTATAAAAGCGCGTTATAAGAATTTCTGCGACGCAATGTCGTTCAAGATTAAAGACGCCGATAAAGATGATATGTCAAAATGGAAGTCCGCCGAGGACGCATATCTCGAGCTTCGCGCCGCATGGGACATACCCGAGGAAATGACATTCGCGGATGCGGTAAAGATAATATCTATAAGGCAGGAGGTTAACCTCAATAACTACAGAGCGTATGAACCTGTAACTATAGCTTACGATGTAAGCATGGAAGTAGTAGCGCAGATTGAAATGATGAAGGATGAACTGCCGGGGCTTCAGACGTCGCAAAGCAACACGCGCGTCTATCCGTACGGCGAGAGCGCCGCGCATATAGTCGGATATGTCCAGAGAACCGTCACCAAAGAGATGAAAGAGGAAAGCGGCTATTCATACAGCGATTATGTGGGTGTTTCCGGGATAGAATACTCGATGGAGAAATACCTCACGGGCGCGACAACGGAGCACCAGGGCAGACGCGTAATAGAGGTTAACAGAAACGGCTCGGAAACGCGCGAGCTTGAGTATGTCAGTCCGACTGACGGGTGCGATGTAATACTTACCATGGATTACCCGATGCAAAAGACATGCGAGCAGGCGTTAAGCTCTTTGATAGCGCAGCTATACGAATATGAAACCGGGCTCATAGAGAGCAACCCCGAAAAATACGGAGAACCGGGAGAAAGCAACGGCATAAAGAAGGCCGAGACGGGCTCAATAACGGTGCTGAACGCAAACACGGGACAGATACTGGCATGCGCGTCATATCCTTCGTATGATCCAAACTGGTTTATAAAGGGCTTGAGCACGGAGCAGAGCGAGTACCTTTTTGGTAAGGAGGGCGAGAAGAACTCGGCGGCATCGAGAACAACCCCAATGCGGAATAAGGCGATATCGGCAAAACTAGCACCCGGTTCGGTATTTAAGATGGTTACCGGTATGGCGGGGCTGATGGAGGGCGCTGTAGGTCTTCACGAGACGATAGACGATATGTCACCGTATATACTCTATGACGAGAACGGGAAGCCAATTGAAAAAAATGCTCCGAGCTGTCACGCCACACATCCGCGGCAGGATCACCCACAGCAGGACATCGTAAAGGCGATAACCAACTCCTGCAACTATTATTTCTATGAAGTGGCGAACAGGCTTGGAGTCGAAAAGGTCGCAAAGTGGGGCGAAGAGTTCGGTCTTACAACAAAAACAGGAATCGAACTTCCCGGAGAGGCTGTGGGCGTTATAGGCGGACAAAAAGTCCTATATGATAATACGCTGAGCATTGACGAACAGAAGGTCAGCCTTCCAAACTATGTTTACAGGGTTATAAAAGACAGACTGCACGACTATCTTGCACTGTGCGGCAAGGAAGCAAGCGAGGACGATATCGCCGAGTGTGCTTTGAAACTTATGCAGCTTCAGGACGGCAGCCTTGACGGCAAGGGCGGCGAGGTTAGGAGGATAATGAGCGAAACCATAGGTATCCCTGAAGGCATATCGCGCGTACAGCCATGGGTGAGTGAGATAATGTCTGCGCTCAACGAGATACAGTGGAAAGCAACGCTTACTATACGTACGGGGATAGGCCAGGCCGTATTGTCCGTAACGCCGGTCGGCGTAGCGAGATACGTCGCGGCGATAGCGAACGGAGGCACGGTGTACGATGTCCATATAGTCAGCCAGATAGTTGACAGCGACGGAAGAATCGTTGAGACGATAGAACCGAGCGTATATAATCAAATAAGCGCACCTGACGAGTATTGGCAGGCGATACGCGAAGGAATGAAGGGCGTCGTTTCGCCCGAGGACAGAGGTACGGCGGCGAAAAAATGGAGCGAGGCTTTCAAAGCAAAGGGCTATCACGAAATGATAATCGGAAAGACGGGATCCGCGCAAACGGGTAATAATCCTATTGATATCGAGAACACGTCGTGGTTCGTTGTCTGTGCTCCGCGCGATAACCCCGAAATCGTTGTCGTCGTATGTATACCGAGCGGCTATTCCGGCAGTTCGAGCGTTACGGCGGTAGAGGATATAATAACGTATTATTTTGATAAGCAGCTTGCAAAGGCACCGGAAAACCTTAACGATGTGAACACTCTTATTCAATAAGCAAATAAACCCAAAAGCGTCTGTCCGCCGTTTTTAGGTTTGCGATATGTATTCGATGCATCAATATTCGGAGCATACTTGCCCATGCAATGTCGGATGGCTGCGAAAAATGAAAATTATATAAACAATGGGATATTTATACTTGATATGGGATGTATTGTGCTATAATGGACAAAGCTATCTAACATAACGATGTCGGAGGATATCTTGTGAACAAGGGGTTTGTTGGCGTCATTAAGCGATTTGTCGCGGGAATTGTGATAGGCATAGGCGGTATCATTCCCGGCGTGAGCGGCGGAATATTAGCTGTTTCAATGGGAATATATAAGCCGATGCTCGATGCGATAGGTTGCTTTTTTAAGAATATAAAGAAAAACTTTCTGTTTTTGATACCGATAGCCATCGGCGGGGCAGTGGGCGTTTTGTCTATGAGCAAGCTCGTCGAAATAACGCTCGAAAAATATGAGATGTTCGTTATGTACCTTTTTATCGGCCTTGTTGCCGGAGGCATTCCGGGCATACTTAAAACAGCAAATTCACGCACCGGCTTCAAGCCGAAGTATCTCATCGCGTCTATATGCGGCGCTCTTTTTATAGGCGCTCTTGCACTTTGTGAACGTCTCTTAATCAACGGGAAATCGTTGCCTTTTAATGTCTGGACGGCAATACTTGGCGGCGGCCTCATATCCGTCGGCACGGTAATACCGGGGGTAAGCACGTCGTTTATACTGATTTTCCTCGGCCTTTATAAGCCTATGCTTTCATGCTTTAATACGTTTGTTGATTTTAAGCTGATATTCACGATGCTATCCGGCGATGCCGCGGCGCGCGACGCATGGCTTAATTCATTCCTCATGCTGCTATTTGTGGCGTTAGGGCTTGCGGTTGTTGCCCTTGCGTTGATACTCTTCGTGAGAAGATTGTTCAACAAGCACCATGAATACGCTCATTATGCGGTTCTCGGTTTCCTTATAACCTCAGCGATACTGATATTCCCCGGATTCGAGCGCAGCTTCATGCAGCTTATTTACACTGCGCTGCTTGCAGGCGGATTCTTTATTGCGTACTTTATAGATAGGTTTATTGCAAACGGTGAGTGAACATGAAGGAGAGGTTCGTGCGCACGGCGATGCTGCTGGGCGAAGATAAGGAGAGAGTATTAAATTCGGCGCATGTAACGATATTTGGATTAGGGGGAGTGGGCGGTCAGTGCGCCGAAGCGCTCGCACGCGCGGGAATTGGGCATATTCACCTTGTTGACGCAGATGTTGTATCCGAAAGCAACCTCAACAGACAGCTTATTGCAACGAAGCCAAATGTGGGCAAATATAAGACCGAGTGTATGCGCGAGCGCATAGAAGATATAAGCGACTGCCATGTAACGTCAGAAATATGCTTTGTAACGCCCGAAAACGCGGCGCAAACAATCCCCCGGGATACAGACTATGTGATTGACGCCATCGACACCGTTAGCGCGAAGCTTGCCGTAATAAGCGTATGCAAGGATAGAGGAATACCCGTGATAAGCTGTATGGGCGCAGGCAACAGGCTCGATCCGTCGCGGTTCAAGATTATCGATATATTCAAAACATCGGGCTGTCCGCTTGCGAGAGTTATGAGACGAGAGCTTAGAAAGCGCAGCATAAGCGCATTGAATGTTGTGATGTCGGACGAGATGCCGCAAACGCCGTTTTTTTCAGATAACAGCGTAGAAGGACGCCATACGCCCGGCAGCGTGTCTTTTGTACCCGCTGCGGCAGGATTGCTTCTTGCTGCGAAGGCAATCTGGGACATATCGGGCGTCCAACCGAGTAAATAAGTTATGTTTGGGACGAGCGCCTGCTTATGGCGACAGTTAACAGCGCTGTGACTGTAACGGCAAGCACCGACGCGACAAACATAACTCCGCTCGAAACTGCGTTTTGTAATACGAGTTCGCTTTTTGTGCCTGCCATTGCAGTGATATCCCCCGAGATAAAAAGCGGCGTAAGAAAATATGCCGATGCAAACGCAATGACGGCCTGAAGAGCTTTCATTCCAAAGTATTTTTTAGGCGACAGCTTTATAAACGACAGCGACTGCATGAATATGCATATGCCTCCGAATGAAATCGTTGCTGCGGCAAATGCAGCGCTTAGTGCGGGGGATATGCGCAACACTTTTATCAATGAACAGCCGTTTGTCATTTCAAGCACACCTGCTGTAAACATACGCATAAAATCGGCGGCCGATCGGCCGAAAGCCGAACAGAATACGCTGTCGAATATGCCGCTTGAGGATAAAAGGCTCGCCAAAACCATGAAAAACACTATCGCGCCGCATATTCCGATAACTGCTGAAAAGCTTTCGAAGATTGATTGTGAGATGAGAGACGGGATGCTCGGCTTGGCATCGTGCTTTTGCGCTATCGAAGCGGATGCCGAAAGAACGGCGTCGGTATGGCGCAGGAGCGTGAGAATAAGAAGAACAAACGCGCTTATATAGTGGGCGATGCATATGGGTAGAATCAGGTCTGCAGAGTCAAGCATAGAGGCGCAAAGCGTTCCTGCTATAAACATGGGGCTTACCATGTTGCAGGAGGCGCAAAGTGCGGTGGAGGCGCTGCGGTCGTGACAAGCTTCGCCAAAATACAGCGCCGACAGCCGAGCACCCGACGGAGCGCCTGAAATGCAGCACATGGAGAACAGAGGCAATACTCGTGCGAAACTTTGAAGAAACCTACTTTTCAAGCGCCGCGAACGGAATTGGCCAAAACAGCCGAGACGCTGAATTATCGCCGTACAAACCATGAAAGGGAAAAGCGCAGGCATTACGGAAGTCGCCCAAAGCTCAAAACCGTTTCGGGCTGCGGCCATGGCCGGACGATAGAATATTACGAGAAATATACAAAGTAAGAGGGATATAATTGAGACAATGCGTGACGACATAAGGCACCTCCACATTATAAATATGAACTCACTTTTCGTTTAATGGCAGCTTATACACAAAGAAAAGGGCGATTGTATTCGCAGAGCGGTTTTGAATCGCGCTTAGTGACTAAAGATTGAATATCAGATGAAAGAATGTCGAGATTTATAAGCGACGACGCGAGCGGAGAAAGCGCCTTGATATCGGAATAGCGCGTGATAATGGGCACGGAAGAGTTATTTGAAAGCTCACGGAGACAATCGAGAGAATCTTTTCTAACGCCGAGAACACGTATATACAGCGCACTGTCATCTGTATATGCGCTGCGCATGAGTTCGGAATTGATGCCGAGAACGGCGCATGAGGCAATCCTGCGTATTCTGGCCATAGTGTAGCGCTTGCTTTTGCAGGCAAAAAGAAATTCATCGTATCCGGCGCACGTTTTTGCGGCGCGGAACATAACGTTTTCAAGACCTTCGGTGACATGCGCAATACTTGACAAGTAAGAAATGTCGGATGTAAGAACGCGATACTGAAGGAGTTTAAAGAATATGTGCTCACGTTCGGAAAAATTGCAGCCGTCGCAGGCTGAAACGAATCTGTCGCGTATTTCCGACGGAATGGCGTTTAGCACGTTCAAAGCACCGATGCTATTCGAAAGTGCGCTCCTGATGGCCGCTGCGCTCGAGTATTCTCCGCACATATCGGTCTCGCCGTATTGCGCCCCTTTGCGCTTGATACAGTACGGGAGAATGTGGGAGGAAGTCGCTTTCAGAGAGCGGATGTATTCGGCGGCAAGCAGACTGTTCGGAGTTTTCAAAACATCGGCGGCAAAAGCTGATGCGGGGCCTTTTAACGACGCTTCATAAAATGAGCGCGAATATGATTTGCCGTCGCTTGCCATGGCTCGAATGGAGTTTCCAAGCTCTTCGGAGTTTGTCTCGCTTGCAGCGACAAAGGAGGTCAAAGTCGAAAGCTCGCCGCATTCGCTTCCGAAACAAAGGTAATCCACGATTTGCGAAGAATTTAATATGCGCACCGCGCCTCGTGCGAATTGCTCGGCAGACGAAAGCGCAAACACCGTAGGCAGTTCGATAACCATGTCTGCTCCGCACTCGAGTGCCGCACGCGCACGAGTGAATTTGTCGAATATGGCGGGTTCGCCGCGCTGAACAAAGCCGCCGCTCATAATCGCAATGACCTTGTCGCAGCCCGTCAGGCGTCGTGCAGATTGTATATGGTACTTATGGCCGTTATGAAACGGATTGTATTCGGCAACGATTCCGGCGCAGCGCATCGTAAGCTCCTTATGGTTGAAATACCGTGATATTATATCATGCTTTTTGGACTTAATACTATGGAATAAACTTAATGATGTGATATAATACCAAAAGGTTGTGCTAACACACCAATATTTGTAACCGAAGGGGGAAATCCTATGTCTATCATTGCACAGATAAAGGAAAAAGCAAAGGCTGATAAGAAGTATATCCTCTTGCCTGAAGGTACCGAGGAAAGAACGGTGCAGGCCGCCGAAATCATAACAAAGCAGGGCATTGCTAAGGTTGCGCTGCTAGGTAACGAATCCGAAATAAAGGACGTTGCCGCCAAGTTTAATGTTGACCTTTCGGGCGTTGATATAATCGATCCCGTAAAATCGGCTGATTTTGAAGGCTATGTTGAGAAGTTTTATGAAATGCGCAAGGCGAAGGGCGTGACGCCCGAACAGGCCGACAAAATGATGCATGATACGCTTTTCTTTGCTGCGATGATGATAAAGGAAGGCAAAGCTGACGGCATGGTCGCGGGAGCTATCAACACGACGGGCAATACGCTCCGCCCCGGACTCCAGATAATCAAGATGGCAAAGGGAATATCTGTTGTATCGAGCTGCTTTATCATGGAGCTCCCAAACAAGTCATACGGCGATGATGGCATTATGCTCTTTGGCGACTGTGCGGTCAACCCGAATCCAACAGCGGAACAGCTTGCTGCGATAGCTGTATCGACGGCACAGACGGGTAAGGCACTTTGCGGAATCGATCCGCGCGTAGCTATGCTTTCATTCTCGACGAAGGGAAGCGCAAAGCATGAGTTCGTAGACAAGGTATCCAACGCAACGAAGATGGTTCATGAGCTTGCCCCCGACCTCATGGTAGACGGCGAGCTTCAGGCAGACGCCGCGCTTGTTGAGAAGGTTGGCCAGCTCAAGTCCCCGGGCAGTCCTGTCGCAGGCAAGGCGAACATACTTATATTCCCCGATCTGCAGGCGGGCAACATCGGCTACAAGCTCGTGCAGAGGCTTGCCGGCGCAGAGGCCATCGGACCTATCTGCCAAGGCTTTGCGAAGCCCATCAATGACCTCTCGAGAGGCTGCAGCATAGAGGATATCGTATCCGTCGTAGCAATCACAGCCGTACAGGCGCAGACAATTGCTTGATTATAAATAAAATCAGGGAGAAAAGTGCAAATGAAGATTTTGGTCGTAAATGCGGGAAGCTCCTCGCTCAAGTATCAGCTCATAAATATGGACACGCGCGAAGTCATTGCGAAGGGTCTTTGTGAGCGTATAGGCATCGAAGGCTCGCTTTTGAAGTATAAGCCCGCCGGGAAGGATGCGGTCGAAGTCAAGAAGAACATGAAGGATCATACCGATGCTATCCAAATGGTCCTTGACATACTTGCCGATAAGGAAGTTGGTGTTCTCGGCAGTATGAACGAGATAGACGCCGTAGGTCACCGCATAGTTCACGGCGGTGAAAAGTTCAGCAAATCCGTTCTTATCGACGATGATATGATCAAGGTCATCGAAGAGCTTACGCCGCTCGCGCCGCTCCACAATCCAGCGAACCTCATGGGAGTGCGCGCCTGCAAGGCGATAATGCCGGACACACCCATGGTTGCAGTATTCGATACGGCGTTCCATCAGACAATGCCCTACGAAGCATTTCTTTACGGACTTCCTTACGAAGCGTATAAAGAGCTTATGATAAGGCGTTACGGCTTCCACGGCACATCGCACAGCTACGTTTCAAAGCGCGCCGCTGCCATGCTCGGTATGCCGGCAGAAAAAACAAAAATAATTACCTGCCACCTTGGAAACGGCTCGAGCATAACGGCTGTTGACGGCGGCAAGTCGGTAGATACTTCGATGGGCTTTACTCCGCTTGAGGGTGTGCCTATGGGAACACGCTGCGGTTGTATGGATCCTGCTATTGTAACGTATCTCATGGAGAAGCTCAACATGGACGCCAAGCAGGTCGATACATACATGAATAAGAAGAGCGGCGTATTTGGCATTTCAGGCGTTTCAAGCGACTTCCGCGACCTCGACGACGCGGCAAAGGAAGGCAATGAACGCGCAAAATTCGCGCTTGATGTATTTGCGTATAACGTGAAGAAATATATCGGCGCTTATGCAGCGGTAATGAACGGCGTTGATGCCATTGTGTTTACGGCGGGAATAGGCGAGAACGATAGGAATATGCGCGAAAAAATACTTACAGGGCTTGATTATCTTGGCGTTGACGTTGATTTTGAGTATAACCGCACGGCGCCGAGAGGGCAAGAGGTCACGATTTCGAAGGCGAACAGCCGCGTAAAGGTATTTGTCATACCGACAGACGAAGAGATGGTTATTGCATCGGATACGGCGAACATCGTCTTCGGTAAATAATTGTATTGACAAAAGGCCTATATGCGTATAAAATGTCTTGGGTTATGGGGTATTTACCGTGAAGCTTAATGTCTCACAACAGCTTAAATTGCCCGGAATCGCCGGAACGGCGCACATTGTCGAGCCGATTAAAAGCATCGACTTTGGTGGGCGCATCGTTGAGTTTGCATCTCCTGCCGATATAACGGCGGAGTATGTATACGATGGCAAGGGCTTCACGGTCGATGGATCGTTTTCCGCACTGCTTTCGTCGGTCTGCGCAAGGTGCGACGAAAATTTTGATGAACCGTTTTCGTTTGATTTTTCGGAAAGGTTTGTCAAAGAAGTATCGGACGCCGACGAGGAGATGTACACCTACAACGGTGATACTATCGACTTGTCTGTCATGATTCAGGACAATATCTTACTAAATCTGCCCATGCGCAGCCTCTGCAGGGAGGAGTGCAAGGGCAAGTGTCCGCGGTGCGGATGTAATTTGAATCTTACACAGTGTTCATGTGAATGCAGCGATGTCGATTCCGACGAGAGCGCATCGAAAGGCCCGTTTGCCGGGCTCATGAAGCTGTTGACTGATGATAAGGAGGTGTAATCATGGCGGTCCCGAAAAGAAAAACATCAAAGGCAAGGCGCGATTCGCGCAGGTCAAGCAATTGGAAGCTGTCGCTGCCGGGTATCGTAGAGTGCCCCCAGTGCCACAGCCGTAAGCTCGCTCACAGAGTATGCAAAAAGTGCGGGTATTACGACGGCAAGCAGGTTGTCGGCGCGGAAAACGGCGGTAAGGAATAATTTAAGAATGATTGCTATGCAGCGCATGGCGATTACGGCGCAAGGGCTGCGATACGAATGTGTCGCGGCCTTTATGCGTTCAAGCGCTTGACAAGTTGCAAGGACGAGACTATAATCAGATACAGATTATGAAACGAGGTAGAGAAGGCTTGAAGATTTCTCGCTAACCGATTTTTGGGAAATGAGTATTCGCTTTTTGCTTCCGAAAAGCTCGGAGGCTTATTGCGGAACTCGGCGGGATAAAGCTTTCTATACCAAATACGCATAGGTTCTTTGATGAGCCGTTGTTGCCGCAGTGGAAGCTTATCCTGCGGCGTTTGCTTTATTCGGAGGAACATATGTCAATAATTAACGTTAATAATCTTACATTCTGCTATGACGGCAGTTACGACAATATATTTGAAAATGTGTCATTTTCGGTGGATACCGACTGGAAGCTTGGGTTTATAGGGCGAAACGGCAGGGGAAAGACAACTTTCCTGAATCTGCTCATGGGTAAGTATAATTATTCGGGAACCATAGCTTCTTCCGTGGCGTTTGACTACTTCCCTTTTGAAGTAGCTGATGTTTCTCGCTTTACGATTGATATCGCGCGCGAAGTTTCACGAGACGTGCCGGATTGGAAAATAAAGCGTGAACTCAAGCTGATGAATGTGTCGGATGACGTGATGTACAGAGCGTTTAACACTTTAAGCAACGGTGAGCGCACAAAGATACTTATTGCGTCGCTATTCTTGCGGGAAAATAATTTTCTCCTCATCGATGAGCCTACAAACCATCTTGACACAGAGGCAAGGGAGCGCCTGAGCGAGTACTTGAATAAGAAGAGCGGCTTCATACTCGTATCGCATGACAGAAGCTTTATTGATAGCTGCTGTGACCACATACTGTCGATAAACAGGTCGACAATTGAAGTTAAGAGTGGGAATTTTTCGTCGTGGCAGCGTGAAAAAATGCGGCGAGACGAGCTCGAGCGGCAGCAAAACGAGCGCCTCAAAAAAGACATAGAGCGGCTTAACGAGGCGTCGTTACGCATTGCAAGCTGGTCAGACAAAATCGAGGCGACAAAAATAGGCGATGGTTCATGCGACAGAGGCAACATAGGCGCAAAAGCCGCAAAGATGATGCGACATTCAAAAGCCGTCGAGTCAAGAATTGAGCGGAGCATAGAGGAAAAGGAAAAGCTGATGAAAGACGTCGAGTACGAGGAGTGGCTCAAGATACGACCGCTCGAATACTTTTCTGACAGAATGATAGCTTTGAACGATGTGTCGCTCAAATACGGCGAACGTGCGGTCGTGAACGGGATTTCGTTTGACGTGCGGCGCGGCGACAGGATAGCGCTTTGCGGGAACAACGGCTGCGGAAAGTCGAGCATTATTAAGCTTATGCTGGGAGAGCTTGAGCCGACCGGCGGTGAAATAAATGTCGGAAGTAAATTAAGAGTATCTTATGTTCCGCAGGATGCTTCGTTTTTAAGAGGATATCTTAAAAATTATCCTTCGGAATGCGCAATAGATGAAACGCTGTTTTTCACCATCTTGCGTAAGCTCGATTTTAAGCGCGTTCAGTTTGAAAAGCGTATGGAGGAGCTTAGCGAAGGGCAGCGTAAAAAAGTCCTTCTTGCACGCAGCCTATGCGAATCGGCTCATGTATATATATGGGACGAACCGTTGAATTTTATAGATGTTTTTTCACGCATACAGTTGGAAAGGCTGATACTGGAGAGCTGTCCGACGATGGTGTTTGTGGAACATGATAAAGCTTTTGTCGAAAAAACGGCGACGAAACGGATAAACCTTTAATAAAAAACGAATCGGACACTCCCTGCACTGAGCGTCCGATTCGTTTACTTGTGATTTTGAGGAAGAAGTTACAAGAACTCAAAGTTCTGTACGCTGCGCCGCATTCAAGCGCAACGTCATACATTATACGACACTGCGCGCAGAATGGTTCATGTCTTTTATGAATAAACTGTAAACGTTTTGTTGGAAACCGTTAAATTCAGTCGCTTAGTCAATGGCTAACGCAGAATAGCCTTCTGTAAGCACCTTTGTAGTCAGATAAGCGCTTATTGCATCAATTGCCATTGTGTTGTTGCCGCCGCGCATGACGGCAAAATCGGCGTCCGCAATGTATTTGCTGACGTATTCTTCATACATCGGTTTGACCGTTTTAAGGTATTGCTCGGAGATATTGTCTATCGTACGGCCGCGCGTCGTTATATCGCGTTTGATGCGCCTAAGGAGACATATGTCCTTATCGACATGCATATATACCTTCAGGCTCATAAGTGAACATAGCTTTTTATCGTAAAACATATGTATGCCTTCAAGAATGAGCACGTCGGGAGGCGTTATAATTTCTGAGGTATCGGCGCGGCAATGTGTTTTGTAGTCATAGCCTTTTTTGGTGATGGGATGCCCGTCGCGAAGGCAAGTTACGTCCTCAAACAGCGCGCTGTGGTCAAAGCTATGCGGCGCGTCATAATTGATATGCACGCGTTCGGTAAAAGGCATGTCGGAATGATCGACATAGTAGCAATCCTGCCCTATGGTTTTAACGCTGCAATTAAGCGACTCCTCAATTTTTCTCGCAAGCGTGCTTTTTCCGCTTCCGCTTGCGCCGCATATTCCGACTATGATCATTGAAGTCCTCTCCGTTTTTTCTGATTATACACTTTTATAATGTAGAATGCCATATAAAAATATCATAGACGATACCAAGTTTTCACATTTGTGACATGTTCGGAGATTGACATGCAAAATCTTGTACAGTATAATTTAGACAAACTTCACGGAGGTGTTTTATGAAAAAGTTTAGGTGTCCTGTTTGCGGATATATACATGAAGGCGATATGCCGCCCGCATTTTGCCCGCAGTGCAAAGTTCCCGGCGATCGATTTGTTGAGGTCGTAGAAGACGGCATGAATTGGGCTTCGGAGCACAAGGTTGGCATTGCAAAGGGAGTAGACCCCGAAATAATCGAAGGTCTTCGCGCTAACTTCACGGGCGAGTGCACCGAAGTCGGCATGTATCTCGCGATGGCACGCGTGGCGCATCGCGAGGGCTATCCGGAGATTGGCCTTTATTGGGAAAAGGCGGCTTATGAAGAGGCCGAGCATGCTGCAAAGTTTGCCGAGCTTCTGGGCGAAGTTGTAACGGACAGCACGAAAAAGAACCTTGAAATGCGTGTAGAGGCTGAAAACGGCGCTACAGCAGGCAAGACGGAGTTGGCAAAGCGTGCTAAGGAGCTCGGACTTGACGCCATTCACGACACGGTTCATGAGATGGCCAGAGATGAAGCGCGTCACGGAAAAGCTTTCAAGGGCTTGCTCGATAGATACTTTAACTGATAAAACCAATAAAAAGGGTTATGCCGCCTGTACGGCGGCATAACTTTTTTAGTATAGATGTGGGAAATGGCCGATTTCCCTGAAAATAGTGCCGTGTTTCCTGTAGATTCGCTGCATTGCAACATTCTTCGCGTGTATTTAAGCGCGCATTCTATTATGGATATTGAGTATAAGAACAACGCCGCAGTAATCAGCGGCATAAAATGCTTCAATCTTGCTTCGTCGTGCGGCTGCGGGCAAGCCTTCAGGTGGCGTGAAACAGACGAAGGAGAATGGTGCGGCATTGTTGGAGGCGAAGTCGTTAATGTAAAGCAGGAGGGGGAGTTAATCACTATTTCGCCCTGCAGCGAAGTGAACATAAACAAATGGATAAACTATTTTGACCTCGAACGCGACTATGAGACGATAGAGAATAGTATCAAAGGCGACAGAACGTTGAGCGTATGCTTGCCGTACGCTTCAGGGATACATGTCTTCAACCAGGAACCGTTTGAAGCTCTTGAATCATTTATAATATCGAGCTGTAACAACATAAAACGAATCTCAAATACGATTGAAAAGCTTTGCAAGCTTTGCGGCGAAAGAATTGACGACAAGCTTTTCGCTTTTCCGACTCCCGAGGCAATAGCGGCGCTGAGCGAAAAAGAGCTTATGGACATAGGCACGGGATACAGGGCGCCGTATATCAAAAAATCCGCACAGATGGTGGCGGATGGCTTTGAGTTGGAGAAACTTAGAGGGATGACTATTGAGCAGGCACGGAAGGAGCTTCTTGCGTTTCCGGGCGTCGGACCGAAAGTTGCAGACTGTGTGCTTCTGTTTTCGCTGTCGCACACGGATGCGTTCCCAATAGATGTATGGATGGGCAGGGCTATGACGGAGCTTTATTTTGATTCAAAAAAGCCGTCAAGGCGCGATATGGCGGCAGCAGTTGAGCGCCTGGGGGCGTATTCGGGAATAATACAGCAATACATATTCCATTATGCACGATATAAAAAGTTGGGACGAAGTAAACCGGATTTAAAATGAAAGACGGCCTTTCGGCCGAACTTTCGTGTTTTATGATTCATAAGGCAGCCGCGCGTTTACCCAAAGGCGTACGAACTCGAGAAATGCCTTGCATGCAGGGGAAGTATTGACGTTTAGGCGCGTGGCGATGCCTATCGTACGAGAGTGCTTAGGCTCAAGTTCGAGAATGGCGACTTTGCCATGCGACCCCGTCACAATGAGCTCTGGCATTATCGTCATACCGAGTCCGTTTTCTACCATGGATATTGCGACATAGTCGTCGCTGACGCTGTATTTGATGTTTGGCTTTATACCTGCCTGCTTTAATATGCGGCCGATATCATAGCCGTAGCCTTCCCCGGGTATAATGAGGTCCATGTCTCTTATGGCTTCAATCGGCAGCGAATCGCCGCTTGCAAGTGGGTGGCTTATCGGCAGAAGCGCAAGAAGCCTATCCTGTTTTAGCGGCGTAAAGTGCATGTTTTTACACATCGTTCCCGTTGTAAACCCGCAGTCAACTTCTTCGTGGCTGACCATATCTTCAAGGCGTTTATAGTCTCCGATTGATATATCAAACTCGATATTAGGATAAAGAATGTTAAATTCCTTAATAATTTTTGGAAGCCAGTGTATGGCGACGCTCGTAAAAGCACCTACGCTGAGACGGCCTGCGCGTATCCCCTTTATGTCAGCAGCGGCTTGATGAAGCTGCTCATCACGGTTTACAATGTCGCGTATTAGCGGAAGCAGTTGTTCGCCGTTCTGCGTAATCGCCGCACCGGATTTATTTCGCATAATGAGCGGAAAACCAAACTCAAGTTCAAGCTGTGACATGATATGGCTAACGCCGGACTGCGTGTATCCGATTTGTTCGGCGGTTGCTGTTAAACTGTGCGTCTCTGCAACTTTGAGAAAAATCCTGTAATAATCGATATTCATCGCAAAAACCGTCCATGAAATTAATTTATTTATAACATAACAAAAATGCAGTTTATTTGCAAGCACATTTGTTATATAGTATCATCGGCGATACGGAGATCCGTAAATTGAGTGGGGATGGTGCATAATTTAATATGGAAATTCAGCCGGAAGCTAAACCGAAACATGAATCAAAAAAATCAACGGTGATAAAAAAATGGATTGAACCGTTGCTTTTTACTGCTGTATTGGCGGGGCTATTTACAGCGTTTTCGATACCCATGGGCATGGCCAACGCGTTTGGCACAATGATGAAAACGGCTTACGACCTGCTTGTCAATACGGTGCTCTATATTATGGCGATAGCCGTGCTCATGGGCGCTATCTCGGCGCTGCTTTCTGAATTCGGGGTTATCGACCTGTTGAACAGGATACTTTCTCCGCTTATGAAGCCCATATACGGGCTTCCGGGTGCGGCAGCGCTTGGCATAGTTACTACATATCTTTCTGACAATCCGGCTATTCTGTCGCTGGCAAACGATAGAGGATTCCGTAAATACTTTAAGAAATATCAGCTTTATCCGATGACAAATTTGGGTACAGCTTTCGGCATGGGGCTCATAGTTTCAACGTTTATGCTGGGGCTAAGCACCCAAATGGGGACCAATTTGGGGGGAGCCGTTATAATCGGCAACGTTGGTGCCATAACAGGCAGTATTATCAGCACAAGGCTTATGCTTTGGCAAACAAAAAGAATGTTTGGAAAGGATGCTGAGTGCGACCAGCTTGAACCGGAAACCGCAGTTGAGAGAAACAACACAGCTAACGGCACAAAGGCAAACATAGGTATGCGTACGATGAACGCCCTAATGCAGGGTGGAAAAACAGGCGTAGATATTGGCTTAAGCATAATACCGGGCGTTCTTATTATATGCACACTTGTAATAATGCTTACCAAGGGACCGTCGGCAACAGGAGAATATACCGGATCGGCGAATGAAGGCATAGCCGTGATTCCGTGGATAGCCGATAAGCTTGAGTTTATACTTAAGCCGCTGTTCGGTTTTACTTCGGGGGAATCCGTAGCGGTTCCCATGACAGCGCTCGGTTCGGCAGGCGCGGCTATAGGTGTCGTACCCCAGATGATAATTGATGGCGTCGTGACTTCTCACGATATCTCTGTCTTTACAGCTATGTGTATGTGTTGGAGCGGATACCTGAGCACACACGTTTCGATGATGAATGCGCTCGGACGCGTCGACCTTTCCGGCAAGGCGATAGTGTGTCATACGATAGGGGGGCTTTGCGCGGGCGTTGCCGCAAACTGGCTGTTTAAACTGTTTGAGCTGATACTTTGACGGAAAACGCAAATCTTCAGCGGCGCTGCGTGTTAGCGCCGCTTTTTATAATAACAGCTGAAAAAGCGACAAAAGATTTCAAAAGTTCTATATATTATTTGTATATAATGACGCACGGTGATATAATTTATCTCGAGGTATTGTATGCGTGTTATACGCATCGGATATTGAAAGTGAGGTAAGCTTAATGGTCAATCTAACAATCAACGAGGAACGTTGTAAGGGCTGTGGGCTGTGCGTAAGAGCATGTCCCAAAAAGCTCTTGGTTCTGTCCAAGCACAAGCTCAATTCCAAAGGCTACCATCCTGCGGAAATAACGGACATGGCGGCTTGCGTCGCATGCGCCTCCTGCGCGCGCACATGCCCCGATGCCGTAATTGAGATCGAGAAGTAATTTAAGGAGAGAGAGCAATGGCAAAGAAATTGATGAAGGGTTGCGAAGCCGTGGCGGAGGCTGCCATTCAGGCAGGTTGCCGCTTCTTTTTCGGATACCCGATTACACCGCAGAACGATATACCTGAGTATATGTCGGCACGTATGCCCAAGGTAGGCGGATGCTTCCTGCAGGCCGAGAGTGAGCTCGCGGCCATTAACATGGTTTATGGTGCTTCAGGCGCAGGCGCTCGCGTTATGACGTCCTCGTCCAGCCCGGGAATCAGTCTTAAGATGGAGGGTATTTCGTACCTTGCCGGTGCGGAGCTTCCCTGTGTTATCGTAAACATGATGCGTGGCGGCCCCGGACTTGGATCCATCCAGGCATCTCAGGGCGACTATTTCCAGACAACCAAGGGCGGCGGACACGGTGAATATCATGTTATAGCGCTTGCACCGTCATCGGTTCAGGAAGCTATCGATCTTATGCAGGACGCTTTCGATCTCGCAGATATCTACCGCACGCCCGTTATGATACTCGCCGATGGTATAATCGGACAGATGATGGAGCCCGTTGAGTTCCACGAGAAGAAGCAGGCTCGAGAGCTCCCCAAGAAGGATTGGGCAACAACGGGCTGGAGTCCCAAGAGCGAACGCCCCAGAGCCATCGTCAACTCGCTCTATATCGAAAACGAAGAGCTCCAGGAGCTAAACGACCGTCTGCAGGCGCGTTATGCGACGATAAAAGAGAAAGAAACACGCTGTGAGCTCTATAACACCGACGGCGCCGAGATAATACTCTGCGCATACGGCACCGTGGCGCGTATTTGCAAGAGCGCCATAGCTCTCGCAGAGAATGCCGGCATTAAAGTAGGCCTTGTTCGCCCGATAACCATTTGGCCGTTCCCCACAAAGGATGTTCACGACGCTATTTGCCAAGAAAGCGTAAAGAAGGCTATTACGGTTGAGATAAACGCCGGACAGATGCTCGAAGACGTCAAGCTCGCCGTAAATGGCGCCAAAGAAATAGAGTTTCTCGGCAGACCGGGCAGCAATGTACCGACAGCGGAAGAAATTTTTGAAAAGATAATGGAGATTAGGAGGGCGTAACAATGGCAACAGTATTTAAGAAAACGCCTCTTTTGACGGATGCGACGCTCCACTATTGCCCCGGATGCGGTCACGGAATTGTGCATCGCCTCGTTGCCGAGTGCATTGACGAGCTGGGTATCGGTGAAAGAACGATTGGCGTAGTTCCCGTAGGATGCGCGGTATTTGGATATAAGTATTTCAACATAGACACGCAGGAAGCGGCGCACGGACGTGCTCCCGCTGTAGCGACGGGCATTAAGCGCGTTAACCCCAACAATGTTGTATTCACCTATCAGGGCGATGGCGATTTGGCTTCCATCGGCGCGGCGGAAATTGTTCACGCAGCACATCGCGGCGAAAAGATTACGACAATATTCATCAATAACGCAATATACGGTATGACAGGCGGCCAGATGGCTCCGACAACGCTTGTAGGCCAGAAGACGACGACATCGCCGTACGGCCGTGATAAGGAACACTGCGGCAGTCCGATTCGTATCGCAGAAATGCTTGCCACCATTGAAGGCTCAGCATACATTGAGCGCGTTGCTGTCAACACGAGCGCAAACATCGTCAAGGCAAAGCGCGCAATTAAGAAGGCGTTTGAAACGCAGCTTGCAGGAAAGGGCTTCTCCCTTATCGAAGTGCTTTCAAACTGCCCGACAAACTGGGGCATGAGCGCCGAGGAGTCAATGGATTGGCTCGAACAGAACATGATACCCTATTATCCTTTGGGCGTTAAGAAGGAGGTCTGAGCCATGTTGGAGCAAAATATTTTTGCAGGATTCGGCGGACAGGGCGTTTTGCTGATGGGCAAACTCCTTGCCGAAGCAGGTATGTTTGAGGGCAAGGAAGTTTCATGGCTTCCTTCATACGGCCCCGAAATGCGCGGCGGCACGGCTAACTGCGCCGTTGTTATTTCCGACAAGCCGGTTGCTTCTCCGGTCGTAACAATGGCAACATCGGTTGTCGCCATGAACCGTCCGTCGCTTGAAAAGTTTGAGAACTCACTGCTTCCCGGCGGAAAGCTTTTTATTAACAGCTCTATAATCGATGTTAAGTGCGATCGCAAGGACGTTGACGTATACTATGTACCCTGCAACGCCATCGCTGACGAGCTCGGCAACCCGAAAGTCGGCAATATGGTAATGCTGGGCGCTTATATCGAGAAGACGAAGTGCGTCGATTTTGAGACGGTGCTTAAGGCGCTTCTTGAGACGTTGGGCGAAAAGAAGGCCCACCTTATTCCCTTGAACCGCAAGGCTCTCGAGGCCGGCGCGGCGTCTGTAAGATAAAACTATTAGACAAACACATGGGCGGCACGAATAATCCATGCCGCCCATATGTTTTTTATTATATAGAGCTCGATAATAGATTAGTTGCCGTCGCGTTTAGCTGAGAAGATATAGTGCGGCATATCTATCCCACGGTAGTGTTTGGCAAACGTGCCGACTATAGTCATCCCGTTGCGCTTTGCTACGTTTTGCGAAGCTAGATTGCTGTCTCTAACGATTGAGTATACTTCATCTACTCCCAAGATGTCGAACGCATAGTTTTTGCAGGCGATTGCGGCTTCCGTCGCATAGCCGTTGTGCCAGTAGGCCTTTTGAAAAAGATATCCTACCTCGAAAACGCGTTTATTAGGTATGTCTTGTATGGTTAAGCCGCATTGGCCTATCATTTCTCCTGTTTTTTTGAGAATGACGGCATACAAGCCAACCCCGTCGTTTCTGTATCGATTAAGCTGCCTGTCAAGCCAATCCTGAACTTCTTCATTACTGAAAGAGCCCTCGTAGGCGTACATAACCTCGCTGTCCTGAAGTATTTTGCACAAGTCACCAAAGTCGTTCTGCGTCATCTTTCTGAGAAACAGTCGAGCGGTCTCTATAAGCGTATCGTTACGTTTCATGGCATTACCTCAGAAGCATGTAATTGCGCAAAAGCGCTATATGAGTATATCAAAATGAACATATTTTTCAAACCGTGTGAGTTAGAAAACTATTCATCAATGCCGAGTATTACTTTTACTGCCCAGATTTGGTTCTTAAGAAACAGCTTTTCACGGCATTCATCTGGCGAAAGATATATTAATTCATGATTTGTTTCGGTCGGCTCGCAGACGCTGCCAATAAGTTCACCGGTATAGAAATATGAGGTCGTGTGCATATGACGTGAAAAGCGCGCCGCATAGTGGTATCTGTCACTCTTGCATTTAAGACTACCGACGAGCACTTCTGCGCCTATCTCTTCAAGGCATTCGCGCTTTATACACTCTTCGTGCGATTCGCCTTTTTCGACGCCGCCGCCAAGCAGAAAAATGCCGCGCGGAGTGCGCACGACAGGAATGGTTCCGTCGGCGCGTACGGGTATTATGTACGCGCCGATACGCTTTCCGTAGCGAATATTCGGTTGACGCTTGTCAAAAAGCTTTTCTTTTACCATGGGCATACCTTTCAATTATTCTTAATATATTGTACATCGGCCTTATATTTAAATCAATCGCTTGTATTGCAAAAACTGAGGAGGCATTGCTGAGAGTGTCGAAAAAGTGACTAAACGCCACTTTCTCGAATTTTTACGGGTTTTGCTCTCGCATTCGCTCCCGGGCGGCGAAACCGGCAAAGTACGGAAACCTCTGGGTTTTCATGTGTTCTGACGCACATGTCGTCAGAGCTGGATTGAACATAAGGGGCTGCGGCCCATTATCAACCCCAGTTTTTTTGACAGGCTGCAGGCATTGTTATCTGTCTGTTGCGCGGCAATATTTATGATGAAAAATGATTCGGCAAAACCTTAAAGACTCATTTCGATGAAAAGCCAAACAATGACATGAAAAAAACGCATGAGGTTACTCATAATATGTTTATGAACATGGAGGCGAGGCGTAATATGACACGACGGCTGATAAGAGGATTATTTATTGTAATATTGACCATTTTCGGCTTTTTATGCTCATGCACGCAAAAAAACGGCGATTCCGATAGGACGCTCGGCGAGGCAATAATGATAGATGGCATCGATGTATCGGGCATGAGCTCAGCGGCAGCTTTCGAAACATTGAGCTATGAGCATATGAAGCGTTCGGATGATATTTCGGTGACGGTGACGTCACCGAACAATGGGAGCGTATCATTTAGTGCGCAAAGTCTGCCAATTGAGTACGATACGCAGGACGTCATTGATGAGGCGCTGAAGCTAAAGCGTTTTCATCCAATAGGAAACGGTTATAGGGTGTTTGAAACGCAATCGCATATAGATGCGGCGAAGGCGGCGCAGGCGTTGAAAGGGCTGTGCGCAAGGCTTGAATCGGAGCCGAAAAATGCCGAAAGCAGATACACCGGGACGTTACCCGACAAGTTTGAATTTACAGGCGGCATATCAGGATATGAGGTTGACGTAGACTCGCTGGCCGAGGAGTTGGCTGCAGCTTGGGGAACGGGAAACGAGTATGCGTTCGAAGCCCCGATGATAGAAATAAAACCCGAATACACGCTCGAAGCAGCAAAGGCCGATAATACTCTTATAGCCTCCTGTACGACATATTTTGATAAATCGCCGCATAACGCCGAGAACAGAGTGTTCAATATAATTAAAGGCGCAGGGCTAATAGATGGCTGCCAGGTGGAGGTCGGGTCTGAGTTTGATATAAATGAGGTGCTGGGCGCACGCAGCGAGAGAAACGGATGGCGGATGGCAGCGGGCATACGCGAAGGCAAGTATAATCAAGAGTACGGAGGCGGAATATGCCAAGTGTCAACAACGCTGTACAATGCCGTATTGATGGCTGATCTTGAGGTGACGGAGCGTCACCATCACTCTTGGCCTATGAGCTATGCGCCGATAGGGCTTGACGCAACGATAAGCACAGGCGGGCCGAACCTTAGATTTGTGAATAGCGGAAAGTCGCGCATAACCATATCTGCAGCAACGGACAGTAAAAACATGTCGATAACGGTGGAGATATACGGTGCGCCGCTTGATAACGGAGTAACGATAAGGCTTTCGTCTGAAAAGATAGAGACGCTTGACGAACCGGACGCAAAATACAGGCTTGACTCATCTCTGCCGTTCAACACTGTCGTACGCGACCGTAAAGGACGCAGAGGAAGCATATCGCAGGCATATAAGGAATACTATGACGCGAACGGGAAACTGATAGATAAAAGGCTCATATCTAAAGACGTATATGGCGCGATAAGCGCGATATACAGGGTTTCCGAGGATGTGTATTACGCGAAAGCGAGCACGGGTCAGTCTGCGGTCGATGTCGAGCCGTAGAAGTACGCCAAAAGCAGGTCGACGACCTCTCCGTAGCTTTTTGTACCCGATGTCTGCGAGTTGAATTTCAAATACGAATCGTTTATTTTGTCAACGGCTTTGGATGTTGAACTCGTATAGGCATTCCAATATTTGTTGTAATTCTCAAGGTCGCGCTTTATGCCTGCGCTGTATGATGAGTAAAGCTCGTAATATGCCTGCCTGTCGTTTGCGTTGAGCTTGTTGGCGCAGTGTATAAGCGCGAGAATCGTACCCGAATATCTCACGCACGGGTCGTCGGATTCGGAACAGGCAAGATAGGCGATGAAATTCGCCTCATTTTCTTTGGAGAAACCTAACTGGTGCGCTGTTTCATGCGCTGCGCTTGATAAAATGAGAAGCGGCGGTTGATCGATGTTAATATTCGGCTCGAACGTATACGGTATGTATATGCCGGAAATGCCGAAGCGTGAAAAGAGTTCCGATGTAAACAGCTCTTTTGCCATACCGACGTCGCCGTCAAATAATGGATACTTTGCTGAGAGCCTTTCATAAGCTTTCGGTATCTTGCTAAGATAATCCTTCCGCTCACCGTTGAAGGCGTAAACGCCGTTTTCGTCTTCAAAAACCGTCGCGCGAAGCTCCTCCGCGTCCGACAGGAGGGTATAGCAAAGCTCCTCGAGCTGATCGAGCGGTCGATTTTCTACGTTCAACCCCATAAGCTCGGCGACGCCGGGCCGCATGAAATTGAAGCCCCATAACAAATAGAAAGAATTAAACAGCATTGCCGCCGCTATAGCAAGTGTTACAACATGTTTGAAGAACACAACGGGTTTTGTGCGCCGCAAAAGAAGACGTATAAACAACACGACAGTCGATATCGCTATCAGCGCTGCGGCCGAGAAGATTAAAAGCTCGGCGAGAGAAAACGGGACGCATGAATTGACGCTGATGAAAATGCGGCGGAGGACGGGATATATTGAGCGCGAATATATCTCCTCCGTGCGTTGCGGGTGCGATGCGGCGAGCTTTATTAGCATCAATGAAAGCGGTACGGTCAAAAGCCACAAAAGCCTTTTAAACTGATATGCCCACGACAGCTTTTTAGATTTTGCCTTGTTTTTGCTCATTGCTTCTAACGACGCTCCTTCTGATAAAATATTATACCATTGTTCACAGGCTTTTGTACAGCCGCACAAATTATGTCTTATTTTGCAATCGCCGGGCGTAACGAGCGCTATGTGTGATATACTTAATAAAAACTTCGGAGGCTAAAATGGCATACAGGTGTGAAAAAGCTGACGCAATGCGGATACATATGGACTACAACAACATGATGGCGGAAAATATCGGCAAAAACGGCATCTGCGAGGACGAGCTTGCTAAAATGGCGGAGAAGAGCGCGGAGTGCATATATGCCATGGAAAAAAAACGCGGCTCAATGAAATGGCGCGATCTCCCGTACGACCGCTGCGAGACGGTTGAGAGAATAAAGAAAACGGCCGAATATGTACGCGAAAACTTCGAAAGCTTTGTTGTGCTCGGAATAGGCGGCAGTGCGCTCGGTCCTATCGCAGTGCAGCAGGCGTTGAACCATATGCGCTATAACGAGCTCCCGAGAGAAAAGCGCAGCGGCCCTAAAATATATATAGAAGATAATGTAGATCCGGAGCGTATGGAGTCGCTGCTCGATATAATCAATCCGGAAACGGCTATGTTCAATGTTATTACAAAGTCCGGCAGTACCTCGGAAACAATGTCGCAGCTTATGATAATTACATCGTATCTTCGCAGAGAGCTTGGCGCAGCGTACAGTAAGCACATAATTGCTACGACTGACGAACATAAGGGAAACCTTATCAAAATAGCAAAGCAGGAGGGGTATGAGACTTTTTTTGTGCCGGACGGCGTGGGCGGCAGGTTTTCCGAGTTGTGCCCGGTCGGGCTTTTACCCGCGGCGGTGTGCGGTATAGATATCGACGCGCTGCTCGACGGCGCAAAGTATATGGACGGAATTTGCTCCGAACGCAACATTTATGCCAATCCCGCATATATGAGCGCCGCGCTCGAGGTATGCGCAATGGAGAAAGGATGTAATATCAGCGTCATGATGCCGTACGCGGATTCGCTTAAATACATGGCGGATTGGTATGCGCAGCTTTGGGCCGAATCGCTCGGAAAGCGTGTAAACAATGCCGGAGAAGAGGTGCGCTGCGGACAAACGCCCGTGAAAGCGCTTGGCGTCACGGACCAGCACTCACAGGTACAGCTTTATACTGAAGGTCCGTTTGATAAAACACTGACTTTTCTTGCCGTGGAGAATTTCAGGGCGCATGTAGAGATACCGCATGCGTTCGACGATATACCGGACGTTGCTTTCCTGAGCGGCCATACGCTTAATGAGCTTATAAATAGCGAACGCAGGGCGACGGAGTATGCCGTAACGAAAAGCGGACATATGAATAAGACAATAATACTGCCTGAGGTCAACGCCTTTACGCTCGGGCAGCTCATATGCCTTTTGGAGCTTCAGACGGCGTTTGCCGGCGAGCTTCTGTCGATAAACGCCTTCGACCAGCCGGGTGTTGAAGAGGGAAAAAACGCGACATATGCGCTCTTGGGCAGACCCGGATACGACGATAAGCGCAGGGAGCTTATAAGTGCGGGTGAAAAGACGGCGCGATATATTATCTAGTGATTTTGTGAAGCATCCGTTAATTATTAAATAAATTCGGTGACAAAGCGGATAGATTGAAGTAAAATCAATATGAATGCGGTGAAGAAGAATTTCAACGCCGCGCATAACCCTTCGGAGGAAGAAACGTGAAGCGGATTATTGCTTTAATGATGTCGCTTATGTGTGTGGCTGCAATTGGCTGCGCACACGGCGAAGACAATATCGACCCTACGCCTTCACCGAACGCTCCTACGCCCATACCTGCGGATTCGTCGAGCGTATATCACGATATGATTGGCTTTGTCGTGAGCGACGATGGCGACACGGATACTAATGTGCTCATGCATGGCTTTCTGACGACTGCAAATGAGCTTAATCGTCCGGCAATGCTTTTCAAATTCAAAGGAAAAAGCGCTTGCGAGGCCGTTAAGACCGCCGCCGAAAGGGGCTGCAAGGGTATTGTTATCGACGAATGCGACGATATGGCTGAAGCTGTAAAGCTCGCCAAGACGTACGGAATGCGCGTCGTCGCGCTCAGCGCCGAACCTATTGACGGAACTGATTCGCGCATATATATCGATGATGCGGAGTACATAAGGGAGCTTTGCTCTGCGCTTGGCGAAAGGATGAAAGAAAGAAATCTGAAATCGGGCCGAATACTTGTTTACGGCGCAGATGTGGACGGGGCGTATAGCGCCTGTACGCAGGTTGTGAGGGAAATTTACCCGATGTACGGTGTGATATCCTTTACACGCACATCGGCAGATGAGCAGGTTGCGACGGATGAGCTTGCCGAATACATACTCGAACACAGGGAGATAAAGGGCATTATAGCGCTCAGCAGCGATGAGACTAGTATTGCCGTTGAGGCGAGAAAGAAGGCATCGGCGCTTTTTAAAGAGCGGGGCGGTGCGCCGAGCGCAAAGCCGACAAATAAGCCGCAAAAGACACCCGCTCCGACGGAAACTCCGTCGCAACTACCGGGTAAGACGCCGGAATTAGGCGATGCCGAGCCTACACTGCCGCCGTTTTCGGAATCGCTTCTTAAATCGATAACCATATCGATATTTGGCTTTGGTCTGACGGAGAAGAACATCGCGCATCTTGAAAAAAACGACCTGTACGGTATTTGCTGCGACCCGAGCTACAACGTCGGCGTATACGCGGCGACACTTCTCGATATGATGATTTTCGGCAAAGCTGCGGAGGCCGAAATGCGTGTTCTTAGGCCTATTGTGCTGCGCGACACCCTTGAGCGGTATATGAGCGTTTATGACGAAGTAAATCGGATGTTCGGAACGGACGAACCGTAATGATAGAAAACAGCAGAGAAAAAAAGAAAAAAGCTTTGCGAATAGACTGGTTTACGATAATCGTCGTTTTGGCGCTTGTTGCGATAGGCCTTGTGAGCATTGCGAGCATAATGGCTTCTCCTTTCAGCGGCAGCGAAAGGACGCTCAGCGATTACCTTGAGAAGCTCAATCTTGAATTCGTCCAGAGACAGGCGCAAAACTTCCTTGTAGGTGTCGCTGCCATGCTTGTGATGCTTGTTTTCGACTTCCATATATATAAATCCGTAATCAATTATATATATATTGCAAACATAGGCGTGATACTCCTACTGTTCGCTTTCGGCGTCATAAGAGGCGGAGCGCAGGGATGGTTTGCACTGGACTCAATTAACCGTGCGGTTCAGCCGGCAGAGCTTTCAAAGGTCACGCTTATTGTCATAATATCAAAATATGTGAGCGCTGCCATGGATAAGGACGGAAAGCTTGTACGATTTAAGGATATAATGATATGCGTTGCTCTTTGCGCGCTTCCGGCAGGCTTGATTATAATGCAGAACGACTTGGGGTCGGCGCTTGTGCTGATTGTAATATTGGTGATCATACTTTTTGTGGGACGTATAAGCTGGAAATGGATCGTTTCCGCTGCCGCTGCAATGTTAATTGGCTCTCCGCTGCTTTACTTCTATGTGCTCAGCGACTTTCAGCGCAAGCGTATAGACGTGTTCTTAAACCCTGAACTAGACCCGCTCAAGAGCGGTTATAACGTAATTCGCGCGAAAATGTCCATAGGCTCGGGGCAGCTCTACGGAAAAGGGTATTTCACGCAGGGGACACTTGCGCAGCTCAGATTTGTGCCTGAAAGGCATACCGACTTCATATTTGCGGGCATCGGCGAAGGACTTGGATTTGTTGGTGGAGTTGCGATAATCTGCTTATACTTTGCGCTTGCCTTCAGATGGCTGTGGACGGCTATAAAAGCAAATGACAGCTTTGGAACATGTATGGTTACAGGCGCTATCGGAATGCTCATGGCGCATACGTTTGAAAACATAGGTATGAATATAGGTCTTATGCCTGTTACCGGAATACCCCTGCCGTTCATAAGCTATGGCGGTTCAAACCTGCTGACGAATATGATGGTAGTGGGCATAGTGCTCAATGTCCATATGCGGCGGCCGCAAAAGAGATAAAACACAGTTTATAGGCATATCTATTTAGTACATTCTTAATTCATTCGGGGGTGTACGAAATGGACGACAACAGAATCAAGCTTTCGGATTTCGTATCGGAGGACACGAGCAGAACACGAACGAGTAGATTTGGGTATTTTAACTCACTAAAAAGCAATAAAAAAACAACGGCAAAAAAACGGCGCATCAGAGGCGCACGCGACTTGTCGGCGGCATCGTCGATAGCGATAAAGTTCGGCATTTGCGTATCAGCGTGCGCGCTTGTTCTTTTTATAAAATGGGTGGATTCGCCCAAAACGCCGAAAACCGATGCGCGCCTTACGCAGACAATGGGGGCTGAGGACGGTGAAGTTGACGAAACGCTCGGCAAGCTGAAATTCGTACAACTGCCGGGACTTATGGACGTATTTGTCGAAAGCAATAAAATGATTGTACCCGTCGAGTTCGCGAGTATAGAGTTCTTAGAGGATGGATGTCTTGCACGCCTTCAATGCGGCGAAAAAGCTAACCTTGTCTGTATGCTTGACGGAATCGTCAAGACGGTGGGGGAGGATAATACGCTTGGGCGCTTCGTGACCGTGAAGCATGACGATGATGTGCAGACGACGATTTACGGATTTGGCGACATAATGGTTGAGGAGGGACAACCACTGAAAAAAGGCGATCTTTTGGGCGTATCGTCTTCGGAAGGCATCGTTCATATTACGATACTGAAGGATGGCAGGCCGCAGAGTATTGAAAAGTATATTAAAGAGAGCCTTAAGAGAACATAATGCGCATATGCTCGGTGAGAGGGACGGCGATTGAATGCAGTCCCATAGTGCTGCTTGCTTTTCCGGCAGCGTTTATATTTGGGGCAGCGGAAATGTTTGCGGTCGCGTTTTTGTCGTTGTCCGTGCACGAGCTTTGTCACGCATATATAGCGGGAAGACTTGGGTTTGATGTCGTATGCATAGAAATTCAGCCGTTCGGGTTTGTTGCGCGGCTAAAGAGCGGTTCACTTAGCACAGTTGGCGCAGAAATAGCCGTAGCGGCGGCAGGGCCGGTAAGCAGCATAATCATGTGTGTTACGGCTGCCGCTTTTTGCGGAAGATCGACTGTTGCAAACGAACTTTTGTCGTGTTTTTGCGTGTTTAACGGTTCCATAGCCATAATAAATCTTTTGCCTGCCCTCCCGTTGGATGGCGGACGCATACTCCGCGCGGTGCTCAGTGTAAAACTTGCGGAGAGAACGGCTACGACGGCTGCAGCATGGTGCGGCGTAGTCATCGGCGCATGTATGACAGTGCTCGGTACGCTTGGAGTGATATACGAGGGACTCAACATAACGATGCCCGTGATGGGAGCATTTTTAGTTTCAGCCGCTATTAAGGAGATGCGCAGCCGCAGCGGCTCAAACGTAAGAGCTATAATCAGACGCTCTGACACGATAAGGCATCACGGGAGCGTTGCCGTAAAGCAGACGGCGGTACATATGTCGCTGCCGATGGGCGAGGCGATGAAGATGCTTTCTGCCGGGTGCTATAACATAGTTTTGCTTGTTGACGACAATATGGGCGTCAGAGGGAGCATCGACGAGAGTATGCTTTTGTCGGGGATATCAAAATATGGGGCGGATGCGCCGTGCATCAGGCTATTTGACCGTTACAACCGATAGTGTTACAATGACTAAAGAAAAATGACGGCGTGAGCCACGGAGGTAATAATTGGATATAGATTTGCTCGGCGATATATTGAAGCTCGTTGAAAAGCCCGCGAGATATATGGGAGGCGAGCTTAATATGACGGAAAAAACCGACGGCGAAGTTAAATTTGCGCTCTGCTTTCCCGACGTTTACGAAATAGGCATGTCCCACCTGGGGTCAAGGATAATCTATAATGTGCTTAATAAGCGCACGGATACAGTGTGCGAGCGTGCGTTCGCTCCGTGGGTGGACATGGAAAAAGAACTGCGTTCGCGTAATTTACCTGTGTTTTCGCTCGAAACGAAGCGCAACCTGAATGAGTTTGACATTATCGGTTTTTCGCTTTTATACGAGATGTGCTATTCGAACATACTAATGATGTTCGACCTTTCTCACATACCGTTCCGTGCCGCTGACAGAGACGAAAGCATGCCGCTTATTATATGCGGCGGGCCGTGCGCATGTAATCCCGAACCGATTGCAGAATTTATGGATGCAGTGCTCATCGGCGACGGCGAAGAGCTTATAAGCGATTTTATGGATACATATATTGCAATGAAACGCAAGGGTTCGTCGAAGCAAGAGCTTCTTACAGAGCTTTCAAAGATAGAGGGCGTGTATATACCATCGTACTATGAAGCGGAATACTCCGAAAAAGGCGATTTTATCGGCATGAAAAAGCTTGTTTCCGATGCGCCTGACACAGTGAAGCGTCGTATACTCAAAAATCTTGACACCGCTGACTATATAGGTAAACCAATAGTGCCGTATATGGCGATAGTTCACGACAGGGTAGCGCTTGAGCTTTTCAGGGGATGCACGCGCGGATGCCGATTCTGCCAAGCGGGATTCATTTACAGACCTATACGCGAGCGCAGACTCGGCACGCTGATGAACATGGCCAAGGAGCTTACGGACTGCACGGGATACGATGAAGTATCGCTTTTTTCGCTGAGCTCGGGCGATTATTCGGCCATACACGAGCTTGTGCCGGGCATAATGGACGAATTTGAGGACAAGCACGTTTCGGTGTCTTTGCCGTCGCTTAGGATTGACTCTTTTTTGAAGGACGACCTTGAGAAGATTCAGACCGTCAGGAAGACGGGGCTGACATTTGCGCCGGAAGCCGGAACTCAGAGATTGCGCGACGTAATAAATAAGGGAGTAAGCGAGGACGATCTTTTAAGGAGCGTAACTGACGCTTTCCAATCCGGTTGGAGCGGCGTAAAGCTCTATTTTATGCTCGGACTGCCAACGGAGACGGATGAGGACCTTTTAGGCATCGCGGAGCTTGCGCGGAAGGTTGCCGGCGCGTACTATTCTGTGCCGAAGGAGAAACGCGCGAAGGGGCTTAGAATAACCGTTAGTGTTTCGTCGTTTGTGCCAAAGCCATTTACACCGTTCCAATGGGAACCACAGGATACGGCTGAGCGCATAATGGAGAAGCAACGGCTTTTAAAAGATGCGCTAAAAGGTATACGCGGCGTCGACTTCGCGTACCACGCGCCGTATACGAGCGCGCTTGAGGCGGTGTTTGCGCGCGGCGACAGACGGCTTGCAGGCGTACTTGAAAGTGCGTATTCGCTCGGCGCACGTTTTGATTCATGGGACGAGCATTTCAAGCGCGAAGCGTACGATAGTGCGTTTGAGGAGAACGGACTTAATCCGCACTGCTTCGCAAACAGGAGACGCGATGTGAACGAGCCGCTTCCGTGGGACCATATAGATATGGTTGTGGAAAAGGAGTATCTTATAAAGGAGTATGAGAAGGCCATGCGCTGCGCAGTAACGAAGGACTGCCGCAAGGGCTGCAACGGATGTTTTGGTGAAAGATATGCGGATTATTGCAAAGTTCAGTAAAGGTAAAGAGGTGCGTTTTACATCGCATCTTGACGTGCAGAGGCTTTTTCAGCGTGCATTCAGGCGCGCACAGATACCCGTAGCTTATTCAGAGGGCTTTAATCCACATTCCATTGTGTCGTTTGCAACGGCGTTGTCGCTTGGCTATACGAGCGACTCCGAATGGTTCGACGTGAAGCTCACGAAATACATGAATCCTGCTGAATTCATGAATCGTATGAACGAGACGCTGCCGAAGGGATTTGCTGTGACGGAGGCGTATGACGCGCCTGAAAAGCTGCCGTCGCTTACGTCACTTATGTATGCGGCAAGATATATTGTTATGATGCGTACGGATGATGCAGACGTGTTCAAAACGCTGTCGAGCTCAATGGAGGAGTATCTCGGCGGCAGCATAAACGTCATAAAGCGCACCAAAGGCGGAGATAAAGAGATTGATATAAGGCCGATGATATACTCAATGCGGGTAATATCAGTTGCTGAAAACACGGCGCTCATTGAGGTGATTGGACAATTAAACGTGTCGGGCGGGCTTAACATGGAACTCCTCCTTAAGTCATTCGAAGGAAAGTGGGGGCACAATGCTGTCACGGACGTGCACAGGTGCGCCATATATTCGGAGCATGGTGTGGTTTTACCCAAGTTTAAGCAGCAATGATTACAGAGCTTGTGATAAGCTGCCGCTGCGGTGAGCGGCTCATAGGTCTCGCCGAAGACAGATGCATAAATGAGATAGTCTTGGAAGACGACGAAAAAAGTCTTACAGGCTCAATATATGTCGGGCGCATAAAAAACGTATCGCCGGACATCTGCTGTGCGTTTGTCGATATAGGCGAAGGCAAGAACGGAGCACTGTTCGCAAAAGATGCGTGCATAGGTAAACAAAGCATTCAAGCTGCGCTAAAGCGTGACGATGAGGTTCTCGTACAGGTTGTGCGCGATGCGCTCGGTAACAAGGGTGTTATGCTTACGCGAAAACTTAAACTTTTTGGAAAAACATGCGTGTTGATAGCTAACGAAAGAGGTGTTAAGCTGTCGAAACGTGCGGAGAGCGGTGCGCGTCGCAGACTTGAGGCTTTGGGAAAATCTATAGCCGAAAAAACAGACTGCGGCGTTATAATGCGCTCTGCGGCGGCTACGGCAGATGACTCGGAAATAATGACTGAAGCGCTTGAAAATAAGCGGCGTATAGATGGATTTGTTCAAAGAAGCAAAACCGAGCGCGCACCGAAAAAGCTGCATGATGCAAATAAGTACGCGTTGCGAAGATTGAGAAACGAATGCTCAAATGTTGAAATAGATAAAATCTATGTCGATTGCGCGGAATGCCGCGATTATGTACTTGAAGCGCTCGGCGGCGAATATGCTCCGATAATATGTGCGGACAAGGCAGAATGCACCGAAATGCTGACAAAACTCAACGACGCCGCGAATGAGCGAAACGAGCGTATAGTGCGCCTCGAGAACGGAGCATACATCGTAATTGACAAGACTGAAGCGCTCACGGTCATAGATGTAAATATGGGCGGCTTCGTCGGCTCCGACGCAACAAACGGCGCGGCGTTCAACGTAAATATTTGCGCTGTTTGCGAGGCGGCAAGGCAATTGAGGCTGCGAGATGTTGGAGGGATTGCGATAGTAGACATAATCGATATGGATGAACCGGCCGAACGGGACGCAGTGCTTGCCAAACTGAGAGAATGTATGCGTGCAGACAGAGGACGTTGCTCGTCCACGAATCTGACGCCTCTCGGCCTCATTGAGTTGACGCGCAGGAAGCGCGGATTTTAAGCAAAAACGTCTCCACAAAAAATATATGAAAAATATTATGCTTTTTTTGAAAAAAATAGTGACAAAATAAGTTTTTGATGCTATACTTATGAACTGTCGGCAGTGCCAATGTGGCTCAGTAGGTAGAGCGGCGCACTCGTAATGCGCAGGTCTGGGGTTCGAATCCCCACATTGGCTCCATTCGAGGCGTAGCGCAGTTTGGTAGCGCGTTTGGTTCGGGACCAAAAGGCCGCTGGTTCAAATCCAGTCGCCTCGACCAGAAAAGAAACAACCTTTGTCTACCGGACAAAGGTTTGTTTCTTTTCAACGAAATAAATCCCTTGCGGGATTTGTGAAATACGCTTTGCGTGTGAAATATGGCTTCGCCATGTGAAATGCCTGCGGGCGTTGGT
>SFDB01000012.1 GCA_004558825.1 Clostridiales bacterium
GTTCAACGGCGAAGTTTACAGGCTCTATTCGGATACGGTCATAAGGTCGTACAACGAGCTTGCCCAGCAATAAGCAGAGCGCAAGCTAAGCTGAAATGACGACGGCCGCCGAGAAATCGGCGGCCGTTGAGACTGTCGAAAAAGCGGCTAAACGCCGCTTTTTCGAGTTTTTACGGGTTTCGCCTCTCGCATTCGCTTCCGGGCGGCGAAAACCGCAAAGCACGAAAACCTCCGGGTTTTCATTCATTCTGACGCACATGCCGTCAGAGCCGGATTGAACATAAGTGGCTGCGTCCCCTTATCACCCCAGGTTTTTTCGACAGACTGTGGTGGGGGCTTAACGCAGCGCATGGCGTCATAAGCAAATTGGCAATTACCCATGCTCCGCGCGGCTCGCGCTTCCTGCGGAAGCCTGCGCCCTTGCGGGCGCGGCGGCTGCGCCGCCCCGCTCGCCGCGCTCGGCGGATGCAAAAGACACGTTCACAACTTCGGCCAAGCGAAGGCGACAGCGTAGATCGCTGCGTCAGGCAAGCAAAAGCCCAACACAGCGTGTCGGGCTTATAATGCTATCTTGCTTGATTACGCGCTTGCAGGGGGAAGCGCTTCATTGTCGTCCTTATAGACATACAGAGGTGCGCCGCATTTTTTGATAACATCCTTTGTTATTATGCAGCGTTTTATCGTGTTGTCACTCGGCACATCATACATGATATCCTGCATGACGCTCTCTAATATTGCTCTGAGACCGCGTGCGCCTGTCTTGCGCTCAATGGCCATTCTTGCAACTTCCTTGAGTGCATCGGTTTCAAAGTCAAGATCAACGCCGTCAATTTCAAACAAACGCTTATACTGGCGCGCCAACGCATTTTTGGGTTCGGTAAGTATTTTCATAAGCGCGTCCTCGTCAAGCTGATGGAGCGTAACGATTACAGGAACGCGGCCGATGAATTCGGGTATAAGGCCGAATTTGAGAAGATCCTCGGGGAGTATGTTCTTCAAGATTGCACCTGTATCCTTCTGAACGTTCGATTGAACGTCGGCGCCGAAGCCCATGAGCTTTTTGCCGGTACGGCGGCTTATTATGTCCTCGATGCCGCAGAATGCTCCGCCGCAAATGAACAGTACGTTCGTTGTGTCGATCTGGATGCACTCCTGATGAGGATGTTTGCGGCCGCCCTGCGGAGGAACGCTTGCTACAGTGCCTTCAAGTATTTTGAGAAGCGCCTGCTGCACACCTTCGCCGGAAACATCGCGCGTTATGGACGGATTCTCCGATTTGCGCGCTATTTTATCTATTTCATCGATATAGACGATACCCTTCTCGGCGCGCTCAACATTGTAGTCAGCGGCTTGAATGAGCTTTAGGAGTATGTTCTCCACGTCTTCGCCGACATAACCCGCCTCTGTGAGTGAAGTTGCGTCGGCAATGGCAAACGGCACGTCAAGCACCTTTGCGAGCGTCTGCGCGAGAAGCGTTTTACCGCAGCCTGTAGGCCCTAACATAACGATGTTGCTTTTTTGCAGTTCAACGTCATCGCTGTTTTTGAGGTTTATGCGCTTATAGTGGTTATAAACTGCGACGGCAAGAGCCTTTTTTGCATCGGCCTGCCCAACGACATACTGGTCTAGCGTAGCAACTATCTCATGCGGCTTAGGTATGCCGTCAAGCTCGATAGGCTCGTTAAGACGGTCGTCCTCGATTATTTCCTGGCAAAGTGCGATGCATTCATTGCAAATATTGACCCCGGGTCCCGCTACAAGGCGGGTAACCTCGTTTTGGCTCTTTCCGCAAAAAGAACATCTCACGTTTGACTTATCATCATTTTTTGCCATCTCTTATCTCCTGGGGGGAATTATTTCGTCGATGATCCCATATTCCAACGCCTCTTGCGCCGTGAGGAAGTTATCGCGCTCGGTATCGTTTTCAACCTTTTCGAGCGGTTGACCGGTGCGTGCGGCAAGAATGGTGTTCAGCTTGCGCTTTGTCCTTATTATGTGTTCGGCATGTATGAGCATGTCGGTGGCTTGGCCCTGCATACCGCCGCTCGGCTGGTGTATCATTACTTCGCTGTTTTCAAGCGCCCTGCGCTTCCCCTTTGCGCCGGCTGCGAGCAGAAACGCGCCCATGGAGGCGGCGATGCCGACACATATCGTGGACACTTCGCATTTAAGATACTGCATGGTGTCGTATATGGCCATGCCCGCCGATACCGATCCGCCAGGGCTGTTTATGTAGAAGTAAATATCCTTATCGGGATCTTCCGCCTCAAGGAAAAGCATCTGCGCAATGACGAGATTGGCGGTGACGTCGTTCACCTCGTCTCCCAAAAAAACTATTCTGTCTTTAAGCAGACGTGAATATATGTCGTATGCACGTTCGCCCTTATTCGTCTGTTCGATCACTGTGGGTACAAGTGGCATATTCTATCCTCCTTCGGCGTTAATGATTGTTTAGAGCTTATTTTCTGACCGCGTTGCCGACAATGAGCGCGACGGCTTTCTCGACCTTAACACGGTTTTCAAAGTAGCGCTTAAGCTCGTCTGTTACCTTGAACTCCTTGCGCTGCGCCTCATCCTTTATGGAACTGAGGAATTCATTTACGGCATTATCGACATCCTCAACGGTGGGGACAATGTTCTCCTCTTTGATGATGGCGTCGAGCATGAGCCTGATCCTGACCCTGTTAGTGGCGTCGGGAACATAGTCTTTTTTCATCTGCTCGACCGTCATGCCCGAGAACTGCGTGTACATGTCGAGAGTGAGGCCTTGACCGGCAAGCCTATACTCAAGGTCATGAATCATATCATCGCACTCTGCCTCGATCATGACGTCAGGAATTTCAATTTCGGCGTTATTGGCAGCCGCAAGAAGGGCGGCGTTCTCGAACGCGTTCTTTCTGAGTTCCTCGCTCTGCTTTTCCATTTCGGAGCGGACGCTCGCCTTATATTCTTCGAACGTATTATATTCCGAAACATCCTTGGCGAAATCATCGTTGAGTTCGGGGAGCTCTTTCACGCGAATATCATTGATATGGCACGCAAATACGGCCTCCTTGCCTGCAAGCTCTGCAGCGTGATACTCCGTTGGGAATGTGACGGTGATGTTTTTATCCTCGCCTACGCTCATGCCTATGAGCTGTTCCTCAAAGCCGGGTATGAATCTGCCCGAACCTATTTCAAGCTCCTGATTGTCCGCCGTGCCGCCGTCGAACTTAACGCCGTCGATGCTGCCCGAATAGTTAAGGTCGATTACATCGCCTTTTTCAATGGGCCTTTCGACAGCGATGAGCCTTGCCATATCGCTGCGCTGCGCTTCTATGCGCTTATCAACGGCTTCGTCCGTAACAGTATACTCATCGGCGGTGACTTCTATACCCTTGTATTCGCCGAGCTTTACTTCCGGGCGTACAGCCACGGTTGCGGTGAATCTGACTGCGATGCCTTCGGGAAGCTCTGTGTCGCCAAAGCCGCGAAGAGCGTCTATGTCCACATGGGGAGCCGCTATAGTGTCGAGCTCGTATTCCTTGACTGCCGCTTCAAACATAGCGGGGTAAATATCGTCAAAAGCATCATCAAAGAATGCGAGGCCGCCGTACATGCTCTCGATGACCTTGCGGGGCGCTTTGCCCTTGCGGAATCCGGGAACGTTATACTTGCGGGCGTTCTTTACATATGCCTTCTGCATACCGGCTTCGAGCTCGCTCTGAGTTATATCAAAGGTCAGCTTTACCATGCCGCCCTTGAGTTTTTCCATTGTCGCCATAATGGTATCCTCCGTATACATTAATTAATTATGTTGATTACTCCGACGTTGCGCTATGATATCACACCCGATAAATTTTGTAAATGGGTATAATGCAAGTAATACGGCGCATTTTGTGCGAAACCGTGATTGACATGTAAGTGTTTTGCGGTATATTCGGCGCCGCGGCAAGGCGATATTTTGGGCAACCATTATCAGGCGGTGTCGGTGGGTAAAGCGCTGCGTTCGATTTAAGAATCAATATGTGAAGTATTTCTTGAAACGGCGGAAAAATGCGCGTGTAAAAAAGAAAACGGGCGGACTCCATTTAAGAGCCGCCCGTATATTTATTCTTCTACTGCGCCTCTTTTATTACGCCCTTTCTATATGCTTCGAGCAGTGCCTTAAGGTCGTCTATGCGCTCCTTCAGTACAGCGCCCGTGTCGGTGTCGCCAACGAGAAGCCTTTGCGGGAGAGATTTTACGATGACGTCCTTTGACTGTATGTCGTTCTCAAAAAACACAGAGGTGTCGGTCGTGCCGAACGGCTCATGGGCAACGATGCGCATACGCTTTGACGTGAAGAACATCGTATAGCCGGCGATGCCGGTTTGCGATTGATATGCGCGGCAGAATCCGCCATCGATTACCACACGCCTTCCGTTTGCCTTCTGCGGCCCCTCACCTTCCTTGGCTTTAACGGGTATATGCCCGTTGACTATGCAGGAATATGACTCATTTAGCCCGAAATGATGAAGGATATTGAGCGCAAAATCCTCATTGTCGCAGTATTTATAGTATGCGTTTTTCGGTTCTTTGAAGGTCGATTTATCCTCGAGCAGTGCGCGTTCGAACGTTGTTATGTGCGTTCTTCCGAATATAGGCGAGTTGCGGCCGCACCAGAGAAACCACATAAAGTCCCGCCCGCGCTCACGATCCGCAGAGCCTTCGGGCGCATAGAACGCCTTACGCGCAAGGCACTCGGCGTAGTCGAGATATTCGCGGCCGGAAAGCATTTTGCCGTCGCAGTCAAACTCCATGAAGCTGCCGTCGTCATTGCAGGGCACACAGCCGTGGAAAAGCAGGTTTCCGTTGTAGCAAAGATATATGCTTCCCGAAGAATAAAGATAACGTATATGCGTTTGCAGACGATGGCTGTTTTTGAATGCGCTCGTAAGCTGTTCGAGCAGAAGCTGCTCGGACTCCGTAAGCCTCGTCGGGTCGCTCGGATCGATTGTCGGAAAATCCTTGTCGCGCAGCTCGTGCTTTACGCCGTCTATCGTGATGGTCATGTCGCTGTAATCGATGCGCGAAAGCATGTCGCGATCATCCATTTTATATTCGGGACGACGTCTTATGATCTGACCCTCGAGCTTTAACTGTATAACGCAGATGGCCTTGTGCATACGCGCGTAGAGGCTCAGATCCTTAGGCATATAGTGCTCGCTCGGCAGCTTGCGCGGCGTAAACACCGAGGAGTCATTATCGGAATAGAATTCTGAAGCGAAAAGCGCGAGCGGCAGTATGTTGATGCCGTACGCATTTTCAAGCATATCAAGGTTATCGTACTGGACACAGTTTTTTACTGCCGTCGCAACGCACACTTCGCTGCCTGCCGCCGCACCCATCCACAGTATGTCGTGATTACCCCACTGTATGTCGACGTCATGGTGAGCCATTAGCCTGTCAATGACCACATCGGCATGTGGGCCGCGGTCAAAAACGTCGCCCACTATGTGAAGATGATCTACGGCCATGCGCTTTATCAGCTCGCAGAGCGCGAGTATGAAAGCATCGGCGCGGTCAAGGTCGATTATGCTCGATATTATGCGTTCATAATACATCTCTTTGTCGAGCTCGACATAATGGGTGTGGAGAAGCTCATCAATTATGTAAGCAAAGTCGGGAGGGAGAGCTTTTCTGACCTTGGAGCGGGAATATTTTGACGTTGTGGCGCGGCATACGGTTATGAGCCTGTGGAGCGTTACACGATACCAGTCGCACATGTCGGCCCCGGAAGCACGAATTTCGTCGAGCTTGTGTTCCGGATAGTATATGAGCGAAGCCAAAGCCTTGCGCTCCTGTTCGCCCAGCGAGTTTGCGAATACGAGCTCTATTTTGTCCCTGATAGCGCCCGATGCGTTGTTGGTAATATGCAAAAACGCTTCATGCTCGCCGTGGATATCGCTCATGAAGTGTTCGGTGCCCTTGGGAAGGTTGCATATTGCCTGCAGGTTTATTATCTCCGAACTGACAGCCTGAATAGACGGATACTCCCTTGCCATCAAAGAAAGATAGCGTACGGATCTGCCGTTTATGCGCTGCTGATCCATATGACATGCGCCTCCTTACGCGAATTATATTATAATTATACTACTTATTTCCTTTACCGTGAACCGAAAAAACGAAGATTGTGACATTTCGGTAAAATGAACGGAAGTCGGAGACAATTGTTGACAGATAATATTATTCGGCATATAATATTGAACAAAAGGAGCCACGCCGTGTTCGTAAAAGCATGTACAGAAACCGGACCGGATATGGTATAATAGCTTCAAATATCTACAGAAAACAAGGAGGCAATGAAATTGGTTGATAAAAACACAGCCCGTGCAGTGCTCGATGAAGCGTTGAAAACGGGTGGAGATTTTTCGGAGCTGTTTTGTGAGGATACCGAGACGAACAACATCTCCATGAGCGACGGTAAAGTCGAAAACGCAACGTATTCAAGACTGAACGGCGCCGGGGTGCGCGTTTTGAAGGGGACGCGCTGTGCGTATGCGTTTACGGCGGGCATGAATGAAAGGGCGCTTATGGAGGCCGCGAGGGCCGCCGCAGCCGCCATTGACGGCGTAAAAGAAGGCGAAACGAGGACCTTTGAGGTAAAAGACTATAGGCGGTCACCCAAGCTTCCGTTTTCGGCTGTCGATAACGTAAAACGCATATTGCTTTTGAAAGAAGGAACAGCCGCCGCGAAGGCGTATTCGAGTGAAATTTCGCAAGTAGAGGCGTCGTATGTAGATGTCGACCAGCGTATAATGGTTTGCAATTCAAACGGAGTTTGGGCGGAGGACAGACGCCCGAGAACGCGCGTATTTGTTCAGGCAGTTGCGACGAAGGACAGCGAGGCGCAGACGGGCTACGAAAGCCCCGGACTGGGCATGGGCTTTGAGGCGTTCGAGCGCATCAATATGGAGCAGGTAGGCGCCCAGGCTGCCAAGACGGCCGTTACGATGCTCCATGCGCCGCAATGCCCGTCCGGATTCCTGCCTGTCGTTATCGACGGCGGCTTCGGCGGAGTTATTCTTCATGAGGCATGCGTCCACTCGCTTGAGGCGACGAGCGTTTCGAAGGGGAACAGTGAATTTTGCGGAAAGCTTGGACAAAAGATTGCTTCGGACATAGTTACCGCCGTCGACGACGGAACGCTTGCCGGCGAGTGGGGAACGATAAACGTGGATGATGAAGGCACTCCTTCTCAGCGCAACGTGCTCGTTGAAAACGGAATACTTAAGAGCTATCTTTTTGATATGCTCGGAGCGAGAAGAATGGAGCATCCTCTTACAGGCTCGAGCCGCAGACAGAGCTATGCTTACGCACCGACATCGCGAATGACAAACACGTTTTTCGCGCCCGGCAGCGACGACGAGGAGGAGATGATAGCCTCCACCGCGGAGGGCCTTTTCGCGGCAAGGATGGGCGGCGGTTCGGTCAACCCGCTTACGGGAGAATTTAATTTTGCGGTTCTTGAAGGCTACTGGATAAAGAACGGCAAGATATACTGCCCTGTCAGGGGCGCAACGCTCGTTGGGCGCGGCGCGGACGTGCTGATGAAGATAGACAGAATCGGCAAAAAGATGTGGATGGGTCAAGGCATGTGCGGATCAGCTTCCGGAAGCATACCTACGAACGTAGGGCAGCCGCGCATAAGAGTAAAAGAGATAACGATAGGCGGCAAGGGAGGTGCGCTGTAATGACTTTTGATGAATTTACAAGTGCCGTTTTCGAAGAAGCGCTGCGCATGGGCTGCACGGCGGCAGAGGTATATTTTGTGGAAGGCGACAGTGCGGAGATAGGCGTTCTCGAGGGCGAACTCGACCAATACAGTGTCAGCCATAACTTCGGGCTTAACCTGAGGGTCGAGTACGACGGCAGGAACGGGTACGCCTATACGGAAACATTTGAGAATCCTTCCGAGCTTGCTAAAAAAGCAATAGATAATGCCTGCGCCATCGAGTCGGCAGACGCACACCCGATGCAGGGTAAGAGCGAATATGCCGATATTCCGGAGGCGGAAAACCCGTTGTTTGAACTTGACCGCAAGCAGCGAATAGAGCTTGCGAAGGAGATTGAACGAGCTGCAAAAGCAAAGGATGGGCGCGTCATAAGGGTGTCAACGAGCGAGATTGCGTCGGATGATTCGACAGTAATAATCAGAAATACGCTCGGACTTGATGCAAAAAAACGCGAGGCGCTTTCTTATTCGTTGGTAGGTGCTATTCTTTCGCAGAACGGTGAAATGAAGAATGCGTATTCGTTCAGAAGCGGCAAGGAAGCTCTCAACATAGATAAGCTTGTGACGGAGGCCGTTGATAACGCGGCGGCGCAGTTCGGCGCTTCGCCTGTTGCGGCAGGAGAATATGATGTAATAATAAAGAATGAAGCTATGGCGGATCTGCTTAACGCGTTTTCGCCCATGTTTAGTGCCGAAAACGCCCAGAAAGGCCTTTCGCCGCTGAACGGCAAAGAGGGAGAGACGGTTGCCTCCGAATTGATAACGATACTTGACGATCCGTTTTATCCTGAGTTTGCGCGCGCCTTTGACGCAGAGGGCGTTCCGAGCGTAAAGAAGGCGGTTGTAGAAAAGGGAACGCTCAAGACGCTGCTTCATAACCTTAAAACGGCAAAGCGTGCGGGGGTAGAATCGACATCAAACGCCTCGCGCGCAAGGCTTACGTCGCCGATAGGCGTATCGCCCAGCGTCTTTTATATCGAGCCGGGTGATACGAGCTATGACGAGCTCGTAAAAAAGCTCGGAAACGGCTTGATAATCACAGAGCTTGCGGGCCTGCATTCGGGAGTGAACACGGTTTCCGATGAGTTTTCGCTGCTTGCGAGCGGCAGACTTGTTGAAAACGGTGAGATAGTCCGCAGCGTCGAGCAGATAACGATAGCGGGTTCCTTCCTTGAGACGATGCGCAATGTTGATACGCTCGGATCGGATCTGAAGTTTGGCATACCTGTCGGCTCTATAATAGGTTCGCCGAGCATTCTTGTAAAGGGCGCCCATATTTCGGGAAAATAAACGCATAGCCGGATGAATCAATAAACCGCCGATCGCGAACTGCCTTCGGCGGTTTTTATTGATAAAACACACTTTGTAATTATGACTGCCGGCCGCTGCATATGCGCGCATACAGTTCTTCGGGAATCATGGGCGAAGAGAGCTTGGCGAGCGTGTCGGGTGAAAGCATGTCGGTTGAAGCGTACTCACGTCCCGCGGCGCGCACGATCTCCAGAAACGGCCCCGTAACGGGAGCGGCTTCTTGGGCGTTGAACATGGGCGATTCGGGAACGGTTACGGTTAGCGCATTATTCGGGAACATGCGGTGAAATTGGAGAGTGATCGCTTCAAAATTATGCTTTGCGTCGGGAAATCCGCAGCCGCAGATCATGACGAAGCGCGTCTTAGAAAAATCATGCGTTGTGGGATGGCAATAGTGGTCGCCGTCCTTCAGCATTGCGAGCGTGGAGAGAGGCATTGTCCTGTCGAGGAGCGCTTTAAGCGGAGCGGGGAAGCTGTAGCAATAGAGCGGAAAGCTGAATATGAGCATATCACTTTCAAGTATATCGTTAAGTATTTGCGGCATATCGTCGTCTATATCGCATATTCCGCCGTTTTGCTTACATACGAAGCAGCCCTTGCAGTATCCGATTCTTTTATCAATAACGTTTATAAACTCGACGTCGTTTTGATGCACATCGTTCATGCCGTCAAGGAACGCGCGCGTTATGTGCAGGGTGTCGCTTTTTTCGCGCTTAGGCGACCCGTTGAAAACAAGTATCTTCATAGTCCACTCCTAACTTTGTTTAGAAATCAGTTTATTGAGTTAACGATGCTTTGTCAATATGCCGTCGGAAGAGTCGCAGAAAAGTGCCATGGGCGTATAAATTTGACGGGCAGTGAAATACTTGATACAATTATCATATTCTGTATATATATGCGTGCGGCGAATCGTACGCAACAGGAGGAAAAATGAAAGAGCGATTACGCACCGTGCTTTATTTCGTCGCTACGGCTTTGACGGCGGCGCTGTTAGCGGTGAGCGCAACACTTATAATACAAGGCAAGAATAAGGGTACGGAGGTAATACTTACCGCCGACGAATATGCAAACCTGCGCGAGGCAGCTTCGCTGAGCGAGCTTGCGGACAAGATAGAGAGCGAATTCTACGGAGAAATGCCGAGCCGAGATGAGCTTTTGAGCGCGGCAGCAAAAGGCATGGTGGGTACCCTGAACGACCCGTACGCATCGTATTTCACAAATGAGGAGTACGAGCAGTACCTTTCGGAGCTTAACGGCGAATATAGCGGCGTCGGTATCCTTATTGCGCAGCCCGATGAGACGGGCGCGAAGGTGCTCGAGGTATATGAAGGCAATCCTGCAAGCGAGGCGGGCGTGGAGGCGGGCGACATAATCACGCATATTGACGGCGAACCGATAGCGGGCATGCTGCTCAGCGATGTGTCGTATCTTATGAACGGCGAAAACGGGACCGTAGTTAAGCTTACCATAGCTCGTGCGGACGAGCACGGGAAAGAGTCTACTCATGAGATAAGTGTGACCCGCGCTGTAGTGAATATACAGCGTGTTCACTATGCGCTTTACAACCAGAGAACGGGATACATCAGAATAGATATGTTTACAGGCAACTGCGAGAGTGAGTTTGAAACGGCGCTCCGAGCCCTTCAGGATCGCGGGATGAAGTCGCTCGTTATTGACCTTCGAAACAATCCGGGCGGCTCGCTCAATGCGGTTCTAAGTGTTGCGGACGCGCTTCTTGGCCAATGCGACATCGTTAGCATACGCGGCAACGGCGATGACAAGGGCGAGGTATACACGTCGAACGCGAAGGGAGTAACGGTGCCTATAGCGGTGCTTGTAAACGAGAATTCCGCTTCGGCGTCGGAGATACTTGCCGCCGCCATTCAGGATAACGACGCCGGAATAGTTGTAGGCATGCAAACGTTCGGAAAAGGCATCGTTCAGACGACATACAGGCTTGAATCGAATGGCGGCTGGCTGAAGCTGACTACCGACGGATATTATACTCCGAACGGTGAAAGCATACACGGCGTAGGCGTTATGCCTGATATAGTTATAGATCTTCCTGAGGAGCTTAAATCGCTAACGATAGCGCAGCTTTGCAGCGATCATCAGAGCGAGGATGCTCAGCTTTGGGCGGCGCTTAACTATGTTCGTGAAAAGGCGCTTGAACAGAGCTGATAATCAGCCAACTTCCGAAAACGATAAGAAACAAATGGGGCTCCTAACCGGGAGACCCATTTTGTTGTATGCGGTTATACGGTCAGGATAACCCCCAAAGTCTTGTTATATCGCGAAGGAAATACAACTCTCCGCCGTTGTTAATAAAGGCGCGGAGGTCATCGACACTTATCGCGCAGTCGATGTCGCCGTCGAGCAGAGAAATATTTTCCTTATTTATGGGGGTGCCGAAGGCGAGAGAAAGTATGCTGCGCTGATTGTTTTCGGTGTCCGCAACATATATCAGCAGGCGCTTGAGGGACGGATGAGCAAGTATGGGAGAAATGTCACCGTTGACGTTATCGCTTAATTGAAGCGTTTCAAGCTTTGTGAGCTTATTTATGTCGGCAATGTCTATCCCTTCTGACTGATTGATGTTAAGCGATATAATGCCGGACTCTGCAAGCGGAGCCAAATCCCAGCCACCTCCGCGCAGCGTAAGATATTTAACGCTGCTTATCTCTGAAAGCGGCGAAAGATCAGTCGAACCGCTGATGGAAAGCCGCTCGAGAGCGCTGAGTCCGGACAGCATGGATATGTCTAATGCGCATGAAGTAATAATATTGGTCACAGAAGGCGGAAGCGTCAGCTTGCCGCAAGAATCTCCGTCAATATTAAGGAGGTCCAGCGCCGAGAGACCCGATGCGTCGAGTTCGTCAAAATTTCCCGAAACGTTTAACGTACCTGTATTTTTCGCGTCCGGCATAACAAGTTTACCGCAGTTACTGACGGTTATGTTTATGGTGATAAGAGAATCAGACGCGGTCAGGTCGCTCATGTCCAGGCTGTTATCTGTGCCTTCGGGAGCAAATACAAGATCCAGCATTTCGCAGCCATCTGGAAGGACTGCGGTCTTGAACGCATCCAGATTTTTGGAAGAGACATCAATCTTCACATTCACGGCCTCCATCTGCGCCAGCTTTGACAGGTCATCGTTCACGCCAAATTCGACATATCCCTCAGAATCGACGAAGGGCACGTTTCCGGCAACTGCGGTCGGTTGAATCGGCTGCTCGGTTTCGGTCGCCATGCCGGCGTCGTCTGTCGGCCCGATATTGTCGCCCGGCTTAGAGCATGAGCAGACGAGAAACATGAGGGACGCGATAAGCAGGAAAGATATTGTGCGCCTCAGTTTAGTCATTGTAATACTCCTTTCAAAATTAAATCAGACTAAAAACATGACACGTCTCAGCATAATATTATAGGCTATGCCGGCTGCAGTGATATTTGTTATTTTCACCTCCTTAGACAAAAGCATGTATCGGCTTTGCAACATGTCTGTGACAACAGAAGCCGCGAGACGTCAGATGACCTCAACACACGATTAGTTCTTCCTCTTACAATTATAATATATACTATTGAGTGAGCCGCGTCAATCCATCCGTGCAAAATAACATCAATATCGCTATATTTGTTAAAAGGGGCTGTAAAACGGCAGACGTATAAGCTATAATAAGCTAAACGAATTGTGTTTGTACGGAGGTGCTGTAATGGCATTGAGAAAGATATTTACGGGAGATGCGCCGTGCCTCAGAAAGGTATGCAGGCCCGTTGAAAGCTTTGATAAAGGACTTTTGACGCTGCTCGACGATATGGCCGAGACTATGTACGATGCGGAGGGAGTCGGACTTGCTGCGCCGCAGGTCGGCGTACTGAAGCGCGTCGTAGTGATAGACTGCGGCGATGGACTCTATGAGTTCATAAATCCGAAGATAGTTTCATATTCGGGCGAACAGGGTGGTATGGAGGGATGCCTTTCGCTGCCAAATCAAAAGGGGTATGTTGTGAGGCCCAACAAGGCCATTGTGCGCGCGTTTAACAGAAAGGGGCAGCTTATGGAATATACCTGCGAGGGACTTTTTACGCGCGCGGTGTTCCACGAGCTTGACCATCTCGACGGCAAGCTGTATACGGATTTCGTCACCGAACCGCCCGCAGATTTTAATGAGGATGAGGACGAATGAGGATAGCTTTTCTCGGCACTCCGGAATTTGCCGTTCCGTCGCTTGAAACGCTCGTAAGAGACGGCCACGAAATAGAGGTATTTACGCAGCCCGACAGACCTAAAGGACGCGGATACGCGCTCGAGCTTCCGCCGGTAAAGAAAAAGGCGCTTGAGCTCGGACTTCATGTGCGGCAATTTGAACGCATAAGACGCAAAGAGGGCGTGGAAGCATTGAAAGAATTTGCGCCTGAGCTTATGGTTACGGCAGCGTTCGGTCAGATATTGTCGAAGGAAAATCTTGACATACCGACGCATGGCTGTATAAACGTACACGGCAGCCTGTTGCCGCGATTGAGGGGCGCCGCGCCGATACAGTGCGCAATTATAAACGGCGACAAAAAAACAGGCGTAACGACGATGATGACAGACGTGGGGCTTGATACGGGCGACATATTGATGGTGCGCGAAACGGATATAGGCGCCGATGAAACATACGGCGAGCTTTACGAACGCCTTGCAGTGATGGGCGCCGAGCTTCTGCATGACACAATATCTGCGCTTATCGGCGGCACGCTTACGCGGACTGCCCAGAATAATTCGGAGGCAACAAAGTGCGGCGTTATCTCAAAAGAAGATGCACGCATTGATTTCTCGTTGCCAAGCCAACGCATACACGACCTTGTGCGCGGCGTAAACCCAACCCCCGGCGCATTTACCGCGCTCGACGGTAAAATCGTAAAGATATGGTCAACGCGTATTGTTGATGGCGATTTTGACGGTGCGGCAGGCGAGTGCATTGTGGCCGATCCGAAGAGAGGGCTCATAGTAAAGACAGGCGACGGCGCGCTTGAGATAACGCAGCTTCAGCTTCAGGGCTCAAAACGCATGGAGGCGAAGGCGATGCTCAACGGCAAAAAGCTTAAGGGATGTGTTTTCGGATGAGCCTGCGCCGCATCGCACTGAATATACTTGTAGACATTACCGACGGCGGTAAATATGCGAATCTTGCACTGAAGGATGCGCTTGACGGCGTGGAGCATGAGCAGGCGAAGTGGATAAGTGCGCTTATCTATAAAACGCTTGATAACCTCTACATGATAGACTATGTTATAGATAATTATGCTAAAGGTAAGCTCCACACGAAGATAAGAGGCGTTCTTCGCATAGGCGTGTGCGAGCTTTTGTATATGAGCACTCCGACGAGCGCGGCATGCAACGAGGCGGTAAAGCTGACGAAGGAGATAGGCAAGGGAGCACTTTCCGGATATGTGAATGCGGTCATGCGAAACGCGGCACGAAATCCTGTAGAGGAGCTATCCATGCCTGACGACCCGGTAAAAGCGCTTTGCGTAAAATACAGTTGGCCCGAGCATATATTGACCATGCTTGTCGAGCAATACGGAGAACAAGAGGCCAAGGCTATTGTTTCATACAGGGACAGCAGTACGATGACGATAAGGGCGCAGACGCCGTATACGAGCGAAAAGCTTGAGGAGTATCTGCGCGAACACGGAATCGGGTTTGAAAGGGGAAGCATTGTCAGCGACGCATTTAAGCTGAAAAAGGGCTTTGATATTGCGAATAACGAGCTTTTTATGCGCGGCCTTATTACCGCGCAGAGCGAAAGCTCAATGCTTGTATGCAAAATATGCAATGCCCAAAAAGGCGCGCATATACTCGATGCATGTGCGGCGCCGGGCGGAAAAACGGCGTATCTTTCGATGCTTATCGAAAATACGGGCAGCATATCTGCATGGGAACTCCATGAGCATAGGGCATCACTGACGCGAAAAACGCTTGATAGGCTTAATGTAAAAAATGCCGAGGTTTTTGTGCGCGACGCCTCGAAGGTTGATGAAGCGCTGAAAAAAACGATGGATACGGTGCTCGTAGACGCGCCGTGTTCAGGGCTTGGAGTTACGGGAAAGCCCGATGTGAAATACAATAAATCGCCGGAATCGCTGGAACATATAACAGAAAATCAGCTTGCGATACTTAAAGCGTGTTCCGAATATGTTCGTCCGGGCGGAACGCTTGTTTACTCTACATGCACCGTAAACAAGAACGAAAATGAACGCATCGTGGAACGCTTTTTGGCCGAGAGCGACGAGTTTTCAGCGGACGACTTCAGCGATATGCTTCCCGAAACGCTAAAAAAGCGTGCGGATGGAGGAATGCTTACGCTGCTTGCACATGTCGACGGCACGGAGGGATTCTTTATGGCGCGGATGAGGCGCAGGGAAAGCGCCATGACGAGGTGAAAGCATGACGGAGCTTAATTCGCTTACACAAGACGAACTTGTTGCGCTTTTGAGCGAGCTTGGCGAGCCGAAATTTAGAGCAAAGCAGCTTTTTCAGTGGCTGCAAAAGGGCGCTGCGCTCGATGAAATGACGAATATACCGAAGAAACTGCGCGAAGCGCTTTCGGTATATCCTATAGGAACGGCGCGCATATTCAAAAAGCGTGTATCGCCGAAGGACGGTACGATAAAATATCTTTTCGAGCTCGGCGACGGCAACATGATAGAGGGCGTACTGATGCACTACAGCTACGGCTCTACGCTGTGCCTGTCTACGCAGGTCGGGTGCAGAATGGGCTGCATGTTTTGCGCATCGACGCTGAACGGATGTATACGAAACCTTACGCCGGGCGAAATGATAGCGCAGATAAACGCCGCCGAAAAGGACTGCCCCAAAGAGGAGGGCGCGAACCGCAGGGTTACGAATATAGTGCTGATGGGCAGCGGCGAACCGCTGGATAACTACGCCAACGTTGTGAAATTTCTGAAGCTTGTTACATCGGAGGACGGCATAAATATGTCAAGCCGCAACATATCCGTGTCGACGTGCGGGCTGGTTGATAAGATATATTCATTTATTGACGATGCGCCACATGTAACGCTCAGTTTATCGCTGCACGCTCCGAACGATTCGATACGCGATACGATAATGCCGGTGAACAAACGCTATAAGGTCGATGAGGTGCTTCGCGCGGCGAAGGCGTACGCTGTTCGCACGGGAAGGCGTGTTATATTCGAATATGCGCTTATTAAAGGCGTGAACGACGGAATCGAACATGCCGAGGAGCTTTCGCGGCGTCTTAAATACATAAATTGTCATGTGAATCTTATTCCGCTCAATCGCGTGAAGGAGCGCGGACTCGACGGCACGACGCGAGAAAAGGCGTACGAATTTGCAAAATGGCTCAAGGAGCGCAGAATATCGGCAACGGTACGGCGTGAGATGGGTGCGGATATCGACGGCGCGTGCGGACAGCTCAGAAGGAACGTGCTCGAGAATCTGAAAAACGGATAGAAGGGGGAAACGACATGCGATACGCGTTCAAAAGCGTAAAGGGCTTGAGGAGCGAGAATCAGGACAGCTGCTATATACCGCCGAAAGAGGCTGTTCCCGCAGCCATCGTTGCCGACGGAATGGGCGGACATAACGCCGGGCTTACCGCGAGCAAACTGGCCGTAGAAGCCGCTGTCGAGTTCTTAAACAAAAATGAGCTTGCGGATAAACAAAGACAATTGCGCGAGGCGGTTGAATACGCGAATAAACGCATATATTCTGCGTCGCTGACGGAGCCCGAATTCAGCAATATGGGCACTACCTTTGTTGCTGTGATTGCGTCGAGCGATGAGCTGACGGCCGTTAATGTAGGCGACAGTCGTATTTATGTCATAGATTCGAGCGGGATTAGGCGCATAAGCAATGACCATTCGCTTGTACATGAGCTTGTGCTTGCAGGCGTTCTTACGGAAGCGGCCGCAAAGGTGCATCCGTACAGAAACATAATAACGAGAGCGCTTGGCACGCACGGTGTTGTAGAGGGCGACATATTTGTATGCAAATGGAAAGACGGCGATTACGCACTTCTTTGTTCGGACGGGCTCCACGGCTGCATGAGCGACGACGAAATTGAGCGCATAGTAAAGGAAACGCCTAATATGGACGAAGCTTGCGAAAAGCTCGTAAGCGCGGCGCTCTCCAACGGCTCGACAGACAATGTGACCGTTGTTCTCGTGAAAAATGAGGAGGTATGTGGATGACGGACAAAATACTCGGCAGGAAATATCATATAGGCGAGCCAATAGGCAGCGGCGGCATGGCTGTCGTATACAAGGCGCGCGTCATAGGCACGAATAAAACGGTTGCCGTAAAGGTTTTGCGCGAAGAGTATCGTGAAAATCCCGAATTTGTTCGCCGCTTTGAGCGGGAAGCGCGAGCGGCGCTGTCGCTTTCGCATGAAAATATTGTGCGCACATACGACGTAGGTAATGACGACGGCGTTTACTATATTGTCATGGAATATGTGCAGGGAAAGACGCTGAAGGAAATACTTTCCGCGAACGGCCCGCTGCCGCCGAAAATAGCGATAAGCCTTGCCTGCCAAGTGCTTGACGCGCTTGCGTGTGCGCACGGCAAGGGAATTATACACAGGGATGTTAAACCGCAGAATGTTATTGTCACGCCGTACGGCAAGGCAAAGCTTGCGGATTTTGGCATAGCCATGGATGTCAATGCATCGACACGCACGTTTGCGGGACATAATGTGCTCGGCTCGGTGCACTATATATCGCCCGAACAAGCGCGCGGCGATGAGATAAAACCGTACAGTGATATATATTCGGTCGGAATAATGCTTTACGAAATGCTGATAGGCAGGGTGCCTTTCGACGGAGACACGACGGTTACGGTGGCGCTGAAGCATTTGCAGGAAACAATAACGCCTCCGTGCGTTGTGAACGACAAGGTGTCATCGTCCCTTAGCGATATCGTAGTGAAGGCCGCTTCAAAGAACCCTGACGACAGATATCAGACGGCACAGGCGATGCGTCACGATCTTCAGCGTTCGCTTAAAGAGCCGAACGGTAAATTCGCGCGTCAGAAACCTGAGACGGCAAAGCCCCAAAAGCGCAGCCTCATGTGGATAGCGCCTGTTGTTTTGCTTGCCGCGGCGATTATATTTGTTGGAGCGTACTATATTGGGCGTTCGAAACAGCCGACGCAGCTCAATACGGCGGACTATGTACCCAGGCTTGTCGACAAGAAAATCGAGGACGGCATAAAGCTTGCGAATGACAGAGGATATACCGTGGAAGAGGCGGAAAGAGTGGAGAGCCTCGATTATCCCGAAGGCACGATAATCAGTCAATCGCCTACGGAGGGAGCGAAGAGCAACGCTGCGCACAAAATAATAGTGGTGGTAAGCAAGGGGAGCGATTTCACAAAAGTCCCGGCTCTTTACGGTAAGACGCAGACGGAAGCGATAGAGGCGTTATCGAACCATAACCTAAAGCTTGGAACTGTAAAATACGATGAGACGAGCGAGCTTGCTCCGGGCACGGTTATATCGCAGTCACCCGAAGAGAATGCTACGCTTGAAAAGGGCGATAGCGTCGATATAGTGCTCAGCGGCGCACAGACGATAAGCGCTGAGATGATAAGCGTTACGGGAAAACCGCTGTATACGGCGATTCTTGACCTCAAAACGAAGGGGTTTGAGAACATATTTATATCCGTCACTCCGACAGACGATAAGTCGCTCGATGAGACGGTAATATCGCAAAGCGTAGAGCAAGGCGTTGCGATAACGATTACGGATGCGGTGACGCTCGAAGTCGCGCGCACAAATCCCGGAATATACGTCTGTGACATCGCGTTTAATATAGATGTTGCCACAAACGATTCGCAGGTGATAGTCGCTGCGCTGCTGAACAACGGCGCGAAGCAGATATTGTATTCCGAGACGATGCAGGCGGGTAAGCAAATACCTATATCGTTCACCGGGTACCTGCGTTCGGCCGGAGAATACTACTGCATCGTATATGTAAACGGCGTCGAGGTGAGGAGAGGCGCATGCAATTTCATATTCAAGGGCTGAAATGATGAATGGCTTGATACTGAAGGGAATAGGCAGCTTTTATACGATCAAAGCCGACGACGGCGCCGAGTATACATGCAAGGCGCGCGGGCGCTTTAGAATAGAAGGCATAACGCCGCTCCCGGGAGACCGCGTAGAGTTTGAACCAGACGGCGAGAATGGGTTCATAACGTCAATAAAGGCGCGTAAAAACGTGCTTGTGCGGCCTGCTGTAGCAAACCTTGACAAGCTCATAATAGTTGTGTCGGCAAATCTGCCGAGGCCGGATCTGCTTCTTGCGGATAAGCTGCTTGTTTCATGCGAATTTATAGGGATAGAACCCATCATCGTGATAAACAAATGCGATGCCCCCCGCGAGGTAGACAGAATAGAGAGCGAATACAAAAAAACGGGGTATCGCATAGTCCGCGCTTCTGCCATACGGAAAAGCGGCGTTGACGAATTGCGGCACCAAATAGAAGGCTGCATTTCCTGCTTTGCGGGACAGTCGGCTGTCGGTAAAAGCTCATTGATGAACGCGCTTGTACCTTGGGCCGCTATGGATACGGGAGAGCTTTCTCGAAAGACGGACAGAGGCCGCCATACAACGCGTCATGCTGAGCTGATAATGCTCGACAAAAATACGGCGCTCGTCGATACTCCCGGCTTTAGTTTGCTTGACATAGATATAACGGAGAGCACTAAGCTTGCGGGCGCTTATCCCGAAATGCGTGGAAGTTTGGGAAAATGCAGATATCAGGACTGTCTGCATATATCGGAGCCCGATTGCGATGTGAAGCGCGCCGTTGCCGAAGGCAGGATTTCGGAAGGAAGATATGAGCGCTACAAGATATTGATGAACGACATAAAGGAGCTAAGGAAGCACAGATATGATTGAAGGGAAAACTATTAAAGTTGCGCCGTCGATACTTTCGGCGGATTTTGCCGATATGGGACGGGCCGTGGAAATGCTGAGCGAATGGGATGCCGATTATGTTCATTTCGACGTTATGGACGGGCGTTTTGTGCCAAGCATAACGTTCGGGGATAAGATGTGCAGGGCTATACGAAGCCATACGAAGCTACCGATAGATGTGCATCTGATGGTTGAGGAGCCTGTGAAGCAGGTCGAACGGTTTATCGATGCTGGCGCGGATATCATAACCGTACATGCGGAGGCCGATCGCCATATTCACAGGACGCTTCAGCTAATCAAAAAATGCGGAGCAAAATGCGGCGCCGTGCTAAACCCCGCTTCGTCGCCCGAGCTTGTTGAATTTGTGTTAGACGAATGCGACATGATACTGCTGATGAGCGTCAACCCGGGTGCGGGCGGACAGAAGTTTATCATGTCGACAATAGAAAAAATACGCCGCATAAAAAAGATGGCCGATGAAAGGAATATTGACATAGATATAGAGGTAGACGGAGGAATAAATCCAACGACAGCGCGTATATGCATTGAAGCAGGGGCAAATGTGCTTGTCGCGGGAAACAGCGTGTTCACAGCGGATGACCCAAAGACTGTTATAAATGCCATACGAACGGCCGCAGACTAATCGCTGTCATCCGAAATCGACTTGGAAAAAAGGCTTGCCATACGGGTGCGCATAGCGGTGCGCCTTGATGCGGTCTTTTCTTTATCTACAGCATAGCGTCCGTCGGATGCAGGGACGAGTATATCGCCTTCGCTTACGTCCGCGGGCAGCAGAGAGCGCGCGATAAGCAGCTTTTGACTGCCTATAAGACAAACGGCAAAGTCATCTTCAAATCTATCGATTATCATTACAATATCACCTTGACTATGATATCATAATGTACGCCTGAAATGCAAAGCGTAAAATATCGCGCTGCCGATTATCATTTCGAACATTGATGATATAATTAGTAATGAACAATCTTCACGAGGAAAGGCAAGGTATATTATGAAAACAGCTTCAAAAATGCTTTCGCTGCTGCTTGCAGCGGCGATGCTTTTTTGCGTGGGATGCGCGAAAAACAACGGCCAAGGCGGGAGCCTTGCACAACCTACGCCAACGTATCGGGCCGCGTCAACGGCCGACACACAGACGTTTACGGAATTGGACCGCGATTTTTTTGTCAATTATGTAACTTCCGACGCAGTGACATATCATCTTTGGCTGAAGCACCCTGAAGCGTTCAACATAACAGAAGAGCCCGAGGGACTCGGCGCAATGACAAAGGAAGCGAACAATGAGTGGCTCTGTGAATGCGAAACGTATCTCGAACGGCTCAAGGGCATAAACAGAGAGAATCTTAGCGAGTGCGATAAGCTTTCGTACGACGTCATAGAGCGTTTTATTGAGGATCAGCTCAGCGAACGTGATTTCTACTATTATTATGAACCGTTTACACCGTACATAGGCACGCAGTCTAATCTGCCGCTGACGTTTGCGTTTTATGAGCTTGACAGCTTGAAGAGTGTGGAATCGTACTTTGGAATACTGCGCGATACGGTGCGTTTTTTCGGAGAGCTTGAGGAGTTTGAACGCCAAAAGTCTGCCGCAGGGCTGTTTATGAGCGACATCGCATGCGACAATATAATAAGCGATTGCAAAACGTTTACGGAGAGCGGTGAGAATTGCTTCCTTATAACGGGCTTCCGTGAGCGCATAGACAAGATAGACAACCTTTCCGACACGAAAAAAGATGAGCTCGAGGAGCAAAACAAGGACTTGGTTCTAAACTGTGTCATGAAGGCGTACGACGGACTTATAACATGCATGGAGGAGCTTAAAGGTACGGGCAAAAACCTTGGCGGGCTCTGCGAATACGAGAACGGGCTCGAGTATTTCGAACATGAGGTGCGCATAGCTTCCTGTGGGAATTTGAGCATAGAAGAGGCAAAAAGACTTCTTGAGAAAGAGATTGACAATCAGTATTTTAAAATCTATACAGCTATCAGAAAAGATCCGTTGATAATCGAGAAGTTTGATGAGGCGGAGTTTTCGTTCGGCACTGTAGAAGAAAACATAGAGTTTTTGAAAAGAAGCATATCGGAGGATTACCCTGAACTGCCCGAGCATGAAGTAAGCTTTTTCGACGCGCCTAAGGAGCTTGAGGATCAAATCAGTCCTGCGTCGTATCTTATACCGCCTATTGATGATGCGTATAATAACTTGATAATGCTGAATCAAAAGAGCGTCGAGGAAGGGGGAGACTTGCTCATGAAGCTTGCGCATGAAGGCTATCCCGGACATATGTACCAGTATGTCTATCAGCGCAGCATGGCGCAGCTTGGGTTGTTCCGAAGGATAACGTCGCTTACGGCGTATTATGAAGGCTGGTCGCAGTATTCTGAGGATTACATATACGAACATCTGGAAAACGGCGGAGATGTTGGCATGATTGCATCGGCGAATACGATACTCTCGGGTGTTTTACTGCCGGCAATGATTAGCATAGGCGTAAACGCAGAGGGCTGGAGCAAAGCCGATATAATGAACTATCTAAAAGACTATGGTCTCGACTATGACGACTATGCGGAATACTATTACAACATCTCTGTGGCGATACCGACATATACGCTTGATTACGCGCTTGGATATGCGGGTTTCTACGATATATATAATGCCTATAGAGAAAAGATGGGCAAGAAATTCAATCTGCGCGAGTTTCACGAGAAGTATCTTAATATTGGGCCAGCGTATTTTGACATGATAAAGGAGCGTTTGATTGGCGAATGACGACGGAGAGGTTAGAGTGTACATTCAAATCGCCGATAGGCATGATAACGCTTGAGCAGGCGGGCGATGCTATTGAGGGCCTTCACATAGACAAGTATGCCGAATCGGGCGCGACGACGAAAACGAGCGAGCTTCTTGAAGAAGCACAAATGCAGATAACGGAGTATTTCGCAGGAAAAAGACGCGAGTTTACGCTTCCGCTGCATACGAACGGTACGGCTTTTGAAGAGGAAGTGTGGCGCGTGATAGCGTCGGTCAGGTATGGGGAAACAATATCGTACGGAGAAATAGCGCGCAGAATAGGGCGTGAAAAAGCGGTGCGCGCAGTGGGCGGTGCGTGCGGAGAAAACCCGATACCGATACTCATACCTTGTCACAGGGTTTTACGAAGTGATGGGGGAATAGGCGGTTTCGCGCTTGGAATTGACGCCAAAAGATTATTGCTCGGATTGGAAGGCACGGATGTCTGACGCGCTTGCAAAACACCGCAAACGCTACTATAATTATAGCCGACTCGGTATGCGTCAAAGCCCGGTCGCAAGTATGATGTCACGGAGGACAATATGGATACTGTTTTTGCGCAGGCAAGCGCTGCGATTGATGAGCTGCTGGAGAAGGCTGTCACGCTTAAGAGCGGAGACATGGTTGTTATAGGCTGCTCTACGAGCGAGGTCGGTGGACATATGATAGGCACAAGCTCAAGCGAGGAAGTTGCGAAGGCAATAATGGATGCGGTGCTTCCGAAGCTGCGTGAACGAGAAATATACTTGGCTGTGCAGTGCTGTGAACATCTTAACAGATGCCTTGTCGTAGAGCGCGAATGCATGGAGAAATATGACCTTACGCAGGTTTGGGTGCGTCCGCAGCTCCATGCAGGCGGCGCATTTGCGATGCAGGCGATTGCAAGGTTCGACGACTATGTGATGGTCGAGGACCTCAAGGGCAAAGCATCGGCGGGTATGGATATTGGCGGCACGTTTATAGGAATGCATATGCATCCTGTTGTTGTTCCGATACATGCGGAAAACAAAAAAATCGGCAGCGCAAATGTAACGATGGCAAGGACACGCCCGAAATACATAGGCGGTCCCAGAGCTGCATACGATGACATGCCCGGGCCGGGCAAATAAGCCGACAGAAAGATAAAGCGAAAAAATTATCACTGCGCTATCCATATCGGTTATGGCGGAATGGATATATCATTCAAACCGGAGCAAAGCGGATTCTGCTTACAGTACATACTTTGCTCCGGACAGCTCTCGTTTACTCTGAATCCCGCGCACTTTTGCCATGCAAACCGCGGCATTTGTTACGGCATGCATAGATGCGAAGGAAAGATATTTATGAATGCTTATTTTTAATTTTTTTAAAATTGCGCGAACTGTGCGCGTTTTGAAAACCAATAAATTCATATTCAGAAATCAATTATGAGCTTCGTCTGATTTTCCTAAGCATACTCGATAACGTTCCTGCTCAATATAAACGCGGACGGCTCGTTTGCGTTCACGCAGGATCCGCCTAAATTTTTTACGAGGTGCGTTATGAAAAAAATTCGCTCATTGCTGATAAAAGCGCTCGGCGTTATTATCTGCGCGATAATCTGCCTTTATAACTACAGCGCACAGATGCGCTTCATACGCGAGCTGCCGAACGATGTATATATTTATGATTCGGGCGAAGATCTATCGAACGACATCAACATACAGTTTCCGTTTTCGATTAGCGGCGGCAGGGACGGGAAAGAGGCAGGCGCAATTACCGACGAGCGTCTTCAAGACGTAGTCGGTGAGCGTGAAACGCAGACGCGTATAAAAATTGACGCGCTCGGTTTTTTTCCTGTAAAAACTATAGATGTGACGAACCGCGAAACCGTTTGCGTTATTCCCGGCGGCCATTCGATTGGTGTGCAGATACATACCGATGGGATACTGGTGGTCGGATTAGGTGACGTTGAAAGTTGTTCGCCGGCAGCGCGGTCGGGCATAAGGGCGGGAGATATAATAAAGAAAGCAAACGGTTGTGAGCTCGAAAACGCTTCGCAGTTGGCAGATATTTACAGAGACTCTCCGGAATCCGTTAGCTTGACCGTGCTTAGAGGCAACAGGGAAATGACATTTGATGTTACGCCTGAATATGATACGACAGACGGCAAATATAAGCTTGGGACATGGGTGCGCGACAGCACAACGGGCGTCGGAACGCTTACGTTTGTTCTGAACGATGATACATATTTTGCGCTCGGGCACGCCATAACCGATATGGATACAGGAACGAAGATAGCGGTTAGAAGAGGAGCGCTTCTCAAGTCGGAAGTGATTGGCGCAGTAAAGGGTATGCGCGGCGTTCCGGGCGAGCTGAAGGGCTCGTTCAACAGCTCGCGCGACAGGATAGGTACGATAAACGACAACACCGACTTTGGAATTTCGGGCGATCTTTCAAAATGCGTCGAAAACCCGTACTATCCAAACGGCATACCGCTCGGATTTCCCGAACAGGCGCATACGGGCGCGGCGACCTTCCTGACGACCGTGGGCGATGAAGGCATAAAGGAATACACATGCAACATTATTGAGGTGTTCAAACAAAGCTCGCCGGACGTCAAGAGCATGGTCATTGAGGTCACCGATGAGGGGCTGCTCGAAAAAACGGGCGGAATTGTTCAGGGAATGAGCGGAAGTCCGATAATTCAGGACGGTAGACTGATAGGCGTGATAACTCATGTGTTTATAAACGACCCAACAAAGGGCTATTGTCTTTATGCATATTGGATGTACAATTCGCGCTGATGACGTTATAATAAGCACATGGCTTATTGTCAAAAAAGCGAAAAGAGCAGAATGAAGCTGCTTGTTGTCTACGGAGACGAGGCGTATTGTCTGCGGCTGTGCGAATGCCTAAAAGAAATGGATGCGTTCTGTGTTGAAGAGCCGTTGTTTGATGCGAGCGCAGCGATTGCCAGGGCGAAGGTGGCAATGCCCGATATCGTAATAGCAGATATGCAGCTTTCAGGGATGGAAGCGATGGAGCTGCTCGATTCTTTGAGGCGCGAGTGCGGTGCGAAAACAGTCGCATGTTCGTCCGTGCATAACGAGAGTGCGGCGCTTACGGCCATGCAGCACGGAGCAGACTATTTTGTCGCAAAACCGATACCGCCGGAGCGGCTTGCATATATGGTGCTTGTGAATTACGAGCCCGAGCGAGCGGCGGCGCTTTTGCAAACGAGACGCGAGACAGAACTTGCGGAGCGTGTGTCCAAAAGGCTTTTGCAGCTCGGAATAATGCCGAAAATGAAGGGCTTTAATTATCTTAAATGCGCGCTTTCATATATATGCGTAAACGCTGTGCGCGGAGGTTTGACGACGGACGTATACCCGTATGTTGGCGAACAATTTGGCACTGCGCCGAAGAACGTGGACAGATGTATACGCCATGCCATTGAACAGGCTTGGCTTTCGGGAAGCATTGAAAAGCAGCATGAGATGTTTGGCTATACGGTGACAGCAACCAAAGGAAAGCCGACAAATTCCGAGTTTATTTATACAGTGCTGGAGCATTTGAAAAACGAAGCCGACACATAAAACAGTAATTGGACAAATAGTATATGACATAACCTGAAGGGATGGACTTTTATGTGGGAAACGTACCGATTACAGGACTCATATCCGATGCAAGGCAGCTTTTTAGGGAATTCGGCGCAATATGTGTTATTGCGGTGATGATATTTTTGGTGGGCATGATTATAGGCGCGACGGCGCTTGGGGCATTTGCGGAAAACTCCGGCGAGCCGCTTGTGCCTTATCCGGATAAACAATCTGATATGGCAATAGGCGCGTCGCTTTTGCGGGCGCTGATGAGCGGTGCGCTTATGTTTGCCGCGCTTGCGCTGTGCGGAATATGGCTTCCGGGGATAGCGGTATCGATTGCCGCCGTTTTTATTCATGGCTTTTTGATTGGCGCAGCGTCGTATGCCGTTTTGATTCCGCTCGGATTTAAGGGAGTGGCAGCGCTGCTCTCATGCGTTTTGCTGCCTGAAGCGCTGGTGGCGATACCTGCGTTTTGCGCCGCGTCGGCGGGCGCAGCGCAATGGATGCAGAACCTGAAATACAAACTCAAAACGGGAAGAGCGCAGGCGGATGGCGAATATATGAAGCGCGTGCTGACGTATGCGGTGTACGCGTTGCCCGCCGTTGTTTTCCGCGGCGCCGTTGCGCCCGTTATCATGCGATGGATATGTTCGATTTGACGTATTGGCCGATCAGGATTAGAATGATATTGATGATTAAAGAAAAAAGGTGGCGGCAATGAAAAAAAGAGCCATAGTTATAGTGCTTGACAGCGTAGGTATAGGTGCGCTTCCCGATGCGTCCGAATTTGGCGATGCCGGAGCTCATACGCTCGGTCATATATACGAAAAACGAAAGCGCCTCATGCTCCCCAACATGTACTCAATGGGTCTGAGCCTAATTGAAGGCTCGCGGCTTCCGAAATTCAACGGCTATTCGCTTAACGGAAGCTACGGCCGCGCAATGGAGATTGCGAAGGCAAAGGATACCACATGCGGTCACTGGGAGATGGCCGGGCTTGCCATGGAGCGTCCTTTTCGAACGTTTCCAAACGGATTCCCAAAGGAACTCATGGACGAGTTTGAGAAAAGGATTGGCAGAAAGACGCTCGGCAACTGCGTGGCGTCCGGCACGGCCATAATACAGAAGCTCGGCGACGAGCATGTTCGCACGGGATACCCTATTGTATATACGTCGGCTGACAGCGTGTTTCAGATAGCAGCGCATGAAGATGTCATACCGCTTGACGAGCTTTATAAAATATGTGAAACAGCGCGTGAAATGCTGAACGGAGAATACTTTGTCGGCAGGGTGATAGCACGCCCGTTCGTGGGAGCGGACGGCAATTATACGCGCACCGAGAACAGGCGCGATTACGCTGTACCGCCGATACGCGATACCATACTTGACGGACTCTGCGATAAAGGCTGTACGACGATAGCAGTGGGAAAGATTGAGGATATATTTGCGCATAGGGGCATTTCTCTTGCCGACCACACGAAGAACAATCACGATGGAATAGAAGCTGCGGTGCGCTATATCGATAATGGAGCCGGCGATTTTGTGTTCGTCAATCTTGTCGATTTTGACATGCTTTACGGCCACAGGAACGATATTGAAGGGTATGCAAAAGCGCTTGAATACTTTGATTCACAGCTTCCGCGAATACTGGGCGCAATGAAGGAGGGCGATCTTCTTATAATTACGGCCGATCACGGATGCGATCCCGGATTCCCCGGTACTGATCATACTCGTGAATACATACCGATACTCACAAACGGCAAGACGTTCAAAAACGGCGTTGCGTTGGGCACGCGCAGAAGTTTCGCAGATATAGGAGCGACGGTCTATGAGTATATTACGGGACTTAAGTGGAGCGAAGGCGAATCGTTCCTCAGCGTGATTTCCTGATTCGGCAAAAACATCGGAATTAATATAAAACCGCTTTTGATGGCATATACATTCAGTGATTGGAGTGAATATGTATGAAAAAAGCGGTTTGTTGTATTTTAGCCTTGTTGACGGCGGTCGTGCTTATGACGCCCAATAGCTTTGCGGCGCAGGGAATAGATGAGGCCAAGGTCAAGGCGGCGTTTCTTGCAGAAGGCAATTCGATGCAGTGCATAACGGAACTGAACGGAGATACCAAGCTTGATGCTGCGGGTCTGACACGGCTTCCGGCGCTGCTTGTGATATGCGAGGCGATAGACGGCGGCGCGCTTGACATGGAGCGAACGGTTTCCGTCAGTAAGGCGGCTTCGCAGATTAAAGGACCGACGGCGTTTATTGAGGCGGGAGAAAGCATAACCGTTGAAAAGCTTTTAAAAGCTGCGATAATTATCAGCGCGGGCGACGCTATATATGCGCTTGCGGAGGTGCTGAGCGGCTCGGATACCGCGTTTTGCGAACAGCTTAACGCGCGAATGGCGGAGCTCGGCATAGACGTTTCGTTCAGCTCGTGCATAGGGGCGGGGAGCGCGATGAGCGCTCGGCAGCTTGCTTTGATAGGGTCTAAGCTAATGGGCAGCGAAAGCTTTAAAAAATACAGCGGTATATACCTTGACTCGATAATGCATGAAAACGGTAAAGAGACTCAGCTTGCAAATCCGAATAAGCTTGTTCGGTGGTATCAGGGCTGTAGCGGCATAGCGACGGGATCGTCTGAAAGCGCGGGATACTGCGGTGTGTTTTCCGTAGAGAGAGGCGGTTCCTGGGTTATAGGCGTGGTGCTTGGGGCAAAAACGTCGGATGAGCGCTTTGAAGCCGCGAAATCTATGCTCGAATACGGCTTAAGCTCGTGCAGAACGCTAAGGGTGGCGTCAAAAGGCGATGTGATAAAGGAAAACGTGCCTGTCTTGGGTGGAAATACGGCATATATTAACCTTGTGGCGGCTGAAGATGTTGTGCTGCTGATGACGCAGGGTGAGGCGGAACCGCAAAAAAACGTGCGCCCGGATGAGACAATATGTGCGCCGATAAAGGCGGGCGATGCTTTGGGCAAGCTTGTAATTGAGGACAGTCTCGGTAACGAACTGATGTCGGTCGATATAGTTTCTGACCGCGATGTAGAGGTTGCGAGCTTTTTTGACTATATAATCGCGGCAATGCGGATGTGGGTCGAGCCTAAGCGGAGCGCGGCGTAGCTCTGCACGAAAAATGCGGCAAGGCGGCCATCGGCCGCTTTTTTTGGCGCTCGAACTACAAAAACTCCTCATGCCGGACTGAGTCGTCTTTACGCCGGACCGGTCTATATTTCTTTTTTTGAATGAGCATGTTGCCTTTATCGTCGTATATAATGCATATGTTTGTGAATACGGCATTCAGGTTTTGACATAATGAATCACCGCGAATGGATTATGACATAAAGCGATATGTGCGAAGACAAACGGGAAAAGCTGTGAAAATACTGGTTTATATGACTTGACAGCGATTTTACAAAAGAGTTCTTTCTCGTTTTACAATGCATTTGTATTATTGAAACCGTAGGATACAAAGAATAAAAATCAAAAGGAGATTGGATTATGAAAAAGATTATTTGTATGACGCTTGCCGCAGTAATGGCAGCGGTTTTATTCGTCGGATGCGGTACTGCCTCGAGCACGGTTTCTACAGACGGATCAACATCTATGGAGAAGGTTATAGGCGCGCTCGGAGAGTCCTTTATGAACAACAATAAGGGAATAACATTTACATATAATCCAACCGGCTCGGGTTCGGGCATAACAGCCGTGGCCGAAGGAAGGTGCGACATAGGGCTTTCGAGCAGAAGTTTGAAGGCAGAGGAGAAGGAGCAGGGACTTGTCGAGACGATTCTCGCTTACGACGGCATAGCGGTGATAGTAAATCCAGAAAACCCCGTAACCGATCTCAGCACGGAAACGATAGCGAAAATATATAAGGGCGAGATAACGAATTGGAAGGAAATCGGCGGCAGAGACGCGGAGATAGTGCTCATAGGACGTGAAGCCGGGAGCGGTACACGAGACGGCTTTGAGTCGGTGACGGACACAAAGGATGCTTGCAAATACCGTCAGGAGCTTACTTCGACCGGCGACGTGATAACAACGGTGTCGCGTAACCCCGATGCCATAGGCTATGCCTCGTTTGCGGCGGTGAGCGACAAGATAAAGGTGGTCTCGGTGAACGGCGTTGTGCTCAGCGAAGCCACGGTTAAAGACGGATCGTACATGCTGCAGCGCCCGTTCATTCTGGTAACGCGCAAGGATGTCCGGCTCTCCGAGGCGGCACAGAAGTTCTTCGACTATGCAACATCGCCTGATGCGGCGGCGATAATCTCCGCTGCGGGCGTAGTGGCTGCAAACTGACAAGGCGTGCGATGCGGCGGCCCTGCGGGCCGCCCGTCTGTTCAAAGCATTGAGAGGTATAATGTATGAGACGAAGAAAAAGAAATCTGCTTGAAAATATCATGCACGCGATATTTCTCTGTCTCGGACTTATTACTGTGGGCTGCGTGCTGCTGATTACGGTCTATCTAGTGATATCGGGTATACCCGCGATAAAGGAAATAGGCCTTGTGCCGTTTCTGTTCGGAAAAACCTGGGCTTCGACGGCAAGCACGACGGAGCCGTCGTACGGGATACTGCCGTTTATATTGACGAGCGTCTACGGAACGGCGGGCGCAATAGTGCTTGGCGTACCGATAGGCTTCCTGACGGCGGTATATCTGGCTAAGCTTGCGCCGCAAAGGATCAAAAGCACGGTGGAGTCGGCCGTCAGCCTTCTTGCCGGAATACCGTCGGTAGTATACGGCCTTGTCGGTATGCTTGTGCTTGTGCCGGGTATAAGAAAGCTTTTCAATGTACCCGACGGCGCGAGCTTGCTGGCGGCGATAATCGTGCTGGCGGTCATGATACTGCCCTCTGTTATAAAAGTATCTGTCACGGCGCTTGAGGCAGTACCGAAGGAATATGAGGATGGTTCATTGGCACTTGGCGCAACGCCGATAGAAACATATTTTCGTGTGTCGGTACCCGCGGCACGAAGCGGTATCGCGGCGGCGGTTGTGCTCGGCGTTGGAAGGGCGATAGGCGAAGCGATGGCCGTGATGATGGTTTCGGGCAATGCCGCGAATATGCCGAGCCTTTTTGAAAGCGTTAAATTCCTTACAACGGCCGTGGCAAGCGAAATGTCGTATTCGTCGGGACTTCAAAGACAGGCATTGTTTTCGATAGCGCTTGTGCTGTTCATGTTCATAATGCTGATAAACGCAGCGCTGAACTTCTTCATGAAGCGTGATAAGGAGGGGTGAGTATGGGCAAAAAGAATCTGTCGGCGAAAAGAAGGACGTACAACGGCATTATGAAAACTCTTATGCGTGCGGCAACGATACTGACCTGCGCGCTGGTGCTGTTCATGATTGGTTATGTGCTTGTTGAAGGAGTGCCGCATATATCGTGGAAACTGCTTTCGACTGAGCGCAGCTACCTTACGGATAACATAGGAATACTGCCCGACATGCTGAACACGCTATACATCATTATTGCGACGCTCATAATAGTGCTTCCGCTTGGTGTGGGAGCGGCGGTGTACCTTACGGAATATGCTGCGGGCAAAAAAGCGGTTGCTGTAATCGAATATGCGGCAGAGACGCTTTCCGGCATACCGTCTATTATATATGGACTTGTCGGTATGCTGTTTTTCTGCGAATTTCTTGGGATGAGAACATCACTTATGGCGGGCGCAATGACGCTTGTGATAATGAACTTACCCACGATAATGCGCACAACGCAGGAGAGCCTTAAAACGGTGCCGCAAAGCTATCGCGAAGGCGCGTTCGGGCTCGGCGCAGGTAAATGGCGCGTTATAAGGACGGTCGTGCTCCCGGGGTGCGTCGAAGGCATTATTACGGGCTGCATACTTTCGGTAGGTCGCATACTTGGTGAATCGGCAGCGCTCTTATTCACGGCGGGTGTCGCGCATTCACTGAACGGCTTTTTCTCGGGGCTTGCAAACTCGGGCGCGACGCTTACGGTAGCGCTGTACATGTACGCAAAGGAAGAGGGCGAGTTCGGCGTCGCTTTCGCTATTGCCGCAATACTGATTGTGTTTGCGCTTATTATTAATCTGGCTGCAAAGCTTGTGCAGAGATATTTCAGGAGGAAGAAGGCTTTATGATGAACATAATCACGGTTAATGACCTTTGCCTGTGGTACGGTAATCATCAGGCGTTGAAAAACGTCAGCATAGATATCGCCAAAAACGGCATCACGGCGCTGATAGGACCATCGGGCTGCGGAAAATCAACGTTTTTGAAGACGTTAAACAGAATGAACGATTTGATAGCAGGCGTAAAGATAAGCGGCAGCATCAAATACAACGGCGAGGATATATTTGCTCCGCAAACGGATGTAAACGAGCTGCGCCGCCAAATCGGTATGGTTTTTCAAAAGCCAAACCCGTTTCCGATGAGCATATACGACAATGTGGCGTACGGGCCACGCACACATGGAATAAAGAACAAGGCGAAGCTCGACGATATAGTTGAACGCTCGCTAAGGGATGCTGCTATATGGGACGAGGTCAGCGACAGGCTCAAGACAAACGCACTGGGACTTTCAGGCGGCCAGCAGCAGAGGCTTTGCATCGCCCGGGCGCTTGCGGTTGAGCCTGAAGTGCTGCTTATGGATGAGCCAACGAGTGCGCTCGACCCAATATCGACATCAAAAATTGAAGAGCTTGCCATACAGCTAAAAGAGAAATACACAA
>SFDB01000062.1 GCA_004558825.1 Clostridiales bacterium
AAGTATTGCGCGGCGCACCCATAAGCATGGGCCGGGGTGAAACTCCCGTGAGGTTGCAGCTAACAACCGCCCGTTTTGCCTTTTGACGAATATAGTTTATCCATACAGGAAAAGGAGGTTTTTCTAATGGATAAAAAACAGACAATTACAACCGAACGCAAAATAGGGAAAATCACCTATCTTGTTCAAGCGTTGCCGAGTGAAAAGGCAACCGATACAATCCATAAAAAGATTGAAAAACTCATTGTAAAGGATTTGCAGAAAAAGCCCGGAAATCCGGGCTTTTTAGCGTCCGAGTAGTGCATTAGGCGGCGGGATATGGTATAATGATAGCAACACATTATACCTGTTTATTCGGCTGTCGGAAAGGAGGACTAATGTTACAGTCGAATAAAATCACCGCCCTTTACTGCCGTTTAAGTCAAGAGGATATGCAGGCCGGAGAAAGCGGAAGCATACAGCACCAAAAAATGATACTTCAACGCTATGCGGACGAACACCATTTTTTGAACACAAAGTTTTTTGTGGACGACGGATTTTCCGGCGTGAGTTTTGAGCGCGAGGGGCTGCAAGCGATGTTGCAGGAAGTGGAAGCCGGACGAGTGGCGACGGTCATTACCAAAGACCTTTCCCGTCTTGGCAGAAACTATCTGAAAACGGGCGAACTCATAGAGATTGTATTTCCCGAAAACGGAGTGCGCTATATCGCGATTAACGACGGAGTTGACACAGCGCGGGAGGATAACGAGTTTACCCCCTTGCGGAACTGGTTTAACGAGTTTTACGCCCGCGATACAAGCAAGAAAATCCGTGCAGTTAAACAGGCACAGGCGCAAAAAGGCGAGCGTGTCAACGGGGAATATCCATACGGCTATATCCCAGACCCGAACAACCGCCACCACCTTATACCCGACCCGGAAACCGCGCCGATTGTCAAACAGGTTTTCGCTATGTTTGTTAGCGGCGTGCGTATGTGCGAAATCCAAAAATGGCTTGCGGAAAACAAAGTCTTGACGATTGGAGCGTTGCGCTATCAGCGCACAGGACAGGCGCGGTATCAGCGGGCAATGATCGCCCCCTATACTTGGCCGGACAAAACGCTCTATGACATATTAGCAAGGCAGGAATATTTAGGGCATACCATAACCGCGAAAACTCACAAGGTATCCTACAAGTCGAAAAAGACCCGGAAGAACGAAGAAGAACAACGCTATTTCTTCCCAAACACCCATGAGCCGCTTGTTGACGAGGAAACCTTTGAACTTGCGCAAAAGCGGATTGCTACCCGCCACCGCCCGACAAAAGCAGCGGAGATTGATATTTTTTCCGGCTTGCTGTTTTGCGCTGGTTGCAGACATAAGATGTATTACCAACAGGGCGTAAATATCGAGCCGCGCAAGTTTTCCTATTCTTGCGGCGCATGGCGCAACAGGGCAAGGACAGGCAGCGAGTGTACCTCTCATTATATCCGCAAAAACGTACTTCTTGATTTAGTGCTGGAAGATATGCGGCGGGTTTTGCGGTATGTTAAGGAACACGAACAGGACTTTATCTGTAAAGCTACCGAGTACGGCGACATGGAAGCGAGAAAGGCATTAGCGCAGCAGCAAAAGGAACTTTCCAAAGCACAGGCGCGTATGACCGAACTTGACACGCTTTTCCGCAAGCTGTATGAGGACAACGCATTAGGCAGACTGACAGATGAACGGTTTGTGTTTCTAACTTCCGGCTATGAGGACGAAAAGAAATCCCTTGCCGCAAGGATAGACGAGTTACAACAGCAGATCGCAACCGTTACCGAGCGAAAAAGGGATATATCAAGGTTTATTCAGATTGTCGGGAAATACAGCGACATACAGGAATTGACCTATGAAAACGTCCATGAGTTTATCGACCGTATCTTGATACACGAATTGGATCGGGAAACCAACACCCGGAAAATCGAAATCCATTACAGCTTTGTCGGACAGGTTGATACCGAGCAGGAGCCGACGCAAGTTGTCAACCATGACCGCCGTAACATGGTTGATGTAAAAAGTATCGCTATCTAACCTCAGCAAAGTTCGCGCCGGAAAAACCGTCGTCGGTGTACCAGCGCAGATTGGTAAAGCCGTTCTGTTTTGCGTAGGTTTCGAGTATCCTTTTTTGGTTCGATATG
>SFDB01000029.1 GCA_004558825.1 Clostridiales bacterium
GCAGGCGAGCCGAGCGTGACCTTTTGCGGAAAGGAGCCGCGACGGAACGGCGAGAGGCGGCTTTTCAAAAAAAAGCCGCCGCGAGCTGAGTGCAGTCCGCGGCGACGTGGCGTGCCCGACACGATTCGAACGTGCGGCCTACAGAGTCGGAGTCTGTCGCTCTATCCAGCTGGGCTACGGGCACATATTCTGTTATGCGTGAATTAACACGCGGCGAAAATAATGGCCGCACACCCGTAAATCGACGTATGCCTCCGAGCGGAACCCCGGCAGGCGGCTCCCTTCAGGCGAACCCGCGGCACACCTGCTTAACTGCTTAATGCTGCTTCCGTCAAGACCTGACATGGTTCACAGACGCAGATTGCACGGGACCCGACAATCAACACCCCTTACCGGTACCTGCCTCACAGGCACACGCCTCAAAACGGGAATCCAACCCTGCTGCAGCGGATTGCAGGTTCAGGGCACCGCTATCTCCCCGTCTGGTGCGACCGCATACAGTATACGGTCTTTTGTTCGCTTTTGCAAGTGCAAAGAATACAAGTTCGTCAATCTTTCACAAATTGGCGCGGGCTTCCGCAGGAAGCGCGAGCCGCGCGGAGCCGGGGGAAGGCGAAAACCGGTACAGACGCTATGCGTTAAAACGGAGGTTCGGGGGACGTGTCCCCCGACGGGGGGTCGGGGGCGGAGCCCCTGCTTCACCCAGTCTCCACCCGGCCGACGAGCGCGGCGAGCGGGGCGGCGCAGCCGCCGCGCCCGCAGGGCGCGGGCTTCCGCAGGAAGCGCGAGCCGCGCGGAGCCGGGGGAAGGCGAAAACCGGTGCAGACGCTATGCGTTGAAACGGGGGTTCGGGGGACGTGTCCCCCGACGGGGGTGCGGGGGCGGAGCCCCTGCAAATGGGACGTGTCCCCCGACGGGGGGCGGGGGCGGAGCCCCTGCAAATGGGACGTGTCCCCCCGATAAGGCCGCAGGGACGCAGACCCTTCAATGCGTCACTTCGTCTATCCGCGCCATATTACTCCGCAGCCTATCCGCGCACCCGAATTGCCCGACGGATCAGTCATAAAATCGTCGGGCGCGGCGTGGATTACGACAGTCCTGCCGATTATCTCCGAAACGGTGAAGCGCTCAGTGTATACCGCGCTGAAAGCAAATCCGTCGTTTGAAAAAAGCGGCGGCAGATCCCCCGCGTGATTCGGATGCCTGCAATCGCTCGGATTATAGTGCATGAGCGCGTCCTTGAACGCGTCGTCGCTCGGTCCCGTGCATGACCCACCGCCATGAATGTGCATCGTAAATATGCCGCGCTCGCATTGCGTTTCAAACGTCGGCAGACCGCGCACCTCCGTCACAACGAGCACGCCGTTGTCAAGCGTGAAAAATGCTGCGAGCCCGTTCAATTCGCGGTGCGATATGTCGCCCTCTATCTTCGCGTACGCGCTGCATTCGCCCAAAAGCAGCGCCCCTGCGCGCCGCATGACAAGCCGACTGTACATGGTGGTTACCTCCGAAACAAATGCGTATTTTCGGCAAAACAAGCTTTACGCCGACAAACGCCGCGCTTCTTTGTGCGCCGGCACGGATTGCGAAAAGTGCATGCCTGTGGTATCCTATGCAAAATCGGAAACCGAGGTGACATTTATGTATCCGAGTATCAATATAGGGCAAATATCCATACCGACGTACGGACTCTGCGCAGCGGTCGGGATGCTTAGCGCGTTTTTATTGCTGCTGTACACTCATAAGCGCCGCGAGCTTAATAAGGATGCGGCTTTCACATGCTCTTTCGTGGCGATAATAAGCGGCCTGATTGGCTCCAAGCTGCTTTACCTTATAGTTGAGCTTCCCGCAATAATCAGCAACCCGTCGTTTCTAAAGGACGCGCTTACCGGGGGCTTCGTATTCTACGGCGGCCTAATAGGCGGCATAATCGGCGGATGGATATACTGCGCCGTCAAAAAGCTGCCCGTGCTTGCCGTCGCCGACGCTTATGCCGCTCCGCTTACGCTCGGACAGGCTTTCGGACGCATTGGCTGCTTCATGGCGGGCTGCTGCTACGGCATGAGATGCGACTCTCCTCTCTGCGTTGTCTTTCCATCGGGAAGCGCCGCCCCCGCAGGCGTACCTCTGCTGCCTACGCAGCTCATGGAGGCCGCGTTCCTGTTCGTACTGACCGCCGCGCTCGTGCTGATACTGAAGCGCGTAAAGCTTCGCGGAATCGTCACAGGCGTTTACCTCATCGCGTACGGCGTGTGGCGCTTCATAATAGAATTTTTCAGGGATGATTATCGCGGAGGCATCGGCGCGCTGTCGACGTCACAAATAATCAGCCTTGTGCTCGTCCCCGTCGGAATTGCTATAATCGTCGCCGTATGCGTACGAAATAGGACGGCCGAGAGCTGATATCGCACATATGCTTATGCCGAGGCGTTTTTTCCGCTTCGGCATATTTATTTTATACAAATGTCACATTTACATGTTTTAATGGTTGCGCCGGGGATGGTATAATATCATTGCAGTAATCGCATGGAGGCACAGCATGGCAACGGGAAATATCTGCATATTCGGCTCTTCAAGCAATAATATTGACCGAAAGTATATCGATGCGGCATGTGAAACGGGGGCTCTTCTCGCGGAAAACGGCCTGGGCATGGTGTTTGGCGGCGGCGCAGTCGGGCTTATGGGTGCCGCGGCAGAGGGCGCGTACGCAGGCGGAGGACGCATAATAGGCGTTATACCCGAAAAGCTGAACAAGCCCGGGATTGCCTCCGCGCATTGCACAGAGCTCATCGTCACACGCGACATGTTTGAGCGAAAGAGTACGATGGAAAACCTTGCCGACGCATACATAGCGCTTCCGGGCGGTTTCGGGACGCTCGATGAAATAACCGAGGTTCTGGCGCTTAAACAGCTTGGTTATATCGAAGGGCAAATAGTCATACTCAATATAGACGGATTTTTCGACGGGCTTTTGGCGCAATTCGAATCATGCGTCGCAAACGGGTTTACAAACAGGCGATATCTTGGCCTTTACAAAACCGTCACTACGCCGCTTGAGGCCATTGAAGCCATACGCGGATATGTCCCGGAGGAAATGCCCGATAAAATTAAGGAAGCGCTGATGTATCATGAACAATCCTCCCAATCCGAATAAAGAAATAATGGTGTGCGTCACCGGCCAGCGCTCATGCGACAGGCTTATTAACCGCGGCATGGCAAGGCGCGAGCCAAATCAGAAAATGCATGTCGTTCACTGTGTGCAGACGGGGCATCGTTTTATGAACAGGCTCAATGAACCCGACGCGATAGATTATCTCTTCACGGCGGCGCAGCTGGCGAACGCCAACCTCCTGATGCTGAGAACAGATAATGTTGACGACGCGCTTGTCGAATTTGCAAAGGAGCACGACGTCGGTATAATCGTGATGGGCGCGTCGCCCGATGCAGCCAACTCAATTATAACGCGCCTGCAAAGACGTCTGCCGGGCGTAGAGTTCGACGTGGTTGTCTGAAAGCGCAGCCGTTAAATCACAGAAGCAAAAAGCACCCGCTTGACGTTTATGTCAAACGGGTGCTTCAACATGTCAAAAAACTTCGGGATAGTTAAGACTGCGCCTTATCTTTCCCGTTTTCTCCCGCTCACGGCAAGCGCTGCGCCCGAAGCAATCGCGCAAATCGCCGCAGCCGTCATAGATACGGCGCCCGTCTTTGGCGGCTGCGAAGGCTCCGACGGTGTTACGGGCACATTCACGGCGGGTGCGTCCGCCTTGAAGCATACGAATACGCTCAAATCCTCCGTAATGTTCTCGAACGTAATGCTGTTTCCGGGACGAACGGCCACTATTTCGCCGTTGACGGAAACATACCATACGTAGCAGCCCGCGTCGGGCTTCATCTCTATCGTAAGGCTTGCGCCGTCAAGCACAGTCTTGCTTCCCGTCGGCGCGGTCGTGCCGTTCGCCGTCGAGCTGATTGTCACCGTATGATACGGATAGGGCTGTATGCGTCCGAGAGGCGCGCTGTAAAGGCTGCCTATGCTCTGGAGGGAGCTTATGTACTGTATGAGAACCTCATCGAGTCCCGCATACTCCGTTGCTATCGGGAATTCGCCGAGCATTGTGTAGCCGTCGCCGCCCGCCGCGATGAAGTCGTTCGTTGCGAACAGATATTCGCGCTCGAGCTCGAGAGGCTCGCCGCCGACAAGCACATCCTCGGGGTCAACGCGGTCATAAGCCTCCGCCGTGGGATCGAATTTGAACTCGATGCCGCTTACCTGCGGGAAGCCGCCGAGCGATTCGGGGTACGCGCGTACGCCGTGCTCAAGCATATCGTGTATCGCGCTGCCCGTAACATATTTCGTCACGACATAATTGCCGAACGGGAAAACCGTAACAAGGTCGCCCTTGGTGATGTCGCCGACTTCTATCGAGGCGCGTATGCCTCCGCCGTTCGTCATCGCGCAATCGGCGCCCGAAACATAAACGAGCGCGTCTGCCGCAAGGTCGCCAAGGTTCGTTTCCTGTGTGCGCACATATTGACGCTCGCCGTTAAGATATACATCCGTATATCCCACGACCTCGCCCAAAAGCGTCTCAAGTTCCGTGCGAAGGCCGCCTATAAGCTCGTCAACCGCATCGTCTCTGCCCTCATATGCGTCGGTTTCCGCCACAAGCCCGGCCTCTATCGCGCCCGTTGCATTGTCTATGGTCACAACGCCTATGTTCTTGATATATTCGCCCGTGCTGGCAATGACCGTTCCGTTCACCGTCATGCCCTGCGGCAGAACAGTATGGCTGTGGCCGTCAATAAACACGTCTATGCCATCGACCGCGCCGCATATGTCGGCGGAGGTAATCTCCGTGCTCTCGTCAAGACCTATGTGGCCGATGCATATAATGTAATCGCAGCCCTGCGCGTTGAGCTCGGCCACCTGAAGCGACGCCGTCTCTATAGGATCGAGAAAGTCAAGCCCGGCAACGTTGTCGGGATGCGTCTTGTAAACCGTCTCGGGAGAGGCAAGGCCGAATACGCCGAATTTGATTCCGCCGCGCACGATTACGGTATTCGTACCGAGCATCGGTTCGCCCGTCTCTTTATAAGTCACGTTCGCCGCGAGCACCGGGAAATCCATCTTGCCCGCAAGCTCCGCGAGCTTGTCCGAGCCGTAGTTGAAGTCATGGTTGCCCGCGGTCATCGCATCGTAGCCGACAAGGTTGAGTATGTCGACGATGGATTCGCCCTCGAACATAGTCGCTACAGGCATTCCGTGGAGCGTATCGCCGGCATCGAATACGAGCACGTTTGCACCGGCCGCCTCATATTGCTTCTTGAGTGCGGAAACAGCCGTAAATCCGTAATTCTCATCGACGCGCGAATGCGAATCGTTCGTATGGATTATAACGGTTTTGCCGCTCATATCCGCGCCGTCAGACGGAATCGTGACGGCAGATGAGACGGCGGCAAGCGAAAATGCCATTACGAACGCCAACGCTATGCTTAAAAATCTCTTCATAACTGTTCCTCCTTATGTTTCGGCAGAGACGTACCCCGCCGTATGTTTTATTATACCACAGATATGCGCCGCGTTGCAGCCCCCGTGCAAAAGCCGCGCCGTTTTTTGCGCGTCGGGCGTATCGGCAGGGGATAAGGCGCGAATATCATTTCTGCGCGGAGCCGCTTGAATCCGCGCCTGTTAAGGCTTTGGCGAACGGGCATCCTGCGCCGAGGCATTGGTTGTTGCGCAGCGAGTGGCCGCATACGACTTTCGGCTTGATCATCTCTATCCCGAAATGCTCTTTAACAAAGTCCGCCGCGGCAAGGATTGAAAGATATGAATCCCTTTTGCAGCATCTGGGGCCGCCAACCATGCCGATTTGCTCCAATGCCCTTGCAGTCATGAGGTTGGACAGGCCGAACGGCTTATTTGTAAGCGGCGTTGATTTTGAAATAATTGAGACAAACATACCTGCGCTTATTCCCGCGCCGCAGGCTCCCCAAAAGCCGCACGCGCCGCCCGGAACGCTTTTGCCGCGGTTATGCATTTCAATCAAGGCCGATTCCGTATCTATATCGCCTCCCGCGTTTCGATATGCCGTAAGCAGCGCGGAGCCTACAATCACATGATGCTCAGGTCCGTGCATATGGCAAAACGGCTGCGCCATTATTTTCTCGGCAATTTCAATCGGATTTTTTGACGTCTCACCAAGGCAAATGCCAACGATGGCGTCCATGCCCTTCATGTGGCAATCGTTACAGACATAATGCCCTTTTACGCAGCATGTCTTGCTAAGCTCCCGTCTATGGCATATAACGCATTCCATAAGCGAGTCTTTTTCAAAATACTCAAGCGGCGCTTTGCATATCAGGCATTCTTCCTTCATAAAACCTCACAGCGCGGGATTTACCGCCTTTTTCGGACGGCTGTTTTCCACAGATTACGCCAAATTGACGATTACGTCAAGCGCGCCCGTTTGCAGCGGAATCACCGCGAATACGCAGCGCCGCAGGGCTGTTTCGCAGATGAAGCGGTCGACGACGAGTATGACAAAGCCTTTCCCCGTAAGGAAAAGCTTGGAGACTGTCTAAAAAGTGGTGTTTAGCCGCTTTTTCGAATTTTTACGCACATGTCGCCGGTGCCATTAAGCATAAGGAGCAGCGGCCTGAGTGCGCTCTGACTTATAAAATAAGTCGGAGCAAGCGATATAGAGCTTGCTCCGGCGTGTCAAAGAGTAACCAAACGGAGCAGAATCAAGGTAAAAGTAAGCAAAAGTAGTGTGACTGCTCTGTTCGACAAATTCTTATTTATCGGACTGATTATACAGCAAAAAGGACGGATTGTGAAGTGAAATATCCTTCGGATGTGAAATAATGACCTTCGGTCATTGTGAAATTTTCCGCTTGCGCGGAACGTGAAATGAAACAAATCCCTCACGCCCGCAGGCATTTCACATGGCGCAGGCGTATTTCACACGCGAAGCGTATTTCACAAATCCCGCAAGGGATTTATTTCGTTGAAAAGAACCCACACTTGTCGTAGACAAATGTGGGTTCTTTTCTGGTGCACTTGAGCAATCCAAATCCGAACCAGAAGCCGCTTTTTCAGCGGCTTCTTTAGCCTCGCCGAATGTAATGGTTTTTGTGCCGTCCTTGTAGTTAAAGGTTATCAGCATTTTATCGTCATACAGGAATATCGCGTTGATAAAGGTGTCAATCAGCATTTTGCGGTGACTCTGCTTGGTAACATCTAATTTGCGGAAACGGTGCAGCCAAAATGTCATAAACTCCGCGCTGATTTTCGGGGGCTTGGACAGCTGCTCGTTGGCAAGGCGGTTTTCCAATTCCTCTTTTGCCGCCTCTAATTCTTCAAGGCGTTCTTTGGTCGATTTTGTCAGAATACCTTGCTGAATAGCATTCAGCAGATTGCGGATCCCGGCATTGGTTTCCTGCAACTGCTGCTCATACAGGGGAATATTGGTGTTATCCTGTTCCTGCAAATCCATGAGCATTGAAACGATAGCCTCAATCGCGTCATCGTCCATAATCATTTCCATTGCTGCCGAGACAACTAAATCCTCAATCCAAACCTTTTTAACAGGCTTTTTGTGGCACTCTTTACGCTTCTTTTTCACCGAGACGCACTTGTAGTAGTGGTGGACGATCCCTGTACGGCTTGTGCCACTCTCGCCGCAGAGATACGCGCCGCAGTACCCACAAAACAGCTTGGTTGTCAGCAGATAATCGTCCTCTGCCTTGTGTCGGGCGGGGGCTTTCTTGTTTTTCGCCATTTTTGCTTGTACTCGTTCAAACAAGTCAAGCGGCACGATGGCGGGAATACCATCGGGGACAATAATCTCCCTGTACTGATATTCTCCGATATAACGGCGATTTTTCAATAGATGCTGTACGCTGTTGTAGGTCAAGGGATTACCGCGAGTGTTTTTCATGCCCTGTTCGTTGAGCCAATCGCGGATTTCTGTCATGGTCGCGCCCTCGTCATATCGCTTGAAAGCGTCCAAAATGTACGGCGCAGTTACAGGATCAATCTGAAAATGTTGGTCTGCGTCGATCTGATAGCCCATCGGCAGTGTACCGCCATTAAACATACATTTCAACGCATTATCGGTCATACCGCGTACAACCTTTTCGGAGAGGTCAACGGAATAGTATTCAGCGAAGCCCTCAAGCATGGATTCAAGGATAATACCCTCTGCGCCATCGGAAATAACCTCGGTAGCGGAAACAACCTTAACGCCGTTCTTCTTCAACTGCGCCTTGTATCGTGCGCTGTCATAGCGATTTCGGGCAAACCGGTCAAGTTTCCAAACGATAATCATATCAAACAGCTTTTTGCCGCTGTCATTAATCATGTTCTGAAATTCTGGGCGGTTGTCGGTCTTTGCAGAAACTGCCCTGTCGATGTAGTGACGCAGAACGGTAATTCCATTCTTATCAGCAAACGCGGTACATTCGCGGAGCTGACCTTCTATGGATTCCTCGCGCTGATTATCAGAAGAATATCTCGCGTAAATTACTGCCGTCATGCTTTCACCGTCCCTAACATCTGTATCAAGGTTTTTTTCAACTGCTCATTCATGGGCGAATCAGGCTCAAAGCACATTTCTACAAACTTTGCCAATTCGGGATTATCCGCAACAGGCGGTTTCACTTGGTACAGTTTGCCCTGCGGCTCATCACAACGGCAAGTGATGTAGTCCATAGATACATCAAAATAATCCGCATATTTTATCAGCAATTCAATAGACGGTACAGACTGCCCATGCTCATATCGGTTAATACTCGGCTGCGTCACATTCAGCAACTCAGCCATTTTCTTTTGAGAGAACTTCATGCCCTCGCGCAGCGTTTTCAAACGCTCACCAACTGTATTCATCAAGCCACCTCCTGTTTTTACCTGAATATATTATAATACATTATCTGTATATTTGAAATACCTGATTTGAATCTTTTCTGTGAACATTTCAGGTAGACGAAAATGCGGATTTTTTCGCAGAGTGCCTGCCCGTTGTTTTGGTGTTGCTTTTCGGTGCGAAAATCATCAATAATTCAGCCTGTGTGCCGTTCTTTTTCCTCGTCCTATGTGCTACCCTTATATCTCTTTTTCTGTGAAAAGGGAGAAAGTCGGAGAGGAAAAAGAGGGTGAAGCGTAGGCTGTGGAAACGGTGCGTAAACCGCTTGCGGTTTTCCACGGTTTCCATAGCCGCAGCGAGGGAGAAAAGGGAGAGGTGACTTTCTCTTTAAGGCGGCGTTAGCCGCTGCTCTTTTGCTCTCCCTTTTCTCCCTTACTGCCGCCGCATAAAGGATAAGCACCCCATAACCGTGGATCTGGAGTGGTTATCCATTATTCTTTCGAATTAGGAAAAGCCTCGGAAGAAATCGCATTTGTTGGAGTGCAAGGGTGAGTCTATAACCCAGGGAAGCTGTGCCAAAATGTTTACCATAGCGGGGCCTGTGATCGTTTATGGTGTCAGCACAAGCGTGATTTATGGCATAATTCTTGTGTTATTGCAGAGCTTTTAGAACATTTTTGCCCACTTCGCAATCGGCGAAGTGGGCGTTTTTTTGTATGTCTATTGTAACTCGTAAGGCAAAACAGAAGCAAAAATGCTCTTGAACTCCATGAAATGGGGGAGAAAGTTTCTGAGGAAACCTTTATTTAGATGCTTATTCCAGTTTGATTAAGGTGCTTGTATGAAATCTTCTGCCTGCAAGGGATGATCGATAAAATGTGATATTATCACGGAACGACCACACAGCATCTGTTATGATACAGCCACAAA
>SFDB01000030.1 GCA_004558825.1 Clostridiales bacterium
GAAGAAAGTTTGATATATTATTCGTCCCCGCTCGGTTTTATTACTCCTTACCCCTGTTTTCGCCCATATTCCGCCATCTTTTCGTCGCTGATGCCGAAATAGCGCTGAAGATTGTTGAGGGCGGTTTCAGGTCGCTTATTTATAAACATCCTTATCACATCAAGGCTTTCGTGCCACTTCTCCATCGTCCGCGGCGTTCCCCAACGCGCAATGTGGCGCTGCATCTCCGGCTCAAGCTGCGAAACGTAGTCGTCAAGTATCCCATTAAGCCGTTCGGGCGCAAATTGGTTTTTTACCAAATATACATAGCGCTGCGCGAACCGCTCACGCCATCCCGCATTCTTTTTCAGGCCGATATATATATCCATGTATGTCAGCGAACCGTCCTGGGACGGAACGCCCGCCTCATTGAAATAGCTTGTAAATAAGCTTCCCGTGCTTCCCTTTGCGCCGAAATCAAGGTCATAAAATATCGGTCTCCACTTTACCTTATAGTCCTGCGAGCGCCAATATTTCTGATTAAACATGTCGCCGTTGTTGAAATACGTCTGTGCAATCAGATAATCGGTAAAATAGTCGACATCAACCCACTGAGCGAATTTTTCAAACAAGGCATCGTTCGACAGGTCATTTTCCAACGCAAACGCTCTCACGCGCTTAAAGTCGTGGTTTGAGCCTGCAAGCACGCCCGTGTTTCGCCTGATTATATCCACCTTACTCGGGTCAACGCCGTAATGAGCTTCAAGATAATCCCTGCCCTGATCCTCGTTCAGGTCATATATGCCCCAATATCTGCCGTTTATATAGACGACCACAGGCCGCGTCGCAACGTTATCGATGTTCATGCCTTCCACCGCCAGCGAGCAGAACGAATCTCGCACGCGCGCGGTTCCGTTGTCCTGACCGGAATTTCGCAGCAGAAGCCTGTTAAATGATTTTACTTCATATTTTCCGAAAAAGGGATACGTTACGCTGCTCCGTCCGTAACCGCCGCGCAATTTTACCGCAAGCGATTTTTGGCCGTATTTCAGCGTTGACGAACCGTTTGCCCTCAGCCCGCACGGGAACTGTGTGCCAAGCTTACCATCGGCCTCATAGTATTCGGCATACGCTTCGCGCTCGACTCTTTGAGAACGCTCCGTTACCGAATAAAGCTCCGTAAAACGCGTCGGATCGCAGGTCAGCGCCATCACGGGCAAAGTATGCGGCTCCGAGAAAAGATATGTCGCTGACACAATGTCGCTGCTGTCCATGCCGGAAGCAACCGCAACCGCCCTGATTACGGTGTTCGACGAAACCTTTATCGGGGATTCATACAGCTTTGAGGTCTGCGAAGGGTCGCTCGCGTCAAGAGTGTAGTAAATACGCGCGTTCGGCGTTGAGCATGTCAATTCGAGCTCAAACTCGGCCGTATTGTAAAGCTCGCGTCGCGAAAAAGACGGCGCGCTAACCCTGCCCGAAACAATCGACGCTGAATTTGCTGCGGCGGGCGTCGCGCTTGTAAAAAAAACGCGCTCGGCGCTCATACTTCTCTCTACCCTGCCGCTCGTCATCCCGGGCCGCAGAGCGCCCGTTTCGAATATGTCCCTTACGGCTCCGTTTTCGTCGATAAGCATAAGCGTTTCCCCCGATGCCGATATGCCCATCGATATCGTTTTTAAGTCGCCGCCGTATTTGTTCGCATATATTAGCGCATAGCCGCCCGACGGTATGCTCATGTCGGGCAGCTCGCACATATTAAGGTTGTCCTTATCTTTCGTGATATGCCATCCGCGAAGGCTTACGGACGAACCGCCCGCGTTGTGTATCTCTATCCAGTCGTCCTTTCCGCTCCCTGCGTTATGTACGGCGCACACCTCGCTGATGTAAACGCCGTTCATATCCGTAAGCGAAAGGTTTTCAGCCGTCGCAAACGAGTGCGTGCTGTTTTTCGCCCCCGGCGTAGGCGAAGCATAGTACACCTGCTCGCCCGCGTCGTTCCTTCCTATTGAGATATTTGCTCCGATATTTTCAGGTATCGTTATCGTATCGATTCTCATTGTGTCAAGGCAGAACAGCGTAAATGCGCCGTCATCCGCCGACAGCGAAAACGGGGCGTGTATCTCGCCTTCGCGCTGCTCCCTGCCAGAAAGGAATACGACAATATAGCCGTACGGCTCGATAACAACGTCGGGAAGGCGCCATTTTTGCGGATTCTCCGCGTCATCGGATATATAGTAGTTTTTCAGCGACACGCTCTCGCCTGAAGCGTTATACAGCTCCGCCCAGTCAGACCTGTCGCCGTATGAATCTATCGTGCTGTATTCGTTCTTGACGAGCACCTCGTTGATTCGCAGCGGATCGCTCCCATCCATAGGTGCAAACTCTATCTTATCAAAATACGGGCCGGCCTCGTAAGCATTAGGAGTAGCGCACGTCGTATATCCGTTTGCCGTAACGCTTACGTCGTACGGTATAAATACGTCCCATTCGATGCTCGAGCAGATTTCGCCGCGCATATTCAAAAGATACATCCCATGCTCGTCGCCGCCTATTTCAAACGGTGCGCATATCTGTCCCTCGACCGCATTTTGGCCTGTCATGTATATTATAACGCTATCGCCGGGCGCAAGCTCGAAATGGGGCAGTCTCCAGCGCTGCGGCCTGGTGTCGTCCTCGCTCAGATAAAAGCTTGAAAGGTCCGCCGCCTTATCAGTCTCGTTGCGCAGCTCGCACCATGAAAAGTATTCGCCGCCGCACTCAAGCGTCGATGCGTTTTTAGGCATTACCTCGGTTATCGTCACGCCCGATTCCGTCAGTTCGGCTACGATGTCGCTTAGTTTGCCGACGATATATTCCGTATTATTCTCCGCACACGGCGTAGGCGAGTCGGTGAAGCCGAACGTACCGTCAGGCCGCCTTGCGTACGCTATATCGGTGTCGAGCGCAGGTATCTCGAGCTGTTCAACCACCTTATAATAGTTATCCGTGAGGAAAAGCGTTTCGCCCGCCTTGCTCAGACCGAAGTTCGCGCATAAAACATCGTCAACGTTTCCGCCTCCGCTTCGCAGCGCGACTATCATATATCCGTTCGGCTCTATCCTCGTTCCCTCGGGGAACACCCATTTATGCGGCTTTTTAAGATTATCGCTCAGCCCCCAGCCGCTTATATCGACCGTTTCTTTCGACACATTGCGAAGCTCTATCCAGTCGGGGCTGCCGAGCCTTTCGTGTACGAACGAAAGTGTGTTTGACGAAACAACTTCATTTATACACACTCTGCGCGACCCACTGACGGCCGTGCAGCCGCATATGCCCGCCGCAAGCGCGCATATCGTCAACAAAATTATTGCTTTTACGACATGTTTCTTCATGGGTTAATTATACCATGAAAAAGCTCTCTGTAAACCATCGTGCTCTTTCGGCGCGTAACGACTTTTTTCCAAAAAATTTTTATCTCCCGTTGCAGATTTTCGAATGCGGTGATAAGATGATAAGGGCAGCGGATACGCCTCCGAGAGAATCAGAGGCGTATTATTTTTTTGCGGCACGGAGGTTGAGGTAAATGAGACGCATAGGGTTCGACAACGATAAATACATAGCTCTCCAATCGGAGAACATACTCAAGCGCATAGACAGCTTCGGCGGCAAGCTATATCTCGAGTTTGGCGGCAAGCTTTTCGACGATTTCCATGCGTCGCGCGTTCTGCCGGGTTTCGAGCCCGACAGCAAAATAAGGATGCTCATGCAGCTCAAGGAGCAGGCCGAAATAATTATCGTCATCAATGCTAACCACATCGAGCAGAACAAAGTCAGGAGCGACCTCGGCATAACGTATGATATGGACGTTTTGCGGCTAATTGACGCTTTTCGCACGATTGGCCTTTACGTCGGCAGCGTAGTCCTTACGCAATACGAATCGCAGACCGCTGCAAGCAGCTTTATACGCCGCCTGAACGATCTCGGCATAAAAGTCTACAAGCACTATACAATTCCGGGCTACCCCGCGAATCCGCAGTTTATAGCAAGCGACGAAGGCTTTGGCCTTAACGAATATGTTGAAACCGAGCGTTCGCTCGTGGTCGTCACGGCGCCGGGCCCCGGCAGCGGTAAAATGGCCACATGTCTTTCCCAGCTCTACCACGAACATAAACGCGGCATAAATGCAGGATATGCCAAGTTTGAAACGTTTCCGATATGGAACCTGCCGCTTAAGCATCCCGTAAACCTCGCCTACGAAGCCGCAACCGCAGACCTGAATGACATCAACATGATTGACCCGTTCCACCTCGAGGCATACGGCGTCACCACCGTAAACTACAACAGGGACGTAGAGGTTTTCCCCGTTCTCAACGCCATGTTTGAGCTTATCGCGGGTAAATCACCGTATAATTCGCCGACAGACATGGGCGTAAACATGGTCGGCTACTGCATAACCGACGACGAGGCCGTCCGCGAGGCGTCGAGGCAGGAGATTATCCGCCGCTATTACGATACGCTTTGCAAACGCCGAAAGGGCCTTGCAAGCAACGATGAGGTATGCAAGATTCAGCTCATAATGAACCAGGCCGGCACAAGCGTCGAGGACAGACCGGTTATCGCAGCCGCGCTCAAGCGTGCCGAAGCGACCGGCGCGCCCGCCGCAGCAATAGAGCTTCCTGACGGAAGCATAATGACGGGCAAAACATCGCCGCTTCTCGGCGCTTCAGCAGCGCTCCTGCTCAATGCGCTCAAGGCGCTCGGCGGGCTTCCGCATGATCTTCATCTCATAGCCCCCACCGTCATCGAGCCGATACAGCATCTTAAAACCCGTATTCTCGGCAACCACAATCCGCGCCTCCATACTGACGAGATACTCATAGCGCTCACCATATGCGCCGCCACAAACCCCGCCGCAAAGATAGCGCTGAATCAGCTTACCAAGCTGCGCGGAACGGAAGCGCATTCAAGCGTCATTCTTTCCCCGGTCGACAGCGACGTTTTCAGAAAGCTCGGAATCAATCTGACATGCGAGCCGAACTACCAGTCAAAAAAACTTTATCATAAATAATCGCAATCGAGAATTAACGGTATTCTGCGTTAAATTCTTCGCACGCGCGTCGGTCCGATAAAACGGTAAATGTTGTATCGGACCTTTTGTTATAAAAAAGCGCCGCTTAGGACATGATACCTCTATGAATATTTTAGGGGTGTTGATATGGCATTATGCAAGGTCGAAATATGCGGGGTTGATACGTCAAAACTTCCTTTGATGAGCGCCAAGCGCAGCAACGAGCTTTTAGAGCGCATAAAACAGGGCGACACAGAAGCGCGCGAGGAATTCATAAACGGAAACCTTCGCCTTGTTTTGAGCGTAATACAGCGCTTTTCAAGCCGCGGCGAATGCATGGACGATCTTTTTCAGGTAGGCTGCGTCGGGCTGATAAAATCTATAGACAATTTCGATTTGAGTCATGGCGTTCGCTTTTCAACATATGCGGTGCCGATGATAATAGGCGAGGTGCGCCGCCATTTGCGCGACAACAACGCCCTTCGCGTCAGCCGATCTCTGCGTGACACCGCATATAAGGCGCTTCAGGTGCGAACCAGGTTCATAAACGAGCAAAATAAGGAGCCGCATATATCTGACATTGCCAAAGCGCTCAACATGAAAGAAGAGGACGTTGTGTTTGCGCTCGACGCCATTCAGGATCCAATTTCGCTTTTTGAGCCCATATATCACGACGACGGCGACGCCATATACGTCATGGATCAGGTGCGCGATGACAAGAATTCGGAAGACCTTTGGCTCGACGGCATAGCTATTGACTCAGGGCTTGACAAGATAGGCGAGCGTGAGCGCAGCATATTGAAGCTACGCTTTTTTGACGGCAAAACTCAGACGGAAGTCGCCAAGGAAATAGGCATTTCGCAGGCGCAGGTATCCCGCCTTGAAAAGACCGCTCTCAAGGCGATGCGAAAATACATCTGATGCATTCACCGCCCCTCGAAGCGTTATTGATGCGGCATCCTGTGCTCGGAAACGACGGCGCGAACGTTGCGCGGCGGGCATTTTCGCGTCATTCTTTCCGCCGCATTTAAAGCGCCATGCCGACTCAGGCAGTCTCGTCAAACTTCCGAAACACCGTCATCTCCGCTACTTCACCTCACTGCACCGATTATTTGAGCCAGGCGCAATGGGCTCAATGGAGCTTCCCGTCATTCTTCTGTAAAGCGCCTTTATCAGCAGGTTCTCCCAAACAGTAACTGTCACACATTAAACCTCGGTATCGCCGTGGCCGTCAGACGCAAAGCAGCGTTTTTCGCAAAGCCCGAAAGCGTCTGCACAAACGCGCACGACCGCCGCAGAGAAATTTCATAAATATTCCGTCTGAAATTTTGCGGCATATTCTGATAAATACCGATATTTAATTTTAACTTACGACATATGGCAAGGCAATAATTTTTTCTTATTTTTTTAGAAAATTTTTATTGGTCTTATGTTTTAGGATTTCATCTTTTCAAATTCTCCTCCTCGCTGTATAATCCATAAAAACAAATGAGGTGTTTAATGCGGCGGATACGGCTGATAATCGAATACGACGGTACGGAATATGTAGGATGGCAAGTGCAGCCCAACGGCATAGCTGTGCAGGAGGCTGTCGAACGCGAGCTCGCCAAGCTTACAGGCGAACGGTGCGCACTGCATGCTTCGGGCAGGACTGACAGCGGCGTACATGCGCTTGCGCAGGTCGCCCATTTCGACACACAAAGCCGCATTCCCGCAGACAAGTTCGCTTTCGCGCTGAACGCAGGCCTGCCGCGCGACATACGCGTTCTTTACAGCGATGAGGCTGAGCCCTCCTTCCATTCACGATTTGATGTAAAAAGGAAGAGCTATCGTTACCTCGTGCTTAATTCGCCTCACGATTCGGCTTTCACGCGAAACCACGCTCTCCATGTTCATCATAAGCTCAACGTCGATAAAATGAATAATGCAGCCGCACTGTTCCTCGGCGAGCATGACTTTTTGGCGTTCAAGGCGTCGGGCATTACGCTTGAAAACACCGTCCGTACGATTTTTGCTTCAGAATGGTCAAAACACGGGGATATGCTCTCATTTGACGTAACAGGCAGCGGATTTATGTATAACATGGTTCGGATAATGGTCGGAACTATGCTCGAAATAGGGCTCGGCCGACGCGACGCCAAAAGCATACGCCGCGCGTTCAATGAAAAAAGCCGCAGCACCTGCGGCGTTACGGCTCCTGCGCACGGACTGTACCTCGCCCGCGTAGAATACGACGGCTTCGACACTGCTCCGTTTATTCGCAGCACATTTATTTTTTAATCACTCGCTTCAGCGGCATTATTATCAGCGCACCGATTACAACGCCGCCCACATACTGTATAAGGTTCATAGGAACGCTTACCAATGCCGTTTGCGCGCCGTACAGTACGGTCTCGTAAAGGAAATATCCCACGGGCATGACTGCGCCGCCTACTGCTATCGCAAGCACGGGCGTAAATTTGCCCGAGCGCTTCATTATGCACGTCGCTATAAGCGCCATTGCGCCCTTTATTACAAGCGTTGCCGGCGCATATATCGCTGAGCCGATAAGTATATCCGCCAACGCGCTGCCCAATGCTGCGCATGCAACTCCCCACCAGCCGCCAACAAACGCAGATGCAGTGTACACGAGCGCATCGCCCGCATTTATGTATGCGCCGTTTGTGTTCGGTATCGGTATGCTCACATACATCGTCACAACCATTATCAGTGCGCTCATTACACCCGAAAGCGCAAGCATATGAAGCTTATTGTCAAACGCTCTGCGATTCATCGAACTGCACCCTCCTTTCATACGAACGGTATCCCGTATTATAATCAACCATGTTCATGAGGTTTTCGCCGCTTATGAACAGCTTCAAATTTTTCGCGGATATGTCGACTATCCTGTCAAGCGTTTGCTTCAAATGGAAAAAGCCCGATATATGCGGCGTGATCAGTGCGTTCTCCATGTGCCACAGCCTGTGCTCCTTTGGCAAAGGTTCCGGATCCGTGACATCAAGGCCGCAAAGCACGCGTCCGCTTTCGACCGCGTCCGCCAACGCGTCCGTGTCTACGGCGTTTCCGCGTCCCACGTTCAATATTATAGCTCCTTCTTTCATAAGCGAAAGCGTATGCTCGTTTATGAGCTTGAACGTGGTTTCGCCGCTTGGTACGGCGAGTGCAATCACATCCGCCCGAGGCAGCAGCTCTTCGATAGATTCACGAGAGTACAGCTCATCGATATAATCGGGCTTGTCATGTATTGTGCGCCGAACGCCGATTGTATATGCGCCGAGCATCTTACATTTTCTGGCAAACTCGCCGCCTATATCGCCGAGCCCTATCGTGAGCACAGTCGCATCTTCGACCGATTTGACGCTGCCCTCGTCATGCCAATACGCCTTTGCCTGATTATCGCGGTATTGGTGCAGGCGCTTCATGAGCATTAGCATCATGCCCAGCATATGCTCGCTTATGGCAAGACCAAACGCACCGCTTGTTATCGTCAGAGGAACGCCTTCGGGCATCACGGCCGCATAGCCATCCGCTCCTGCGGTGTTAAGCTGGAGCCATTTGAGGCTGTTGGCTTTTTTGACAAGCTCATGCGGAATATTGCCGATTATTATATCCTTGCAATTCACCGAAGCTTCGGTTAGCTCGCTTTGAGGAACTATCGTAAATTCAGCCTCGGGCGCTGCTGCGCGAAGCTTTTTCATATGCTCCTCGTTCACGGGGATCGTCACAAGAATGTTCATTGATTTACACCTCGCATATTTTTTCCGAAACTATTATACGTCCGTTAAATAATTAATTCAATACGATTGTTAATGTACCGTATTGACAAGCCCGGTCAACATGATATGATATATTCAATATCATGGGAGGTTGAATCATGGGAACATTCTTAGTAAAAACGACACCAACAGGCGTCAAGTTCGATCTGAAAGCCGGAAACGGTGAAGTCATTCTGTCATCAGAGGTTTACTCGAGCGAGGCAGCCTGTACCAAGGGCATGAACAGCATCATCAAAAACGCGCCCATCGCACGACTTGAGGATCAGACGGTCGAAGGCTATGAGACGGCCATCAACCCCAAGTTTGAGGTCTATAAGGACAAAGCGGGCGAATTCCGTTTCCGTCTCAAAGCAAGAAACGGCCAGGTCATCGGCGCATCCGAGGGCTACATTCAAAAGCACTCGTGCCTTAACGGCATAGAGAGCGTAAGAAAGAATGCCGCCGACGCAAAAATAGTTTACGCCGAAAAAGAATAACAGGAACATTAGAATTAGCTGCTAACAGCGACGGCCGCCTAAAGGCGGCCGTCGCTGTAAAAACTCGAAAAAGCGGCGTTTAGCCGCTTTTCCGACAGTCTCAATGGCCGCCGATTTCTCGGCGGCCATCATCATTTCAGCTTAGCTTGCGCTCTGCTTATTGCTGGGCAAGCTCGTTGTACGACCTTATGACCGTATCCGAAT
>SFDB01000013.1 GCA_004558825.1 Clostridiales bacterium
CCACTCGAGCGCGGCGAGCGGGGCGGCGCAGCCGCCGCGCCCGCAGGGCGCGAGCTTCCGCAGGAAGCGCGAGCCGCGCGGAGCTGGAGGGAGGCGAAAATCGTTTTGAGTCGAGTGTTAGCTGAGTACGGCAAAACAAAATATGTTAGTTTAATGCCTTTAATATATCATATATGCGTTTCCTTTCCACTATTTCACTTTAGTTTGTCACAGAGCGCTTACACATGGTGGTTTGGTTCGTGTGAAGCGTCCCACAACGGGGCTGCAGGGGCAGCGCCCCTGCATCAGTCAAGCACAAACCTTCCTTCGTCCACTCGAGCGCGGCGAGCGGGGCGGCGCAGGGCTGCAGGGGCAACGCCCCTGCGAAGACCTATCCTCGGCTCATCCTAAATTCTTTCCATTTCCGATCCCGCACACTGGTATTCGCATACAGCGTATGATATAATTTCGTCAAGAAATACAGGAGGATGTATTTATGGAAAGAAAAAACGCATGGAAAACATATGACGAAGCGCAGCTTACCGCGCTCAATACGCTTTGCGCCGACTATAAGGCATTCCTTGATAAAGGCAAGACGGAACGCGAATGCGTCGTCGAGGCGGTTAAGCAGGCGCGCGCCCATGGCTATTTCGATCTTGAAGACGCCATGAAGCAGGGCAGGACGCTCAAGGCAGGCGATAAGGTTTATCATGTATGCATGGATAAGTCAATCGCCCTTTACCATATCGGCAAAGCCCCCATAGAAAACGGCATGAACATACTCGGCGCGCATATTGATTCCCCGCGCATCGACATAAAGCAAAACCCGCTCTATGAGGATAACGATTTTGCAATGCTCGACACTCATTATTACGGCGGCATAAAGAAATATCAGTGGGTAACGCTCCCGCTTGCAATGCACGGCGTAATAGTCAAGAAGGATGGCACAATCGTAAACGTAGTTATCGGCGAGGACGACAACGACCCCGTTCTCGGTATATCTGACCTTCTTGTTCACCTTTCGCAGGAGCAGATGCAAAAGACGGCCGCAAAGGTCATCGACGGCGAGGATCTCAACATAATCATCGGCAGCATGCCGCTCAAGGATGAGGAAAAGGAAGCCGTAAAGGCAAACGCGATGAAGCTTATCGCCGACAAGTACGGCGTTGATGAGGAGGATTTTCTCTCGGCTGAGCTTGAGATCGTTCCCGCAGGCAAGGCGAGGGATTTCGGCCTTGACCGCAGCATGATAATCGCCTACGGGCAGGACGACAGGGTATGCGCCTATACTTCGCTTGCGGCGATGCTCGAGCTTGACGGCGAAATAGAAAAGACATGCTGCTGCCTGCTCGTCGATAAAGAGGAAATAGGCAGCGTCGGCGCAACCGGCATGAGTTCCATGTTCTTTGAGAACAGCGTGGCGGAGCTTATGAACCTTATGGGCGATTATTCTGAGCTGAAGCTTCGCAGGGCGCTTCGCAACTGCAAGATGCTTTCGTCCGACGTCAGCGCGGCGTTCGATCCGACATACGCGAGCGCATTTGAAAAGAAAAACTCGGCGTTTTTCGGACGCGGCGTCGTATTCAACAAGTTCACGGGTTCGCGCGGCAAAAGCGGCTCAAACGATGCCAACGCAGAGTTTGTGGCAGAGGTTCGCAGAGTAATGGACGACAGCGGCGTCATGTTCCAGACGGCTGAGCTTGGCCGCGTCGACCTTGGCGGCGGCGGAACAATCGCTTACATTTCCGCAAAATACGGTATGCAGGTCATAGACAGCGGCGTAGCGGTTCTCAGTATGCACGCGCCGTGGGAGATAACGAGCAAGGCCGACGTCTACGAGGCTAAAAAGTGCTATGCGGCGTTTTTGATGAATAAATAAGGTCAAAAATAAAAGCAGCGCGCGGATAGACGGGTGTCCGTAAAACAGTTAATCCTCCGTATGGCTTAGACCATGCGGAGGATTTGTTTATGTCTAATCTTCAAACTTGCTGGCGGCAAGTCCAGTGTGCAGCCACCTTGACTGAACAAAGTGACGCAACATTCTCGGTCATGCAGTTTTTTGCTGAAATCGAATGAAGCTCGGCAGGACGCACGATATTCCCGACAGAAGAGTGTAGAAGTGCGCCCTTTAATTCCTAAAGGTTTTTTATCAGTTCGACAAACTGGAATTTGTTTGATTAACTTCCGGTCTCCGTTTCATCATCTGCTCATCAAACGGGAGTTTGTATCCAGACGGTAAAGCCGCTGTGTCCTTGGTTCAAGGAAAGTGTCTATTTCTTGGATGAAGTCCCAACCGAATTTTTCATATAGACCTTCGTGGGTCGTAAATAAATAAAGTTCCTTCAGTCCTGCTTTTTCGACTGTCTTCTTCACAGAATTCAGCAAAAACCGTCCATAGCCGTATGCCCGGTATGCTTTATCGATGTAAACGTTGGCAAGCCACGGATAAATGTCAGGCCGTGAAAACAAATCTTCCATGGTAAATTGGTACATTCCGATTAGCGTTTCATCCAGAAACAAACCATAAGTCTGAGGAAGACGCTTTTCCTGCATGCTATGTAACATATAGGAATATACTGCTTCATAAGAATAATTTTCAGCTTTTCCCCACCAGTCATACATCCATTTCGTCATCGTGTCCAAATGATCGGCTGTAATCATTCTCCTCACGCTCAATTGCTTTTCCATGTTAAACCACAGGGCCTCCGACTCTATCGTTTCTCTGTTTTGATGAAACAACTCTGCAACTTCCGATTTGTTGCTCAAGTTTTGTATTCAAATTATACCATAAAACTTGTGAACAATTCTACCGCAGCTTTGGAATATATGAGAAAAGTCCGAACAGTTTTCTGCCCGGACTTCCTCACTCAATCGTAAATCTCTGCCTGTGCCTTGCAAGCGTTCATCTGCCGTACCCATTCCATTTGGTGTCGGCTTTCAGTTTCTCGGTCATGCAGTTTTTTGCTGAAATCGAATGAAGCTCGGCAGGATGCACGATATTCCCGACAGGAGAGTGTAGAAGTGCGCCCTTTTGTCCGGAAAGTGTTTTGCGGCATCACGGTAAACCGGAATTTTATTTTCTAATTACAACTTTTCCCTCAGAATCAAGAAGAGGTGTAATACCAGCGGCATAACCTGAACTCCAAACTAAGTAATTGACGCCTGTTTCTCTATCCACAAGAATTTGCCGCATACCGGAGTTTTTTATACTAGACCCGTCGGTAAATACAACTTCAAATCTTTCTTCTTTTTTTCCCATTTTTTAATATCCTCCGTTAAATATTTCATAAATTCCGTTTTGCATATCTTGTCGTCTCCATATAATATGAAAGATGTTTATGGAGCTTTTCTTCCGTTATTTACTCCGCGTCAAGAATTCGCATCGGCAGCACCACATACTGGTAGGCGTCGCCCTCTATGGGGCATATCACGCACTGACTTATGCGGTTTATCATATTCATATAGACCTCTTCGTCCTCAAGGCTCTTGAACACGTCGCTCATAAACCTCGCATTGAACGCAATCTCAATTGAATCGCCGTCTATCTCTACGGGCAGCTCCTCGTTAACGCTGCCAAGCTCGCTCACGGCCGATATTTTAAGCATATCGCCGCCAAACTTCATCCTTATCGCGTTTCCCTTGTTTTCGCGCGAAATAAGCGACGCCCTTTCTATAATTTCGAGCAGCTCCGCCCGCTTTACGCGAACGCGTGTCTTAAACGTCTTTGTAAGAATGCTGTCGTAGTTTATGAAGTTCACATCGAGAAGCCGCGACACTATCTTTGTATGTTCAAGGTCAATCGCAATATGTGTTTTTGATATGACGAGCTTTATCGGTTCATTCGAATCGAGCATCATGCGGCTTATCTCGCTGAGCGACTTTGTGGGCACGATAGCCTTTGAGCAGCTCCCCGCATAGTTGCACGGCTCACGCCTGAGCGCAAGCCTGAAGCCGTCGAGCGCAACGAGCTTTAATATGTTTTCCTCGGCCTCAAGTAGTATTCCGTTAAGCATCGGCTTTGTGTCGTCCTGCGTCGTTGCAAATATCGTCTGACGTATCATGTTCCTGAACGCATTCTGCGATATTGATATTTCCGTCGGATCTCCTATTTCCGGCATGGCAGGATAATCCTGCGCCGAGCTTATCTGAAGTGTCGAGCGCGATCTGCCGCTCTTTATAACTATCTTATTGTCCTGCGTTTCAAGCTCCACTGTTTCCTCGGGAAGCCGCCGCACTATCTCCGCAAAAAGCCTGCCGGGTATTATTACGCAGCCTTCCTCCGTTACGCCGGCCGCAATGCGCGTTTCTATTCTCAGCGACATATCCGTGCATATAAGCGTTACGGCTGAATCCTCCGCCAAAAAACAGATACCCTCGAGTATGGGTATAACGCTTTTTTGTGAAAGCGCCCTTACGACGTCGGATACGCCTGCATTCAGCTCCTGCGTATTCATATAGACTTTCATATCTGACCTCCTGCATGGCGTTATATTATCTTTAATAAGTATATCGCCGCAGCAGTATTATACATGATAGTTATGTGGAAAATCTATATAATGATTGAAATAGAGAAAAAAACCGCTGTTGAAAATATGAGAATAAATATGCGCTGTTTTCCACACATTTCACATTAAGGAATTATCCACAATTATTCACATGCGAGTTATTATCAAGTGAGGATAACTCTGTGGATAAGTAGAATAACTTGCTATATTATAGCCGCAAATTACGTTCAATACGAATGCATCACGATTTCAAAATCAATTCAGGCAGGCCTTGAAGGTTAAAATGCAGGTCACGGAGCGATGAGAGCAGACAGCGCACCGCCTTAATTCTCCGCAGGGTGCAACAATTTCTAAATTACTAAATTAAGCGGGGGTGAAAAATTTATTTGCCAAACGCGGCCGCATATGATAAACTGAATAAGCTTAATCGGAGCGTGCCGGTGTGTTGGAATTGGCAGACGAGGAGGACTCAAAATCCTTTGCCGGCGACGGCGTGTGGGTTCAAGTCCCACCACCGGCACCAAAAACCGGACACCGGTTTTGATACAATGCGTATCGAAGCGGGTGTCCGGTTTTTTAGTTTTTGTTGCAGAATTATTCAGATGAATAATTGCTCGACAAATCGGGATTTGACGAGGTGTAAAAATGACGACAGCAACAATTCTTGCTCAGGTTATATTGTTTTGTTGGTTTTTTGGGTGTATTTGCACATACAAATTCGGAAAATACATTTTAGTAGATGGCATGGGCATAAAAAGCGCCGAATTTGTTATGTTATGCTTATTCAGCATTGGATGTATAACCTTTTGGGCAGTACCTTTTCTTGGAAAATGGTTGCTTTTGGGCGTATTGCTTTTTTGGTTCATCGTTCAGTTTTTTTGCCATTGGTATTATACAATTTTCGGCGCCTCGGAGAAGAAGCTGAAAGGATATAATGACTGTTTCAAAAACACTGTCCGTCTTATTCCTGCCAGCGAAATAAGACTCATTCCGGATCTGTATCATATGATCCTACATTTGCTAATCTTATTGAATATAGGCTTGATTATATGCAATCTGTTTGTGTAGGAATATAAATTCCCATTTATCGAGGGCTTTCATTTCTAAGCGTATTGAGATTTAGGGTGTGCACCTTTTAATGATTCCTCGAACCTTTTAACGAAAAGTACGAGGGGTGTGCATTTGGTATCAAAATTGTTTTTTCTTTTCATGGCGGAGCAAGCTATACATCGCTTGCTCTGATTTTTTATATAAACTCGGAGAGCGCTCACGGCAGGTGCTGCGCCCCCTGCAACCCAAACCCCCATGTGTAGGCGCTCTGTTACAAACTAAATATAAATAGTAAAGAGAAAAGCATATATATAACATATCACAAACATAAACTAACACATTTTGTTTTTGCCATATTCGGCTAACACTCGGCTCAAATCGAGTTTCGCCCTTCCCCGGCTCCGCGCGGCTCGCGCTTCCTGCGGAAGCTTGCGCCCTGCGGGCGCGGCGGCTTCGCCGCCCCGCTCGCCGCGCTCGGTGGACAAAGTAAGTTTTGTGCTTGATTGACGCAGGGGGGGCTCCGCCCCTGCAACCCGTCGGTGGACACTTTACCCGAACCGAACCACCGCTTTAACGCATGGCGTCTACACCGAGTTTTCGCCCTTCCCCGGCTCCGCGCGGCTTGCGCCCTGCGGGCGCGGCGGCTGCGCCGCCCCGCTCGCCGCGCTTGGTGGACAAAGTAAGTTTTGTGCTTGATTGACGCAGGGGCTGCGCCCCTGCAACCCAAACCCCCATGTGTAGGCGCTCTGTTACAAACTAAATATAAATAGTAAAGAGAAAAGCATATATATAATATATCACAAACATAAGCTAACACATTTTGTTTTTGCCATATTCGGCTAACACCCGGCTCAAATCGATTTTTGCCCTTTCCCAACTCCGCGCGGCTCGCGCTTCCTGCGGAAGCTCGCGCCCTGCGGGCGCGGCGGCTTCGCCGCCCCGCTCGCCGCGCTCGGTGGACAAAGTAAGTTTTGCGCTTGGTTGACGCAGGGGGCTGCGCCCCTGCAACCCAAACCCCCATGTGTAGGCGCTCTGTTACAAACTAAATATAAATAGTAAAGAGGAAAGCATATATATAATATATCACAAACATAAACTAACATATTTTGTTTTTGCCGTATTCAGCTAACACTCTGCTCAAATCGAGTTTTCGCCCTTCCCCAACTTCGCGCGGCTCGCACTAATACAAATCCCAATGTCTTTCCTATATATCCAAAAAAATACAATAAATTCGAATTATCGGCAGGGTTTTCAGTTCTTATGAACATATGATAGAATACACAAAATGCGTGAATGACTTACGCGGGGAGGTAGCACGGCGATGAAGCCGCAGACTAAGCGCATTTGCAAGTATGTGACGGCGGCCGCGCTCGCCTCTTTTGCTACGGGCATAAGGATTGCGGATAAAATTGGCCTCCAAACCAGCACGGGTATGGATTTCGTGCGCAGCTTCATTTTTATAGCGCTGATAGCGGCTTGGGGCGTGTCGGTGCAGCGCCGCATAGTGCAGAGGCAGGTGCGCCGTCACCTCATGGCGTCTGCAGCGTTTGCTGTTTTCTGGCTCGTTGTCCGCACAATAAAGTATTTCTTTATAACCGATCCGAATGTGATGAGATATCTGTGGTATTGCTACTATATACCCATGCTCTTTGTTCCGCTTATGGCGCTTTTTATATCGATGTCGCTCGGGAAAAGCGAGAGCTTCCGCCTGCCGCGCTGGACGCTGCTGCTTTATGTGCCGACTGCGCTGCTTGCGCTGCTTGTGCTGACGAACGATTTGCATACGCTCGTTTTCACTTTTCCCGAAGATGAGCTTATTTGGACGGACAGACGCAACGGCTACGGCGTCGGCTGCGTCATCGTGATCGGCTGGATAGCGATATGCCTGATAGCGGCGCTCGTGCGGATGATAATGAAATGCCGTATGCCGCGAAGCAGGCGCGTGCTTATCTTGCCGTTTATACCGCTGTCGGTTGCATTTACCTATGCCATACTGTATGCGAGCAGGATTGAATGGCTGATGATTATTGCGGGCGACGTTACGGTATTTCAGTGCGTAATGGGCGTCGCAATATTTGAAAGCTGCATACTGTGCGGCCTTATACAGTCGAACATGGATTATGACGGTCTGTTTTACGCTACGACTATAAGCGCACGGATAACCGACACAAATTTTGAAACGGTGAATGCGTCGTCATCGGCGCTGCCCGTTTCGCGCGAAGCGATGACCGAAGCGCTGACAGGGGCAAGAAGAATTGACAGGGATACGATTCTGAAGGGGAATCCGATACGGAACGGGTATGTCTTCTGGAACGAGAACGTTAAGGAGCTGCAGGACACATTGGATGAGCTTCTTATGACGAGAGATGAGCTTCGGGACACGGGAGACGTGCTCAAGGCGGAGGCCGAGCAGAAGGCGCGGCTGCTGCGCATTGCCGAGGAAAACAGGCTTTACGACATGATAGAGAAGCAGACGGCGCCGCAGATAAGCCTGCTGCACGGGATGCTCGAACGAATAAGGGCTGCGGACGACGCTTCGGCGTGCCGTGAGCTGCTCGGGCGGATAGTCGCGGTCGGGACGTACATAAAGCGTCGAAGCAACCTTATATTTATCGCGCGTCAGAAGGGTACGGTAGACGCAGGCGAGCTGGAGCTCTGCCTGAGGGAGTCTGCGGCGAGCCTTGAGCTTTGCGGAATAAAAAACCGGGCGTCGATTCGCATGAACGGACAGCTCAGCTTCAAAACGGCCGATACGATATACGACTTTTTTGAGGCTGTGACGGAGGAGTGCTTCGGCGGCGCGACGAGGCTGCTGTTTTTCGCCGAGGGCGGCGATGAAGCGTTCCGTGCGCGAGCGGTTATTGACCTCGTGAGCGAGCCGGAAGGAATTATGATGCTTTTTCCCGATACGGAGGCCGTGCGCGACGACGACGGGCTGCTGTATCTGACTATCGAGAAGGGCGGCGAAAGTCAATGAGCTTCAAGCGGCCGCGCGTGATAAAACGCATTAAAAACACAAAGGCGATAAAGGAGAGCTTTGATACGCTGCCTATGGCCGTATGCTTTTTTGACGGCGATGGTATAGCCCGGCTTGTTAACAGGCGTATGCTCGAGGTGAGCGAGCAGCTTTTGGGAAGCGGCGCGCAGACGCTTTGCGAGCTTATGGCGGCGCTCGAAAAGCCGCCTGAGGGCATAGAGCCGCTTGTAGGCGGCAAATCGGTTTATCGCTTCCCGGACGGGCGCGTGCTGCGCTTTTGCGAAAGCAAGGTAACCGACCCTTACGGCAACGCATACACGGAGGTAACGGCGTCCGACGTGACGGAGCTGATAGAGCTTGAAAACGAGCTAAAGGCCGAGAACGCGAGCCTTGAGGAGGCGAACCGCCGCATACGGGAGCTTTCGCGGGCGATGCCCGAGCTGATACGCGAGGAGGAAACGCTGGCGATGAAGATGCGCGTGCATGACGATATTGGCCACACGATACTTGCTGTGCGTCAGGCGCTGCGCTGCGGCTTCGACATGGAGACAATACGGGAAAGCGCCGCCGAGTGGGAACGCTCAATTGACCTTTTGCGCAGAGCGGGCCGCGCGGACGATTGCGACGACCCGATAGAATATGCGAGGGGGCGCGCGGAGCAGTTAGGCGTTGACGTAATTACAGAGGGCGAGCTGCCGACAGACGAGCCGAGGCGGCATCTGCTGGGGCTTGCGATAAGGGAGTGCGCGTCGAACGCGGTGAAGCACGCGGGCGCGTCGCACATATATGTGATGTGCAAAAAGACGGACGATACGCTCGAGGCCTGTGTGACGAACGACGGAACGGCGCCGCTCGGCGAGATACGCGAAGGCGGCGGCTTGTCGGGAATACGCCGCAGAACGGAGGAAGCCGGCGGCGTTATGAACACGCGGAGCGCTCCGCGCTTTATGCTTACGCTGGCGATGCCCGAAAAGCATGAAAAGGAGGATGATATGCCGTGGTAAATGTGATGATAGTCGAAGATCAGAAGATGATACGCAGCATACTCGAAAGGTATATAAACGACGAGGAAGGGTATGAGACGGTGGCGTCGATAGCGGGCGCAAGGCGCGCGGTCGAGCTTTGCGACACGGCGGCCGTCAACCTCGTGCTTATGGACGTGCAGACGGAGCTTAGAGAAAACGGACTTATAGCCGCGAAAAAGATAAAGGCCGCCCACCCCGAGATAAAGATAATGATAGTGACGTCGCTTGCGGACAGGGAGGTGCTCGAACAGGCTAAAGCCGCCGGGGTCGACAGCCTTTGGTATAAGGACAGCGACGATGTTGTTTTCATGGACGCCGTGCGCCGAACAGTCGGCGGCGAACATGTGTTCCCCGACTCCCCTCCCCCCGTCGAGATAGGAACGGCCAAAAGCACTGATTTCACGAATGCCGAAATGCGGGTGCTGCGCTGCCTTGTAAAGGGCATGTCATACGGCGCCATAGCGGGAGCCCTGGGGATAGAGGTGACGACGGTTAAATACCATGTGGCGAATATGCTTCAAAAGACGAATTTTGAAAACAAGCTTCAGCTTGCGATAGCCGCCAGCGAATCAAAGCTTGTGGCGGAGCTGAGCGGCGGCGATTGAGCGCGCCTGAAAATAAATAAGATAAATATTTTGCAGCCCTGTACAAAAGTATGGGGACTTTTTTTTGTCGGTATGTGAAACTATATCTAACCGCAACAGAAAGGGAGTGAAGCGTATGCGAAGGATAGTGCTCGATATGCAGACGGCGCTTTTCTCGGAGGCCGTATCGGACGCGCTTGATAAAAGCGATCCGGATTTTTGCGTGTATTGTGCAGAATCGGTAGAGCAGGCGGAGGCGCTTTGCCGCTCGTGCAGAGCCTACGCGCTCATAACGGAGGTCACGCGCAGGCATCCGAGGACGCTCGAGGACAGGATTGCGCTTGGAAAGGCCGTCAAGGCGAAGGTTCCGTCATGTAAAACCGTGCTGCTCATCGACGAAAACGCAGACCCCGAGCTTGCCGCGAAGGTGCGGCAGGCTAAAAAGGACGGTCTGGCCGACAACTTCATATACGGCTCCATCTCCCCGACGTATTTGGCTGCGGTGATAGACGCGCTGTAAAAGCCGCGCAACGGCTCAGCCGTCGGCAAAACAAAAAACAGGAAAGGAACTATTAAGAAATGGCTGACTTCAAAGAAAACGCAAAAGCGATGGCAACCTCAACTCTTCCCCGCGAATTTGACATTAGCTATTCAACGACGCTTGAGGAAGTTTATGAGAAGCTGAACGCGCGTGCTGCGGCGTTCCAAATGCCCTTTGAGATTAAGGGCGGCATAGCAGGGCAGCGCATTGCATTCGTAAAGGAGCCTGACCTTGACATAGCCATATGGCTGTATGTCAAGGACGGCAGCCACATCAAAATCGTGCCCAATCTTCAGCAAAGCCAAACGAGCGTCAACGGCATTCGCGTTGACAAGAACAGCGTGCTCCGCAGGGGAGTAAAGGGCGCGTACGTTGATATCCATGTGGAGCGCGGCGCTTACGCGGATAAGGTTACGGACACGGTAAAGAAGATACTCAACGGCGAAGAGGTTGAGGACTATGTCGCACCCGCCGCACCCGTATCCGCCGCACCCGAGGCAGTCGACGGCGTATCCAACAGGAGCTGGAAAACGACATTCTGGCTTTCGTTCTTCCTCGGCTATCTCGGCGTTCACCGCTACTATGTCGGCAAAATCGGCACAGGCATACTCTACAACCTGACCTTTGGCCTTTTCGGCATTGGCTCGCTTGTCGACTTCATAAAAATATGCTGCGGCAAGTTCACGGATAAACAGGGCAATGTTATCGAAAAAAAGAAAAAACAATAAGTTACGGAGTTAAACATGAAAAAATTCACGGCTAAAATCATCTGCGTGCTGCTCATTGCGGCGCTTGCGTTCGGGCTTTGCGCCTGCGGAGAAGACGACGGCATAACGGGCAAATATATCTGCATAGGCGAGAGCTGGTTCGGCGAAGAATTTTCCGAGCCGAGCAGCGAGGGCTACATTCAGCTCAAGAAAAACGGCTCGGGTAAGTACAACACCGGACTTAGTCTCAAGCTTAATTGGGAGCTTAACGGCGAGGATTTTGACGGCACCTATTCGGTTTTGGGCTTTGAATGCGAACTTGACGGCATCCTTAAGGACGGAGTTCTCGAGGTCAGTGACTCCGGCACGATACGCCGCTATTTGAGAGAAGGCGCGGAGCTGCCGTCCTGGGCAGAGGCAAATGTTCCGCTTATTACGGCCGATGTGACGGACAACACGGATGTGACGGACAACACGCCTGAGGACGCGCGTCTCATGGGCTTCTACGCCATTAAGAGCATCGATGTAGACGGCAGCTTCATCGAGGGCGACGATCTCATTGACGCAGAGCTTAGCGCCACATTCATGCGAATCGATTCCGACAACACGGGCGAGCTTGGCTTTGAAGGCGAAGAGCCTGACAGCTTCGTTCTTGACGAAGAAGCGGGTACGCTTACGTTTGACGACGGCACGGTCGTATCGTTCTATGAAGAAGGCGAGGGCATCATAAAGGTAGTGTTCGTAGATGACAACGGCTCTACAATGACGATTTACTTTGAGCTTGAAACGGAGGCCGTAGGCTGACGGACGATCAACCTGCCCGAAAGATTTGCGGGCGGGCATGAAATTACGGCGCATTGACACGCCGGACACGGAAACGCGGTCTTTCTTTTGAGGGCCGCGTTTTATAATCTGCAAATGCGATGATTGAAGTTCTTCCAGCATGCGCTTTTGACGCTGTACATTTTAGGCATTTTGTAATATCATAAAGCATGTATAACTATACATCGGAGAAATAAATGCGGAAGTTCCATTTTATAGTCAATCCCGTGGCGGGTACGGGGCGGGGCGAGGACGGCTTTTTGAAGGCAAGAGCCGTGCTCGACAGAATCGGCGCCGATTATTCCTACGCCGAGAGCGAGTATGCGGGTCATGCTGTCAAGCTTACCGAGGATGCGCTCAAAGACGGGAAAAAGTGCATTGTTGCCGTCGGAGGCGACGGAACGGTGAACGAGGTTTGCAAAACAATGATAGGCAGCGACGCTACGCTCGGAATACTTCCCTTTGGCACGGGAAATGACCTGGCACGCGCGCTCAAGCTTTCCACCGATCCGGAGAAGGCCGTCATGACGCTCGTGAACGGCGTGGAGCGCAGGATGGATCTTTGCACCGCCAACGATATGCTCTATACGAACGTCGGCGGATTCGGCTTTGATACGGACGTTGTGATAAATACCGAGAAGTTTAAGAAGCGCTTTAACGGTATGCTGCCGTATATGCTCGGCGTTATACAGTCGGTGCTGCACCTTAAGCCCATGAAAATGCACATAACGGCGGACGGGCGAGAGTTTGACGAGGAGGCGCTGCTCATCGCCGCGGCGAACGGCACCCACTACGGCGGCGGAATGAACGTCGCGCCGCAGGGCGACCCGTTCGACGGGCTTATGGATATATGCATTGTTAAAAAGGTGGGCGCGCTGAGGTTTCTTTCGCTTTTGCCGAGGTTTGTGAAGGGAAAGCATATCGGTCTCAAGCCCATAGGCTACTTTAAGGCGAAGCAGGTGCATATAGAAAGCTCCGACAGGTTCGAGCTCAATTTGGACGGCGAGCTCGGTTCGAGCACACCCGTTACGTTCAAGGTGCTGCCGAGCGCGATAGGCGTTATAATAAACGCCTGACAAGGGGTATTGATGGGAGCAAAACGACGCAGGAAAAGAAAGTTTAAGATAAATCGGAAGCGGCTCTACGCGGCGATGGGCGTGCTTGCGGGCGTTGTGGCGCTGATATGTGCCGTTGCGGCAATCGTTTCGGGCGCATCGCGGCCCGTAAAGCTTAAGGAGCTGCCTTTTTCCGCCGCACAGAAGCACGTCTACACCGGAGAAGGCTTCTATTACACGGACGGAGCGTCGCTCGCTTATGTAAACAAGGCAAAGCTCAATAAACCCGTGACGCGCACAATAAGCACCTCCGATATTGATATCGCCGCCTCGCCGTCGTTTGCGCTGCTCTACAACCGCTCGGCGCTCCATGTGGTGAGCGCCGCCGACCCGATAGAGATATCGTGCGCCATAGAGACGGTCAAGTGCGGTGCGCAGCATTTCGCGGCGCTTTGCGAGGAGGCCGACGGCACGGAAACGCTGAAGGTGTATAACATGCGCGGCGATATGGTCGACGAGCTCATGTTCAGGTCGGGCTATCTTGTCGACTACGGCTTTGAGACGCGCGGCGGCGAAACGCTTTGGACGCTCGAGCTGAATACGTCGGCGACACTGCCCCGCATGACGATAACGACGTACGACATGCAGAGGCACGCCACAACGGGCATGATATCAATACAGAACATGATTGCGGAAAACATAGTTTTTTCGCAAAAGGGTTTATTTGTCATCGGCACGAGCGGCATAATCAGATATGACCGCGCAACGAATACGGAGAAGTACCGCGCAATGTGCTACGGGCGAAGGCTCATCGACAGCTCGACGCAGTGCTCAAAGCCGCTTTTCATATTCGCCGAGCGCGGCGCGCCCGAAAAAGGCGGCACGGTGTTTCTTTACAGCCTTGCCGACGATGACGTTGCCGACACAGCCATACATGCGCTTCAGCTGCCCGAGAACGCGCTCGGTGCTTTTGCGATGAAGGGCCGGCTCGTGATAGTTACGCCGGAAGGTGTGACGTACTACACCGCCACGGGAAAAAAGGACGGCTACAGAGCCTTCGACGCGCCCGTTACGGGCGTGGAGCGGCTCGACGAAAAAACGCTGCTCATCGAGCGCGCGGGAATGCTTTATACTATGAACGCAGGCTGAGAAAGGAGAACGCCTTATGAACCTTATCGATTTTATTACGCTTGGGGTGTTTGCGGCTGTATTTCTGCTGTGCATCTACAGGGGCTTTACGCATTCGCTGCTGTCGTTTGCGTCGATACTTCTGTCGATAACCTTCGCGCTCATATTTATGCCCATAGCGGCGAACGCAATCAAATCGAGCGATAAAATCATGCCTATGATGCTTTACTACACCGAGGGCTCGGAATTTATAAAGGATTCGGAGCTGGCGAAGCGCGACGTCACGTCGTTCTCGTCGACCGAGCTTGAATCGATAATCAAAAATGCGGGGCTTCCCTACCCGATTTCGAAATGCGTCTCGAAAAACATCGCGCGCGAATCGTTCGCAAAGCAGGACATACATACCCTCGGCGATTACTTTAATCAGACGATGGTATCTGTTTTCGTGAACATATTCGCGTTTTTCATACTGTTTCTGGCGTTCAGGCTTATATTCATGTTCGTCCTCAACTGGTACGATTATGCGGCGGGCCTGCCCGTACTCAAGCAGTACGATGCGCTTTTTGCGTGCGCCGTAGGCGTGCTGCGCTCGATGACGGCGCTGAGCGTCATTTATATGGCCGTGCCTGTGTTCCTGACGTTTTTTGATCAGATAGAGGTCGTCCACGAGCTCATTGCGGGCTCGCTCTTCATGCCGCTTTTCTACGAATCGAACATTATATTGGGGCTTATTCCCGCCGTTTAGAAGGCGAAGGAGGAGAAAAAGATGTATTTGGCTTCCGACTGGAAGGATTATGAGCTTATAAACTCGGGCGACGGGGAGAAATACGAGCGCTGGGGAAGCGTGCGCCTGCTTCGTCCCGAGCCGCAGGCTGCATGGCCGTTCGAGGGCAGCGCGCCGTGCGACGCGCACTACATCCGCTCAAATTCGGGCGGCGGGCATTGGGAATATAAGCGCAGCCTGCCCGAGAGCTGGACGATAGAATATAAAGACCTGAGATTTATCGTCCGTCCGACGGGCTTCAAGCATACGGGGCTTTTCCCCGAGCAGGCGGTCAACTGGGACTGGATGCGCTCGATAGTCAGAGCCGCGCCGAAGCCGTTTCGCGTGCTCAACCTTTTCGCATATACGGGCGGAGCGACCTGCGCGCTTGCGAAGGAAGGCGCAGAGGTAGTGCATCTTGATGCATCGAAGGGCATCGTGGCATGGGCGAAGGCGAACGCCGCATCATCGGGGCTTGAGGAGGCGCCCGTGCGCTTTATAGTTGACGACGCGCTCAAGTTCGTGCTGCGCGAGCAGCGCCGCCAACGCACATACCACGGCATACTTATGGACCCGCCGAGCTATGGACGCGGCCCGAACGGCGAAATGTGGAAAATTGAGGACGATCTTTACAGCCTGACGCGCGAGGCCGTAAAGCTGCTCGACGACGACGCGCGTTTTTTCCTTATAAACTCGTATACGACGGGGCTTGCGCCCTCCGCAGTCGAAAACGTCATGCGCGTAGCCCTTCGCGGCCGAGGCGGACGGTTTGAGACGGGAGAGGTATGCCTCCCCATGAGCGGCTCCGAGCTCGTGCTCCCGTGCGGCGCAAGCGGAAGATGGCAGAAATGATAAACGTTATTTATGAGGACAACCATCTTCTTGTCGTCGAAAAGCCGCCGAACATACCCGTTCAGGCCGACAGCTCGCACGATGAGGATTTGCTGACGCTCCTCAAGGGCTATATTAAAGAAAAGTATAACAAGCCCGGAGACGTGTATCTCGGGCTCGTTCACAGGCTCGACAGGCCCGTGGGCGGCGTGATGGTATTCGCGCGCACGTCAAAGGCTGCCGAGCGTTTGTCGCGCCAATTCGCATCAAAGGCCGCAAAGAAACGCTATGCGGCTGTAGTCGAAGGGCGAGCGATGCCCGAGGCGGCGCTCACGGACTTCCTTTCGCGCGATGAAAAGACGAACACGGCCTTCGTCTGCCGCGAAGATGATCCGGGCGCAAAGAACGCAAAGCTTTTTTACAGGCGCTGCGCCTACAGAGACGGTGCATCGCTCGTTGATATCGAGCTTATGACCGGACGCCATCACCAGATACGCGTGCAGCTCGCATCGCGCGGGCTGCCTATTTGGGGCGACCGGCGCTACAACAGGTCTGCGAGGACAGGCCAGCAAATAGCGCTTTGGGCGTATTCGCTCGAGATAGAGCATCCGACACAGAAAATACCCATGCGCTTTATAAGTCTTCCCAAGGGCGGCGTCTGGGACGGATTCCAAAACGAGCTTTACGCGCTGCTTGCCGACACGCGCCTTGTATACATCGACGAAAGTATGCTCGTCGTCAACAAGCAAAGCGGCGAAAGCGTGGCAAGGGACGACGGCGACGAGAATAACCTTGAGGCGCGGCTGAGCGAGGTTTTCGGGGACGTATACCCGATACACCGCCTTGACGCGACGACTAAGGGGCTTGTGCTCTTTGCCCGCAGCGCTGCCGCCGCGGAGGAGCTGTCGCTTGCGATGAAGGAGCGCAGGATACACAAGTTTTACCGCTGCACTGTCAAGGGCGTTCCGTCCCCGAGGAGCGCGGTTATTCGCGCATACTGCGTTAAGGACGCGCGGGAAGGCTTTGTTTCGGTGTTCGATGCGCCCCGTCCGAATTCAAAGGAAATGGTGACGGGTTATCGCGTCATAAGCGAGCAGGGCGATATGTCCGAGCTTGAGATAGAGCTTTTTACGGGCCGCACGCACCAGATACGCGCGCATTTGGCGCACATAGGGCATCCGCTGCTCGGCGACGACAAATATGGAGACAGACAGTTTAACAAGCTTCACAAGGCGAGGGATATAGCGCTCACCGCCGTGCGCCTCGAGGTGAACGGCAAGGTTTTTTCCATTGAGGAGTAATATTGGGGCGTATACTTTTGCCCTGCGTCTATCAAGCAAAAACCCTCATATAACCCCCGAGCGCGGCGAGCGGGGCGGCGCAGCCGCCGCGCCCGCAGGGCGCGGGCTTCCGCAGGAAGCGCGAGCCGCGCGGAGCTTGTGCAAGGCGAAATTTGGTAAGGACGCCACGCGTCAAACCCGAGTTTTTTTTTCAAACCGACTGCCATTGCGCCCGATACGGGGGTTCGGGGCGGGTGAAGTGTCCCCCTGCGGCGAGCGAGAACAAAAACTTCTATAACCCCCGAGCGCGGCGAGCGGGGCGGCGCAGCCGCCGCGCCCGCAGGGCGCCGGCTTCCGCAGGAAGCGCGAGCCGCGCGGAGCCGGGACGAGGCAAAATTTTCGTTTCAAATTGAATAATAGCGAAGCGGCAGAAAAGGCGCATGAAAGATGAAACCCATATATGCCCATATATGATATATCGATATCTCTCTTTTCTCCATACCCCATTTGATTGTGGGCGCTTAACTTGATGCAGGTTTTTGGGGCATCGCCCCTGCTTGCCTCACTCGTTAACTGCCGCGCGGAGCCGGGACGAGGCAAGAAATCGATTGAGCCGAGTGTTAGCCTAATACGGCAAAGGCAAAATATATTAGCTAAATATTGCGTTATGTTATATATGCATATCCTTCTCTGCTGTTTCACTTTAGCTTGTCACAGAACCCCCTGCGAAGAGATATCCTCCCCCGCTTGCGGTGTTCGCTATAAGCCCAGATATTCCTCCAGACACTCGCCGCTTGCGTGCATCGCGTATGCCGCATCAAGACCTACGAAGCGCCAGTGCCAGGGCTCATAAATTATTTGCGTGATATCAGCTTTGTTTGCGGCATAGCGCATAATAAAGCCGTATTTGTGCGCGTTCTCGGTAAGCCAAAGGAACGCCGCAGTGTCGGCGAAGCCCTCGTCGAGATGTGAATAATCGCTGCAAAGGAAGTCTATAGCAAGCCCCGTGTGATGCTCGCTTGTACCCGGCCGCGCAACTACCCGCGCCGCTTCATCTTCTACGGCGTCCTTCGGTACGCCCTTTTCGAGCAGCTTTTCTATCTTCCTGTCAAAAAGCTTTTTCTGATAATCAAAATCTCGATATGCGCTTTGGCAGTGAAGGTATATTCCGTCAAGCTCGGCGTCGCTGAGCATCTTTTCAACAACATCGACAATGCGCGCGTCGAGCTGCTTGCCGCCGACTTGCGCAAGCTGTACGTCAAAATCGTCGGGGAGCATGTGCTGCGGACCTACAAGAATGGTCGTCCATTCGCCTGACGGAATATCTATTCCGACTTCCGATACAACAGGCGTCGGCGCAGGCGTTGACTCAGCCGTCGGCGTAGGCTCAGCCGTCGGCGTAGGCGCAAGCAACGGTTCGCCCGTTATAACGACGGGCTCAGACGTAGGAATAAGGCTTGAGATATCTGCCGTGCAGCCCGTGCATACGGTAAGCAGAGCCGCTATAAGCGCAGCCGCGGCAACGGTTTTTTTCATGCTGCCCCCCTTGTTTCGGTCAAAGTATATAGGTACAGCATAGCCCGAATCGCCGCCGTTTTCAATGTATAAACTGTAAACAGATTGTAACTTATGAAGTATAACCCAATGCTGCGCCGCCGTCTGTTCTGTCAAACGCATCGCTGAATTTAAGCATACTCTCTCTACGGCTGTTTAGAGCAAATTATTCGCCTTCCGATACGGGCAATTCGTTCGTCGACGGGACTTCCTCGGGATATTCCTCCATGTAGTGCCTGCGTATACGCATCGAAATAAGGAAATGGGTCAGCGCTGTCAAGCCCCATGAAATGGGGTAGGAAAGATATACCGCCTCGAGCGAATGGAATATGCGGCAGACGGTTTGAATCCACACGATTCTGAACAGGCATGAGCCTATGAGCGATACGACGGTCGATGTGGTGGAGCGCCCGAGCCCGCGCAATACGCCCGAGCCGACTTCCATGAAAGCGAGCAGGAAGTAAGGTATTATCATTATATCCATGCGTATGAGGGCCGTGCTTATCGCGCTTTCGCTGTCGACGTACAGCTTCAGGAGCGGCGTATGGAAAAGCATCAGTATGAGCGTGCCGATAACGGCTATCGCGCCCGTTACGAGGTAGCAGCAGCGCATTACGAGACCTATGCGCTTATATTTGCGCGCGCCGTGATGCTGGCTTGTGAAGGTGACGGCCGCCTGGTAGACGGAGTTTGTCGCAACATATATGAATGCCTCGAGGCTGCTTGCGGCGGCGTTGCCGTCGATTATGTCGGAGCCGCCGGGGCAAAGCTCGTTATTGAAGCCGATTATTGACGACTGAATCAGCATGTTCGAGAGCGAGAAGAGCGCGCCCTGTATCCCCGCAGGAAGACCGTCGCGGATTATTTCCTTTACAGCGCTGCGATGCAGGCGGAGCTTTTTCATTTCAAGCCTGCACCAGCCCGTGTCCCGCGAAAGCACTATTGCGAGCAGCGCCATCGAAACGGCGTTTGAAATTACCGTAGCATAGGCGACGCCGTCTACGGACATGCCGCATACGAGTACGAAGAAGCAGTTGAGTACAACGTTAAGCAGCCCCGACGCGCTCAGCACATAAAGCGGCGTACGGGTGTCGCCCTTGGCTCGGAATATGGCTATCAGGAAGTTTGAAAGCGCCATGAACGGTATGCCGAGGGAATAGATTTTTGTATAAAGCGAAGCAAGCTCGAGCACATGCCCGCGGTCGCCCAGCAGGCTCAGCACGGGGCGGGATACGAAAAAGCATATTATCGAGCATATGAAGCCGGTTATAAGCCCCACTATGAGCGAGCTGTGAACGGCGGCGCTCGTTGCATCCCTGTCCCCCCTGCCTATGCTGCGGGCGACGACAACGTTGGTGCCGACGGAAAAGCCCATAAATATATTCAATATAAGGTTTATCATTGCTGCCGTCGTGCCTATCGACCCGATTGCGCCCGGCACGCCCGACATGCCCGCGATGACCATATCCGCGGCATTGTACAGCACCTGGAGCATGTTTGTGGCGATGAGCGGCAGTATAAAGCCTATTACCTTGCCGAGCAAAGGCCCTTCGAGCATGTTGATGTCTTTATTTCGGTTTTTCATTATGCGAAAACCCTCCGTTAAACTCTTAGGATTGTTATTCTATGCTTTTTATTCCTATTGTCAATAGCGGAGCAAAAATGAAGCGCGTCCTGAAAATTGTATAATTGCGCTTCAACCCTGATGCAAATGACGCACGTTATGCGCGCTTCCTGCGAACAAATGTTCATGTATACTTTTCACCGTGGCAGGAGGCTGCGGCCTCCCTAAGCACAATACGGCGGCCCGCCGAAAAGGGCAGGCGCTGCCGAAGCATCCCCGCTGCTTCGGGGCGCAAGGAGGTATATGAGAACAGGAGCAATCGAATCAAATGCAGCCCCGCGCGAGAGCGTGCAGCAGGCGCAGGCCGCAGGGACGTCGCTTGACGAGGCGGCAAGAGAGCTCGGCATGGAGCTTATAGAGCGCATAGCGCGCGAGGCAGGCATAACGCGCGAGGAGGCGGCGCAGATAGCGGGCGCACAGATAGGCGGCGGCATAGAGGAAATAAGCGGCCGCGCCGCGCGCGAGCTCGTATCCATGCAGATGAAGGGCGAGCTGAAGCTCGATCCGCAGGTGTATTTGAGCGACGCCTCATTTGCGAGGCTTCTAAGGGAAATGCCCGCAAGGTCTGCGGTAAAGGTGTACGAGCGTCTTGTCGCGGGCAAGCCGAGCGGCGAAAACGCGCGCGCGGCGGCTTCGCCCGGACTGCCCGCGCCCATGCGCGCAGATACGCCGGCGTCGGGAGCGAGAGATTATTCGGGCATGAGCGACGCAGAGTTCAGGCGCATAAAGGAAAGCTACCGCCGCGCCGCGCAGAACGGTATGCATGTAAGGCTGTAATCAGCGAGGCAGAAAAGGAGGAAAACAGTAATTATGAACACAACACTCAACACATCAACCACAACGGCGCTCAACAAGAGCTTTTATGACCGCCAGCTTCTTGAGAGCGCAAAGACGCGATTCGTCCACACGAAGTTCGGACAGAAGCGCCCGATACCGCGCAACAACGGCAAGCACGTCGAATTTCGCCGCTGGAATCTTTTCAATCCCGACGTTGAGCTCAACAAGCTTACGGAGGGCGTGACGCCGCAGGGCCAAAGCCTTTCGCAGTCCACGGTGGAGGCGGACGTCACGCAGTACGGCGCGTACGTAGAGGTCAGCGACCTTCTCGACATGACGGGCTACGACCGCGTAATCGCCGACTCGGCGGAGCTTCTCGGCGAGCAGCTCGGCACCGTCGTGGAATGGGTGACGCGCGACGCGATGTGCATGGGAAACAACGTGCAGTACGCGGGCGGAAAGGTCAACAGGCTTGCGCTCACGGCGAGCGACAAGCTCACTGTCGAGGAAATAAGGAAGGCCGTCAGAACGCTCAAGCGCGCAAAGGCGAGACCGTTCGGCGATGAAGGCAGAAAGGCGCATTTCATATGCATCTGTTCGCCCGAGGCGACGTATGACCTGCAAAACGACACGCTTTGGCAGGACGTCTCAAAATACTCAAACGCGGAGAACATCTATTCGGGCGAAATAGGCAGGCTTTTCGGCGTCGTATTCGTCGAAAGCACGGAGGCGAAGATATTCACCCAGAGCGTACTCAACAGGGTAAGCGCATCGGTGACAAATTCGGCCTCGTTCGTGCTCAAAAACACCCCGACTGATGCTGAGGCGGCCTATCTTTCGACGGGCGGCAGCAAGATTAAAATCGGAAGCGGCGAATACACGCTTGCTTCGAGCGGCTCATTCGACGCAGCGACAAATACGGTCACCCTTTCCGCGGCGGCGACGCTGAACGCCGACGACATAGTTTATTCGGAGGACGCGGGAGCCGTTGACGACACGACGAAGAAGGGCTGCGACGTCCACGCGACGCTCATATTCGGCAAGGACGCATACGGCACAATCGACATCGAGGGCAGCCAAACGCTCCGCACCATAATAAAGCCGCACGGCTCCGCAGGTACGGACGACCCCCTCGACCAAAGGGCGACCGTCGGCGCGAAGGTGGCGGCATACGCGGCCGTGATACTCAACGACCTGTGGCTTCTGCGCATAGAGCACGGCGTAAGCGCTTAAACGGTAAAGCCGCGGACGCGCAAATCGACATAACGGGAGAGGCGCTTTGCGGGGAGCGCCTCTTTCACGCATGAAAGGATGAAAGAATTATGATGAAGCAATTTTTGGCCGGGAGGCGGAACACGAACAGAGAGCGCGAGGAGGAGTACAGGACGCTTCCCAAGACGGGCTTTCCGAAACGGAGAGAAGGATTTTCGGCGGACATCCCTGTGGGCGTATTTATGCCGCAGAACGCATATTCGCGCAGGAAGACGCTGCACACGCCGGGAAAGCCCGCGGAGAACGAAATACTCGGCGGCGCGTCGGGTACTGCGAAGCCTGCAAAGACGGACGCACCATCGGCCGCGCCGAAATATTCCGTTACCGTTCCCGACGGCTCGGGCGGGCATACGACAATAAGCGGCTCGGGCAGCGATTTTTTCCACAGTGCGCTGCAATGGATAACAGGCGGCGCAAATCAGCATGGGCAGGACGGCGCTCAGCATTACCAGACGACGCTCCCTTCGGCGGCGGCGCATTACGGCGTACAGACGCCTGAGGCGCCGCAGACGGCCGGGGAGCAGGACGCGCCGAATCAGGCGGAGCAGAGCGTCCAAAGCCCGTTCGGCGAGCTTTTCGACGGGTATTACCAAAGCGTATACGGGCTGCTCTCGACTGCGCCCGTTACTGTCAACGCGCCGTCATATGAGGAGCTTTACGAGCTTTACTCAACGATGCTGCGGCCCGATACCGACGCGGCGATAGACGCGCGAAATCAGGCGGCGGCCGCGAACATGGCGGAGCTCGACGCGGACGCGTATTCGCGCGGCATGGGCAGCTCAACATTCGTCACCTCCATGCACGGAAGAGAGCTGTCGATGGCGAGCGGCGACATAGCGCAGCTTGAGGCACAGTACGCCTCGACGCTCGCGGCTCAGCTCATGAACGCGATGAACGAATATAACCAAATGAGCCTTCAGGCGCAGATGTTCAACGCGCAGCTTGACGGCGACGCGAAAAGCGACGCATATTCGGCTGCGTTTAACGCCTACGGCACGGGCGGGGGCAGATTCAGCGGTACGGGCGGCATAGTTTTCTCGCCGAGCGGTTCGCTGTCCGGCTCGTCAGGCTCGTCAGGCTCGTCAGGCTCGTCGCATGGTTCAGGCTCGTCGGGCAGCTCGGGCAGCGGCTCGATGTCGCTTGCGTCGTGTACGAGTTATCTCAACATGCTCTCCCCAACCGACAGGGCGAACTTCTTCCATTCGGACGACCCGTACTGGGCGGCGAGGCGCAATGAGATGATGAGCTCGCTCGGCGCGCAGGAGTATGCGTATCTTTGCTCACTCTACAGCGGCACGGGCGGCAGCAGCGGCGGAGGAAACGTAACATGGATGGTGAACTGACGGTAATAAAAAAACGGTTCAACGTGGCGCTCGACATATTCCGCGCGGCGTCCAACAGGGAGTTTGAGGTCGTCGAGGGCGACACGGGCAACGAGCTTTGCGTCGCGCTGACGGCCGACGGCCGTGCCGTGGAGCTTACGGGCCTGCGCGTTATGGCCGTGTTTTCAAATTCGCGCGGCACCGCCTGCCAGGACAGCGCCAACGGCGGGCTGGCGATAGACGGAAACGTCGTGACCATACCGCTGAACGCCTCCTCCGTTGCGCCGGGAATGGTCGAGTGCGAATTGCAGATTTATTCGGGTGAGAACCTTGAAACGCTTGTGACGAGCGCGAAATTCAACTTTAGCTGCCGCCGCTGCATACTCAACTACGACACGATAGAGTCAACGGCGGAGTATCCCCTGCTGATAGAGCTTGTGCATACGATACAGACGCTCAAGAGCACGATCGAGCAGGCGGAGCAGACGCGCGAAAGCAACGAGCGAAGGCGGACCACCAACGAATACGGGCGCACGCTTGGCGAGAGCGAGCGCGTCGAAAGCGAAGCGGAGCGAACGGAGACGTTCAACGCGGCGATGGAGAACGTTGCGGCGGCGCTCGGCAGGCTCGAGGGCATAGGCGCGGCGGAGCTCAAGGCCGTCGGGAGCGAGATATACTGGCGCAGGATAGGGAGCGAGGTTTGGTCGCTGCTTGTAGACGTGAAGAACGTGCAGGACAACTTCTTCAGGGGTGTATGCGACGATGCCGACGCGGCGGCGGTAAGCGGACTTTATTCGTACCAAAGCGGCGCGCTGCTTGTAAGCACGTCAAGGGCGAGCGCATCCTCAGGATACGAATATCGCACAATTCAGCTCTTTATACCGTATGCGCAGGGCGAGAGCGCGAAATACCGCTTTGGCAGCGTGAACTCGTTTTCGCTCGTGCCGCCTTCGAGCGGATACGAGTGGTCGAGCTGGGGTGCTTTGACGGCGCTCAGCCTGCCGGCGGCCGACAAGACGGCCTATCCCGACAAGACGTCGTTTTCAAAGACGGAAAGCGACAAGCGCTACTCTAATTCGCTCATGCGGAGCGTATCGGGCGCAGCCGTAAGCGAGGAGGACGCAAGAGAGGGCGAAAAGCTCGTGACGCTCAGGATACTCGGCGTATCGGCCGTGGAGGACAGCGGCGTGCGCTCGGCGAGGTCTCCCGAAAACCCCGGCGTGCTTACGTCGTCGGAGCCGACTGCGCTCACCGTTTCGAGCTCAGGCGCGCAGACGCAGTACGCGATAAGCGCGGGCGTCTTGAGGGGGCTTCGCGAAGGCGCGTGCGACGAGCTCGACCTGATAAACGGCAAGCTTTACCGCCGCATCGACGAGGTGGAGCTTACGGGTGCGGAGGAGTGGACGCACGACGGCTACTCGTTCGTACTGGCCCTGCCCGATTATAGCGGCGGCGCATTTTCAAACGACGTGCTATGCACACATTATTCAAGCACGTCATGGGGCGGCACGCTGAAGGGCAAGCGCGGCAACGCGGGCACGCGCATGTGCGCCACCGACATAGGCGGCGCGACAAAGCTCAGGCTCGTAGATAACGTCCTTTTTCCGAACGGGGAGGACGACATACCCGCGCTCAAGGCGATGCTTGCAGAGCAATATGCCGCAGGGACGCCCGTAACGCTCCTGCTCGCAAAGACGTCGCCCGTTATAACGGATTACGCGGATACGGTCGATACGGGCGAAAGCGACGGCACGATAGCCATGTCGGTCAACGGCTCGGCAAAGGTGCTTGCCGAATATCCGCGCGACCTCAACAAGGCCGTCGCGGAGCTTACAAACGCGATAATCTCACTGGGAGGTGAAGCATAAATGTTTGATTTGAAAAACTTTATAAAGAGGGGGCTTCTTGCGGGCTACGCGAGCGGCCAGTTCTCGTCGGCGTATATAAGCGTAAAATGCGCCGAGTTTTTGTCAAAAGGGCTTTTGACGGAGCAGGATGTTGAGGATATCGCATCCGAGACGGGCCTGAACGACGCATAAGTCCGAGGAGGTGTATATGAAGGAAAAATTTATTGAATATTTGCGCAGCCGCATAGGGAGCGCATACGTTTGGGGGGCGCAGGGCGAGCGCTGCACCGACGCGCTCATCGAGCGGCGCGAAACGAGCGGGGAAAATAAGCGCAGAGCGCGCGCGTTCATGCAAAAAAGGCTTGCGGAGGGCGCGCAGGAGCTGCTTGCATACGACTGCTCGGGGCTTATAGCCGCCTTTCTGCTCGAAAACGGCCTTATAAAGCATGATCTGTCGTCGCGCGGATTGTTCAGCCTTTGCACGGAGATAGGGCGCGCGGAGCTTAAAAGCTGCGACCTTGTGTTTCGCCACAACGGTAAGAAAATACACCACGTCGGCGTATATATAGGCGACGGCGAGGTGATTGAGAGCAAGGGGCGCGACGCGGGCGTCGTATCCGCATCGATTGACGCATGGGGAAAGGGCTACTGGAACAGATACGGCAGGCTGCCCTTTTTCGGCGCGGCGGAGCCGAGGGAGCTCAAGCTTTCATCGCCCATGATGCAGGGAAACGACGTGGCGCTGATGCAGATGCAGCTAATGAGCCTTGGCTACGACGTAGGAGAGGCGGGCGCCGACGGCAGGTTCGGCAGGAGAACGGAGAGCGCAGTGAGGCTTTTCAAGCAGCGCGCCTCGGCGCTCAGGCCGGACGGAATCTGCGGGGCGGATATGCGCCTTGCGCTCGGCATTGCGCTTGAGGACGGCGAATAAGGAGGAAAAGCAATGGATTGGATAAAAGCGGCCTTTGCCGCAGTCGGCGCTGTCGCCGCATACATATGGGGGCCTTTTGACGCGCTCATAATCGCGCTCATATGCGTCGTGGTCATCGACTACATAACGGGCGTGCTGAACGCCGCGCTCAAGCATGAGCTGTCGAGCGAGACAGGGTTCAAGGGGCTTTTGAAAAAGATATTCATATTTGCGCTTGTCGCTGTTGCGGCGATAGCCGACCGCATAGTGCCGGCCGCAAACAAGGCGATCAGGGCGGCGGTAATAATGTTTTATATCGCCAACGAATCGATAAGCATACTTGAGAACGCGGCAAAGCTGGGGCTTCCGCTGCCCGCGAAGCTCAAGGGGCTGCTCGAGAGAATGAAGAAGTAGGCCGTCAAGCGCGGCGAGCGGGGCGGCGCAGCCGCCGCGCCCTGCGGGCGCGGGCTTCCAAAGGAAGCGCGAGCCGCGCGGAGCATGGGAAAGGCGAAAGCACGTGTAGACGTAATGCGTTAAAACGGGGGTTGGGGGCGGGTGAAGTGTCCGCCGACGGGGTGCAGGGGCGGAGCCCCTGCGTCAATCAAGAACAAAACTTTCTGTAACCGTCAAGCGCGGCGAGCGAGGCGGCGCAGCCGCCGCGCCCTGCGGGCGCGGGCTTCCGCAGGAAGCGCGAGCCGCGCGGAGCATGGGAAAGGCGAAAGCATGTGTGACACGCAATGCGTTAAGCCCGAGGTTATTGCGCAGCCGCTTTTTTTACGGCTCTACTGCGTCTGCTGCTTGAGCGACCCAAAGGCGGTGATTATCGTACCGAGAAGAACGAGCGCGCACCCTAAGCCCTTCATAAGCCCCATCGATTCGCCGAAAACGGCTATGCTCGAGAGCGTGACCATAACGGGCTCGAGCGTGTTCAGCATGGCGGCCGTACCCGAGCCGAGCACCTTTATTCCGTAAAGGAGAAGCCGCAGACCGATGAGGTAGCCGATGAGGCCGCTCATGGCGAGCACGAGCCATAGGAATGCGTTTGACGGCAGCGCGAGCCTGCCCGAAACGAGCGCGGCGACAAAGGCGGCAGCGGCAGCGCCGAGCGTTATGTACACGCCTGAGACGGAGGAATCTACGTCAGCGTAGGCGCTGTGCTTTCCAAGGAGAAAATACGCGGCATAGGCGAATGCGGAGAGCAGCGCGAGCAGCGGCCCGACGAACGAGTCCGCGCCGCAGAAGCCCGATACGAGGTATATGCCGGCGGCCGCGAAAACGGCGGCGGCAGCCTTGTAAACAGTGAAGCGCTCCCCGAAGAACAGCGCCGCCGCTGCGCAGGCGATAACGGGATACGAAAAATGCAGCACTATTACGGAACCGGGCTCCATGAAGCGGTAGGCATACGAAATCAGCAGCATCGTTGCGGTAAACGTCCCGCCGCCGAGGAGCGTCATCGAGAGGAGCGCTTTGGGCTTCACGTCCAAAAGCAGCTTCCCTTTTTTGCTTATGAGCGCGGTTATGAGCGAAATGAGGCATCCCAAAAGCATTCCGAGCATGACGACGCTCTCGTTCGGTATCGCCGTTTCCGAAGACGCTGTCAGGAACGATGGAGCGCCTTCGCCGAATATGCGCCGAGCGAAATCGAGCGGCAGGCCGCCCTTTAAGGCGATGTTTGTAAGTATGGGCGTCACGCCGTAGCACATCGACGCAAGGACTACGGCAGCGACGCCCTTTAACCGTGATTTATTCATGAACCGATTACCGTCCGTTGATTAAGCTTTTGAGATTATATCATCGGGGGAGCGAAAAACGCAACGATGCATACCTAGGAAACGAGGCTTCGCAAAGGCGGAGCGAACAAAGGAGGACAATATGAACGATAATTTTGATGTAAGCGATATTTCGGGCGAAACGGGCAGGCGGCTGGCAAAGGAACCGCGCCTGACGGTGGTGCTCGGCGGCAGAAGCGACGACGCGCCGTGGGAGGGCGGCATAAACGGGCATTTTTTCCGCATAAAGCGCGGCGAGCCTGTTGAGGTGCCCGAAAGCCTTGCAAAGCTCATACGCCAAAACGAGCAGATAGGCATACTGTCTCGGCGCTCTGCGCGTGCGTACGCGTCGGCGAACGGCAAAAAGCTCGGTTGAAGGGAGGAGACGGCATGACGCTTAACGACATAACGGTTGGCGCTCTCGACCGGCTCGACAGAGGGCACGACGCGCAGACGCTCGAAATGTGGCGCGATAAGCTTACAATGTTCGCAAACGATGCGCTGACGGACCTTGCGCACGCGATAAAGCCCGTCCGCACGGAAAAGGCGTTGATATCGCTCGACGGCACTGTAGACGCAAACGCGTTCGAGCGAGACTGCATAGGGATAGTGAGCATAACTGCGGACGGCAGGGATGTTCCTTTCGTCGAATGCGGGACGAGCGGCGTTTTCAAAGTAAAGGCCGAAGGCAGCGTAGCCGTGACGTACGCATACGTTCCAAAGCGCCTCAGCTCGCCGTCGGACGTTCCCGAACTGCCCGAGCGCTTTCATCCGCTTATAGTTATATACGTCGTCGCGCGCGAGCGCATGAGCGGCGACATCTCGACGCAGAAGGGCTTTGCGGCGCATATGCGGCTTTACGAGACAATGAAGGCCGAAATGCTTAAAAAATCGGGCAGCGCCGACGCATACGGATTTATAAACAGGTGGTGATAAAATGTCGAGCACAATAAAATACTCAATAGACGCGTTCAAGGGCATAGACCAATCTGCCGATGAAAATTCGCTTTCGCCGTCGTATTCGCCCGATGCGTGCAACATGGACACGACGGACGGCCGTCTCAGCGTCGCCAAGGGCTATGTCAAGCACATCGACATACCCGTGCCGGGGACGGGCAAAATACACAGAATGCACGTTTTTTCGCACTCGGGAGGCGACGAGTTCATCGTAATGGCGGGAAACTCCGTATACGCGAAAAAGAGTGATGGCTGGACGCAGATATATGAATATGAAGGCGATGTGACGGGGAAATTCACATGTGAGGAGACACAGATAAGCGGCACGGACTACCTGCTGATAGGCTGCGAAAACAATCGCATCGTCAAGTACGACGGACAAACTGCGTCGCTCTTTGGCAGCGAAGACGGGCAGAGCGATAAACGGACGATGTATCTTGCGATGTTCGGCGGAAGGCTGTTCGCCGCGGGCGATCCCGATTATCCGAGCAGGCTCTACTGGTCGCAGCTCCCGGGCAGCGGCCGCACGATTGAAAACTGGGGCCCCGTGGAGGCGTCGGTGAACGTTGAGGGCGGCCATACGGAAATCGGCGCGTCGCACACGGATACTATAACTGCGCTTGCGGCCATGAGCAACCAGCTTTTGATTTTTACCAAACGCGGGCTTTTCAGGCTCATAGGCGACAGGCCGTCGAACTTCACGGTCGAGCGCATAGACGCGCAGGTTGAAAGGATGGCTGCGTCGTCGCTCGTGCGGGTGGGCGACGCGGCCTTTTACATGACGCACGAGGGCCTTTTTATATTCAACGGCGTTACTTCGTATCTGTCTCCCGACGCACGAAAGATATGCGTAACACTCGACGGCGCGGACGTTTCCGACTGCCGAGGCGCGGCGACGAGACGGACGCTCTACTTCACCGTTAAGGATGCGGACGGAGGCGACGCAATGATAGAGTACGACATGCTCCGCTACACATACATGATACGGCGCGGCTTCGGCATACGCGACATATGCGCGTGGGACGGGAGGATATATCTCGTCAACGACACAAGATGTGTGTACCGCTTCGGCGAAGGCGGCAGCTATGACGGCGCGCCGATAGAGGCGCACTGGAACACGCCGCTTACCGACCTTCTTGAAAAGACGTTTATAAAGCATCTTGACGGGCTGTATCTTCGCGGGAGCGCAGAGAACGACGCCGCGCTCATAATCGATGTGACCGTCGGCGACAACACGGCTCGGCACAGGGTATTGCTGCCGTATTCCGAGTCCGCTGTCAAGGAGATACCGCTGAGGAATGAGGGCAGGGCGTTCAAGCTCCGCTTTTCAAACGAAAACGGCGGAGCTTTTTCGCTTTTCGGCGGGGTCGAGCTCGAGATATCAGCCAGAAAGAGGGTGTCGTAATGGCCGACATGCGCGCGCTTTACTATGTTATGCTGCAAAATCCGCTTGCGGGGCGAGACAAGCTCGCCGATGATAATACGGTCAGCTCGAACGAGAACCTGCTCAACCAGAATTTTACAATACTCTCAAAAAAGATAGCCGAGCTCGAGCTGCGCCTGAGCAGGCTTGAAAAATAAGCGCGAACGCCGCGCTGCGGTTCAAAAGGGCGCCTTCTTGTGCTATGCTTTCAGAAAAGAAGCATGCCCGGCTGTGCATCGAAGGGCGCTTTGGAGGCGCATTTTCGGCGCGGCGCCGAAAACGAACGCATACGTTTCCGCGAGCTTCCGGCCGCGAAGGCCGTATGCGTATATCACCACGGAGCTTACGAGCTTATGGATGAGGCGTATGCATATGTCGTAAATTACGCGCATGCAAACGGATATCGAATCTCGGGCCTTCCGCGCGTCAGCTGTCTTGACGGCGTATGGAACAGGTCCACGGTTGAGGAATGGCTTACGGAGATACAGCTGCCCGTGGAACGAAATGGCTGAAAACGGCGCGTTTGTTGACTTTTTTTTCGCCCCTACGGTATAATGCATTATCGTGTCCCGAGTCTGCCGGGGAAAGACTCGGGGCAGATGCATTCGTTTTTAATACGCAAAGGGGGCATACGGCAATATGAAAGAGGTAAAACCGCCGAAAAAGCCGTTAATATTCTACTATGGCGTCGCGCTAATCGTGCTGCTGGCTTTTAACCTGTTTTTGATGCCGCTGATAGCGCAGAGCAACGTAAACGACGTTGACTACGGCACGTTCATGGCCATGACGGAAAACGGTGAAATTGGCCGCGTCGAGGTGGAGAGCAACCAAATCATTTTCACCGATAAGGACGAAAAAACCATCTACAGAACGGGCCTTATGGACGACCCGGGTCTTACGGAGCGGCTTTATAATTCGGGGGCCGAGTTTTCGAGCGAAATCATCAAGGAGATGTCTCCGCTGCTTACATTCCTGCTCACATGGCTGCTGCCGATAGCCCTTTTCATAGGAATAGGGCAGTACATGGCGAAGAAGCTCACAAGCAGGGCAGGCGGCAATTCAATGATGTTCGGCCTCGGCAACTCAAACGCCAAGGTATACGTCCAGTCAAGCGCAGGCATACGCTTTTCGGATGTTGCGGGAGAGGACGAGGCGAAGGAGAACCTTCAGGAGATTGTCGACTATCTTCACGACCCGAAAAAATATGAGCAGATAGGTGCATCCATGCCTAAGGGCGTGCTGCTCGTAGGCCCTCCGGGAACGGGTAAAACAATGCTTGCAAAGGCTGTCGCCGGCGAGTCCAACGTTCCGTTTTTCTTGATGTCCGGTTCGGAATTTGTTGAGATGTTTGTGGGCATGGGCGCATCCAAGGTGCGCGACCTTTTTCGTCAGGCAAAGGAAAAGGCGCCCTGCATCGTGTTTATAGACGAGATTGACGCCATCGGACAGAAGCGAAGCGGCGGGCCGATGGGAGGCAACGACGAGCGCGAGCAGACGCTCAACCAGCTCCTGACGGAGATGGACGGCTTTGAGGACAATACGGGCGTTATCATACTTGCCGCCACAAACCGCCCCGAATCGCTTGACCCCGCGCTGACACGTCCGGGACGGTTCGACCGCCGCGTACCTGTTGAGCTTCCCGATTTAGCGGGCAGAGAGGCCATTCTCAGGGTTCATGCAAAAAAGGTAAAGCTTGCGGACGGCATCGATTTTACGGCGGTGGCCAGGATGGCTTCGGGCGCTTCCGGCGCGGAGCTTGCAAACATGGTGAACGAGGCGGCGCTGCGCGCGGTGCGCTCGGGACGCACCTGTGTAGAGCAGGCCGACCTTGAGGAAAGCATAGAGGTCGTCATCGCCGGCTATCGGAAAAAGAGCGCCATTCTTACTGACCGCGAGAAGTGGATCGTGTCGTACCACGAGATAGGCCACGCGTTTGTCGCCGCCATGCAGGAGGACTCTGCGCCCGTGCAGAAGATAACGATAATTCCGCGAACCTCGGGCGCTCTGGGATATACAATGCAGGTTGAGGAGGGCGACCATTACCTCATGACAAAGGAGGAAATGGAAAACAAGCTTGCGACGCTTACGGGCGGCCGCGCGGCGGAGGAGATAAAGTTCGGCTCGATTACGACCGGCGCCTCAAACGATATCGAGCAGGCGACGAAGCTTGCGCGCGCCATGCTCACCCGCTACGGCATGAGCGACGAATTCGGCATGGTTGCGTTGGAGGTCGTAAGCAATCGCTACCTCGAAGAGGACGCCTCCCTCGTTTGCTCGGCGCAGACGCAGGCGCGGATTGACGAGCTTGTTACGGAGCTCATCGGCCGCCAGCACATGAAGGCGAGGAAGATTCTCGAGGAAAACCGCGGCAAGCTTGACGAGCTTGCAAGGGTTTTATACGAAAAAGAGTCGATTACGGGCGAGGAGTTCATGCAGCTTCTTAAGCCTGCGGCGAAATAAAGGGCAAAACGGCCGTAATACGCCTCAGTCCGTTGATAAACCCCCGGGGTTGATAAGGGGCCGCAGCCCCTTATGTTCAATCCGGCTCTGACGGTATGTGCGTCAGAATGGATAAAAACCCGTAAAAACTCGAAAAAGCGGCGTTTAGCCACTTTTTCGACAGCCTCGCGCGGAGCAGCCCTCCGTGCCGCCTTGACGTTTTAGGCGCGTGACTGTATAATTGCCATATGCCGATGTGGTGGAATTGGCAGACACAGCGGACTTAAAATCCGCCGACTTGTTCATGCCGGTTCGAGTCCGGCCATCGGCACCATAAAAGGACTGAAACTTTGATACAAGGTTTCAGTCCTTTTCTTTTTGTTCTTGCAGAATCCTAATGCAAAATGGCAAATGCGCCCGGGAATATGAATGATTCTTGCAATTCTCCTTCGTCGCCATTCCCGAGATAAAATCCTACTGAAAAACCGCATATAGAAAATGCACCCACTTTCCTCGGTGGGTGCATAACAAAACGATTGCTCAGGCTTTCGTTTTGACATTAGGGCTTTCGTTCAATGACAAACCGATCAGCAGGCGCTATGATATACCTATGAAATGAAGCAAAGGAGTGAACGCAATGAATCTGAAAGAAGCATTTCGTTTTCAGAATAAGCTGGGAACCCTGATGGATGAAGCTCAGGGCATTCTCGGTCGGGAAGCTAACATCACCAAGGTCGAAAACACCTATCTCCGTCAGAAGGTGTACGACGGTGCGGAGAATGAAACGGTTGCAGATACCCCGCCCACGGAGTTTGCGGACAGGATCACCGATGTGGTCAAGTTTATGATGCACCTTATGGATCAGCGCGAGAAGCTGAGCAAGGCTATCCATGACAAACTTGAATTTTGGAGGGTTTTAACATGCAATTCGACGCACACATCCTTGCGTTGCGGCTTAAGAAGCTCCGCAACAAGCGAAACATCCCCCAAGAGCACCTTGCTGAGATGGCGGATCTTTCCACGGTCTACATCAGCTATGCGATGTAAAAAGGTAAAGCTGGCATTATCTTGAATCATAGGCATCCTCCTGTAAAAAACCGCCTGCCGGGAAACCGACAGGCGGCATACTGCCTTTTATACTTCCATCATCGATAAGCTATAGTGATTAAAGAACCAAAGAAGGAGCAGAGTAAATTCGTGCTGCCAATTCCTGATTGAGCATATACAAGCTCTTGGGATCGGAGCCAAAGAGTTC
>SFDB01000005.1 GCA_004558825.1 Clostridiales bacterium
TGAGCGCATATACAAAAGCCGCGTTTATGACAAAACGTTCCGCGTTGACGATGAGGACGAAGCGGACGCAGGAAAGCCCGAAAAACGTACAGGCTATACGAAGGCGCGCTCATTTTTGATGGACTTTCCGTTTACGATACTCATTGTTATCGCATATCTTGTATGCGGATTCGTGTTCAAGCTTTGGCATCCGACGTGGCTGCTGTTCCTGCTGATACCGCTTTTTGAGCCGTTTGTAAAGCTTGCGTGCGACATCAAAAACCCGTCGCGCTGGATGAGATTTCCTTATCCCGTGCTTGCGTGCGGCGTTTATCTGCTGATAGGGTTTGTGTGGAATGCGTGGCACCCGTATTGGATAATTCTTTTGTCAATTCCCGTGTACTATCTTATAGCTTCCGCCTTTGCGCGCAGCGAGGGATTTATGGCATACGCAATCTTCCCTGTATGCGTTACGACGGCATATGCGGTGCTCGGGTTTACGCTCAAGCTTTGGCATCCGGCGTGGCTTTTGTTTCTTACGATACCGCTATACAGCTCGCTCGTTTACATAATAAGAAACAGGCACGGAAGCAATGCCTATCTGGCTTTCCCGTATCCTGTGCTTTGCGTGCTTGTGTTTTTGTCGCTTGGCTTCATATGGAATATTTGGGGTCTTTCGTGGCTTGTTTTCCTTTCGATACCGTTCTATTATACTATAGGCGGCGCGCTTGCCAAGCACAGGAAGATACGCGGCATCTATTCATTGATATGCGTAACGGCTTATCTGATAATGGGCTTCGGGTTCAGACTGTGGCATCCGGGCTGGATTGTGTTTCTGACAATACCCGTAGTTGAGTATATAGCCAATGGGATAAAAAAATAAAGGAAAGCGCTTATAAATAAAAGGACGCCGGCCCGAAATGCGTTCGCACATAATCGGGTCGGCGTTCTTCAGTAATCAAAGTCAATAAAAGTTAACGGAAGTTAATTCAATTAACTTATTTTGTCGGGTTATCCTTAACGTCTTCGATACGGCCCTCGTTTAGCTTAATTATGCGGTCGGCCATGGCGGCAATCTCCATGTCATGCGTGACGAGTATGACGGTCTGGTTGAATGCGTGCGATATCGACTTGAGAAGGCGCAGAACCTCGTCGCCCGTACTCGGGTCGAGGTTGCCGGTCGGTTCGTCGGCAAGGAGTATTGCGGGGCGACTGACGAGCGCACGGGCTATGGCGACGCGCTGCTGTTCGCCGCCCGAAAGCTCGTCGGGATAGTTTTTAAGCTTATTCGTGATGGACAAGGCCTCTATGACGCGGTTGTAGTATTCCGTGTCGACTTCGCGTCCGTCAAGGTGTATTGGCATAAGTATGTTTTCCTCTGCCGTGTGCTCGCTTAAAAGATTGTAGGCCTGAAACACAAAGCCTATGCGCCTGCGCCGAAGCTTTGCCAGCTCCTTATCCTTGAGCTCAAAAACGTCCTCGTTTTCGATAAAGAGCTTGCCCTCCGTCGGACGGTCGAGGCCGCCGAGTATGTGGAGAAGCGTCGATTTACCGGAGCCGCTCCTGCCTATTATCGCATAGAACACGCCCTCCTCGATTTCAAGATTTGACGGCTTGAGAGCCTGTGTCTCAAGGCTGGTTCCCTTTGCATAGGTCTTACCTATGCCTTCCGCTCTAAGCACTATGTGTCTGCTGTTTTCCATGTTTTGCTCCTTTCGTCCTGTTCTATGCTCTTATGTTTTCAATGGGGCTGCGCTTTAAGACAGTTTTAAGCGGGGCCCTGTATATAACCATCTGTATCGCAAGGTATACGATGCAGAGCGCTGCGTGCAGCGCCCACGGATACATCGCAAGCCTGTTTTGTATCATGTCGGCGAAGTAATCGCCGATAGACATTTCATAGCCGAATGTTGCGCCGAAGGTTGTAAAGAAGAGTATCAGCGCAACGAGCGCGTTGGCTATAAGTATCGATATCAGACCGTTGAGGAAGCCCGTCCTGTACTGTTCGAGCTTGAAACTGCGCGCTTCCACGCCGATTGACTGGAGAATGCCGTAACGCTTTGAATCCTGCTCGACAGACGAAGAGACGGTGTTTGAAAGAATCACGAGCGCTATCATTGCCGCCGCAATGCCGAGAAGCGCGATTATCATGGCGTTGTTGACCGCTTCGTTATAGAGCGCGGAATTGCTTTCGCGGTAGTTGGTAAGCGAAAGGCCGAGCGATTTTGCGTAGGTCAGCAGCGGCAGGTCGGTGTCGGCGCGCGTCATTTCGTCGCTGCCATAGATATAAAAGTCGGTGTGGCCGTTGATGCCGCCGTAGAAGAGATCGTCCATCATCAGGTAGCCCTGCACTTCCTCGGCGGTCAAGCGCCTTGAGGAACCGGGTCTGAGCTTAGTCACAAGGTTGTTTCCCGCAATAACCTCATAGCCCATGCAGTTGTCGGAGAACGGCCAAATGCTGTCGTTCGGAAAGTAGTTGATTATCGCGCCGACGGTGGCGGTCTTGTTTATTGTCTTATCGGACGTTGTCTCGTCGCCGACGCTTATGGAGCTGCCCTCAAATTCGAGCCGATCGCCGACTTTGATAACGTCCTCGGTGTCGTAATATGTTGCGAAGCGCTTGTCATATGAGAGCTTGAACGCTTTTGCGGCATCGAGTATTGCGCTCATGCGCTTTGCATGAGAAACCTTTGAGAAATCGCCTTCGACAACCGAGGTGTAATCATCGCTTGTGCCCTTGAGGAATTTTGGCACGAGAAGTATTACCTGATTGCCTTCAGCAAATTCTTTTTCGTCGAAATCGCTTTGGGCAAATGCCGCTTTAAGCTGCTCCATTACCGGATAATCCGCGTCTATGCCGTATATTGTCGTAAGCAGAGGCGTGAACGTTTCGTCGTCTTCGGACGCGGCATCGGGATTATCGTTGACATCATCGGGCTGCGGATCGCTGTCGCCCGCATCAGGGTTGCTCGGATCGATGAATTGGCTCGGATCGAAATAGTCGTCGCCGTATCCATAATAGGCGCGATAGTTGGTAATATGAGCCATCGATTGCGAAACGCTCGAATTCGGTATTATAAAGCGCGCGAGCTGTTCGGCGGTAAGCTGCAGCATGTTTTGCTTGTCGTAGCTGCTGATTACGATATCGGTGCCCTCGAGGAGCTGCGTTTCCTTGCCGTAACTCAAAACGACGGTATCATTGTCATCGCCTCCGTTTTCGTCATCGTTCTCACTGCTGTTGTCGAGATCCTGTGATGAGGTAAAGAAGCTGCTGTGATCGATTCCCGAGATTAGCCTGAATGCGTAGATTATATCGCTCCGTTTGTCGGGCTCGGCGAGCGGCGAAAACGCTTCGTGCATCATAGGAACTTTTTCAATCACCCTGTAGGCATATACATCGGAAATGCCTGCAATTCCGCCTATTTCGGGAACCTTCTCCTCGACAAAGCGCGGGGCCATGCCGTATGGGGCGGAAACAAGGAAGTCGGGGCGATTGTCGTTGACAACGATTTTTTTGTAATCGTCGAACGAGCAGAAGCCGAGGAACAGCGCTATCAGCATTATTGAGATGATGAATGTGCTGAGCGCGAATGAAACAGTATTCTTGCTTCTGTTTGACTGCGCATGGCGCTTTGATACGGAAGCAAAGGTTTGGCGCGTCGTGAGAGCGCTTTCTGAAACCGCTCTGCGTTTTACGCTCGTCTTCTTTACGCCGACGCCCGACATGCTGCCGCGCAAGGGTGTGCGTATCGCAATTATCATCGGGATAAGCATTCCAAGGAACAGCGCCAAAATGCCGAATACGAGTCCGAGCGCAAGCGAGGCGGGGTCAACGGAGAAAATTATTGATTTATTGGCCTGTACGTCGTTTGAAATAAATATGGCGGCGTATGATACGATGAAGCCGATTACTGCGCCGAGCGGGAGTCCGACGGCGAGAAGGTATACGCCTTCCCAAACGAGCATGCCGCCTATCTGGCCGTTGGTTGCGCCGACGGCTTTCAACAGCGCAATCTTTCTTGTCCTGCGCTTTATCTGCGTAAGGAAAATCTGGAACACCGCGCAGGCAGTTGTGATGAATATGATGCCGACGACGGTTATTGTCAGCGTCGCCTGCGTGTCCACAACATCCTCGGGGTACGCGAGACTGTTTATGCGCAGATGCGTATTGGTGTTATCGTAGGGCGACTGCCGCAGTGAGGCGTAATACTCCCTGTCGGAGGCATCGAGGTCAGCGGCTTCGTCATCGCCCTGCAGCTTTGCGTTCAGATAAAAGTAGTAAATATCAAACTCACTATCATTTACAAGATACATGGTTTCTTTGCCGTCCTTGTCGATGATGGTGACAGGGATCATCGAAGAATCATAGTTATATGTGGCCGGTGTTTCGATGACGCCTTTTTCGTTGAAGTATTTTCTGTTCAGGACATATTTCGTGCTGCTGTCCCAAACCTCTACCCAGTTTTCGGTGTCCTTTCTGAAGTCACCATAAGGCATATACTTCTTGAAAATATCGAACTTTTTAAGCGTGTCGAGTATGCGGTACTGGCTGGCGGCAGAAACGAATGATCCGCCAAGCACATCGTTGATCTCTGCTGTGCGCTCGTCTGCCTCAAGTACGAATTCCTCAACGAACATATCGAACACATCCTTGGGTACCAGCACATTTACCTCTTCTGAAGCGTGGTGATTGCCTGCGGCGTCGGTATATTCCGGTACGTCCCACACGAAGATGGCGTAGCCGTTTATGGGAGCATAGACCGTTTGGGGTTCAACCATGCAGCTTTCATCGTAATTTTTATCGCTTATAAGGCAGGGCTTGCCGTAGAGCATTACTTCACGATACGTCTGGTTTGCAAGGAACTCATAATACGTTTCGTTAACGGACTTTTCCGAGGATTCGGACGCATCAACGCAAACGCAGTATGCCTCGACAGGAGTAAGGCTCTTTGATTTTATGAACACATTTGAGGGACAGTTGAATTTTGTGTTCGCGTCGCCGAATTTAAAGCCTTCCGTTGCCGCTTCGACTGCGCACTTTATGAAGTCCGCCCCTGATTCGCAGACAAAGCTGTTGGCAAGCGTGCTGAAACCGGTATCCCATCTGTCGGTATATGTTTCGATTATGCCGCAGACATTGAAATCGAGGCGGGCCACAACGTACTGATTCATTACGACGCCCTTATCGCGGATATCATTCTGAAGCTGCACGCCGCTGCCTTCAAAGTTATAATCGTCCTGCGAATAAGCGTAGTAATACTCTGTGAAGAGCTTTACGGTCATGCCCTCATATGTATAAAGCGTCGGATCGTAAGCAGTTATTTCCTTTATCGCTTCATTGCTGTCCCAGCCTAAACTCTCACCATTGAATTCAAAGTCGAAGTATAGGCTGCGATAGTAAAGATACTCGAACAGGCGCTCTGACTGCGAAAGCGGAGTGCCGTTTTGCTTGAATTGTGTCGTTACATAGCCGCGGCCTTTATAGTAGCATGAAGTTGTCGAATCAAACATCTTGCCCACGAATGATTCGCGCTCATCGGGCGAGAGAGATGACAGCGTGTCGGCGTTATTTGACTTGATTTTTGCTTTGAAAGTCTGCTTTTCATCCTCTGATATTGAGCCGACCTGATACTTGACTTCGACTGTTATCGTGTCGCCGACGTCGACCGAAGCGCCGAGCGCGCCGAGCTGGTTCGATTCGATAAGAATATCGTTTCTTGATTTGGGGAAGTCTCCTTCCAAAAGCTTGAAGCTGCCCATGCCGATTAGATTATCGTCGATGGTTCCTACTGTTCCTACGCCGTCGTAAGTGCCGAGCAGCTCTGAAACGGCGTATTCATCATCGTTAAAATGCGACTTTACATAGTCGATTTCGCCTTGAGTGGCCCCGAGTATCGAAGTCTGCCATGTGGCATACAGTTGTTCCTTCTGATAATTCTCGGTGTGCTTTATACTTGATATAAATATAGTCGCCAGCGTTATGAACACGAATGATAACGTTATAACCGTTCTGAGAAGGAAAGTGTCTCGCTTCCGTCCTTTCATGCCCTGCTGCGCAAGTTTGCGTGTAATCACTACCATACCTCCCTTATACTATATAACCCGACATATTTTGATTGTATACAATGCAATTATATTCTGCAATATACATTCGGAATTGTTCATAATTTTGTCAGAATTGTGACAAATAGTGACACAATTTGAAACAAGGCGAGGGGACGCTTTTTTTGGAAGCACCTGAACTTTGTATTGGAAAACCGACAGGATCAGGCGAGATGTTGAGATAATAAAACAAAGAATTTAGATATGCGTTGAGTGTCGAAAAAGTGGCATACTGCCACTTTTTCGAGCTTTTCTCGTGCTTTGCCTCTCGCATTCGCTCCAGGCGGCAATACACGCAAAGTGCGAAACCTATGGGTTTTCATCTGTTTTGACGCACATGTCGTCAAAGCAGGAATTATCTTAAGGGGCTGCGGCCCCTTCGCAGGGGCTCTGCCCCTGCACCCCGTCGGGGGACACGTCCCCCGAACCCCCGATTGTTGGGATTGTGCGTTAAAACCTGCGTAAAAGGTGTTGAGAAAGTATTGATTACAGTAAGGATAAAAATGAATTGCAATATACAATATATTGCATTATAGAATAATAGCCTTTGCTTTTTTCGAAGTCTTCAAAACACGGCTTGAGACAAGCTTTCGCCTTTCCCAAGCTCCGCGCGGCTCGCGCTTCCTGCGGAAGCCTGCGCCCTGCGGGCGCGGCGGCTGCGCCGCCCCGCTCGCCGCGCTCGGTGATTAAAAGAGGGTAGGCAAACCGCACTGCCGCAAAAATATATTGTAGACCGGGTCCGTTTGGCGTACAATAAACAAAAAAGAGTTAGGAGACGCATTATGGAATCATACAGAGAACGATTCGACAAATGGCTTTCGCGGCTTGACGACGGCGATGCGTTAAAGGATGAGCTTTTGCGCGCGCAGGGCGACGACAGACTCGTGGAAGACATGTTTTATAAGGAGCTTGAATTTGGAACGGCGGGATTGCGCGGAGTGATAGGCGCAGGCACAAACAGAATGAACGCGCTCGTCGTGCGGCGCGCAACTCTTGGCCTTGCCGATTACATATTGTCGATTGACGGCGCAAAGGAGCGCGGCGTCGTGATAGCTTACGATTCAAGACGCTTTTCCGATGCCTTTGCCCGCATATGCGCCGAAACGCTGTCGGGGCGCGGAATAAGGGCATACCTCTTTGAATCGCTTCGCGCCGTTCCGCAGCTTTCGTTTTCGCTGCGCAGACTAAATTGTATAGCAGGCATAATGATAACCGCGAGCCATAACCCTGCGAACTATAACGGCTACAAGGTTTATTGGGAGGATGGAGGCCAGCTCGCGCCGAAGCAGGCGGACGAAGTGCTTGCGCGCATAAATGAGCATGACTACTTCGAGGGCTGCGCTGCGCCCGATGAAGGGCTTATAACCATTGTTGGCGGCGAGCTCGATGAGGCGTATTATGCGGCGACAAAAACGCTCTGCCTGAACGCGGAGCTCGTTAAGAAGAAAGGCGGCGAACTCAAGATAGTCTATACTCCTCTGCACGGCGCGGGCGCAAAGCCCGTTGAAGCGATACTGAGAAGCATAGGCATTACAAGCCTGAGCGTGGTCGAGGAGCAGCGCTGTCCGGACGGCAGCTTTCCGACGGTGCGCGTGCCGAACCCCGAGGACCGCGATGCGTTCAGGCTCGCGTTCAAGCTTGCGGAAAAAAACGGCGCCGACGTTATATTGGCGACCGATCCCGATTCGGACAGGCTCGGCGTAGCCGCAAAAAACAACGCAGGCGAATTTGTGCTGTTCACGGGCAATCAGATAGGATGCATTCTCCTGAACTACATACTGTCGTGCAAAAAAGCAAACGGCACGTTAAAAAATAACTCGCTTGCCGCAAAATCGATAGTCAGCACCCGCCTTGCCGACGCGATATGCGCCCGCTACGGCGTGAAGATGGTCAACGTTCCTACAGGATTCCGATTCATTTCCGAGGTTATAGATCGCTGCGAAAAAACGCATGAAAACGAGTTTTTATTCGGCTTCGAGGAGAGCTACGGCTTCCTTGCGGGCAGTTTTTCGCGCGATAAGGACGCAATATGCGCCGCAATGCTTACGGCGGAGGCATGCGTCTATTATAGGCAGCAGGGCAAGACGCTGTACGACGTGCTCAACGACATATTTGAGGAATACGGTTATTACGCGGAAACGGTCAAATCGTACACATGCGCGGGAAAGGAAGGCATGGAGCATATAGCGTCGGTAATGAGGTTGCTCAGGCAGGCGCCGCCCGCATCGATTGGCGGCAAGCGCGTGACGATGATGGAGGACTTCAAGGCGCGCACGGCGAAGAATTTTGAAACGGGCGCAACAGGAGAAACGGAGCTCGAGCCGATGGACATGGTAAGGCTTACGCTTGAAGACGGCGCTGCGGTATGTGTTCGCCCGTCGGGAACGGAGCCGAAGCTAAAGCTTTATATTGGCACGCGCGGAAGCTCGAAAGAAAACGCGTCAGAAGGTGCGGAAGAAACGATTGCGTTTTTTGATGATATGATGAAACGATAGGTGCTTGCAAAAACGCCCGTGTGACTAAAGCATGAAGCGTGACTGCTTCACGCTTAAAGCGCGGGCATTTTTATGTGCCGCTGCCGGCCGTGCGCGGTTTTCTGTCGTGTCCGAGAACGCGCACCTCATCAGTGCCGGCAACTTGTATAAACGCGAATTCCACGTCGCCGTCGATTATTATGAGCGTTATAACCTCCTCGTCGGATACGGCGCAGAGCATGACGACTATATTGCCGCGCCTGTTGACGTCGGCGGAAAAGCCCGCTTCCCGAGATGCGTCGGCCGCGGCGTCGAGAATTGCGGCGTCGCTCTTGCCGTCATTCGCTTCGGACGCGAAAAGCTCGGCGGCTGTTGTATTGTCGGCGCTGCCCGACGGGTAAAGCTCGTCTGTCGACACGGCGTAGCCGTAGCGCTCGAGAAGCTTTACGAGCCGCGTCAGCTCGCCCGTGGCGTTGAGCGACACGTTCCAGATTATTGCCGCCGCAAGTATAACGGCAGCACATATTATCAATGAAGTTCTTACGCCTCTGCTCATGCGAATACCAGCCTTTCAGCCAATATTATGCCCGCGAGCATTGCTGCCGCAATCAAAAACGCGATTAGGTCGCGCGGCGCGAGCTTGAGGACTTTCATACGCGTTCGTCCCTCTCCGCCCGTGTAGCAACGGCTTTCCATCGCCATGGCGAGCTCGTCCGCACGCCTGAAAGCGCTTATGAAAAGGGGTATGAGTATGGGAATCATGTTCTTTGCGCGCTTAAATATGTTGCCCGATTCGAAATCCGCTCCGCGCGCAGCCTGTGCCTTCATTATGCGTTCGGCCTCCTCAAGGAGCGTCGGAATGAATCTGAGGGCGATCATCATCATCATGGCGAGTTCATGCGCGGGGAATTTTATTTTAGCGAGCGGCGACATGATACGCTCAAGCCCGTCGGTGAGCGATATAGGCGTTGTCGTGAGAGTAAGCAGCGAGGTGCCGCAGACAAGCAGCACAAGACGTATCACAATGAAAAACGCCTGCTCTATGCCGTCGACGGTGAGCGTTATGAATTTCCATGAAAATATCACCCTGCCCGACTTTATGAGGAACATGTTTATTATGAACATAAACACCAAAAGCCAGCGCATGGGCTTCACTGCCTTGAACACATACGATACGGGTATGCGCGATATAAGCAGCAGCGCGACAAGGAACACGGCGACGGCGGCGTAGAGCGCCATCGTTTTAACGGAGAACACCATTGCGATGTATATTATCATTGCCGCGAGCTTCGTGCGCGGATCGAGACGATGTATTACGCTGTTTCCCGGGAAATACTGACCGAGCGTTATATCCTTAAACATGGCGCGTTATCTCCATTATGCGTGTGAAAAGCTCGTCCTCGGTGCATAGGCCGCCGCCAAGGTCGACACCGCGCTTTAGCAGTGCGTCCGCGAGCTTCACGGCCTGAGGCACGTCGAGCCCCATTTTGACGAGCTCGTCGCTGTGATTAAAAATATTCTCCGGCGTGTCGCACATGACGAGCCGCCCCTTATTCATCACCGCAACCCTGTCGGCTACGCGGGCGATGTCGTCCATGGAATGGCTTACCATTACTATGCCGGTGCCGTTTTCTTTTTGCAGACGCACCAGCATGTCGAGCACGGAGCGCCTGCCCGAGGGATCAAGTCCGGCCATTGGCTCGTCGAGCACAAGGTATTTCGGGTGCATTGCAATTATGCCGGCGAGCGCGGCGCGGCGTTTTTCGCCGCCGGAGAGATCAAAGGGTGATTTTTCGGCGAATTTATCGAAATCGAGCCCGACGAAGCGCATCGCGTCCGCTACCCGCAGCGATATTTCGTCTGCGGAGAGGCCCATGTTTTTCGGGCCGAAAGCGATGTCCTTGAATACGGTTTCTTCAAACAACTGGTACTCGGGGTATTGGAACACCATACCGACTAGCTGCCTGCCGAGGCGGCGCATTTTTTTATCGCACATATCCGCGCCGTCAACGACAACGCGGCCCGAGCTTGGCTGCATGAGCCCGTTAAAGTGTTGTACGAGAGTGCTCTTGCCCGAGCCCGTGTGTCCGATGACGCACAGAAATTCGCCCTCGTTTACTGTGAGGGATACATCTTCGACGGCATTGAACGCGAGCGCGCTGCCTGTCATATATACATGGTTCAGTTTTTCGACAACAATGGGCATAATGCCTCCGCAAGTTCATCGATACCGATTATACTATCGCTTATCGGGAATCCTTCCTTAATGAGCCTGTCGCGCATCGAGACGGCGATTGGCGCGTCGAGTCCGAGAGCCCTCAGCTCGTCGACACGCTTGAAGACGTTTCGCGGCGTATCGAGCATCTTAAGCTCGCCTCCGCTCATCACGGCCACGCGGTCGCAAAGCAGCGCCTCCTCCATATATTGGGTTATCATGACGACGGTGATGCCGCGGCGCTTGTTCTGCTCCGAAACGGTTTCAAGCACTTCGCGCCTGCCTATCGGGTCAAGCATGGCGGTGGCCTCATCGAGAACGAGCGTTTTTGGCCTGAGCGCGAGTATGCCGGCGATAGCAACGCGCTGCTTTTGGCCGCCTGACAGCATATGCGGGGCGCTCTTGGCGTATTCTGTCATTCTGACGGCCTTGAGCGCCTCGTCGACGCGCTCGAGTATCTCATCCGTAGGTACGCCGATGTTTTCGGGGCCGAAGCCCACATCCTCCTCGACGACGGTAGTGACTATCTGGTTGTCAGGATTTTGGAAGACCATGCCGACCCTGCGGCGTATGGAGTTTAAGGCGTTTTCATCGCGCGTCGAATCTCCGTCCACGCGCACATCGCCCTCGGTCGGCAGCAGAAGGCCGTTCAGGTGCTTCGCAAGCGTGCTTTTCCCCGAACCGTTATGGCCGACGATGGCTATCATTTCGCCCGAATTTATTTCGAACGACACGTTTTTGAGGGCGTACGCGCCCGCCTCGTCGTATTTGAAGCTAATATTGTCTATGCAGATCATTTTTTGACCTTTCCTTTTCGGTACAACACTTAAGTATAGCAAACAATCGCGTCCGACGCAATTGACAAAAATGTATCGTGTTTGTATAATCAGTGCGTTTTGGAAGGCGCATGCCGTTAAGACGAGAGGTGAAACTATATGGAGATAAAAGCGAACGGAGGAAGCGCGAAAAAGTCCTGTACGGCCGGAGGCGTAATGTCGGCCGTTGTACGCTTCATCAGAAAAAACACGATTATGTGCGTCGCGCTTGCGGCGGCCGCAATAACGAGCTTTATCGTGCCAATCGATAAGGAATATTTAGCCTATTTTGATTTTAAGACGCTTACATGCCTCTTCTGCGTGCTTGCCGTTGTATGCGCGCTCAAAAACATAAACTTTTTCTACATATTGGCTCAGCATATAGTTATGTGCTTCAAAAACCTGCGGCTTACCGTGCTTGCGCTCGTATACATAACGTTTATAGGCTCAATGCTTATAGCGAACGACATGGCGCTTTTGACGTTTCTGCCGCTTGGTTATTATGTGCTGTCCTCGACCGGCAAGGAGCGCCTGATGCCGTTCACGTTTATAATGCAGAACATATCGGCAAACCTCGGCGGTATGCTTACGCCGTTCGGCAATCCGCAGAATCTTTATCTTTATACGCGCTTTTCGATACCGAGCGGGGAATTTATGTCCATAATGGCGGCGCCTTTTGCGATATCGGTGGCGCTGATAACGGTATGCTGCCTTGTTTTTGTGAGGCCCGAGCCGCTCGTTTTGGACGGCAGGCCGGCAAAGCTTGAGCCAAAGCGCACGGCGCTGTATCTTGCGCTGTTCGCGCTCTCGATAGCGATAGTTTTCCGCGGCGTACCGTATTGGATAGGGCTTATAGTGATACCCTTTGCGCTGTTTTTTGCCGACAGAAAGGCGCTTGAACGCGTCGACTATCCGCTTCTTCTGACGTTCGCGTTCTTTTTTGTCTTTTCGGGCAATATGGCGCGCATAGATGAAGTGCGCAGCTTTTTTTCGCAGCTTCTTTCCAAAAACACGCTTCTTGTGAGCGTCCTCTCGTGCCAATGCATAAGCAATGTGCCGTCGGCGATACTCCTTTCGCAGTTCACGGACAACTATCGAGAGCTGCTCGTCGGCGTGAACATAGGGGGTGTTGGCACGATAATCGCATCGCTTGCGAGCCTCATAACGTTCCGCGAATATGTGAAGCACGACCCAAAGCGTACGCTTCGCTATCTCGGGCTTTTCGAGGCGTTCAACTTCGGGTTCCTTATCGTGCTTACTATATCGATGATGATTATAATGCGGTGATTACATAAGGTTTTCTGCGGAAAACAGCCTGTCGCTCTTTTTCATCATGCGGGTGAATACTATGAGCGATATCGCGGCAAACAGTGCGCCCGTTCCAAGTGCTATCGGGTACGCGCAGACGCTGAATGCGACAGCCGCAACGAGCGGCGGCGCGAATGACAAGACACATATGCCGAGCGAAGCGGCGAGGCTTCCGCCCTGCTTTACAAATTCCACGTCGTTTTTCCAGTCTAGCTTAGGAAGCTTCAGGTTCATCATCAGCCCGATAATATCGCAGTAGACGACGGCGACCTGCGGCACGATTATAAGCACCGCGACACCGAGCGCATCGGCACCGACAGCTATCGCCGCGAACACGGAGCCTGCGAGCGTTATGGGCGACAGGACGATGAAATGGAATGCAAGCTTTGCCTTAAGCACATCGGAGCTTTTGACGGGGAGCGTCAGTATTCGCCATAGCGCGCTGCCCTCTGCGGAGACGGAGCTGCTGCTTATCTGCGACATAAGGGACATGAATGAAAGCGCGAGAAGCGCCGTCGGCATAAGAATCGATTCCGCTCCTTCGCCAAGCCATGAGAGTATGCGTGCGCGTCCGAGCACGGCGAGTACGGCGAGACCGACAGCCGCAATGGCGGGCGGGACCACCGTGTTCATCACATATATGTGCGATGAGAAGAAGCGCTTCGCCTCGCGCCGAATGAGAGCGCGGCGAGGCGGGGAGACCTTTATCGCATCGGCGTTATATTTGCCTCGCGCAAAGTGGACGGATGACAGCTCGTTGAGCGCGTTGTATGCGTGCGCCGTAATGAGCCAGAGTATGCCTGCCGCTGCCAGACTCGATATGATAAAGAGGATTACATGCGGCGCGCTTCCGCCTATGCCGAGCGCGAACCACGATGCCGGCGCATATATGCTTTCAACGACAGCAGCGGAGGCGGTTAACGAATAATTCTGCGAAAGCATGACGTATGCCGCTATAGCGGCAAGCATGAATATGTTCGTGATTATCGATAAAAGCTTCGAAAGCTTAAGCTTTACGCTTATAAACTTAATAAATATGCTCAGCAGGACGCCTGCGGTCATCGGAATAAGCGGCACGGCGGCCGTCATCAGGAGCAGGCGCGGAAAAATCAGCCATGATATATCTGTGCAGCGAAGGCATACGATTATGCAGCCGGGAAGCATCATGATAACATATACGAGGTTTGATATATAAAGCATCAAAAGGCGGCTCAGACTTATCGTATCCTGCGTAAGGGGCAGCGAAAACAGTATATCGTGATCCTTATACGCAAAAAGCGCGTTATAGCCGGCGCTCATGCTCGAAATAAAGGTGATGGCCGTGCCGAGCGTCATCGCAAGCGAAAACACACCGAGCGCATCGTCGGACTGCGCGTAGAGCACCGAACGCCCCGCAAACATCACTGCAAAATAGACGGCGAAAAAGAGCGTCATCACTATTGAGAGCGCTGTACGCCTGCGCTCCTTGGGGTCGTTTGAAAACCGCGCCTTATTTATACCGAACAGGCTTTTCAGGTAAAGCCCCAAAACCAAGCCGAGATTTTTCATTGCTCCGTAAGCTCCAAAAACACATTTTCAAGAGAGGAATCGCCCTTTATTTTTGCGGTGTCGCCCTGTGCGATTATGCGCCCGCTCTTTATGACGGCTATCCTGTTGCAGAGCGTTTCGGCGACGGGCAGCACATGCGTCGAAAAGAATATGGCGCCCCCGTTTGAGCATGTTTCGCGCATAAACTCCTTGAGCGTGTGCGCAGATTTCGGGTCGAGCCCGACAAACGGCTCGTCGAGCACAAGCAGCTTCGGCTCATGCATAAGTGCGCCTGTAAGGCAAAGCTTTTGCTTCATGCCGTGAGAATACGAGCTTATCAGCCGCCCGAGGTCGCCCTCGATCTCGAACGCCTTCGCGTATCGGTCAATGCGTTCGCCGCGCGCCGATTTGGGTATGTCGAATATGTCGGCGATGAACGTGAGATACTGTATGCCCGTCAGGTAGTCGTATATATCAGGGTTGTCGGGGATATACGCTATCCGCTTTTTCGCCTCGAGAGGATTGTCGCGTACGGATACGCCGTCTACAAAGATATCGCCCTCATCAAATCCCAGTACGCCGACTATGCAGCGTATGGTTGTGCTCTTGCCGGCGCCGTTATGACCTATAAAGCCGAAAATGTCGCCGCTATCCACATGGAGCGATATATTGTCTACGGCTTTTTTGCCGCCCTTGTAGGTTTTTGTGAGACCATTGATTTCAAGCATTCTGTATTCCTCCGTTTCCCGTGCGCGGCACAAAAATTACGATAATAATTATATATCAAGCGCTGCGTACTGTCAAAAGCGCCGCGCTGTCGGTTTCGGCGTTATTGTGTCAATGCGTCGAAGAGCTCGTCGGCGGTTGACGCTATGAGCTGCGCGCGCTGCTTTTCAAGGAGTGGGCGCTCCCTGAAGCCCCAGTCGACGGCAATGAAATCGAGCCCTGCGTTTTCGGCCGTCGCTGCGTCTACTTCGGTATCGCCTATATATACGGCTTCGGCGCGTTCAATATGCAGTCCGTCCAAAACGCCGCAAACGGCGTCAGGACACGGCTTTGGGCGAACGCCTGCGCACACACCGACCGCCGCGTCAAAAAGCCCGTTAAAATATCGTGCGCAGAGTGCCTTAACGGCGTCGTCCGGCTTGTTCGATACGACGGCGGTGTGCATACCTTTCGCGCGAAGGCGTGAGAGCAGGTCAACTATTCCGCTGTAGGGAGCGGTCGCGTCGGCACAGTGCAGCCTGTAATGCTCGGCGAAAGCGTTATACACGCTTTCGCAAGCCTCCTGCGATGCGTCGGACGGCACACTCAGCTCGATAAGGCGGCGCACGCCGTTGCCTACAAAGCCGCGTATTTCTGCCATCGTCCGTTCGGGCATATGCTCCGCGCGGAGGGCAAAGTTGACGCTTGCGGAAATGTCGCCAAGCGTGTTCAAAATCGTTCCGTCCATGTCGAAAACTGCTAACCTGTATTTCATGCGATACCTCCGCTGCCCGAAACGCCGCCGGGGGACAAGAGCTCCATTTCGCTTGAGTCCGTGACCTTGCGCAGCTTGCGCTGCATCTGCCGCGTACGGACGCCGATGAGCGTGTCAAGGTCGTTGCTTACCTGCACCATGCGCTCCTGCGTGACGGCAAGGCCGTCGGCGAATTTATCAAACTCCGTTTTGACCTCGGACAGAATTTGCCAAACTTCTCCGCTGCGCTTGTGTATCATATAGCTCTGGTAACCCATTTGCAGGCTGTTGAGCAGTGCGGCAAGGGTGCTTGGTCCGGCCATGCAGACCTTGTAGTCGCGCTGAAGCGTTTCTATCATGCCGAGCTTTACCGCTTCTGCGTACAGCCCCTCCGTTGGCAGGAACATCACCGCGAAGGCCGTTGTTTTCGGCGGATCTATATATTTCTGGTTTATGTCGCGCGCCATCGCCTTAAGGCTTTGTACGAGCTCCGCGCTTGCCGACTTTATGCGGTCGCGGTCGGCGCTGTCGTATGCTTCCATGACGCGGGAATACACGTCCATGGGGAATTTTGAGTCTATGGGCATCAGCACGCCGTCGCCGTCGTCCGAAGGCAGCTTCACGGCGAATTCGACTTTTGTGCCGCGCTTTATGGGCGCTTCCCGTATATACTGGTCGGGCGAAAGTATCTCCTCGAGTATGGAGCCTAACTGGATTTCACCGAGTATTCCGCGTGTTTTGACGTTTGAAAGGACCTTTTTCAGGTCGCCTACGCCGGTAGCGAGCGTTTGCATTTCGCCCAGTCCCTTGTAGACCTGCTCGAGCCGTTCGTTGACGAGCGTGAACGAGCGCGCCATGCGCTCCTCAAGCGTTTTTTGCAGCTTTTCATCGACGATTCCCTGCATTTTTTCAAGGCGCGCATTGTTATCCTCCTGCATACTCGTAAGATGGCGCGAAACGCTTGTCCTTATGTTGTCAAGACGCTGCTCATTTTCGAGCGAGAAGGTTTTGAGCCGTTCCTCAAGCTGGCGAAGCACTGCCTGGGTGCTTCTGCCGGACGCCTCCTGAAGAGAAGCCATGTTTCGCTCCATGTCGTTGAGCTTTTGAGACACGGCCTCCTGCGACGAGCGCTGGTTTGAGGATATCATTTCGCCAAAAAGGCGCAGAGAGTCGTTGAGCTCCCTACGAACGGCGCTGAATTTCTCATCGTTGAGCGCAAACAGGTGCTCGGTGTTTTTTACGGCACGCTCGTTTTCACGCCTCAAACCCGACAGCCCTTTAAGTGCGGCGAGTGACGCCGAGAGAGAGCATATGCCGAAAACGATGGCGATTATCAAAAGTATATCTGTCATAAATTGCTCCGTTTTTTATAGATTGTAACACAATATCACACAAAATCAAAGAAATGCCCCGCCGCGTTTCCGGGTTCGCGCCGTCAAAGCGTCAATGCGCCGCCGGTTACTTGCTCCGCAGCGTTGTACATAAGAAATTAACAGCTCCCCGTTTGATTCGCAGCGGAATAAATGATAGAATAACTTTGGAGGTGACTTAGTATGAGTATTTTTGACAAACTGAAGAGTACCGCCGCTTCCGCGGTGCGTTCGGCGGTTCAGTCCGTCGGGAACAAGAGGGAAACCTTTACGTTTTCCGCTTTGCCGGAGAGCCTTGCCCAGATGCAGGCGCTTCCGGAAGCCACCCTGGATACGCCCTTCAAGACGGCGGCGCTTACCGTGTGCGCGCTGTGTGCGTATGCGGCCGATAAACAGATAGGAACTGAAATGCTGAACTGGCTGCGTGGGCCGCGTCCGCTGAACGGGCAGGAGATATCCTTCCTGAACGACAGGTTCCACGGCGGCAGAACGTATATCCCGTTCTCGTACTTTGCGGGAGCGACGCCCGATAACGACTATACGCCCACCCAGCCTTACACAATCACCATCGAGAGCAATCATATATCCGACGCTGAGGCGGGGTATATGAAGCTGTTTATTCCCTGCGGAGGGGCGGACAGTCCCCGTCCTGTCAAGCTGCGGATGAGAGGCGACGGCAAGTGGTTTTTGTGGGAGCAGTATCTGATGACGGATATCCGCCAGCCCAAGTCTTCCGACCCTTGGGCATAAACGGCTAAGGAATCGGAGCGGGGGATTATGTACGGACGCCGCTCGGTATGCGTAATCGAATAACAAACGCAATATAATTGGGCGGCCGCAGCATTTCGGCCGCCTCCTTAGCCATATAATCGGGCGTCGGACGGAGGCCGCAAGGCGTGCCGTCAGGATTTCGCGGGCGCTGAATAATGACTCGTATTTGGAGGAGAAATAATGATACTATGAAGAAAGGGAGAATTGGGACAATGCCTCTTGCCGCTGCGGCCGCCGCGGTTATGATTGCGGCGCTAATTGTGTTTTCGGTATGCTTTGTGGGGTGCTCGTCAAAAGCCTATCGGGTGGATTACTGCGGGGCAAAAGAGTTTTACATCGGCGCGAAGGATTCTTACAGGGCGGGCGCACGGGTCGAACTGCGTTTTGATTTAGTCGCTACGGATACCGACTATACTTTCTATCTTGACGGCAGCACCGAGGGGCTTGATGTGCAGGGCTCGGGCGGGGGCTTCATTATCAGCTTCACAATGCCCGAGCATGATGTGCGGCTTGAATATAAGGCCGTAAACACGATGGAGTACAACGGATAAAGCGAAGCCTTTGCATATGCACCCGGCAGAGGCGTTGCCATTGACGCCGTAAAAACAAGGCGCCCGCCTGTCGCTTCAGAAAACTGCATAGGCAAGCGCCATCGACGCGGCAATCGAGACGGCTCCGCTTATGAGCGCCACCGCAACGCTGTAGCGCGGCTTTGATATGTCTGCCGAGCCGAAATAGAGCGCAACGGTATAGAAAATGGTTTCTGTTGAGCCAACAAGAAGCGATGCGCAGAGGCCGATGAACGAATCGACGCCGCAGCGGGAGAAGGTGTCCGCAAGCAGCGCAAGCGCGGCGCTTCCCGAGAACGGGCGAAGAAGTATCAGCGGCGCAAGCTCTTTCGGTATGAACACGGCTTCGAATACGGGGGATGCCAGCTTTGTGAGAAAATCGAGTGCGCCCGATGCGCGGAATACGTTTATCGCTATGAGCATGGCCGCCATGCAGGGCAGCACCTTTTTCAGCGTAGGCAGGCTTTGCGATGCGCCGCGGACGAAAGCATCGTAGACGTTTGAACCCTTTGACGCCGCATATGCGAAAAGCAGCGCTATGCCGACAGGCAATATATAAGCGCTCATGATTTTTTACGCCCTGCGAAGGCCTTGCAAAGCAGCGCGGCGACGGCGAAGCCTATCACCGACGAGATGAACGTGGGCAGTATGAGCCCGCTCGAATCCTGCGCTCCGGCAGCGTTTCTGATTGCAATAACCTGCGTTGGCAGGAGCTCTATGGCAGAGGCGTTGAGCGCTATGAACATACACATGTCGTCGGACGCCTTAGGCTTATCGCGGTTCGCATCGTTCAACTCCTTCATCGCTTCGAGTCCGAACGGCGTTGCGGCGTTGCCGAGCCCCAGAAAGTTGGCCGCAAGATTGAGCGTAATGGGCGCGACGGCGGCCGGCGATGACGGAAAGAGGCGGCTGAGTACAGGCTTGAACCCGCGCGACAAAGCGCCGACAAGACCGCATTCGCCGGCAACCTCCATGAGTCCCATGAAAAACATATATGACCCGATGAGCGATATCGACAGCGTGACTGCTTCGCCCGCTCCCTTAAGCATACTGTCCGTAAGCAGCTCGGTACGCCCTGTCGCTATGCCCGTGACAATTCCCGCAACTATCATTATTATCCATAGTACGTTCATGACAACACCCCCGATACGGTGTATGCGGATACGGTGAAAAAAAGAATCCGAATGCAATCGGATTCAAAAATATTAACGTAATGACTGCTCGCGCGATGCTTGCCGCGGCTATTGCTTTTTTCTCCCGTTTCCTACATATATAAACCTCTGCTCTGCAGCGTCAAAAAGCCCTATGTCGGTGAGCCTCACGCGCGGTATAACGGGCAGCGCGAGGAACGACAGCGTTATCAGCGGGTCGCTTGCGCCGTATGCGCCCATGAGCTTTGCCGCGTTCAAGAGCTCGTGCTGGCGCTGTATGACCTGACTTATCGGTGCGTCGGTCATAAGCCCTGCGATGGGGAGCGCGAGAATTGCGGCTGTTTTTCCGCCGCGCACTGCGCAGTAACCGCCGCCGCATGTTTTAAGCGCGTCGACGGCCGCGAGCATGTCTGAATCGTTGTCGCCGACGACTATTATGTTGTGCGAATCGTGTCCGACGCTCGAGGCGATTGCGCCTCCCGCGAGACCGAACCCTTCAACGAGCGCGACGGACATAGAGCCCGTGGCGCGGTGGCGTTCTATGACGGCGAGCTTGTTGAGCCGTGCGGTGGGCATGTAGACGCCGTTTTCGGTATTGACGCGCCGCTTTACGAGCTCTGTTACGAGCGTGCCGTCCTTGAGCTTTATGACGTCGGCATATTCATCGGTAAAAAGACTGAACGATTCCGCAGTGAGCGGGGCATACCTTACAGAATCATAGAATTGCGGGATTTCAGCGAAACAGCGCGGCGCGGCTGCGTGAGCGGGGCGCTTATAAGGCTTGCCCGAAACGAACACATCGCGTACGCTGAACTCCTCGAGGTCATCGAACAGCACCATAGTGGCGCGGTATCCCGGGGCAATCGCACCCATATCGTTAATGCCGTAGGCGCGAGCGGCGTTGCACGATGCCATGCACACGGCGTCGACGGGCGAAATGCCGCACTTTACGGCGAGGCGCGCGATGGCGTTTATGTGGCCTTCGCGCATTATGTGCTCGATATGCTTGTCGTCGGTGCAGAACATAAGCCGATCTGTCGGCAGCTTATCCCGAGCGATGCGAGTGAGAATCGCGCCTATGTCGTTTGCTGCCGAGCCAACGCGCAGCAGCATATACATGCCCGCGCGCAGCTTTTCGATGAACTCGCCGAACGTTGAAAACTCATGGTCTGTCGCGGGGCCGGCGGCTCGGTAGGCGTTAAGCATGAGACCCGACATCATGGGCGCGTGACCGTCGACGATTTTACCGTCAAAGAGCGATAGCTTTTTAAGCATGTCGGGTTCGCAGCGGGCGACGGCGCCGAAGTCCATTACTTCGCCAAGGCCCGCGGTGACTCCTTGAGCAATGAGCTGCGCCATGTCCTCGGCGCTTAGCGACGCACCCGAAGTTTCAAGCTTTGTCGCAGGCACGCAGGAGGGAGTCATGAACCGTACATCGAGCGGCACTCCGTCCGAAAGCGAGCGCATGGCGCGCACACCTGCGGCGCCGAAAACGTTGGCGATCTCATGGGGGTCGGCTATAACGGCGCATGTGCCGTGCTCGAGGACGATATCCGAAAACGAGGCGGGCGTGACCATCGACGATTCAATATGAACATGGGCGTCGATAAAACCGGGGCAAAGATAGGCTCCATGCGCGTCGTACTCGTTTTTCCCGGAAAAACTGCCCACTCCGATTATTGTGTCATCGTATACGGCAACGTCCGCGTGCATTATCTCCTTTGTAAACACGTTTACGACGTTTGCGTTTTTGACAACAAGCGTGGAATCGCCGCTTAATGCTGCCTTGATAATATGTGAAAGCCTGTCCTCGTTCATCGTGCTACCCGCCGCTTCAATAAATTTTTATGATTATACCAGACGTGCGAACCGTTTACAATCGCTTTTACCGTGTTTGCAGGAGCGATAAGGATAAAATATTTTTTTCGATGTATTGACAACGGGAAGACATTGAGCTACAATACTAAAGCACATTAGGAGTGCAATGCGCCCTTGGCTCAGCTGGATAGAGCGTTTGGCTACGGACCAGAAGGTCGGGGGTTCGAATCCCTCAGGGCGTGCCAGAAAAGAAACAACCTTTGTCTACCGACAAAGGTTGTTTCTTTTCAACGAAATAAATCCCTTGCGGGATTTGTGAAATACGCTTTGCGTGTGAAATATGGCTTCGCCATGTGAAATGCCTGCGGGCGTTGGTCCTTTCTGCTGTATAATCAGTTCGATAAATCGGAATTTGACGAGGTGTTTCAATGGTTAGAATAGCAATAAATGGAGACAGTCGTGTTTTAGCAGAAATGGCTGTTCAAATGTGGGATAGTCATACTGTTGATGAATTAGAAGCAGAGTTTGTTGAAACACTTAATGACAAGCAATCTGCATTTTTTATCAAGTATATAAATGATTTACCCGTAGGATTTGCACAATGCGGTTTGAGAACTGACTATGTCGAAGGCACAGAAAGTTCTCCTGTGGGTTACTTGGAAGGCATTTTCGTAAAAGAAGAATACCGAAAGAACGGATATGCAAAAGAACTCCTTATTGCTTGTGAAATTTGGGCAAAAGAAAGTGGATGCAGTGAGTTTGCCAGTGATTGCGAGATAGACAATATGGATAGCTTCAAATTCCATATGGCAATGGGATTTGATGAAGCAAATCGTATCATCTGCTTCAAGAAAATATTGTAAACAGTTCTCCAAATTCCCATTTGATGAACAGGGTCGATTACGCACCTAATCGCTTTTCTTACCTATACCTACGCACCGTTATACTGCTCTTTCGCAGAAAAGAAACAACCTTTGTCGGTAGACAAAGGTTGTTTCTTTTCAACGAAATAAATCCCTTGCGGGATTTGTGAAATACGCTTTGCGTGTGAAATATGGCTGCGCCATGTGAAATGCCTGCGGCGGAACAAGAGACGGATTTGATTTCATTCGTGAAGTGGATTTCATTGTATTATGAAGATGAGGTTGCCGTGGCGGAAAATAAGACGGCCGACTTGTGAATGGATTTTGCGGGTAATGTTATGAAATTGTACATTCCTGTTTTGTTAAAAAAACACTTTACAACTTTGTCTTTATGTGCTACACTATACGCTGTTCGGGGCTTTAGCGAAGTTGGCTATCGCGCTACACTGGCAGTGTAGAGATCACCGGTTCGAATCCGGTAAGCTCCACCAGATTCAAAGCCAATCCCGTTCTGCTCCTTTACGGCAGGACGGGATTGGCTGTTATGTCTGACTTGAACAATATTGCGCACCTGCAGGGCGAATTAAAGCTTTTTTGCGAAACATTTTCGTCTATTCGGTCAGGCAAAAAGCCTCCTTGTATCCGCGCTTTTTATAGAAGTCGGGCGCCTGAAAGTCGAAAGTATCTGCAAATGTATCCCCGACGCTCCGAAAAAGCATCTCCGAGCCGCATGCGACAGTCAGTCGTCCTCAAAGTAGTCGGGAAGATTGAGCTCGCGCTTGAGTACAATAAGGTTTTCCGCATCCGCCTTGCTTATATCCTTGTTTTGCCGTATGCGTTTTTCTATGCTGATATCGGGGCGGAAGAAGGCTCTGAAGGCGCGCGCGACCCAGCACGCAGGCAGCAGCAGAGGCGCTTTTTCAAGCACGGAGTAATGGCGCTTCATATACGCGAGCGGCGGAAAAACGAGCGAGCGCGCAGAAGCAAAACCGTCGCCGCGCGATTCGCCGCTTTTGGCGATTGCGTCCATGGCTTCGCTTGTGCCGTAAGCGCCCGAAATAAATGCAATTTTTTCGAGTCGGAGCGTAAGCTCATCGTGCGCTTCTCCGTCGAACCAGACTCTGCCGAGGCGTATCACGCAGTCGGTGAAGTCTTTGAGCCCGAGCTGAGAAAGGCCGCGCGACAGGTAGTCGCTATCAAATTCGCCGCCGAACTTTTTTACATACAGGTATATGTCGAGTATGGGTCGTATTCCGGCGCCGCGCATGGCGTAGTGCTTAAACATATGAAATACGACGTATATCAGAAAATCCTCTTTCGTCATTTCACGCATATGCGTATGAGAATCTGCGATATGCGCCTTTTGGAGCGCGTCGGCAAAATAACGCTTGGAGGCGCCCGAGCGTCCCGCAAGAGAATTGTGCAGCTCGACCATGCCGCCCACAGGATGCCTGAACTCGGTGTGATGCCCCTGCACTTCTCCGCGAACATAGCCGTTTTCTTCGAGTACGCGGGAGGCTTCGCCGAATTGCGCCGTCGACACAAGTATGTCGACGTCTTTCATGGGACGCATGTGCGGCATTGGGTAGAGATCCTTTAATATATAGCCCTTGAGCGGAAGAAAGTCGACGCCCGCGCTTTCAAAAGACTCAAACAGCTTTTCGGTGCATATATGGCGCTTCGCTTCAGAATACATAAGCCTGGCGCGGCGCGAGGCGTTTTCGGCCTGCATTTTTTCGTCCGCAAGGCCGCAGACAATGATGCCGTGCTTTACGATTTCGATTATTGTGGCCTTAAACGCAAGCGTACATATATCGTTTATCGTAACGCCCTCGGGCAGCGCGTCGAGCTTTTCGCCGCCTATCGCCGCACGAATGAGCGCAATTATTGCTTTGTTTACGGCAGTTGAATCCATGCCTGTCATTCCTCTCTGAGCGTTCTGTTTTCAAAACGCGTGTATTCGCCGATCCATGTGAGAAATATGGAATCGACGGGGCCGTTTCTGTTTTTGGCCACGATTATTTCCGCCGAGTTGTCATCCGTCCGAGACGGATCTCTGTAAATCATGATGATAATGTCGGCATCCTGCTCTATGGCGCCGCTTTCGCGCAGATCGGACATAGCGGGTTTCCGCTCGGCAGCCTTTCTTGAGAGCTGCGACAGAAGCACTATGGGTACGTTCAGTTCGCGCGCGAGTATCTTGAGCGAGCGCGTAAGCTCAGACACCTCCTGGACGCGGTTATCCGAGCCGTTAGGCGTTTTCATGAGCTGCAGATAGTCTATGACTATCATGTCAAGCCCGTTTCGCGCCTTCAAACGCCTGCATTTTGAACGAATTTCGGCTACGGATATGTTCGACCTGTCATCGATGTACATATTCGCATTGGCGAGCGTAAGGTTTGCCTCGGCGAGCTTCAGAAGCTCCTGTGAGGACGGCGTGCCGTGGTTGACGTTTTGCATGTTAACGCGTGCCTCCGATGCGAAAAGCCTCATCACGAGCTGCTCCTTCGACATCTCAAGGCTGAATATCGCCACGGTTTTGCCCTCGCGTATCGCGGCGTGCGCGGCAATGTTCAGCCCGAGCGCGGTTTTGCCCTGTGAGGGGCGCGCGGCGATGATTATCAGGTCGCTCTTTTGAAGGCCGGAGGTCATGCTGTCAAGATCCGTGTAGCCCGTCGGCACGCCCGTGAGCTTGCCCTTGAGATTTATAAGGGTGTTGATGCGCTGATAGCTTTCGTAAACAACGGGGCGTATCTGCGTCAGCGTGTCCTCGTTGTTGTGCATGGCGATATTGAATATGCGGCGCTCGGCATCGTCGAGCATTGCTTCGACGCTCTTTGAGCCCTGCATCGCATCGCGCGTTATAGCCGTGCCGGCATACATCAGCCGCCGCATTATGCTGCGTTCCTCAACGATTTTTATATAGTTGGATACGTTTGCGGCGCTCGGCGTGAATATTGAAAGCTCTGTCAGGTATTCTATGCCGCCGGACGAATCGGCTGTGCCGCGCCTTTCAAGCTCCTCAAGCAGCGTCACCACGTCTACGGCGCCGTTTCTGGCATTTATGTCGAGCATGGCGGCAAATATCTGCCTGTGCTTTGGGATATAGAAATCCTCCGTGTTCAGGGCTTCCGAGGCGAGGTCTACGGCCTCTGCGGACAACATCATGCTGCCGAGAACCGATTTTTCGGCGTCCTCGCTGAACGGTATCGGCTGCGCACTCGTCTGTTCGACAATATTTACCTCTTCCATTTACATCACCCTCTGTTATCCTGCTATTGGGCGGGCAGCACCTCTACCTTGAAATGCGCGTCCGTCTGTTCGTACATGTGCGCCGAAACGGTGATTATGCCCGTCGTGCGTATGGGTTCGGAAAGATATATTTTCTTTTTGTCGACGTCTATATCGTATTGAGCCTTGAGCGCCTCGGAGATTTCCTTGCTCGTGACGGAGCCGAAGAGCCTGCCGTTTTCGCCCGCCTTGGCATATACCTTGACGGAGAGGCCGCTCATTTCGTTCGCAAGCGCCGCAGCCTTTTGGCGCTGAACCTCTTTCTTATGCTCCTGCGCTCTTTTTTTGATATTCGCCGCGTTTATCGACTGTGCGTCCGCTTCGGACGCAAGACCGCGCGGGAAAAGAAAGTTTCTGGCGTAGCCGTCGCTTACGTTGACGATTTCGCCTGTCTTGCCCGTTCCGTGAACATCCTTGAGAAGTAAAACATTCATAGTTCCTCCATACCTCCGTAATTAAAAGTGAATATTTGCCGTCAGCGAGGGAGAGCGGTTTCGCTCATGTACTCGTCTATGGCGTCCTCTAACTTGACTATCGCCTCATCAATCTCCGTATCCTTCAACTGCGCGCCCGCCACGGTCAAATGACCGCCTCCGCCCAGCTTTTCAAGTATGAGCTGAACGCTGATTATGCCGAGGCTTCGACCGCTTATCGAAACGTCGCCCTTGACCGATGACAGCACGAATGCGGCTGATATCCCCCGTATCGATACAAGCTCGTCGGCAGCCTGCGCTGAGATAAGGTTCATGTCATCGATATCGTCGGGACATACCGAGATTGCGATATCGTTGTTGTAAATCATGGCGTTTTCGACAATGCCGGCGCGGTTCTTGTACGACTGCATATCGTCCCTGAACATCAGATTGACGGTTCGTATGTCGGCTCCGTTGCGCCTGAGATAGCTTGCCGCGTCAAACGTACGCGAGCCTGTGTTCTGCGAAAAGCTCTTTGTATCGACGACTATGCCTGCGAGCAGCGCTTCGCACTCAAACGAGGAAGGACGGGGATTGTCGGCGAAATATTGCAGAATTTCGGTGATTATTTCGCAGACTGACGACGCGCCCGGCTCAAGATAGCTGAGCGTCGCGCTGTCAAAAGCGTCTACCGCGCGGCGGTGGTGGTCTATTACGACAGCCTTTGAAAAGTTGCTGATGAGCTTAGGCGCCATAACGGATTTTTCGCGCTGCGTGTCTACGATTATAAGCAGCGAATTGTCGCTTATAGACTCCGCCGCGTAGTCGCTGGGCAATATGAAGTCTCTGTACATGGCGAGATCCTTCATCGAATCAAGCGCCGATTGAATCATCGCGTTCGGCTCATTCAGCAGGAAAAAGGATTTTTTGCCCGCGAGCTTAGCGCAGCGCATAAGGCCGAGCGCCGCGCCGAGGCAATCCATATCGGGCCGGGCGTGACCCATGATGTATACGTCGGACGAGTTTTCCATCATTTGACGAAGCGCCTTGGAGAAGAGGCGTGTCTTTATGAGGGAGCTTTTTGACGATGATTGGCGTTTGCCGCCGTAGAAAGCGTATGACATGCCGCGCTTAACGACTGCCTGATCGCCTCCGCGGCCGAGCGCAAGCTCCATTGCGAGCCTTGCGGCTTCATCCGACTTTGCGACTTTGTCGGCCGCGCCGACGGCAATCGATATCGTGACCGAGAGAGGCGTCCCCGTGTTTATTTCGCGCATTGATTCAAGTATTGAAAAACGCTGCCTCTCAAGCTCGTTAAGCTTGCAGGCTTCAAATATTACTATAAAGCGCGTCGAGTCGTAGCGCCTGTATATGCCGTCTATCGAGGCGGCAAATTTGGCAATGCGCTGCTCAACCTCAACCATGGTTTCGTTGCGCCTGAACTGCTTATCGCCTATAAGCTCGTCATAGTTGTCAACGTATATGAGAGCGACGGTAGGCATTTGCTCTTCGTATATTCTCGAGTAGTGGAGCGCCTCCGTCCGATCGAGCCAGTATTGGAATGTCAGCGAACGCGAATGCGGCTTTTTACGCTCTATATGAGAATTAAATATCTGGAAATCGCGGCCGCTGTAATGCGCTGTCATCGCCATAGACTCCGCTGATGGGTCGAGCTCCGGCAGAACGCTCCGTATGTGGTGTCCGTCATAGAGCTGCCTGAACGCGCCGTTGCGCCAAAGGATCCTGCCGTCGCTGTCGAATATACAGCAGGGCAGGGCAATATCGCGCATCACCTTGAATATTGCGCCGTAATCATCATCGAACGTGTCGTTGAACTCCGCGAACATGCCGTCGGTTATCGACATGAGCGTCGACGCTGAAGCGTATGAGGCGAGTGCGCCGAGCACAAAAATGAGCGCGGCCAAATACCAGTGCTTCGTCAAGGCAAGCAAGACGGCTCCGGCAGCCACGATTAAATACAGCGGTATAAGTGCGGTTATAAGCTTCTTTTTCATGTTCACCGCCTACGAAATCTATTATACCATATTGTAGCTGTTTTTACTTACGTTGACAAGCAAAAAAGCGGCGGGGGGCGTAAGGGGAATAAATTTTACGGCAAGCTCGGAGCTTTTTGAAAAAATATGTCGTGGGCATAATGAGCGCGAAGCCCGCTTCATGCCGATAAAAATCGCCGCCTGAAAATTTTTCCGCACTAATATGCGATTGCCGCTTGATTCATCGGAAAAACCTAATATATAATAATGGCATTAAGCAAAGGATTGGAGGTGCCGTATGCCTTCGTTGATCGAAACGATAAAGGAAGCGGAGGAGCGCGCGAAGTCGATACGCGCCGAAGCGCAGGCGTCGGGACGCGATATGCTGCTCGAAGCCAACATGAACGGCGCGGAGCTTGTCGCCAAAACGACGGACGATATGCGTCAAAGACTGGCGAACGCGAAAGAAGAGGCCGAGTTTGAGGGACAAAAGCTTGCCCGGCAGATAATTGCGAACGCGGAGCTTGAAGCGATAGATTTCGTAAGAGCCGCCGAAGCCAATGTACGCAAATGTTCCGATTTTATATTCGAAAGGCTGTGTGAATCATGATACTGCCCATGAAACGCATAAACGTGCTTGCGATGTCGTATGACGAAAAGGCGATTATGCGCACGCTTCAAAATATAGGCGCGGTGGAGCTTGTACAGACGGAATACGAGCCGCCGAGCGACGATGAGTGCGTGCGCCTCAGGAACGAACGTGATAGGCTGTCGCACGCTTTGAGCGTGATAAATCCGTATGCAAAGAAGGCACCGCTGATAGAAATACTGCCGACGCTTTCTTTTGAAGAGCTCGAGGCAGGCAGGCAGAGAGCGTATGCGGTCATAGACGATATCGAGGGCGCAGAGGCGACGATAGCGCAGGCAAAGATTAGGAAAGCGCAATGCGAAACAAAGCTCGGTTCGCTTAGGCCATGGGAGACGCTCGGTTCGCCGGTTGAGGAGCTGGCTGACACGCGAAGCGTACGGTTCATAACGGGATTTATACGCCACGACAGGCTTGAAAAGCTCGAGCTTCCCGAAGGCGCGTTTATTAGAACGGTATCGTCGATAAGAGACGATGCCGTTTTGATAGCTGCGCACGAGTCAACGCTCGACGCGCTCGGAACGGCGCTCAGGGAGCTCGATTTTCAGGAATATCGCTTCCCGACGGATATGAAGGGGAGCGTTCCCGATGCGATGAATGCGCTTCTTGGGGACATTGCGGCGCAGAAGGATATTATCGACAAGGCCAACGCGCGGCTTTTGGAGCTTAGCGACTCGAAGGGCGATATAAAGTGTGCGCTCGATTCTGTCTGTGTGGCGCTCGAACGGGAGGAGACGGCCCTGCGGCTCGGCACGCTCGGAAGCGTCTTTATGCTCGACGGCTGGATACGCGCTGAGGACGAGGAGCTTGTGAAGAATACGATATCCGGCGCAACGGATACATTTTACTTCAGCGCGCGTGACCCGTATGACGACGAGGAGCCGCCGACGTCCGTGAGAAACAGCAAGGTTGCGGAGCCGTTTGAGTCGGTAACGAATATGTACTCTCCGCCGGCGTACAGGGGAATAGACGCCGCATCGGCGATAACGCCGTTTTATCTGCTGTTTTTCGGCATGATGCTTGCAGATACGGGCTATGGAATACTGCTGGCCATCGGCGGGTTTCTCTATTCAAAGATAGTGCGCCCTAAGGGCGGCGTGCGAAGTCTTGCGAAGGTAATGGCCATGTGCGGACTTTCGACAATAGTGTGCGGCCTTGCGTTCGGCACGTTTTTCGGCATGAGCTGGACCGAGATATTCGGCGAAGCGGTCAAGCTGCCGTTCATACTCGATCCTATGAACGAGATAATGACGATGATATACATTTGCTGCGGCCTTGGCATATTTCACATGATGACGGGCATCGTTATAAAGATGTACATGTGCTTTCGCGACGGCGACTGGCAAAGCGCCATATTCGACAACTTGTCATGGATATTCCTTGTGCTTGGGCTTATCGGGGTGCTTGTGCTGGGAATGTCGGGACTTTCGCAATATGTGAAATACGCGTGGATATCGACGGCGGTCGGTGCGGCGATGATACTGTTTTTCAAAAACAGGACGACGTGGAATCCGATTAAGCGCATAGTTTCGGGCTTAGGTTCGATTTACGGCATAACGAGCTATCTCGGCGATACGCTGTCGTATGTGCGAATACTCGCTCTGGGGCTTGTAGGCGGCGCGATGGGCAGCGTATTCAATCTTGTCGGCGGTATGGTGTTTAGCGGGCTGAGCGGTCTGGGCACGGTCGGAACAATAATCGGCTTTGTGATTGCGGCGGCGGTGCTTGCGGTTCTTCACGCGTTCAGCCTGTTCATAAACGTTTTAGGTACATATGTACATTGTGCGAGGCTTCAATATGTAGAGTTTTTCGGAAAATTCTATGAGGCCAACGGAAGGCTTTTCAAGCCGCTTACGCTTAACACGCGCTACTCGAACCTGCGCGGCGGGGCGGAATAATAAATAAATAATAATTTTGGAGGAAATAAAAGATGGGTGAAATCAACTGGGGACTTATACTTGCGATTATGGGCGCCGTAATAGCGCCGCTGCTGTCCGGCATAGGCTCGGCGATAGGCGTTGGAAAAGCGGGACAGGCCTCAACGGGCGTTTTGGCGGAGCAGCCCGAGCGCTTCGGCAACTGCCTCGTGCTTCAGCTTCTTCCCGGTTCGCAGGGCATATACGGTCTCATAATTGCATTCCTTATTCTGAGCAACTGCGGCATACTCGGCGGCGAGATGCCTGACCTTACGGGCGGTCTGCGCCTGCTTGCGGCGTCGCTCCCGATAGGCTTTGGAGGACTTGTATCGGCGATATACCAGTCGAAGGTGTCGATAAACGGCATAAACATGATAGCCAAGCGCGCCGAGGGGTTCGGCAACGCGATGATGCTTGCTCTCATGGTCGAAACGTATGCGCTTTTCGCGCTTCTTGTTTCGCTTCTCATAGTCGTATCTTGATTTTATAAAAGGGGAACACATGGCGAACGATACAAACGGTCTTGACGCTCTTGTGGAGCGCATAATAAGCGATGCGCGAAGCGATGCGGAAAAGACGCTGAAGCTTGCGGCGGAGCAGTCGGACGATATAAGGCGCGGCGCTGAAAAGGAAGCGGCCTCCGTTCGTCTCGACGGGGAGCGGAAGCGGCTTGCCGCGCAAAACGCGGTTCTTGAGCGCAGCCGCACAAACGCGCGTCTCGACGGACGCAAGCTCATGCTCAAAAAAAAGCGGGAGCTGCTTGATGCGGTGTTTGACGATGCATACGGGCGGTTCAAGGCAATGGACGGCGACAAGCGCAGGGCGTTTCTGCTGGGGCTTCTTATAAGGGAGGCAGCCGGCGGCGAAACAGTAATCGCGGCGGGGCGCGACAGGGAGCTTATATGTTCATTTATGGACGAGGTGAACAATACGCTTGCGAAAGCCTCGAAGGAGCCGCTGAAGCTTTCGGATGAGGTTTTGGAGGCATGTGACGGCGGATTCATGCTTGCGTCGGAGAAATACGATAAAGACTGCACGTTTTCGGCGATGCTTGAGAATGTTCGCACGAAGTATGAGGGCGAGGCGGCGAGGCTGCTGTTCGAAAACGTGCCTTACTCGGAGGAATAATGCAGGGCGGTTATTTGTACGCCGTTGCGCGTATACGAACAAACGAAAAGGGGCTTTTGAGCGAGGATAAGCTCAGGAGAATGGCGCATACGGACCGCGCGGGCGCGATGCGTATACTGAGCGAGTCAGGATACGGTACGATTCATATAACCGACGAGACGGACGTTGAGGACGTTATTGCGTCAGAGCTTGAGCGGACATACGAGCTTATACGCGAGCTTGCGCCCGACAGCGAGGTTATACGCGTTTTTCTCATGCGGCGCGATGTAACGGCACTCAAAACGCTCATAAAGAGGCGCTGCCTTGGAGAACCGCTCGAGCGGGCGGACGTTTCGGGCGGAGCGTTCTCGAAGAGCGAGCTTGCGGCGATGGTCGCGGCGGGCGAATACGGCCCCATGCCCAGGGCGATAGCCGATGCGGCGCGAGAGCTTGAGCTGCGCCTTGCGTCGAAGGTCGACCCGCGCGACATATCGACGTCGCTTGATAAGGCGTATTACGAATATGCGGCGAGCTGCCGCGACGCATTTGTAAGGGAGTATTTTGCCATATCGGCCGATTTTCAAAACATAATAACCATGCTGCGCATGAAGCGAAACGGCGAGAATGCGGAGCGCTTCGAGGCATATATGCTCCCTGCGGGCAGGCTTACGGCGGCGGAGCTGAAGCGGTGCTTCAATGCGCCGGCGGAGGCGATGGTGTCCGAGCTGCCGCTCGGGAGCACGCGCGATATGCTCAAGCAGTGCGTCGAAGAAGCGGTACGCACGGGCAGCATAGGCGTCATTGAGAAGCGGCGCGACGATGTGCTTACGGAGCTTTTGAAGCAATATAAGTGGGAGTCCGATACGGTGATGCCGGTGCTCGGCTACATGCTTGCGAGGGAGCGCGAGGCGAAGAACATACGCCTCGTCATTACGCTTGCGCGGAACAACTTCGGCGAGGAAGCGATTGACGAAAGGCTGAGGGAATTGTATGTCTGATAACGGGAACATAGCTATAATCGGCGACCGCGATTCCGTGCTTTTGTTTAAGGCTATAGGGCTTGCCGTATACGCCGAGGAGACAGGCGCGGATGCGTCCAGGCGCATAGCGTTATTGGCGCGAGGAGGGTGCAAGGTCATATTCATCACCGAGCCTCTTTTTGAGAAATGCGCCGAAACGATTGAGAAATATAAGACCGAGGCATATCCCGCGATAATACCGATACCTTCGGGTGTCGGTGCGGGCGGCATTGCCATGGCGAACATAAAGGCGAACGTCGAAAAGGCGATAGGCGCCGACATACTATTTACGGAGGAGTGACCCGATGGCGAACGGTACGATATTGAAGGTTTCGGGACCGCTGATAGTTGCGGGCGGCATGGCGGACGTGCAGATGTACGACGTCGTGCGCGTATCCGAGCATAAACTTATAGGCGAAGTAATTGAGCTTAGGGGCGACAAGGCCTCGATACAGGTATATGAAGAAACGGGCGGAATAGGCCCGGGCGAGCCGGTGGAATCTACAGGTGCGCCGCTCAGCGTAGAGCTTGCTCCGGGGCTTATCGAGTCGATATACGACGGCATACAGCGCCCGCTCAATAAGATAAGGGAAAAGGCGGGCGACCGCATAACGCGCGGCATAACCGTAGACCCGCTGGATCACGAGAAGCTTTGGCACTTTAGGCCGACGGCGAAGGTGGGCGACGAGCTGACTGCGGGCGATATACTCGGCGTTGTCGCGGAGACGGAGGCGGTCGAGCACCGAATAATGGTTCCGTACGGCGTTTCGGGAAAGCTGCTGTGGATATTTGACGGCGAGGCGAACATAGTTACGCCGATAGCCAAAATAGAGACGGAAGATGGCATAAGAGAGCTGCCGATGCTTCAAAAATGGCCGGTCAGAAAGGGCAGGCCGTATGTCAAAAAGCTGCCGCCGAACGAGCCGATGGTTACGGGGCAGCGCGTCATAGACACGCTTTTTCCGATAGCTAAGGGCGGCGTTGCGGCCGTACCGGGACCGTTCGGGAGCGGCAAGACGGTTGTGCAGCATCAGCTTGCGAAGTGGGCCGACGCGGACATAATCGTTTATGTGGGCTGCGGCGAGCGAGGCAACGAGATGACCGACGTGCTTATGGAGTTCCCCGAGCTTAAGGATCCGCGCACGGGCCTCAGCCTCATGAAGCGCACGGTGCTCATTGCGAACACGTCGGACATGCCTGTTGCGGCGCGAGAGGCTTCGATATATACGGGCATAACGATAGCGGAGTATTTCCGCGACATGGGATACAAGGTGGCGATAATGGCCGACTCGACGTCGCGTTGGGCCGAAGCGCTCAGAGAGATGAGCGGCAGGCTTGAGGAGATGCCGGGCGAGGAGGGCTATCCGGCCTATCTTTCGAGCCGACTTGCGGAGTTTTACGAGCGCGCGGGCATGGTTGAAACGATAGGCAGCGATGGCCGCATCGGAGCGGTAACGGCAATAGGCGCTGTCTCGCCTCCCGGCGGCGACATATCCGAGCCCGTCTCACAGGCGACGCTTCGAATAGTGAAGGTCTACTGGGGGCTTTCGTCAAAGCTTGCTTATGCGCGTCATTTCCCCGCGATAGACTGGCTTTCGAGCTACTCGCTGTACCGCGTACGCCTCGAAGAATGGTTCAACGACAATGTGGCGGACGATTGGCAGGCGCTTGTTGACCGCGTGATGAATATATTGCAGCTCGAGAGCGAGCTTGACGAGATAGTGAGGCTCGTCGGCATTGACGCGCTTTCGTTCAAGGACAGGCTTACGCTTGAAGCTGCGCGCTCCGTAAGGGAGGATTACCTGCATCAGAACGCTTTCCACGAGACGGATACGTTTACTTCGCTTAAAAAACAGCATATGATGCTTTCGCTCATACTGCGCTATTTTGACAAGAGCCTGGAGGCGCTCGAGAGCGAGGTGCCGTTCTCGCGCCTTATCGCGCTGCCCGTGAGGGAGCAGATAGGCAGATTCAAATATGTGGACGAATCCGAATGCAAGGAGCGTTACGATGCAATAGTGAAGCAGCTTGACGCAGAAATACGGTCGCTCAGCGAGGAGGATATCGAAAATGCGTAAGGAATACCGCACAATCAAAGAGGTCGTCGGGCCGCTTATGCTCGTCGAGGACGTTGAAGGCGTGAAGTATGACGAGCTCGTGGAGATAGAGCAGAAAAACGGCGAGATACGGCGCGGGCGCGTGCTGGAAATAGACGGCGACAAGGCGCTTCTGCAGCTTTTCGAGGGCTCGCAGGGGCTGAAGATATCCGACTCGAAGGCGCGTTTTCTCGGTCGAAGCATAGAGCTTGCCGTTTCGCCCGACATGCTCGGACGCGTTTTTGACGGCATGGGCAGGCCGAACGACCGTGGACCTGAGCTGATACCGGAAAAGCGGCTGGATATAAACGGCGCGCCCATAAATCCCGCGTCGCGCGACTATCCGAGCGAGTTTATACAGACGGGCGTCTCGTCGATTGACGGCCTTAACACGCTTGTAAGGGGGCAGAAGCTGCCTGTGTTCTCGGGCTCGGGAATGCCGCACGCCAACCTTGCGGCGCAGATAGCGCGTCAGGCGAGGGTGCTCGGCGCCGACGAAGGGTTTGCGGTCGTGTTTGCTGCGGTCGGCATAACGTTCGAGGAGGCCGACTTTTTCATAAACGATTTCAGGCAGACGGGCGCTATCGACAGAACGGTTACGTTCGTAAACCTTGCGAACGATCCTGCGATAGAGCGTATCGCCACGCCGCGCATGGCGATAACCGCCGCAGAATATTTAGCGTATGATCTCGGAATGCATGTGCTTGTAATAATTACGGACATAACGAATTATGCCGAAGCGCTCCGTGAGGTCAGCGCGGCGCGCAAGGAGGTCCCGGGCAGACGAGGGTATCCGGGCTATCTCTACACGGACCTTGCCACGATGTATGAGCGTGCGGGCAGGATAAAGGGAAGAGCGGGCTCGATAACGATGATACCGATTCTTTCGATGCCCGAGGACGACGTAACGCATCCGATACCCGACCTTACAGGCTACATTACGGAAGGCCAGATAATACTTTCGCGCGACCTCTATCGAAAGGGCATAACGCCCCCGATAAACGTACTTCCGTCGCTTTCGCGCCTTAAGGATAAGGGCATAGGGCGCGGCAAGACGCGCGAGGATCATGCCGACACGATGAACCAGCTTTTTGCATCGTATTCGCGCGGCAAGGAGGCGAAGGAGCTTGCCGTCATACTCGGCGACGCTGCGCTGAGCGACGTCGATAAGCTCTACGCGAAGTTTGCGGACGCGTTTGAGCAGGAATATGTTTCGCAGGGCTATTACACCAACAGAAGCATTGAGGAGACGCTCAACATAGGCTGGAAGCTTTTGTCGATACTCCCCAAAAGCGAGCTTAAGCGCATAAAGGATGAATACATCGAAAAATATCTTCCGTCAGCCGAGTGACGAGACGCTTTTTAAGGAGGCAATATGTCTACCCTGCAGGTAAAGCCCACAAGGATGGAGCTTTCAAACCTAAAAAAACGTAAAGCCGTTGCTGTCCGCGGCCATAAGCTGATGAAGGACAAGCGCGACGAGACGGTCAGGCGGTTCATAGTATATGTCCGCAGAAACAAGGAGCTGAGGGAGCTTGCCGAGAGGAAGCTTGCCGATGCGATGAACGCGTTTGTGCTTGCGCGCGCTTCTATGACGCCCGATGAGATTGAGGAAGCGCTCTGCTATCCCGCGAGACCGGCCTCGGTTGATGTCAGCACGACTCATGTGCTCTCGATAGCCGTGCCCGAGCTTAAGCTTTCAACGACCGATGACTTCTCGTATCCGTACGGCTTTGAATCTACGAGCGCGGAGCTTGACGGCGCGGTTCGTGCATTGGCGGAGCTTCTGCCGCTGCTCATAGAGCTTGCTCAGGTTGAAAAGACGTGCAACCTGCTTGCCGACGAGATAGAAAAGACGCGCCGCCGCGTCAATGCGCTCGAATACGTTATGATACCGCAGTTTGAGGAGACGATACGGCGAATAACCATGAAGCTTGACGAAAACGAGAGGGCGAATCTCACGCGGCTCATGAAAACCAAGGATATGCTTGCGGAAAAGAAATAAAAGGTGCTTTTGAATTAAGGAGGAAACGATTGATATCTAACGATGGCACGGAGTGGTAGCCTCCTTTGGTAATATGGAAGCAGCCGCCGAACGCAATTCGTTCGGCGGCTGCTTCGCGCTGTAGCAGACTGTTCAACCTCCGCCGCGAGCAGCAGAGGTTGAACGCGCTATTTATCAATACATTCCGGGTGCGCCGCCCATTGCGGGAGCAGCAGGTTCGGGAGCAGGTATGTCACAGACAAGGCTTTCCGTCGTGAGCGCCATGGCTGCTATCGATGCGGCGTTCTGGAGGGCGCTCCTTGTAACCTTGGTCGGGTCGATGATTCCTTGCTCGGCCATCATGCAATACTCATCCGTTGCGGCGTTGTAGCCGTAGCCGGGCTTTTGAGCCGCACGAACGTTTGCGACGATTACGCTGCCCTCGAGGCCTGCGTTGTACGCAATCTGACGGAGCGGCTCTTCCATGGCGCGAAGAACGATTTCGATACCCGTGCGTGTATCGCCTGTCTCCTTGGAGGCGAGCTCCTTAATCTTATCGCATACGTTGAGCAAAGCGATTCCGCCGCCGGGAACGATGCCCTCTTCGACGGCCGCACGCGTTGCTGCGAGAGCGTCCTCAATACGCATTTTGATTTCTTTCATCTCGACCTCTGTTGCGGCGCCGACAGCTATGACGGCTACGCCGCCTGCGAGCTTTGCGAGACGCTCCTGGAGCTTTTCGCGGTCATATTCTGATGTCGATTCCGCAATCTGGGCCTTAATGCTCGAAACGCGCGCCTTGATGGCATCGGGATCGCCCGCGCCTTCGACGATAACGGTGTTATCCTTATCGACTTTGACCTGGCGGGCAGTACCGAGCTGAGCAAGCGTTGCGTCCTTGAGCTCCATGCCGAGCTCATCGGAAATGACTTCGCCGCCCGTCAGTATGGCGATATCCTGGAGCATTGCCTTACGCCTGTCGCCGAATCCGGGGGCCTTGACGGCGACGCATGTGAATGTGCCGCGCAGCTTGTTGACGACGAGCGTTGCGAGCGCTTCGCCTTCTACGTCCTCGGCGATTATGAGGAGCTTCTTGCCCTGCTGGGCTATCGGCTCGAGAATCGGGAGTATCTCCTGAATGGAGGATATCTTCTTTTCGGTGATGAGAATGTAGGGGTTATCGAGCACGGCTTCCATCTTATCGGAATCCGTTACCATGTAGGCGGAAGCATAACCGCGGTCAAATTGCATACCCTCGACGGTCTTGAGCTCTGTCTCGATGGTCTTGCTCTCTTCTACAGTGATAACGCCGTCGTTTCCGACCTTCTCCATGGCTTCGGAGATGTAAGCGCCGATCTTCTCGCTCGAAGCTGATATGGAAGCGACCTGCGCGATATCCTGCTTGTTCATTACGGGCTTGCTCATAGCCTTGAGTTCTGCAACGGCAGCGTCAACGGCCTTTTCGATGCCGCGCCTTATTACCATCGGGTTTGCGCCGGCGGCAACGTTGCGGAGACCTTCATGGACTATTGCCTGCGCAAGGAGAGTTGCGGTGGTCGTGCCGTCGCCCGCGACGTCGTTCGTCTTGGTCGCAACCTCTTTGACGAGCTGTGCGCCCATGTTCTCGAAGGGGTCTTCAAGTTCGATTTCCTTTGCGATTGTTACGCCGTCGTTAGTGATGAGCGGAGCGCCGAACTTCTTGTCGAGCACAACGTTCCTGCCCTTCGGCCCGAGAGTCACCTTAACGGTGTTTGCGAGCGTATTTATACCGGTTTCGATAGCCTTGCGGGCGTCTTCGCCGAATTTAATCTGCTTTGCCATGTTAGTTTCCTCCTTATTCAACTACTGCCAAAATGTCGTTTTGACGAACTACAATGTATTCCGTGCCGTCGAGCTTGACCTCTGTTCCGGCATACTTTGAATAGATAACCTTATCGCCTGCGGAGACGTACATCGTTACCTCCTTGCCGTCTACACAACCGCCGGGGCCGACGGCGATAACTTCCGCCATCTGCGGTTTTTCTTTTGCGGCGGCGGTCAGTATGATGCCGCCCTTTGTGGTTTCTTCGGCTTCGACATTCTTAATGACGACGCGATCTGCCAAAGGTCTGAGTTTCATTATATTTTTCCTCCTTGATAATAATCACGATCCTGTTAGCACTCATGTCGTTTGAGTGCTAATCACGATACTATGATAGTCTCTGCAAATATGTGTAGCAAGACCAATGCCACGGTATTATAACAATATTTGGAATATTATTAAAAAATACCTTTGCATTACTTAATATTGCTCGTTATTTTTGCGTTTTATTCACTATTTTGATACAGTTTTACAACAATGTGAATTAGTTATATAATTATGGCGAGAGGTGAACGCAAATGTGGAGTAAATGGGACGATCGCTTCATGCAGATGGCGAAAATAATCGGTTCGTGGTCGAGCTGTTTTCAGGATTCCCGAAAGATAGGCGCGATAATCGTGAAAAACAAGCGCATACTTACGACGGGGTACAACGGGGCGCCGGCGGGCATAAAGAGCTGCACCGAGCGCGGCGAGTGTCTGCGGCGCAAGCTGAGCATACCGTCCGGCACGCGGCATGAGCTTTGCTACGCCATACATGCCGAGCAGAATGCCATAATTCAGGCGGCGAAGCTCGGCGTAAGCATAGACGGCGCGACGCTCTATTGTACTCATCAGCCGTGCGTGATATGTGCGAAGATGATAGTAAATTCGGGTATATCGCGCGTTGTGTACGGTGAGGGATATCCTGACGAGTTTGCTCTTAAAATATTTGAGCAGTCGGGCGTACTGCTTGAAAAATACGACGGACGGGAAGCCGACGATGAAATTTGATTACGATGTGGCGATAGTCGGCCTGGGGCCTGCGGGGTCAACACTTGCGCGGCTTCTCGACAAGCACTTTAAGGTTGTAGCGATAGATAAAAAGCGTATAGCTGACGGCGGCTTCAAAAAAGTGTGCGGCGGACTTTTGTCGCTCGACGCGCAGGAGGCTCTCGCCCGCTTCGACATGACGCTGCCGAAGGAAATACTCGTTGACCCGCAGATATTCGCCGTAAAGACGATAGACCTGAAGGCAGGGCTTACTCGCGTTTATCAACGCCCATATGTAAACCTCGACAGGGATAAGTTCGATAAATGGCTTATGTCTCTTGTTCCGCCTCACGTTGAAATAATCCTTGACGGCCGCTGCGAAAGCGTAGAGCGGGACGGCGACGGTTTCAGGCTGAAGGTTGTGCACGGCGGCAAAGAGCGCGTGATGACGGCGAAATACGTCGTCGGCGCCGACGGGGCGTCGAGCATCGTGCGCAGATGCCTTGAGGGAAAAACGAAAACGCGGCGCTATGTCGCAATACAGCAATGGTTCAGGGAGGGCAACGCGAAGCCGTTTTATTCATGCGTGTTTGACCGCGATACGAGCGATTGCTGTTCATGGAGCATTTCAAAGGACGGCATGTTCATATTTGGCGGTGCTTTTCCGTTCGATGACCCGCGCGGACGCTTTGAGGAGCAAAAGCGAAAGCTTGAAAAGTACGGATTCGTATTCGGCGAGCCGATTAAAACGGAGGCGTGCGTAGTGCTCAGGCCGCGGCGGATGAGCGATTTCAGGCTTGGCAGCAACGGCGAGTTTCTTATAGGCGAAGCGGGCGGATTCATAAGCCCGAGCTCGCTCGAGGGCATAAGCTACGCCATGAACACCGCGCAGAAGCTTGCGGAAATAATTAACGCGTGTTCCGATAGGCGTTCGCCAAACAACGCATACAGGCGCGCGGTGCTTCCGATGCGCATCAAGCTTATGGCAAAGGTGCTCAAGTGCGCGTTTATGTATGTTCCTTTCCTGCGCAGGCTCGTTATGAAAAGCGGCGTTCAGAGCCTTGACATGTTCAATGTCTGATTATTTCCCCACTTCCGTCAGCCACTCGGCGACATCGCGCGCTTCATTAGTGTCGTACGCTATGACGGCCGCGCCAAGCGTGCGGCCGTCATAGCGGCAGCCGCGCAGCATCGATGGCAGGGCGGCGATAAACTGCTCATCCATGGCGTCGGAATATGCGGCGCATTCCTCCACTATGCCCGAGGCTGTGTGAAGGAGAAGCTGCACTCCTCCCCAGGGGAAACGCCTTTCAAGCTCGGTGTCGAAGCTCGGAGTTTCGCCGAGACGCCATTCCCACGAGGCGAAACGCTTTTCAAGCTCGTCAAGCTTAGCGGCGTCGAGCATTTTATCGTCTATGCGGTCAGCTTCGCCGTATTCGCGAATAAATGCATCCTCGAGCGCTGCGGAAAGCTTTCCGACGGTAAGCGAAGGCGAAAGCTCCTTGAGATTGCACACGCGCGAACGTACGCTGTCGACGCCTTTTGACTTGAGCTTTTCCTTTGATGGCGCGAGATAGCGCGAAAGCCTGCTCATATCGACGTCGACGAGCAGCGTTCCGTGCTGCATGCTAACGGTGCGCGAGTGGCGGAACGCATTGCCTGAGAATTTTGCGCCATCCTTTGTGATTATATCGTTTCTGCCCGAAAATTCAGCTTCAATCGAAAGCGAAGACAGCGCCGAAAGTATAACCGAAAGCTGGCGCGACAAGTCGTATGTGCCTTTGTCGGCTATGAAGGTGAAGTTCAGATTATTTACATCATGGAATACTGCGCCGCCGCCCGTCGTGCGCCGCGCGATAAAACCGTTTTCGGAGTCGATGAGATCGACGCGGCATTCCTTCCATGCGTTTTGGTTGCGGCCGATGACGACGGTATTCCTGTTGCGCCAAAGATAGAGCGTCATGCCCTGACCCTGAGTATCGAAAAGAAGCTCCTCGAGCGCAAGGTTGCGATACGGATTTAAGCAGTCTGTTTTTACCAGTCTGTTCATAAGCATTATTCCTCAAACATATCTATGAATTCGGTCACCGTGTCGGCGGCGTTTTCCGCAAAGCGGGCGTATCTGTTGTGCGTGAGCGTGGGATCCATGGGCGGCATGAGCATGTTGTCATAGTTGCCGAGCATTATGTCGGCGTTTGTGCCGTAAAAGTGTACGAATACGCCGCACTTGCGCGAAGCGGCGCGCATTGTTTCCCGATAAGCGACGAGTGCGTTGCAGAGCTTGTCGTCAAGCATGGCGGCGTCGTCTACGGTCATGGCCAGAAGCTCGTATTTTTTTCTGAATTCGGGTGTTCCGGCGTTCATGGCAAGCTTATGGGGCCTGTTTGAGCGCGTGCGCACGCCTTCATTGTCGCTCGCTCCGCGCGGACGAAGTATCACGTCGGGCATCGATACGGGCATGTTCGTTATGCGAATGAGCTGCACCTCGTAGCGCGGCGTTATTTCGTCGGTGCTCTTTGAGCGGTTGCGGCGCTTGAAAAGAAGGTGGCACGAATCGATGTCGGAGCCCTTGTATTTCGCTTTGAAGCGCCTGTAGGTCATGAAACGGGAATGCTTTTTCAGGAAGCCCATGTCCTCAACCTCCTTGCGCGTGAAGCCGTTTTTTCTGTCGTAGTCAAAATCGTGAAAGCGTTTTTTGAACTCTTCGCGCATGTAAAGATCTTCGAACGCATCGAAATACCTGCGCTCGGCGGTGTCGACGAGCACAAAGGCTATGATTATCGAAGCGGCGATGCACGCAAGCGCGGCATAACGCACATAGACGTTGTTCATGAACATGCCCGCCAGCAGGCCTATCATGCCGAGGGCAAACAACAGCATTGTTATTATTGAGTTCCGACCGTGCTTTTTTGCAAGGTCATTGAGCTTTTCTTGAGGCATATTATTCTCCTTAATCCTTGTTTATTGCAGGAATGTCATTGCCATGGCGCCGTATACGTTGAACATTATTCCGAAAGCGCATACGAATATTTCGTAGTATTTAAGCCGCTTTTCGGTCTGTGGCAGCACCTCGGCCCGGCTGCGCTTCATGCCGCGGTTAATGGCGGCGTTGACGGTGACGGAGCTTCTCGTATCGAGCGACGCAAGCGCCATGTAGAAGCAAACGAGCGGTATTATGTCTACCGTGTATCGTGCGCCGAACTGCCATCCGCCGAGCGTCTTGTGCATGCAGGTGAAAATAATGTTCAGGAACATGGCGGCGATTATCGCACCGCGCGCCGCGTCAAGCTTTTTGCAGACGATATCGGTGACTATGTATACCACCGACAACACGAATATCGGGTTTGCCACGAATATGCAGAAGCCGTCGAACAGCGGGTAGTCGAGCGTGAGATCGGGGTTGACCTTCACGAAGCGCAGAAACAGCCGTTTGAGGTTCGTAAACAGATACGAAACGTTGAACTGGCCGTCGGGCGATTCGATGAATTCAGGCAGATAGTTGTGGCCGAACTCGAACACGTTCCCGAAGCGGATAAAATTATACCACATGTAGGCCGCCGCTATGCATATAGGTATAATGAAGCATTTCCACTGCTTAAGCGCCGTTCGGAAAAAGAAAGCAAGGCGATTTCTCTTTGGAGCTTCGGACTTTCCGCGGTCGAGCACATAAAAATACACAAACAGCGCTATGAAGCAAACCATCGAAAACGGCCTGCATCCAACGGCGCATGCGACGAGAGCATAGGCGAGTATGCGTTTGCCGCGCAGCGCCGCGTAAAAGGCGCCCAAAAGAAGCGCGAGATTTAAGAGCTGCGCCTGAAACCATACGCCGCCGACAGTGCTCATCCACATCGCGTTGCTGCCCCAGACGACAAGCAGCGCCAAAAGCGCCGAGCTGCCCTCTTTGAAGCCTGCGTGACGGAATATCTTATACGCGAACGCCGCCGCGATAAGCGCGTATATCATAACAAGCAGGTTGCTCGGCACGTTCGCGCCGAATACGAACGTGAGCGGGAATATAACGACGCTCGGAAACGGCGGGAACGATACATAAAACTTTCCCTGATATTCGGCTATCTCGAGATAGGAATAGTTTCTTCCGAGATCGGCACGGCCTTCACGCCAGGAAAGCGCCTGCAGCGTATAGCTGTCCCAGTGGTGATTGTCGAGCAGCTTCCCCGCGGATTGATTCTTATATAAATCGTGTATCAGAATATAGCCCGCGATCATTATGACCATAAGGCATATGAGCATCCAGTCAATGCGCTTGGCTTGTGTTTTAGCGTTCGCTTCCATTGGCCCCCCTTGCTTCGCATTTTATACGCATATTATACACCGTGCGCCGGGCAATGGCAATTTAATGCGGACATATGCGCGCGGGAAAAGTTTGATAACATTTTTTATTTATTGATTAGTTAATCTTGTAAAGCTGTACGGTGCATGATAAAATCATATCAGCAAAACCAAAGGAGGCAGAAAATGAACATCACAAAGGATATTGTTTATATAGGCGTGAACGACCATGACGTCGATTTGTTCGAGGGGCAGTACGTTGTTCCGAACGGAATGTCGTATAATTCTTACGTTATAATCGACGAGAAGATCGCGGTTCTTGACACCGTAGACGCTCATTTTACCCACGAATGGCTTGACAATCTCCAAAATGCGCTTGACGGACGCAGACCCGATTATCTCATAGTCCAGCACATGGAGCCCGACCATTCGGCAAACATTGCAAACTTCGCTGCGGCATACCCCGAAGCGCGCATAGTTGCGAATCAGAAAACGTTTGCGATGATAGAGAATTTTTTTGAGAATCTTAATATCGAGAGCAGGAAGGTCGTCGTAAAAAACGGCGAAACGCTTTCGCTCGGCTCCCATGAGCTTACGTTTGTTTTCGCCCCCATGGTACACTGGCCCGAGGTCATGGTGACATACGACAGCAAGGACAAGGTGCTGTTCTCGGCCGACGGCTTCGGCAAGTTCGGCGCGCTCGACGTTGAAGAGGATTGGGCATGCGAAGCGAGGCGCTATTATATAGGCATTGTGGGCAAATACGGTGCGCAGGTACAGAATCTGCTTAAGAGCGCGTCGGCGCTTGACATCGAGATTATATGCCCGCTCCACGGCCCTGTTCTCAAGGAAAATCTCGGCTACTACCTTAACCTTTACAACATCTGGTCGTCGTACGCGGTCGAGTCCGAGGGCGTAATGATAGCATATACGTCGGTGTACGGAAACACGAAAAGGGCCGTCGCGATGCTCGCTGAGAAGCTCAAGGAAAAGGGCTGCCCCAAGGTTGTGGTGACGGATCTCGCGCGCTGTGACATGGCGGAAGCCGTCGAGGATGCGTTCCGCTACGGCAAGCTCGTGCTTGCGACGACGACGTACAACGCCGATATTTTCCCGTTCATGCGCGAATTTATAGACCATCTTACCGAGCGCAACTATCAAAACCGTACGGTTGGCCTTATCGAGAACGGCTCATGGGCGCCGCTTGCCGCGAAAATAATGAAGGAAAAGCTTGCGGACAGCAAGAACATAACTTGGCTTAATGCGTGCGTAAAGATAAAGTCTGCCGTCAAGGCCGAAAACATTGAGCAAATCGAGACAATGGCCGACGAGCTTTGCCGCGACTACATAGCGCGTTCGCCAGAGCTTGCGAATAAAAACGACATGTCGGCGCTGTTCAAGATAGGCTACGGCCTCTACGTCGTCACCTCGAACGACGGCAGGAAGGACAACGGCCTTATTGTTAATACGGTTTCGCAGGTCACGAATACGCCAAACCGCGTAGCGGTAACGATAAACAAAGAGAACTATTCTCATCACATTATCAAACAGACGGGAAAAATGAATCTCAACTGCCTGAGCACGGACGCGCCGTTTGCTGTATTCGAGACGTTCGGCTTCCACAGCGGACGCACGGTCGACAAGTTTGCGGGATGCACTCCTCTGCGCTCCGATAACGGTCTTGTTTTCCTGCCAAAATACATAAACGCGTTTATGTCGCTGGAGGTAGAGCAGTATGTCGATCTTGGCACGCACGGAATGTTTATATGCAGCGTTACCGAGGCGCGCGTCATAAGCGACCGTGAATCGATGACGTATGCATATTACTTTGCGAATGTGAAGCCGAAGCCCGAGCAGACAGGCAAGAAGGGCTTTGTGTGCAAGATATGCGGCTACGTCTACGAGGGCGACGAGCTTCCCGAGGACTTTATATGCCCGCTTTGCAAGCATGGAGCGGTAGATTTCGAGCCGATAGGATAACGGCGCCGGCGTATCATGCTTAAAGAATTGTAAATAGCACAAAAGCCCCGTTCGGCTTCAGAACGGGGCGTGCTTTATGATGGTCGGGCCTTTTTGCCACGAGAGTGAACTCTCCCGGAAGGCGCGGGTCGTTCCAAGACGGATGCTCGTCGAAACGCTCGAGCGTAAATCCGCTTCCTGTCACGGCGTTGATTATTTCGCTTATCGTGTATTCTCTGAAGCTGCAATGTTTGCGCATGATGTCAAAAGAGGATTTGCCAAAAAAAGCCCGTGCTAACCGTGCAATGCAGGCAGGTTGGCAATTTGGTGCGAAATATGTCAAAAACGTGATTGACAATCGTGTATAAAGGTGCTTTAATTACTACGCCGAATGTTTAGCAATCTTAAACTTGCGGCTAAGCCGACCTATACGGCGCTTCGCTGTATAGAATGACTTAGATTGCTGTTTAGTGCTGCATGGCGCATTGGACGGAGGAAACAGCGCATGATGAGCATAGGAGACAAGATAAAGCGCCTCAGGCTGCGGCTCAACCTTACGCAGGAGGAGCTGGCTGACAGGACGGAGCTTTCAAAGGGATTCATATCCCAGCTTGAAAGAGATCTGACGTCGCCTTCGATAGCGACGCTTATGGACATACTCGAGGCGCTCGGGACGAACCTGAGCGAATTTTTCAGGGAGCAAAACGCCGAAAAGGTTGTTTTTACTCCCGATGATATGTTCGTTAAGGAGGACGAAAGGCATACGGTGCGCTGGCTTGTGCCGAATGCGCAGAAAAACGCGCTCGAGCCGATACTCGTCGAGATAGCGCCGGGCGGGAGCACCTATAAGGACGATCCTCACGAAGGGGAGGAGTTCGGATATGTGCTGTCGGGCGCGATAACGCTTATGCTCGGCGACGAGGCCTACAAGATAAAGAAGGGCGGAAGCTTCTGCTTTAAGCCCACAAGCGTTCACTATATATCAAATCTCGGCAAAAAAGAGGCGTCGGTGCTTTGGGTATCCACGCCGCCGAGCTTTTAATGAACTTCGGGGGTGTATGGGATGGAAAACAACCGCTTAATCGAGCTGAAAAACGTATCGAAGGAATTTGACGGCGAGCTGGCGCTCAACGACGTTTCGCTCTATGTGCGCGACGGCGAGTTCCTGACGCTTCTCGGGCCGTCGGGCTGCGGCAAAACAACGCTGCTGAGGATAATCGCGGGCTTTACCGTGCCGACGTCCGGCAAGGTAATTATGGCGGGCGAGGATATGAGCCGCGTTCCGCCGCATAAGCGCAAGGTAAACACCGTGTTCCAAAAATATGCGCTTTTTCCGCATCTCAACGTGTTCGACAACGTTGCGTTCGGCTTGAAAATAAAAAAGACGCCCAAGGCGGACATAGCGAGGCGTGTTGAGAAAATGCTGGAGCTTGTTAACCTGAAGGGCTACGGCAAAAGATACATAGACCAGCTTTCCGGCGGGCAGCAGCAGCGCGTGGCGATAGCGCGCGCGCTCGTGAACGAGCCAAAGGTGTTGCTTCTTGACGAACCGCTCGGCGCGCTAGATCTTAAGCTGCGCAAGGAGATGCAGGTTGAGCTTAAGCGTATGCAGCAGCAGCTCGGCATCACGTTCATATACGTCACGCACGATCAGGAGGAGGCGCTTACGATGAGCGATACCATAGTCGTAATGCGCGACGGCGTGATACAGCAGATAGGAACGCCTACGGATATATATAACGAACCGAAGAATCCGTTTGTGGCGGATTTCATAGGCGAGAGCAACATTGTGCCCGCGCTGATGCTCGACGATTACAAGGTGCGTATGCGCGGCAATATTTTTGCGTGCGTCGATAAGGGCTTCGGCAGGAATAAAGAGGTCGACGCGGTGATAAGACCCGAGGACATAGATATTGTAGCCCCCGATGAGGCGCGCATAAAGGGTACGGTGGCGTCCGTGGTATTCATGGGCGTTCACTACGAGGTATGCGTCGATTGCGGCGGCTACGAATGGGTCGTGCATACAACGGACGCGGCGTATGTAGGCCAGCGTGTCGGCATATCGATACCGGCCGACGCTATCCATATAATGAAAAAAACGCGCTCCAACAACATATTCGACGCGGAGGTATGGCCGAGCGAGGGCATGGTTTATATCGACGGCATAGGTTTTGAGTGCGAAGGGCTTGACGGATACGAAAACAAGGATATCGCGCTTGCAGAAATATCGCCTGAAAGCGTTCGCCTTGTCGCGCCGCAGGATGCGAAGCTTACGGGAAGCGTAAAGGTATGCATGTTCATGGGAACCCACTATGAGATAACCGTCTCGTGCGAGGAGAACGACTGGATAGCGCACTCTAACGACTTCATGGAGGACGGCGAGGAGGTCGGGATACTCGTGGACGCGGCGAACATAAGGCTTGCAAAAAAGGAAGAAGAGGAGTAAACGGAGGGCATACGCATGAAACGCAGGATATTTGCCTACCCCTACATAGTATGGATGATACTGTTCATCGTTGCGCCGATGTTTTTCATCTTGTACTATGCGTTTACGGTGAACGGCTCGTTTACGCTGACGAAATTCTGGGCGACGATAAGCGACCCGCAGAATTACGAGGTGCTTTGGACAAGCGTCGTGATAGCTTTTAAGACGACTCTAATATGCCTTTTGCTCGGCTATCCGATAGCGTACATACTTTCAAATATGCGAAAATCTGTCGCGGCGTTCATATCGGTGCTTTTCTTCGTGCCGATGTGGATGAACTTCGTGCTTCGCACATATGCGTGGCAGGCGATACTCGAGTACGCGCTGCCCGCGCTCTTCGGCTGGACCGATAAGACGCTGACGGGCACCGAGGCGGCGGTGCTGACCGTGCTTGTATATAACTTCCTGCCGTTTATGGTAATGCCGCTTTATAATACGCTTTCAAAGCTTGATAAAAGCCTTATCGAGGCGTCGAGGGATCTCGGGGCGGGCTCGTTCCATACGTTCACGCGCGTCGTGCTTCCTCTGTCGATACCGGGCATAGTTTCGGGCATAACCATGGTGTTTATACCGGCGATAACGGCGTTCAGCGTGCCCGTGCTCATAGGCAACGGCAACTATGACCTCTACGGCAACAAGATTGACAGGGCGTTCAAAATACTTGCGGAATCCGACTATTCGACTGGCAGCACGCTTGCGCTTATACTGCTTGTGTGCGTGCTGATAAGCACCGTCATAATGAACAGATTTGATAAAGAGCAGGCGGGAGGACAGCTTTGGTGAAAAAGATTGCATCGGGACTTAAATATGTATATCTCGGCCTTATGCTGTTTTTCCTGTATATGCCGATAATCTACCTCATTGTGTTTTCGTTTAACGATTTTCCGACGGTGGGCAGGCGTATAAGCTATGCGAATCTCGGCAAGTGGAGCGGGTTCTCGCTCGACAACTATCTGCGGCTTTTTACGGGCGATTCGGTCGAGCCGCTTCTTCTGACGCTGCGGGTGGCGGTGGTGTCAAGCGTGCTTGCGACGCTCGTCGGCACGGCGGCGGCCATAGGGATTAACTCAATGAAAAAGCGCTCGCGCAGCCTCGTGCTGAACGTTTCGCAGCTTCCCATGGTGAACCCCGATCTCGTGACGGGCATTACGTTTATGATGCTTTTCGCGTTTGTGAATTCGCTTCTTGTGAAGCTTGGCATGAGCCAGATGGGCGACTATGTTAAGCTTCTTATTGCCCACATATCCTTCAGCATACCTTACGTCATTTTTTCGGTTATGCCGAGGCTGAAGCAGAGCTCCAACCTGCTTTATGAGGCGGCGATGGATCTTGGCTGTTCGCCGACGAGAGCGCTTTGGAAGGTCGTAATACCCGACATAATGCCCGGCATTACATCGGGCTTCATAATGGCGCTAACGATGTCGCTCGACGACTTCGTGGTAAGCTATTTTGTATCGAGCCTGAGCAGCACATTGAGCGTGCACATATATTCGGCGGCGCAGAAGCCCTACGGCGTAAACCCCGCGCTTGCGACGATAATATTCATACCGCTCGTTGCCATGCTCCTTATAGTCAATCTCAGGCGTATCCGCAAGGAGCGTGAATATGAGATACAAAACAAAAAGGTCAAAATGAAAAACGGAGGTAGATAACATGAAAAAGGTTATCATTATTGCGATGTGCATGTGTATGCTTTTCGCGCTTTCCTGCGCACCGGGCGGCATCCGCGGTGACGAAGACGGCGAGCTTTACGCCGACGGCGACCAGTATGAATACATTGGCGGCGAGCTGAACGTACTCAACTGGGGCGAGTATATCGATCCCGAGCTTATAGACCTCTTTGAGGAAGAAACGGGCGTAAAGGTCAACTATATCGAGATGACAAGCAATGAGGAGATGCTCATAAAGCTGCGCTCACCCGACTGTGTGTACGATATGTGCTTCCCGTCCGACTATATAATCGAGAAGCTCATCGCGTCTGATATGCTTTACCCTCTCGATAAGGAAAAAATACCGAATATAAAGAATATAGACCAAAAGATGCTCGACATCACCGACACGTTTGACGCGGGCAATACATATTCCGTGCCATATATGTGGGGTACGGTCGGCATACTCTATAACAAGACGCTCGTTGATGAGCCTGTAACGAGCTGGAACATACTTTGGGATGAGAAGTACGCGGGTCAGATATGGATGTATGACAGCCTGCGCGACTCGATAGCGGTATCGCTGCTTCGTCTCGGTTATGACATAAATACCCGCAGCGAGGAGGAAGTCGCAAAGGCGCGCGATGAGCTGATTGCCCAGAAACCGCTCACGAAGGGCTATGGCACAGACAACATTCGTACATCCATGATAAACGGCAAGGCAGCGCTGGCGGTAATATATTCGGGCGATGCGTTCTGCTGCATAGACCAGAATCCGGACCTTGACTTCGCCGTCCCCGAGGAGGGCTCGAACGTATGGTTTGACAATGTAGTTATACCCAAGACGGCAAAGAACATAGAGGCGGCCCATGCATTCATAAACTTCCTCAACGACGCCAAGATTGCCGCGCGCAACACGGAGTTCATCTATTATTCGACGCCGAATGCCGGCGCGATGGCTCTGCTTGACGACTACTTCACAAAGAACGAGACGTTTAATCCATCCGACGAAACGCTTGCGCGCTGTACGATTTTCCATGATCTCGGCGATTTCATCGAGGTATTCAACGCGGCGTGGGACAGCGTCAAGTCTGCGAAAGTCAACTGACGCGGACGCATAAATTAATTAAAAGCGGCAGGCATATGTACCTGCCGCTTTTTTGAGCTTCCACGCGCCGTATTGCGGACGTATACCATGTATGGTATAATGTGATATCCCCCATAGGGGGATATTTATGAGGCAACGGAGGTTTTATGGAACGCCGCGAACATCATCATGAAAGCACGAAAGCCGTGCTCAATAGACTTTCACGCGCGATAGGCCATCTTGAATCGGTAAAGCGCATGGTTGAGGAGGGGCGAGATTGCAGCGAGGTGCTTACGCAGCTAAGCGCCGTTAAGTCCGCTGTAAACAACGTCGGCAAGCTCGTTTTGCGCGACCACATAGAGCATTGCGTCGTAGATGCCGTCGCTACGGGCGATACGGAAACGATAGAGAAGCTTTCGGTTGCGATAGACAGGTTTATAAAATGAAAGAAGGACACGATACGCAAAACGCGTGTTCAATATTGCTCGCAATAGCCGCCGCGGTGCTCTATGCGCTCAGCTCGCCTATCTCAAAGCTGCTCCTCAGAGACGGCGATATACCGCCGACGATGCTTGCGGGACTGCTGTATATCGGCGCGGGAGCGGGTATGCTTATAATATACCTTATAAGCAGGCTGCTGAAAAGAAAGCCGAATGAACAGTCTGTAGGAAGGGGCGACTTAAGATATATTATAGCCATGGTCGCGCTTGACATCGCCGCACCGATACTGCTTATGCTCGGCTTGAGCTCCGCAGCGGCCGCGAACGTGTCGCTTCTGAACAATTTTGAGATTGTTGCGACTTCGCTGATAGCGCTCGTTGTATTTAAGGAAGCGATATCGAAGCGTCTGTGGGCCGCGATAGCGCTCGTTACCGCCGCGAGCGCGCTCCTGTCGTTTGAGGACACGTCGAGCCTGACATTCTCATGGGGGTCGCTGCTCGTTATAGGCGCGTGCATATGCTGGGGCGTCGAAAACAATTGCACGCGCAGGCTGTCGTCAAAGGATCCGATGCAGATAGTCATCATAAAGGGGTTTTGCTCAGGCACAGGCTCTGTCGCCATATCGCTTTGCGTCGGTGAACGGATTGGGAACGGCGGCGCCGTGCCGATAGCGCTGCTGCTGGGCTTTGCGGCGTACGGACTGAGCATCTTCTGCTACATATATGCCCAAAGGCGCCTTGGAGCGGCTAAAACGAGCGCATACTATGCCGTCGCACCGTTTATAGGAGCGATGCTTTCATTTATCATTTTCAAGGAGATGCCGTCCGTTAAATTCCTCATTACGCTTGCGATAATGGCGGCCGGCGTGTACTTTGCGTCGTTTGACGGCAAACGCGCCGCAGATGCTGATGCAACGTGAAGTGACCTCAATCAGTCGGTGGTATCGCAGCGCCGCGTATGACAGCTTTATGTCTTAGACCGAAAAATTAAAAAACGCTCCTCCGTGCAAGGCTTGAAGGAGCGGACGTGCGTATTTATGAGGCTGTATTCACAGTGCGGCACTCAAAGTGCCGCGCTTACTCGCATCCGAGAGCTATTATCGCGTCGGCAATCATATAGGTGTTGAACATCATATCCTCTATGCTTATCGACTCGTTGGGCATGTGCACGAGTGCGGGTACGCCCGGACGTTCGCAGCCGAATGCGACCGCGTTTTCAACCGCCCTTGCATATGTACCGCCGCCGATTGCGAGCGGGGGCAGATATTCGCCCGAACGCTTGGCATACACGTCGGTGAGTTTGGATACGAGCTCGCTGTCGGGAGCTACGAAGTGACCGGGCTGAACGGATTTATTGAAAAGCTCAAAGCCGTCGAGCTGAGAGTTAAGCTTGGCCATGAGTTCGTCAAGGTCGACGCTCGTCGGGACACGCATATCGAGATCAAGCTTTGCTATGCCGTTCTCATCCCATTTTATTACGCCGGGGTTGAGCGTCATTCTGCCGGAAGCATCGGTAAAATCAAGCCCGAGAGCTTCGCCGTGCATATCCATGGCGAGCTTTTCATGGAGCAGCCTTACGGCCGCCGCATCGGCGTCTTGAAGCTCAAGCCGCGAAAGAAGCGCCATCATTGCCTGTAAGGCGTTTTTGCCGAGCTCGGGCGTGGAGGCGTGAGCGCCAAGGCCCGTTATCTCTATTTCGCAGCCGCCCTCGGTGCTTTCAACGGTGCAGGGGAACTGCGTCTCGTCTGAAAACGCCTTGACGATGGGCGCGAGCTTATCGCCGCACATGGGTATGAACGCCTTGACCTTGCCGCACACGACGTTCGGCCGCGTGCCGCCTTCGATGCGCAGCGCTGATTTGAACGGCTTTCTATAGCTTGCGTGAACGATAGCCTTTTCGGAATTGACGACGGGGTATTCGCCGTCGGGTGAGAAAGCGATGTCGGGCATTTTTGCGACCTCGCCGTAGTGCTTCATGCAGCCCCAGCCCGATTCCTCGTTGCAGCCGAGCATGATGCGGATTTTGCGCTTCGTTTTGAGACCCGCTGCCTTTATCGCGGCAAGGGCGTATATTGAGCTCATGGCCGGGCCTTTATCATCGAGCGTGCCGCGGCCTACGATGCAGCCGTCAACGGTCTCGGCCGCATACGGCGGATTATCCCAGCCCTCGCCTTCGGGAACGACGTCGAGATGGCACATTACGCCGAGCGTTTCTTCGCCTTCGCCGTAATCGATGACGCCTATGTAGCCGTCCATGTCTATGGTGGTGAAGCCGAAGCTCCTTGCAAGCGCGAGCGCATGGTCGAGCGCACGGCGCACTTCGCGGCCGAACGGCGCGTTGGGCTCGGGGGCGCCCTCAACGCTCGGTATCCGCACGGATTCCTTGAGCGAGTTTATCAGCTCGTCCTTATGGTCAAGTATCCACCGGTCAACGATTTTGTTCATTTATTTTACCTCCGTAATAATTTTTCAGCTAACTTAGTTGAGCGAACCGAAGCCCCTGCCGACAACTTCCTTCGTTTCGACTATCGAGAAAAGCGCGCGCTCGTCTTTTGACTTAACTATGCGCTTGAGCTTTGATATTTCGGAAGCCCTCACGATGCAGTAAACGAGCTTTCGCGGCTCGCCGGTGTACGCGCCTTCCGCGGGGATGTATGTCACGCCGCGATGAAGCGCATTAAGCACCTCAGGCGCTATCTCGTCCCACTCGTCCGATATGATGAATACGCTGACGGTCTTGTTAAGCGACGAGAGCGCGAAATTGAACGCAACGTTTGACACGAACATCGCGATTATCGACAGCAGTGCAATCTCAAGCCCTTTGACGAATGCGAGCGCCGCCATGATAAACAGGTTGAAAATAATGTTCAGCGATCCTATCTGCACGGAGAAGCGCTTGCTCAGTATTACCGATACGACGTCAAGTCCGCCTAAAGTTGCGTCGCGTTTGACAATAGGCGCACTTGTGACTCCGATGATTGCCGCTCCGATGAGCGTAGCGACAAGCTCGTTTTCTACGGGTATCGTGAAGCCGTCTGTCAGCGCCACCGCCAGCGCAAGCATAAGCGTGCCTATTACGCTGAATACGACGAACCGCGGCTTCAAGCATATAAAGCCGACGACGCATACGGGGATGTTGAGCACGACTATGCCGACCCATTTGGGTATGCCGAACATATAGTCGAGCAAAAACGATATGCCGGTGATGCCTCCCGACAGGAGGCCATGTGCGCCGTAAAAGCCGTTTATCGCAAGCGCTTGTATGAAGCACACGACCGTTATCATGAGAAAAGTAAGCAGGTCATGCGTTGTGACAACAGACCCTTTCCTTGTGCTGTTCGTGTCCGCGCCGCTTGCGGAAGGCAGCTTCCTTTTTGACATAGTTCTCCTTTGTAAAAAGCTTTAAGCGATGGGGGTTGTGAACGGATTGCTCAAAACCACGTTGAATACGAGCTGATCGAGCAAAACGGCAATGCCGAGTACGGCCGTATATATTGCGAAGACGTTGAGGCTTTTGTTGACGATAAGCCGTATCATCAGCTTTATCGCAAGAAAGCCCGACACGGCTGCGGCGATTACACCCACAAGCACGGGAATCCAGGGTATGTTTGACAATCCGGTTTTGATGACGTTGGGAATCTCAAACACGAGCGAGCCGAGTATTGCGGGTATCGAGAGCAAAAACGAGAACTCCGCCGCCTCATCCTTCCTAAGCCCGAAAAAGGTTGCGCCGGCTATCGTCGAGCCTGAGCGCGATATGCCGGGCAGTATTGCCACGCCCTGCATAAGACCTATGCCGAGCGCCGCAGGCACGCGCATTTTCGCTATCGTCTGCTTCTTTGCGTGTATAAAATTCATTGCGAAAAGTATGAGTGCCGTCGCAATGAAGCCGAAGCCCAGATACTTGCCCTCGTACGACTCGTCTATAACGTCCTTAAATATGAGCGCGAGGACGGTCGTCACGAGCGTGGCAAGCATGAGCATGATTATTTTTCTTTGAGTGGGTGTCTTTAGGTGCTTGCCGAGCTCATTGAAGCGCAGCGTGAACAATAGCGCTATAAAACGGCACATCGACTTGACTATCTCCCAAATCTGCCTGCGGTATATTACGAACACCGCTATAAGCGTGCCGAGATGGAGCATTATCGTAAAGAAAAGCGCACCGTTATCGATGCCGAATACTTGCTGCAGGAGCACAAGATGCCCCGAGCTTGATATAGGCAAAAACTCGCATAATCCCTGTACTATTCCGAGAATCAGCGCTATCCATATACTCATTATGCGATTACCCCCTCATGTTTGCATGTATCATCAGCATCTATTATATTCCATAGCGCGCGAAATAACAATGGGGCGGAGCGGCCGGGGAGAAAAGCAGCCCTAAAAAACAAAAGCCGCTGTTCTGCAACGGCTCGTATTCCTCATATTATCATGCCAAACCGGCTTTATTGCTGGCGCACGCGCTTCGTCAGGTCATCGATTATTCTTGAAAGCTCGCTGTTCGTGCTGACGTCCTTGGCAACCTTGTCACAGGCGTGTATAACGGTCGTGTGATGCCTGTTGCCGAAGCTTTGGCCAATCTCGGGATATGTCATCTCGAGTATGTTTCTGCAAAGATACATCGCTATCTGGCGCGGCTCGGCGATCGCGGCGTCGCGCCGCTGCGAGTCAAACTCGTCGGGGCGCACGTTATAGAAGTCGCCCACAATGCGCTTTATGTCGTCGACGGTGACGCGCTTTTTGTTCATGTCGGGCATTACACCCTTTAGCGCGCGTTCGGCAAGCTGGAGCGTAACCGGCTTGTCCATGAGGTTTGCGTATGTAATGACGCGCGTAAGCGAGCCTTCAAGCTCACGGATGTTCGTGACGGCTTTATCGGCAATGAACAGGAACACATTGGGGTCTATATCGACGCCCTCGACCTGCGCCTTGCGCTTCAATATGGATATGCGCGTTTCAAAATCAGGCGGCTGTATGTCGACAAGAAGCCCCCATTCAAAGCGCGTCCGCAGGCGTTCCTCAAGCATTGGTATTTCACGCGGGTGTTTATCGGAGGTGATGACTATCTGCTTGTCGGAATCCTTTAGCGCGTTGAAGGTATGGAAAAACTCCTGCTGCGTCGTGTCCTTGTTGGCGATGAACTGGATATCGTCCATCATCAAAACATCGACATTCCTGTATTTATTGCGAAAATCCGCCCTGTACTGGACGTTGTTCTTATTATCCTGTATGGCCTGGATAAGCTCATTCGTGAACGTTTCGCTTGTAGTATACATTACGTTCAAAGAGGGATTATCCGAAAGAATTTTATGGCCTATGGCGTGCATGAGGTGCGTCTTGCCGAGCCCGACTCCGCCGTAAATAAAGAGCGGGTTATACGTTTTTGCGGGCTGGGTGGCGACGGCCTTTGCGGCGGTGAACGCGAACATATTCGATTCGCCGACAACGAACGTATCGAACGTATACTTGGGGTTATGCCTGAATCCGGGGCAATCGATGACAGGAGCTTCGGCGCGCGGGGCAAAGGTTTCGCGCTGAGCCTCATCGATTAGCAATATCTTAAGCTCACGTCCCGCAACGCTTGAAACAGCGCGGGATATGAGCGGAATATAAAGATTGTTAAGCGTGCTTTTGTTAAGCTCGTTCGGAGTGACGATAACAAAGCTGTCGCCCTCTATCGTCACGGGATCCAAATTAACGAACCATGAGCTGTAGCTCAGATCTGTAAGCTGCGGGCGCATGATTTCGAGCGCATGCCGCCAAATCTCCCGTATATCTTTCATAATCCCCCCGGAAGTAATGATCGCCGTGTCAACGAAAAAACAGACGAAATTTGTTTATTGCGATACATATATACTATCAAAGGCCGTCAAAAAAAACAACCACAGCATATAGTAATTTTTCTGTACTCAAACACAATATGTGGGTGCAACGGGCACGGATACGCCTCCGCGCATAACCGCAAAGACATTCCCGCGCCCGAAAAAAGCCGCTGTACCTAAAAGCCCTTCGGTTTATCTGATGCCCTCAACGCCCTCGAAGCTCATGGCGAACATGCGCTCGGGGAGGTTATCGATCATATCGCCCATGGAGCGCCTGTCATGGATAGCACGGACGGCCTCGGCAAAGAGCGGAGCGGCGGAGACAATCTTAATCTTGGAAGATTTTTCTACCGCGGGGCATTCCACAGTATCGGTTGAAACGAGGAACTCTATCGGACTCTTCTCGATTTTGTCGACGCCCTTTTCACCAAGCACAACGTGCGAGAGGAAGGCGAATATGCGCTTTGCGCCCTTATCCTTGAGGCCGTGAGCGAGGTCTACTATCGTTCCGCCGGAGATTGTGAAGTCGTCGACGATTAGGCAGTTTTTGCCCTTTACATCGCCGATTATTTCGAGCACCTTTGCGTTCTCGTCGTGCGCGGTCCTGACCTTATCCCCGATGGCGACGGGACAGCCGAGCAGCGTTGCGAACGAGCGCGCCTGCTTTGCGAATCCTGCGTCAGGCGATACCACAACGAGATCGTCGTCGACGATACCTAAGCGCTTTGCGCATTCGCAGAGAATATCCTGCCCATAGAGATGGTCGAGGGGCTTATAGAAGAAGCCCTGAACCTGCGGGCTGTGGAGGTCCATTGTCACTACGCGGTCGGCGCCCTCGGCCTCTATGCAGTCGGCGCAGACCCTTGCCCTTATCGATACGCGCGGCTCATCCTTCTTGTCGCCCTTTGCGTAACTGAAATACGGTATTATCGCGGTAATGGAGTTTGCGCTTGCGCGTCGGAAGGCGTCTATCCAGAACAAAAGCTCCACAAATTCATCGTTTGGCTTTCTGCCGATCGTCTGAACGATATAAACGTCCTTGTTTCTTATCGATTCGTTGATACGGACAAAAATGTTTCCCTCGGAGAAGTTAATGGTTTGGGAATTGCCGAGCTCTGTTCCGAGATAGTCGCACATCTTTCGTGCGAACTTAACAGACGAACTGCCCGCAAAAATTTCTATTTCGCCGCTGCCTTCGTGCATTATAAAGGAACCTCCTGTGAAGTATGTAAGCAGTTTACACAGCAATTATATCAAACGGCATTAGCGTATTCAACAACATGAGATTTTATATTTCGACAATTGATTTGCCGGCGCGTCACGATTCGATTGCCATAATCGCGGCCGGAGTATATAATCGATAATATAATGATAACGGAGGTACGTTATGAAGCTCAATTACAGGCGAACGTTTCTTGTGGGCCTCGCGTTTATGGCGATAAGCGCGTTTTGGCAGATGTACGACACGGTGATACCGCTAATGCTCAGAAACATATTCGGAATAAAGGACACGGCGTCGGGCGTGATAATGGCGCTCGATAACGTGCTTGCGCTTTTCATGCTTCCGATATTCGGTATGCTGAGCGATAAGGCGGGGCGCAGGATACCCTTCATCGTCTGCGGCACGTTTGTCGCCGTCGCTTCATGTATGCTCATACCCGTCGCCGGCGCATCGAAGAGCTTTGTGCTGTTTTTCGCGGCGCTGGCGGTGCTCCTGCTGTCGATGGGGACGTTTCGTTCGCCTGCCGTGGCGCTTATGCCCGACGTTACGCCTAAACCGCTCAGGTCGAAGGGCAACGCCGTCATAAACCTGATGGGAACTGTCGGCGGCATATATACGCTCATAATGATAAAGCTTCTTATAAAGGAAAACGCGAACGCGGCCGATGTGAACTATCTTCCCATATTCATAGCGGTGGCATCGCTCATGGCGATTTGCGCGATAGTGCTTTCGGCAGCCGTAAACGAGCGGAAGCTCAAGGCCGAGACAGACGCCGTAAACGATGCGCTCGACGCCGAGAACGATGAGCTTTCGGGCGGTACGAACGAAAGGAGCGGCGGAAAGCTGCCCGGGCCCATGCTTAGGAGCCTTATGCTTATACTCGTTTCCGTATTTCTATGGTACATGGGCTATAATGCCGTGACGACCGCATATTCAAAATACGCGACGAGTGTTTGGGGTATGGAGCTTGGAAATGCATCGCTATGCCTTGTCATTGCGCAGGTGGGAGCGTTGGCGGCGTTCCTGCCGATAGGCATAATATCCTCTAAAATCGGACGAAAGCGCATGATAATTACAGGCGTTGTAACGCTTGCGCTGTGCTTTGGCGTTATGGCGTTTGCGAAAACCTTTTCGGCATGGATGTTCGTCGTTTTTGTGCTGATAGGTTTTGCGTGGGCGGCAATAAACGTAAACAGCTTCCCCATGGTTGTTGAGATAAGCAGGAGCGGCGATATAGGCAAATATACGGGTTATTACTATACCTTTTCCATGGCGGCGCAGATAATTACGCCCGTGCTGTCAGGTGCGCTGCTCGAGCATGTCGGTTATCATACGCTTTTACCGTACGCATCGCTCATGGCGGGCGCGGCCGTTGTCACAATGGCCTTCGTGCGGCACGGCGACAGCAAACCCGTGCCGAGCAAGAGCAGGCTTGAGAGCTTTGATGTTGACATGGATTAACGAACGGAGGAAGCATATGAAAAACCCATACGGAGACGTTGTGCTTATAACAGGCGCGTCGTCGGGAATCGGCAAATGCACGGCAGAGCGCCTTGCAGGGAGCGGAATGCGCGTATACGGCGGCTCGCGTCGCGGCGGCGAGCGCAGGGACTTTGACGGCGGCGGATTCATAGAACCGGTCGTGATCGATGTGTGCGACGATGCGTCGGTAGACAGGGCCGTCGCGAGAGTGATTGAAAGAGAGGGCCGCATAGATATACTCATCAACTGTGCGGGCATGGGCATATGCGGCGCGGTTGAGGAGTGCTCGTCGCATGAGGCTATGAGGCAGATGGATACGAACTATATAGGCGTGCTCAGGATGCTTACGGCCGTGCTGCCGCATATGAGAAAGAGGCGCAGCGGACTTGTGATAAACATAGGCTCGGTAGGCGGAATATTTTCAATACCGTTCCAGACGCACTACAGCTCGTCGAAGTATGCCGTCGAAGCGCTCACGGAGGGATTGCGCATAGAGATGAAGCCATGGAACGTGCGCGCGGCGCTCGTTGAACCGGGCGACACCAAAACGAGCTTTACATCATCGCGCATATATGCAGAAAAAGCTAAAAACAGCGCTTACGGCGAAGAATTTCTGCGCTCCGTCAGGCAGATGGAGCGCGACGAGCAAAACGGCATGAGTCCCGAGCGGGTGGTCGACGTGATAGTCTCAGTTATGCGCAGTAAGAATCCGCCCGTGCGCAGGACGGTAGGCGCGCAGTATAAGATACTCGTCTGGCTCAAGCGCATATTCCCGTCGCGCGCGCTTGAGGCGGTGCTGACGATGATGTACCCCAAGTCGAATATAGACGCAAAATAGCACGGCGCCGCATTTAATCGCTGTCACAAATTTGATGCGGGGTATGTAAAATATCTGCGGATGAGGCGATTGTGATAAGCTTACGGGGCGATGATTCTGATTTTCCACTGAAAACGGCTGTGTCAATGATGTCGGCGCAGCTTTTTTGATGTTGAAATATCGGGCGCAACATCGAATGAATGTCGGAACGGAGCGGTAAAATGTTAAAAAACGCTAAACTTTTGGCAATGCACGGGCAAGCGCGGCTTAAATGGATTATAATCGATAAAAAGTGAAGGGAAACCGAAAAGATGGAACGCACAACACCGAAAAAGCTGTTCAGAGCGGCGCTTACCATATTCGGCGCTGCGCTTATGCTCGACACGCTGCTCGTTCAGACGCTCTGCAATCTTAACTTCGGAGTTATAATGCCCGCGATAATAGGAGCGCCGCTGTTCATACTCGGCGTATTTTTTTGGCCGCTGACGAGATTTATGCGGGAAAACATCTTCGGGCGCATTATAAAATGGCTTATGATTGCGGCGTACGGCGCGTTTGCGTCATTGTTCACGCTGACTACAGGATTGTGCATTGGCGCTGCGAGCGACGAACCCGAACCAGGAGCAGACGTGCTTATTGTTTTAGGGGCCGGCATACGCGACGAGCGCGTTTCGCTGACGCTTGCAAGGCGGCTTGACAAGACGATCGAATACATTAGAGAGAGTCCCGAAACGCTCGTAATAGTGTCGGGCGGAAAGGGGCTCGACGAGCCCATATCGGAGGCGCTGGCGATGAAACAATATCTCGTTGCGCACGGCATAGACGAGCAGCGCATTATAATGGAGGATAAATCCGAGAGCACGCAGGAGAACTTTGCGTTTTCAAAAAGAATAATCGATGAGATGGGCGGCGAAAAGCGCATATGCTTTGTTACGACGTCATCCCATATATACAGGGCGAGGCGAGTGGCGGCAACGCAGGGCATAGACGCGAAGGGGCTCGGCGCGCCGAGCATCTGGTACATTGCGCTGAACGAATATATGCGCGAATGCGCTGCGATAACCTACTATCTGCTGTCGGGGCAGCTGTAGCTTCGGCAAATTGCAATAATTGCGGGCATGTTGTACAATGCGTTTATGAACAGAGGATATGCGCGCATAGCGCCGGGGGCGCGTCTTAACGCAATAATAGAATTGACAGGCCGTTCGGACACCGTTGCGGACATAGGCTGCGATCACGGGCGTCTGGGGGCGGCGCTGCTTCAGTGCGAAAAGGTGCGGCATGTGATAGCCACGGACATAAGCGCAATGTCGCTTGAAAAGGGAAAACGGCTTGCGCAAAAATGCGGCCTTGGAGAAAAAATGAGCTTTTTCGAGGGCAGCGGACTTGAACCGCTTGCAAGAGAGCGCATAAAAGCCGATACCGCAGTCATTGCAGGCATGGGAGGGGAGCTGATTGCCGAAATAATGGCGGCGGAACCCGAAATCGCTAAAAGCATAGGCGCATTTATATTGCAGCCTATGCGCGGCATTGAAAAGCTGCGCCTTTTCCTGCGCGAAAACGGCTATGCGGTAACAAACGAGAGGATAGTTTTTGAGGGCGGACGCTACTATCAGGTGATAAAGTGCTGTTTCGGCGGCGAAACGCCGAAGCTCGAGGGATTCCCCGAAGGTATGCAGTACATAGGGGAGATGAGCGTCATAAACGATGATCCGCTTTTGCGGCCGATGCTTGAGAAGAGGCGCGGCGGCCATATCAAGCGCATAGAAAAGGCGCGCGCAAACGGCGCGGAGCTTTCTGGACTTGAAAAAGAGGTGCGGCTGATAGACGCGGTGTTGAAGATTGCGGAGGACAAGAAATGAGAAAAGAAGACTTTTTAACAGAGCTTGAAGCGATAGCGCCAAAGGAGCTAGCGCTGCCGTTTGACAACGTAGGGCTTCTTGTGGGCACAACACGCGGCGAGATAAATCGGGTGCTCGTGGCGCTCGACTGTACGGACGCCGTGGCGCGTGAGGCGGTCGAGTTCGGCGCCGACATGGTTTTAACGCACCATCCGCTTTTCTTTACGCCGATAAAGCGCATACTTCCCGACGACCCGTCGACAAAGGCGGCATTTACGCTGATACGGAACGACATAGGCCTTTATGCCATGCATACAAATCTTGACGCGGCGGACGGCGGAGTGAACGATGTGCTCTGCGAGAGGCTCGGCATAGTTGACCAAAAAGCGATAGGCGACGAACGCATTGCGAGGCTTGGAAGGCTTTCGCGTCCGCAAAGCTTTGGCGAGTTTGCGTGCGGCGTAGAGGAGAAACTCGATACGCGCGTCAAGGTGTGCGGAGACACGAATCGTGAAATAGTCCGCGTTGCCGTGCTCGGCGGCTCGGGCGGCGGCGACGTGCGTCTCGTGAGCGATTGCGGCGCCGATGCGTTTGTGACAGGCGAAATCAAACATTCTCAGGCTATCGAGGCGGCGGAGCTTGGGCTTTGCGTCGTTTCGGCGGGCCATTACGAGACCGAAAAAGTCGTTATGTCGACAATTATTCCCCGTTTACAGAAAAAAGATAATAATGTAAAATATAAATTAGCCCAATATGACAAAACGTCGCTTGCGTCGCTTTGATACGGGGCAGACTCCATAAGGAGGTATAAAACAATGACTGATTTGGATAGGCTGTGGGAGTACCAGCAGGCGCGGCAAAGGCTTGTGACGTTCGAGAGGCAGATATTGTCTGCGCCCGATCACCAGAGGCTCGGCAAACTGCACCGCTTCCTTTCGCAGCAGCAGGCGACCATTTCGGAGCTTCAGGAGCAGATTGAGGCAAAGGTTGCCGAGTTTGATAAGTTCCGCGTGATGGCGGCCGGATTCGAGCATGATCTTACACAGGAGACGTCCGAATTTCAATCGCTCAAAGACGACGAGCAGTGTACCGCGGCAGAAATGGCGGAATTTCGCCATAGAATCGATAGGCTTAACGAATCGGTGGAAAGCTGCAGACGCAGTCTTTACGACACCATAGCGTGGATCGAAAAAGCATCGACGACGCTCGAAGAGACTTACCTTAAAGCAAAAAAGGCGAATAAGGAATATAAGACGCTCCATCAAAAATGCGAGGAGGACATAAAGTCGCATCAATCGGAGCTCGATGCGCTCAAGGCTGAGGCCGCTGAGAAGGAAAAGCCGATTCCCGCAGATGTGCTCGAGAAATATAAGGCCATATGCAAACGCTATCAGATGCCAATGGCAAAGCTTGAAAACGACCGCTGCGGCGAATGCAGCATGTCGCTGCCTGCGTCTGTAGCGCACAGCGTTGCGATGGGCAACAGGATTATTGAGTGTGAGAACTGCGGCAGGATACTTTACGCTCCCGAAAACGCGGATTAGGAGATTGACAATCGATTAAAGAGCGAGTAAGCTATGTGACCGCATGCGGCTTTGACCGTATGAGGAAAGTCCGAGCTCCGCAGGGCAGAGTGCCGGGTAACACCCGGTGGAGGCGACTCCAAGGAAAGTGCAACAGAAATAGACCGCCGCTTTTAGCGGTAAGGATGGAAAGGCGAGGTAAGAGCTCACCGGCGACATGGCGACTTGTCGGCCCTGTAAACCCCACTCGGAGCAAGATTGGAATGAGAGCATTTAATGGCGGCCCGTCACGCTCTCGGGAATCGCTTGAGCGTATCGGCAACGATGCGCCTAGATAGATGGTCACACTTAGACAGAACTCGGCTTACGGCTTGCTCGCCGAGATACAGAATTGATTTGCGGCAGACGCTGACGCCGCGCGGATCGCTGACAGAATATGTCGGCGATCTTTTTATGACGGCTCGTGCCTATCCCGAAAACCGGCTTTCATAGATGCAATCTGTCGATAAACCCGGATGTGATAAGAGGCGCAGCATCTTATGTTAAATCCGGCTCTGACGACATGTGCGTCAGAGCCGGATGGAAACCCGTAAAAACTCGAAAAAGTGGCGTTTAGCCACTTTTTTCAAAAGTCGCAAAACCCGCCGCAGGCCTGCGGCGGGTTTGTTGTGCTTTGACAGCGCGCAAAGGCGCGGTGATTATTTGATTTCGCAGGTTGCGCCGACGGCCTTGAAGGCTTCGACCATCTTTTCGGCTTCTTCCTTGGAGATGCCCTCTTTGAGGGTGCTGGGAGCGCCGTCTACGAGATCCTTTGCTTCCTTGAGGCCGAGGCCGAGAAGACCGCGGACTTCCTTGATAACGTTGATCTTCTTGTCGCCGACTTCCTTGAGGATTACGTCGAATTCCGTCTTTTCTTCTACTTCCTCGGCAGCGGCGGCGGGGCCGGCAACAACGGTGGGAGCGGCAGCGGATACGCCGAACTCCTCTTCGAGAGCCTTAACGAGCTCAGCGAGCTCAAGAACGGTCATGGCCTTGATATCGGCAATAAGTTGTTCCTTATTCATTATTGATTCCTCCTGTAAAATATCCTTTTTTAATTACTCAGCGGCGGCCTCAGAGGCTGCATCTTCTGTTTTGGGAGCACCGCCCATATTCTCGGCTATAGCGTTGAGAACTCTTGCGAAGCCGGAGATCGGGGACATCATGCTGCCAAGCATTCTTGCAATAAGAACTTCGCGCGACGGAAGGTCTGCAAGCGCGTCCATGTCTGCGGGAGACGATACGACGCCGTTGATCAGGCCGCCCTTGACGGCGCACTTCTTATACTTTTTGATGGCGTCCTTGATGATCTTAGCGGGTGCGACGGCATCGTTATAACCAAAAGCGAATGCGGACGGCCCTTTAAGCATCTCGTTAACGGACTCGTCTGTACCGTTTTCTCTTGCTGCACGCTCGACTATCGTGTTCTTGAGAACAACGTATTCGACGCCCGCTTTACGCATCTCGCTGCGAAGATTTGTAACCTCTTCGACCGTGAGACCGCGATAATCAAAGAAAACTACGGACTGAGCCTTTTTGAGCTTTTCAGCTACTTCGGCAACCTGTGTGGCTTTCATCTCGATGATCTTGATGTTTGCCATGGTTTCACCTCCTCAAGAAATAATAAAACCAAAATCCCCTGCCTACGACAGGGGATTGCTGCATAACTGAAGATAAAGCCTGCATCAACCTCGGCAAGAAATTAAGCTTACGCACTTGCTGTCTTTGGCAGATGTCTTTCGACCCAAAAACTTTATCACATATCCGACAAGCTGTCAATGCGCCGGACAAATATATTTCGCTGAAATCATAGGATATCAGCCCCAGTCGCTCCAGTCGCCGCCGTCATCTCCGCCGTCTGTCGGATTGGGGGTCTCGACGGGCGATGATGGCGCTGTTGTCGAAACAGGGGTGGATGATACATTCCCGCTCGGGGTTGCGGTCGGTGCGATTGTTGAAGCGGGCGTGGGAGTCGATTGAGAGCCGCTGTCGGTCGGGTTGAGCCATTCATCGCCCCAGTCTGCGGGAGGCGTGACTTCGTTTTCCCCCGTGGGCAGCGCATCAAGATCAAGAGCGGTTGGGAGCGGCGAATTGCCTATATCAACCTTATTCTTCTCGCTGCCTTGGTTGCTCTTGTCTATATCAACGACGTCGCCGCCGTTGCCGTGGGAGCATGAAACGGCCGCAAGCATGGGCGCCGTGATGAACGCCGCACACAAAAGTATCATAAGTATTTTATTTATTTTCACTTGTACGCCTCCTTTTGCGCTTTTATGCGCAAAACATTCATATATATAACGAGCCATGCGGACACATGGTTCTTCGGTTAGTTCAATATTTTATGCGGCATCACAGGGACAGAGCATTTGGCCCTGTCCCAATATAGACGCCGCCTGACCGCATCAGAAATAATGAATGTTTGATTTTCTCAAAAAGGTCCCCACATCGACGGCCACGGTACTTCTATGTCCATAACGGCATTCTGTACTTCAAAACGTACAACTTCCATTGTCGGCATATCAAACTTCATGACAAGCACCTCCCTTCATGCAGGCTTATCGCTTTACGCGATAAAATACTAAAAAAGCATACCATTTCTTAAATCGGCAGTCAATATATAATTAAGAAAAAATCAATCGTTTCAGGCGCAGGCTTTGCCTGAATATATTTCAAGTATTGCAAATCAAACGCGTAAATGGACATTTATGCTTGTTGACACGGCTTTAAGTATGATGTAACATACAATCAGTGAGCCTATGCTCGCTTTATAACGTTTAACTCCGGATGAGGCCGGAAATACATACAGAAAGGATTTTGGGTAATGATTACATTCAAAATCGATGGCAAAACCGTTCAGTGTGAAGAGGGCAAGACCGTATTGGAGGCGTGCCTTGACAACGGCATCAAGATCCCCACGCTGTGCAATCTCAAGGACATCAATAACATCGGCGCATGCCGCATGTGTCTTGTTGAGGACGGAAAGAGCGGCAAGCTTCAGGCTTCCTGCGTTCTCCCCGTTTCTGAAGGATTGGAAATAAAAACGGCTACGCCGAAGGTGCTTAACGCAAGACGCGCTGTGCTTGAGCTGATCCTCTCGGATCACGACCGCTCCTGCCTCACATGCAAGCGTAACCATCACTGTGAGCTTCAGACGCTTTCCGAAGAGCTCGGCATTACCGATATAGAATTTGACGGCGAGCGTCCGCTCAGGACTGTCGACGAGCTTTCTCCGAGCATTGTGAGGGATAACAACAAGTGCATCCTTTGCCGCCGCTGCGTTGCCGCCTGCGAAAAGACGCAGGGCGTCAGTGCAATCGGTATGCAGAACCGCGGCTTCAAGACAGAAGTCGGCGTTCCGTTCGGCAAGGGCCTCTCCGAAACCGCCTGCATCAACTGCGGTCAGTGCATCGCCGCATGCCCGACAGGCGCTCTTACGGAAAAGGATTCCACAAAGGCTGTATGGGATGCTCTTAAGGATCCCGACATGTATGTAGTATTCCAGCCCGCTCCCGCAGTGCGTATCGCAATCGGCGAAGAATTCGGCTTCCCGATAGGTACGGCCACAACAGGCAAGCTTGTTGCGGCAATGCGCCGCCTCGGCGCCGACAAGGTGTTTGACGTCGATTTCGGTGCCGACCTTACGATTATGGAGGAAGGTACAGAGCTTATCAACAGGATTAAGAACGGCGGTGTACTGCCGATGATAACCTCCTGCAGCCCCGGCTGGATAAGCTACTGCGAGCATTTCTACCCTGAGTTCATACCGAATCTCTCGACCTGCAAGAGCCCGAACCAGATGCAGGGAGCTATCACAAAGACATACTTCTGTGAGAAGAACGGTCTCGATCCGCATAAGGTATTCGTGGTGTCCGTAATGCCCTGCACTGCCAAGAAGTATGAGATATCCCGTTCCGAGATGGGCCGCGACGGCTATAGGGACGTTGACGCCAACCTCACGACGCGCGAGCTTGCGAGGATGATCCGTCAGGCGAGCATAGATTACGCAAACCTCCCCGACGAGCAGTTTGATTCCATTCTCGGCGACTCCACCGGCGCCGCTGTAATATTCGGCGTAACGGGCGGCGTTATGGAGGCTGCTCTGCGTACGGTCGCGGACGTTCTCACCGGCAAGGATATCGAAAGCATCGAATATAACGCTGTTCGCGGACTTGACGGCATAAAGGAAGCGACCGTCAACGTAGACGGTATGGACATCAACGTCGCCATCGTTCATGGCACGGCAAACGCCGGCAAGCTTCTTGAAGCGATCAAGCGCGGCGAAAAGAATTACCACTTTATCGAGATAATGGGCTGCCCGGGCGGCTGCGTAACAGGCGGCGGCCAGCCTTACGTCGATGCACGCACGCGCTACTTTGTAGATCCGAAGGCTGCGCGCGCCAAGGCGACATACAGCGAGGATCGCGCGATGCCCATCAGGAAATCGCACAAGAATCCGTCGATACAGATTCTTTATAAAGAGTTCCTCGGCGAACCCAACAGCCATAAGGCCCATGAGCTGCTCCATACGCACTATACGGATAAGAGCGGTAAATAAGCCTTAAATTAAATGATATCCTCACATGTGCCGCGCGAAAGCTTTGCCTGAATGTGACGGCAAGCGTGCGGAGTGAATAAGAGCTCATAAAACCTCCTTGGGACGTTAGTCTAAAGGAGGTTTTGAGTTTGCGCTATTTGATATAGGCGCGCAGCCTGCAAAAGCAAATGGTGCAATTCGTCTATGCCTCAACGCGGCCGCAATATGCTTCTATTGCTTTTGCGGCAAGCTCCGCCGTGCCGCTGCCGCCTGCCCTGTCTATGTTTTCCGTCATGCTGCCGCCGCCGGCGTACATAGCGGCGAGCGAGCGAAGAATCTGCGGCGTGCAGTTATAATAATGCTCGGTGATATAGCCGCGAAGCCGTTCAACGAGTGAAATTACAGGCTTGCTGTCGGCGGGCATGCCGCGAAGCGCGCCGAAGCGCGCGAATATGTCCATTAAACCGTCCGCAATGGCTTTGCTTTCGCGTTCCGTTCTGCCCGCGCTTTTTTCCTCAAACTCTCTGTAGGCGTCCGTATGACCCCACATTGCCTTTGCGCGTGCGGTTTCATTGTCAATCATGCTTGAATCGAATGCCGAAAAGTCCATGTTTTCCCCTCCGTAATTATCATCACGTTTACTGCCGAAATAATGTTGTCGATTCGCTCGCGCTTGAGCTTTAGAAGCCTGAGCTGCTGCTCCGGCGCCTTTCTTTTTTCAAAGCCGGGCGAATCTATTATTTTGGCTATTTCCCTGAGCGAGAACTCAAGCTCTCGGAACAGCATTATGCAATGAAGCCTTTTGAGCGCATCTTCATCATATAATCTGTACCCTGCTTCGGTTAATGCGGAGGGCTTCAAAAGCCCTATCGAGTCATAATAGCGAAGCGTTCTTATGCTTACGCCCGTCGCGCTGCTTACGTCCTTGACTGTTTTCAACGTTCATCGCCTCCGTAATTGGAGTATAAAGCATAACGCTGCGTCATGGTCAATATGTTTTTGAGATTATTTTTTCAAATCGTCATTTGCCGGGTTTTCCAAAAGTATGCCGTCCTGCGAAAAGCGCGAGCCGTGACACGGGCAGTCCCATGTGTGCTCGGCACTGTTCCACTTAAGCGCGCACCCCAAATGCGGACAGCGCTTTGCCGTGGGCGTAAGCCAGCCTGCGCCTGCCTGAAGTGCATTGAGAAGAAGCTGCGGGCGCATCATGCTCCGCGACGGCGAGAAAACGGGTGCAAACTCGTTTTTGCGGCCGAGAATTATGTCTGTAAGTATTGATGCGCTTACCATGGATGAAGTCATGCCCCACTTGTTGAAGCCTGTTGCAACGTAAAAGTTGGGGGTATTTTTTGAATATTGACCTATGTACGGCACATCATCGAGCGTCATGCAATCCTGCGTTGCCCATCGCCGGACTTCGGAGGCGTCAGGGTAGTAGAAGTCGGCGCGCTCCTTTAGCTCGTCAAAGCCGCCGCCGCGCTTGCCCGTTCTGTGGCTGCCGCCGCCGAGAAGGAGCATATCCTTGTAATTGCGGAAGGAAAGCCCTTTTTCGGATGCGTCGATGTACATACCGTCGACGTTCTGCGCGTTTTTTAGAGCGAGCACATACGACCTGTGCTGGTACATTTTGAGAAAATAGAAGCCATGCTTGTTTATGAAAGGGAAATGCGTAGCAACTATTACGTTTCGTGAGCGCACCTTAGCTTCGCGCGTCACTGCTGTAAGTCCACGCATTTCGATGACGCGTGAATTTTCGTAGATGTTGAGCCCTATTGATATTGCCGCCGCAAATTTCATGGGGTTAAACTGCGCCTGTTTTTTGAAGCGCACCGCTCCTTCGGTTTCAAACGGAAGGGAAAGCTCGGCGACATAGTCCGCGCCGTAACCGAGCCTTTCAAGAGCGCGAAGCTCGCGTTCGATTGCCGCTTCATCGTCGAGCGAATAGGCGAACGCAGCCTTGTCTTCAAAGTCGCAATTGATTTTGCCGCAAAGCTTTCTGTATGACTCTACTGCGGCTAAGTTCGCCTTGAGATACATTTGAGTCCTCTCCACGCCGAAGCGCTTTATCAGCTTATCGTATATAAACCCGTGCTGAGCCGTAATCTTTGCCGTTGTGTCGGCGCTTACGGAGCTGCATATGCTGCCTGCCTCCAAAAGCATATACTTTACGCCATGCTTTTTGAGCATGTATGCGCAAAGTATGCCGGCAAGGCCGCCGCCGATTATGAGTACGTCCGTATCCGCGTCCTGCTTAAGCGTCGGAAATTTGTCGAAGCAGGCCGTTTCTCTCCAAAAAGCTTTCATAACTTAATATCACCACCGAGGCTTAGTATGCGCGTGTACGGCGGTTTCATTCCATTCAGGCGCCGCCGCACAGCGAAACGATTTGCGAATAGACTGTTAAGGTAGTATAATATCAAATTATCGGCTCTGTGCCGTAATGATTTTGGAGGGTGCTTATGCGCTTTGACGGTCATAAATTGATACATTTTATCGGAATAGGCGGATGCTCTATGAACGGGCTTGCGCGGATACTGCATTCGCGCGGCTTTAACGTGCAGGGCTCGGATGTGACTGAGTCTCCGTTTACCGAAGGCTTGAGGGCGCTCGGCATACCCGTGTTTATCGGCCAGCGCGCCGAAAACCTCGGCGAAGCGGACCTTGTTGTGTATTCGGCGGCGATAAAGCCGGATAATCCCGAGCGTGCTGCCGCAAGCAATAGGGGCATTGCGCAGGTTGAACGCTCGACGGCGCTCGGAATGCTGTCCGAGGGCTACGGCGAGGTCGTGGGAATAGCGGGCTGCCATGGAAAAACGACGATAACGTCTATGCTTGCACTCATTGCGGAGCATTGCGACAGGGGCGAGGAGCATGCGCAGGCAATGAATGCGACGATACATGTCGGCGGCTTTGTAGACTTTCTTAACGGCGGCGTACGCATAGGTGCGCATGACCTTTTTATAACCGAGGCTTGCGAATATGTCGAAAGCTTTTTGGAGCTGCGCCCAACGACCGCGCTAATAAGCAACATAGATAACGACCATCTTGATTATTACGGAGATATCGAGCACATTACGGCGGCGTTTGAAAAATATGCCGCGCTAATCCCTGACGGCGGTGTGCTGATAGGGTGCGCCGATGATAAGCGCGTAAAAAAGCTTCTTGACGCCTCGGCCGCCCGTCTTAGAGTGTACTCGTACGGCATATCCGATGCCGATTATACGCCTGAGAGCATTTCGTATGACGCCATGGGGAATCCTGCGTTCGACGTGATATTCCGCGGCGAAAACCTTGGGCGCATCGCGCTTGGAGTGCCGGGCGACCACAACATAATGAACGCGCTCGGCGCGGCCGCGGTTGCGCTGTCGCTCAACGCCCCGTTTGGAGCGATCGCCTCCGCGCTCGGCGAATACAGGCTTACACGCCGCAGGTTTGAGCTGTTCGGCGAAAAGAACGGCGTAAAAGTATTTCACGATTATGCGCATCATCCGTCCGAAATACGCGCGGTGCTAAACGGCGCGAAGCGCTACCCGCATAAAAAACTGTTCTGTGTTTTTCAATGCAACAGCTACACGCGCGCCAAGACGCTGTTCACGGGCGACATGAGCTGCATGAGCGGCGCAGATATTGTGCTCGTCCCCGATATCTATCCCGGCCGCGAAAAGGATACGGGGCTTGTTCATGCGCGCGACATGGTGAAGGCGATAAACGATTCGGGAATAGCCGCCAAATATTTGCCCACGTTCGAACAAATACGCGACTATATCGACGAAAACGCCGAACCGGGCGATATGGTATTGACGCTCGGCAGCGGCGACGTATACGTTCAGACGCGAAAGCTTCTGTGATTTTTATGATTGTTAAGGAAACCAACAGGGCAGCCGTTCTCGATGTGTCGTGAACGGCTGAGATTGTCGAAAAGTGGCTAAACGCCACTTTTTCGAGTTTTTACGGGTTTCGCCTCTCGCATTCGCTCCCGGGCGGCGAAACCCGCAGAGTACGAAAACCTCCGGTTTTCATCCGTTCTGACGCGCATGTCGTCAGAGCCGGATTGAACATAAGGGGCTGCGGCCCCTTATCAACCCCGGGGTTTATCGGCAGACTGAGCCGTTCTCGATGTGTCGTGAACGGCTTTTTTGAGCTGTGCAAACCGCTCCGAAACCTCTCGCTCCGCAGGTGCTTTTCAGATAAGATCAGCGCAAAATATAATAATATATTCCTGTAATATTACGGTGTTTTTTGGAATATACAGGCGAACGCTCAGCAGGCGTGTCCCCAAAAGCGGCGGAGGCTTGCATTTTAGACTCCCGCTTCGTACCCTATCGCTTCCGCCGCACCCGTTTAGTGCAAAAGCAGCAGTGTTTACATATCGCAAAAGCGGCCCGTTCGGAGCGCATTTTCCGTCGGGCCGCTTACTGTTTTAACGGGTTTTGCCATGATGCATCAGTCTTTATTTGTGCCTGCGCTAAGCTTGGACTCCTTGAGACGCGCCTGCTTTTTGCGCCAGACTCCCCACATGCGGAATGCAGTGGAAACGAGAAGTACGCCCACGGCAATCATTCCGGCAATGGCAGCGGTAGCGGTTCCCTTTGTCCATGCGCCCGTTATATCGCCGCGCGTAACCATGTCCATGGTATAATATATGCCCGCGCCGGGTATTAGAGGCACAAGCGCTGCCGTAAGATATGATGTTGCGGGATATTTGCGGATTCTGGCCATTATTTCGGCATAAAACGATGCGGCGGACGCGGCCGTGAGATAACAGCTTGCTTCGGGCATACCGAGCTTTGCGCACATGGAGCATACGAACCATGTTACGATACTTCCGCAGAGGCATAGAATTATACCCGAGCCATGTATGTTGAGCATAAGCCCGAAGCCGAGCGTTCCGACCATTCCCGCAAGGCATTGTATCGCTATTCCGTGCATTACGAGATGCCCGCTCCCGCTGATTGAGCCGAACAGACCTCTTGCCATGGCTACGGCGGTGCTGGTGCCGACGACGAGCGCGATGGCGATTATAAGCACCTGAACAAGCCTGTTGACGCCGGACATCGTATCGCCGTATATTATGTCGCGCAGGCTGTTGGTGAAGAGAAAGCCGGGAACAAGTATCATTATTGCGCCGATGGAGGCGACGTCGGCGTTATTGCAAAGCCCGATGGCGGCGAGGGCGTGCGAAATGAAGCCTATCACGAAACCGCCCACGAGCGTTTTGAAGAATGGATTTGCGTGCAGGAAGCCCATAAAGCGTATGCAGAGCCCCGTCATTATGCCGCATATGCCCGCAGCCAACGCGTCAAGAAGAGTGCCGTTGAAAAATATGCCGAAACCTGCCGCAATGAGGAACATCGCAATATAGAACACGGGAATCTTGTAATGGCGAACACTTTTATCAGCTTCATCGAGCATGCGCTTTGCATCCTTGATGGCGGGCTTTTCGGCGCAAAGCCTGCGGCAGAGCGCACTATATCGCTCTATGCCGTCGAGCACGCTGTCCCCGCCCTGGACGCGCCTGACCTTTGTGAAAACCTGGCCGTCCTCCGTTTCTAAGCCTGCGATTATACATGAAGGAATGACAAAAACATCTATTTTTTTTTGACCGTAGGCCTCCATAATACGCAGTATGGTTTCTTCAACCCTGTATGTTTCGGCGCCGCATCGCTGCAGGCGCACCGCGAGCGCAACGCTGAATTCCAGAAGCTCCTCGTAATTCATGAATCGTTTCTCCCAAAAAACTTTGAATCAGAAGACGAGTATAACAGCCGAAGGACTCAATTTCAAGTAAAAATGGGAAATATAAAGTCTTGATGCTGCCGGAGCATGAGGAAAATGACGAATAATGCTGAAAGCGTACTATTTTTAACGAATCAATCGACAATGTTTATTAGATAAATTACTTTTAATAAAAACACGGTTGGTGTGAAGCAATAAAGAAAGAATACGGACGAGCAGAAGGGACACCGCTGCAATCGGGGTGAAAGTGAAATTGCAGGAGAGGATGATGAAAACGAAGAGACGACAGCGGGTTTTTGAGTGGCGTGGCTACCTCGTGCAGTCATGCGGTGAATGTTATGAATAAAAATAATAATTACGGAGGATGAAACGAAATGAAAGAACTTTTCCTTAGAGCTTTATGCGCGGTTATCGCCTTGGCGATGCTCATTCCCGCCGCCGCGCTGGCAGACGGCGTATTGCGGCGGCCGTCTGCACTGTCGAAAGCGTTTGTATCAAACATAGGTTAAGCTCCGCGCAATCACCGCAGCGCGGTCAAACGGGGCCGTCGCTTTGAACGGCAGCCTTTTGCATGGCGCAGTCGTAAGCCGTCTTTTTCAGCCTTTCTTTCGTGTTGTCGGCGGGGAACACGGCGCAATGCTCAAGAAGCATTCGCTTAATGCGTCCAATTTCGGGCGAAGGCGGCATCGACAGCCATTCGGCGATATCCGCGCCTGTACATTTGAGCTCGTCGTAAGAAAGCGGAGCGCCCTCGCTCTTCATCGCGCAGAGCATACGCTCCCACCTGTCGGCGGAATCGACGTCCCCATAGTTTCTGCCCGAGCCGTGAACATCGGCTCGGCGTAATTTGATGAGCTGACGCACGGTCGATTCGCCCCAGGAAGCGAAGCGCCGCCTCAGGGTCGAGTCCTTTGCGGTGTTATTAATGTCGTACATGTGCAGCGCGATAAGTCGGCAGACGCTGTCGCGCAAATCGTTTGGGCAGCGGAGCTGTGTCAGCATTTCCCGGGAAATGTCGGCGCCGATAAGCTCGTGCGTGTGCATGCTGCCGTTTCGCTTTACGCATATAGGCTTTGCAATGTCGTGAAGCAAGCCGGCAAGACGCATCTGCGGAACAGGCGGCGTGAAGGCGGCGGTGCGTATGGAGTGATCGAGCACGTCAAATGCGTGATACTTCGGATTTTGCGCTATACCGGCGCAGTCTTCAAGACCCGGAAATACGTATTTAAGGGCGTTTATCTCCTTGAGCAGCGTGAGTCCGCGCTGAACCTTTACGGAAAAACCGGTTTTGTCGCGCTCAATAGCGTCTTCGCCGCAGTAACGAACGTCGCAGAGAAGGACTTTCAATGCTTCGTCAAAAATCCGTTCTTTTGAGATATCTCCGAGCAGGTGTGAGTATTCCTTTGCGCATTCATATGTGGAGCCTTCGGGCGTGAAGCCGAGCTGGGCGCAGAATCGGGCGAAGCGCATTATTCTCAGGCCGTCGTCGCGCAGCGTGACGGCGGGAGCGTTGGCGGTGCGTATCGTGCGGAGTTTGATGTCATCAAGGCCGCCCGTCGGGTCGATTATTTCACCGGTGAGAATATCTGCGTACAGCGCGTTGACGGTGAAATCGCGCCTTAGGGCATCGTCCGAAAGCTCGTCGGAAAACTTGACGTATTCGGGTCTGTGAGCGCCGCCGTCGCCGTATATGTCGCGCCTGAATGTAGTATGCTCTATGTGAAGATTTGTGCCGTTGCCGCACGGCAGTACCATTTCGACAGTGCCGTAGCGAAGACCTTTTGGTATGACGGTCAGCCCGTTTGAATCGCAAAGCCTGCACACGTCGTCGGGGCGCATGGCGCTTGCGACGTCTATATCGTTTACGCGAAGGCCAAGGAGCGCGTCGCGTACGACTCCGCCTACGGCGTAAAGCGTTGTCCCGTGTTTATTAAACATTTCTGCGGCGCGCATGAGCTGCGGCGGAAAAGCATAAGAAAGTTTTTTATCCATATCATTGATCCTTCTCGAGCGTTATGCCCGCATCGGCAAAGAGCTTGACGAGATCGTCTCCCTTTGCGACGGAAAACTTGTGTTCATCGAAATATTTTGACAGCAGTTCGAAAAATTTATCCGAGCCAAGCTGCTCATATGCCTTGCGGTACATAATTGCGCCCTTTGCGTATACCGAACCGAAATAGCCCTTGCCGTCTTCAAAGCCGTCGAGCGGAGTCGATACGGCAGTCACGCCTTCGTCGTTAAGGCGCGGCGTCACATAGCCGTTCCAGAGCGTTTCATAGAAATCCACGCCGCATTCGCTGCGCACAAAAAGATACGCGCAGAACTCGGTAATGGCTTCATCGACCCACGGCTCTCTGAATTCATCGCTGCCAACTACGCCGTACCACCATTGGTGCGCCGTTTCGTGGGCGATTATCTGCGTGCCGATGCTCATCGTCGGGGACCTGAAGCTTTCCTTCTCTATCATGACGAGCTGCGGGTATTCCATGCCGCCGCCTATGTCGGACTCAACGATGCTGAACGTTTCGTACGGATATGGCGCGATAAAGCGTGAATAGAACCTTATCGCGTCCGCTGCAATCATTGCGACAGGCTTTGCCCATGCGGACGATGAGAAGGAGTATGCCGTGACTTTGACGCCGTCGACGTCGCAGGTATAAACGTCGGCGTTTTTTATTAGTGCGGCGGCGAAGCTGCGCACGTTGTCGGCCTCAAAATACTGCGCCTCGTAATAGCGGCCTTTTGCCGAAGTCTGCTTTTCCTTCATGACGCCCGTGGCGGCGACGGTGTAATCGGTATGCGCCGTTATGACAACTCGGTAGTCGGCGGTATCGCTGTAGAACGAATCGCCATAGGAGACATAATCCCTGAGCTGCCATTCCCCGTCTTCATACACCGCAGCTATCGGCAGGAAATTTCCGAGCATTACGGCGTTCGTGCCGTGGCCCAAGCGCCCGTTGACCTTGGGGAGCGTACACTCAAACTCGAAATATACCGTTGCCGCGCCGCCGGGCTCAATTCCGTCGAGAACCGGGAACACGAGTATCATGCCGTTATTCTGCGTCTCAAAATATGCCTCGCGGTTATTTATCGAAACGCGCGAAACGCGGAAGCACGAGGGCGAGACGGCGTTTGTGTAGGCGTAGGCGTATATGCAGTAAAGCTCGTCGCTTGAGCGGTTAACATAGTGCATTGTCATGCTGCCTTCAACCTTATCGGTGTCGGGGTCGACGAACATATTAACATCGTATGTTGTGCGCTCAAATGCGTGAACAACGGGCGACGGCTGCGGCGCATCGGTGACGGCAGGTGTTTCGGAAGCGATGCCGTTCGTCTGCGCGGGCGATGGGGAGGGTGAAGGCGCAGGGGTGTTTCGGCCCGAGAAGGGCTTGAATATTATGAGCGCCAATGCGGCGCAAAGTATTAACGCTGCGGCGGCTGCTGCAATTATTATGCGTGGGTCGTGTTTTCCGCGTCCTGCGGGCAGGCGTCTTCTTTTTTTATAAACCATTTATGGCCTCCGTATATCGAATAGAGCTTATGTATGATATAATTCTCATGCGGCGTGCGGTGGCGCGCACTCCGTGTTATTAAAGATTATACTACATCGTGCGGGACATAACTATGCTAAAGTGCGTTTTTTCAAAACAGGCGGCAATGCTCGGCGTTACGCCTGTAGACAACATTTTTTTATGCGAATACATGCCGAAGGCACCCGAAGGATATGTGAAGGCATATCTGTACGGACTGATGCAGTGCAGCGATCCGTATGCGGACTCCGAAGACATGGAGAAGGCGCTCGGCTGCACATCGGAATTTCTCGAAGAGGCGTTTGCGTATTGGCAGCGTGCGGGGCTTGTTTCAATAATCGCGGGCAGCCCCCTCACGGTGAATTACCTGAGCCCGTACCGCGTGGGCCGCGAAGTTTCGACAGGCGTGCCGATGCAGGAGCGCAGGGAGCTTGTGGAGGAGCTTTCGAAAATATTCGGCACACGCGCGTTGTCGGGCAACGAGCTCAGGCACATATTTGACTGGATAGACGTTTTCAGTTTTGAGGATGGCGCTGTAAAGGAGCTTTGCGCCTACTGCGCGGCGAAAAAGGGCGCGCGCGTCAGCATAAATTATATGGACGCCGTGGCCAAGGCGTGGGCGGACATAGGCGTTACGACGCTTGAAAAAGCGAAAAAGCATATCGCGCAAGAGAGTGAAACGACGGGCGGCGCGCAGAAGCTGCTCGGTCATTTAAGAATATCGCGCCGCGCCACTGCGGACGAGCTTGCGCTTTATGAAAAGTGGACTAAGGGCTGGGGCTTTGACGAAGAGAGCATATTCGCGCTTTGCGCACAGATGACGGGCGCGCAGAGGCCGTCGTTCAAGTATCTCGACACGGTGCTCGAGTCATACCGCCGAAACGGTTCGGTTAAGCCCGAGGATATAGATAAATATCTCAAGCGGCGCGACGCCGCGAACGAGCTTGCGCGTCTTATACTCAAACGAGCCGCCGTCGACCGTGCGCCGCGCGGGCAGGAGGCAGAAGAGGTGGAACGCTGGCTGAACGCATGGGAAATGGAGCCTGAAGCGCTGCTTTACGCGGCGGAGCTTTGTCAAAACGAATCGTCGCCTTTTTCGCGTATAAGAACGCTTGTGACGGACTGGCACGCGGCAGGCGTACGGCATATGGCCGATGCGCGCGAATATACAGAGAAGAACGGCGTATTCAAGGCGAAGCGCAGGCAGAAGCAGAAGCCGAACGAGCTTAAATATCCGCAGCGCCAAATATCGGACGCTGATTATGACGACATATTCATTGATTTCGACGATGAAGGGAGCGACTAATGAGAATACCGCCTGACATACAGAACGAATACGCGCTTTTGCGGCAGAAGGCGCAAAGAGAGGCCGAAAACAGGCGGCGCGAGGTGTTCGAGCGCGAACCGCGCATAGAGGCGCTTGAGGACGAGATAAGGCGCGTGGCGTTCGAATACGGTATAAGATTGCGCAATTCAAACGATGCCGCAGAGCTGAAGCTTGAGACGGAAAGCACGATTGCGAAGCTGAACGAGGCGGAATGTGACGCGCTTGAAGCGCTCGGGTATCCGCGTGACTTTTTTGCCCCGCGATACAGGTGCGCCGAGTGCGGCGACACGGGTTTTGCCGATGCGGCTAAGACGAAGATGTGCGCGTGCCTTGAAAACAGGCTGCTGAAGCGGCGCTACGAGCTTTCATATGTCGACGGTGCGGCGCGCTTTGAAAACTTCGACATATCGCTGTTTGCCGACGGCGCGGCGCGCAAAAGAATGGAGAAGATACGCGCCTTCCTTGAGCGATATGCCGACGATTTTCCGGACAACGAGGTTCGGAACTTGCTTTTGATGGGAAACACGGGCCTCGGGAAAACCTTTATGCTTAGCTGCGTTGCGGGCAGGCTTATGGAGCGAGGCAAAAGCGCCGTCAGGATAACGTCGTATAATCTCATAACCACGGTTCTTAACAAGATGCGGGCAAATGAAGAGCTGCCGACCTTCACGGAACCCGATTTTCTTATAATCGACGATCTGGGGACGGAGCCGCTTATACCGAACGTGACCGTATCCCAGCTTTTCGCGGTGCTGAATGAGCGCATCGACATGCGCCGCCCAATCGGCATTGCAACTAACCTTTCGCCTGCCGACCTGTCGGAGCGCTATGGTGAGCGCATAGTTTCGCGGCTCTTGTCGCCGATGAGCTTTAGCGTCATACATCTTGAGGGCGGCGATTTGCGCAGGCGAAAAAAAGCGGATTGATAGTATCGGCTTTTGGCGATGCATTGCGCATTTGCGCGGCCGCTGATATAATATATGCAAAACACACGGAGGCGATTGTTATGGAACTAAACGCTGCGCTTGATAAATTCAATGCTTCAAAACGGCTTTTACGCGCATATACCCATGCGCAGAACATGCTTTATTACGATTCGGTCACGGCCGCGCCTAAGGGCTGCATAAGGGGCTTGGGCGATACGATGGAGGTCATGTCCGAGGAAGAGTACAAAATCACCATGGATGATGCTTATATCGAGGCCGTGGAAACTCTTTATAAAGAAAAGGATAAGCTCGATTTCATACCGCGCCGCGAGATAGAAGAGGAATATGAATCGATACGAAAGGTGCGCTGCATACCGAAGGACGAATATCTTGAGTTTTCAAAGCTTACGACGCAGGCGCAGCATGTTTGGCACGAGGCTAAGGCAAACAACGATTATGCGTTGTTCGAACCGTATCTTGAGAAGCTCGTGGATTACAGCAGGCGCTTTGCGGGCTACATTGCACCCGAAAAGGCGGCGTACGATTATTGGCTTAACGAGCATGAAAACGGCCTGAGCATGGCGGTGCTTGACGAATATTTCGGGCTTATAAAGGAAAAGCTTGTTCCTCTGATAAAACGCATAGGCGAAGCGAAGCAGCCCGAAACGCGCTTTCTTGACGAGCTGTATCCGATAGATAAGCAAAGGGAGCTTTCGGGCTATCTCATGGACGTGATGTCGATAAGCAGGGACAACTGCGCGATAGGCGAAACGGAGCATCCGTTCACGCTCAACTTCAATAAATATGATGTACGCATAACGACGCATTATCATGAGCATGTGCCGGCAAGCTCAATGTACAGCGTCATACATGAGGGCGGTCATGCGCTTTATGAGCTGCATACGGGCGATGAGCTTTACGGCACGTCGCTTGCGCAGGGCGCATCCACGGCAATGCACGAGTCGCAGTCGAGAATGTTTGAGAACATGATAGGTCGTTCGCGCGAGTTTATCGAACTCATATTCCCCAAGCTCAAGGAGCTTTTCCCGACGCAGCTTGACGGCGTTACGGCGGAGACGTTCTACAGGGCTGTTAATAAGTGCGAGCCCTCGCTCATACGGACGGAAGCGGACGAGCTCACATATTCGCTCCATGTGCTTATAAGATATGAGGCGGAGAAGAAGCTGTTTGCGGGCGAAGTGACGACTAAGGAGCTTCCTGCGCTTTGGAACAGCCTTTATAAGGAGTATCTCGGCGTAGATGTGCCGAACGATACGCAGGGAGTTCTTCAGGATTCGCACTGGAGCGGCGGCGCGTTCGGCTATTTCCCGTCGTATTCCGTGGGAAGCGCGTACTCGGCGCAGATATATTCGCACATGGATAAGGATATAGGCGTGGCGGCGCTTGTGCGCGAGGGCAGGCTTTCAAACATAGTAGACTGGCTCACCGAGCGCATATATAAGTACGGCGCCGCAAAAAAGCCGTTCGAGCTGCTTGAGGAGAGCTGCGGCGAGAAGTTCGATCCGCATTACTATATAGACTATCTGACCGACAAGTTTACGAAGCTTTACGAGCTTTAAGGCTTAGAACGATAAAGAGGGCGGCCCCGCAGAGATTTCAAAGCGGTGGCCGCCTTTTCACGCAAAATAGGGGAGACCTCTGCGGCCGCTAATCTGTTCCCGAATGAAACACAAACGAAATTGCTTGTACACATTGATATATGGCAATCGTTTTGTTGCGCTGCAGCAATTTAGCATTTACGTTTAAGCAGTAGTTTTATTTGATATATACCTTCCTCTCATAGGCTTATACACTTATACCTGCCTGTAAAAAGGCATTCAATATCTGCCTATCCGGCTTCAAATATTCCAGATAGTATTTTTCGTTGGCCTTCTTCATTTCATAAAGCAAAGCTGGATTTGAATATAACTTGTCAACTGCATTCAGGCATTCATCTATTGTATCATACGGAATATAGTGTTTTCCGTCATCGAATCCGCCTGGAACAACATATTCAAAGCGTTCGGCTACAATTGCGCGCGCAGCCGCAACATATTCTCCGGTTTTCCAGCCTATACTTCGGTGCAATCCCATAGTGCCGATACAAATATCAGAATTTTTCATTTTATCAATATAATTCTTTTTCTTAACAAAAGATTTAGGCACAACCAAATCGGGACATCTGTTTTCGGAAAAAGAGTCTTGGAACATACCCCCTTGAAAAGCATCTCCGTATTCACGTTTTAAGCGTCTCATTATTTCAATGCGATCTGCATTGATTCGTTGGCGCTCCTCGATCATATACTCCCGATATGCGTAAACATCGCGAGGTAAATTTTTATCCAGCTTGATTGCGCTGTCATCCCATAGCCTTGCCATAAAAATAATAGTTATCCCATTTTCTTTCCAATCAGCCCTGCCTTCGAAGTATTCCGGATATGTACATTGCGAATAGCCTGAAAAATCTTTGATTTTTTTGCTGATCTTCTGTAACGGTGAGCTTGGCCTGTCAATGGGATTACCCGGAAAAGTTGAATAGTAATTGAATCCGAACGGCTGTACTTTTTTATTATCTACAAATATTTCAGGCGTCACAATATCAGTTTTGTTCGAGTAGTCGCGAGCAAAGTAGGCATCAACTCGATTGAGGTAGTCCTTACCGCTCTGCTCGCACAAGACCCACCTGTCTCCTAAGTCAAATGCGATTATTTTGCCATCTATTTCAGCCTCGACAATCTGCATTGAGCCCTCCGGAACATTCCGAAAATTATTTATGTTTTCGATGAAGCTTACATCTAATGCGCCAGATCTGCCCAGGATATTAAAACCTGAAAGCAATCTAGATACAGATGCATGTCTGCCATAAAAAACCACGCAGCTTTTTGCCATAAGAAACCCGCTCAACCTCCTGCATAAAGCCTTGCCGGCATGTCGTTTTAATTCTGATTCTGCATGTACCTATTGATGAGCCGATCGTACATCGTATTATGCATCTTTACAGCACAATACCATCGAGATACGATAGCAACATAATTAATAATGCACAAATAAATTATAGCATAGTTTTCAGAGCACTGTAACAGGAAAACAAGAGTATATTTCAACATTAAACCGAAAATATATCGTCCGCCATATTGCAAAACCGCGCATATTTGATATAATCTAATAACAAACCGAATAACGTGGTTATGAGGGAGTAGTTTCGCCTGCCGCTAAGGCGGGTGGTCAGGGTCGTCATCACGACGCGATGCCGTCCGGCTCTGACAGGTGAAAACCTTGACGGGACTCATGTATGTCTGAATCGCGGGACATATGTGAGTTTTTTAATATAACAGCGCGACATGAAAGCGAGAGGAAAATGAGACATTACCTTAACACCGCAGACGATGTGCTGCGGGAGACCGGCAGCACGGCTGACGGATTAAGCGAGCGAGAAGCGCGGGAGCGCCTCGAGCGTTTCGGCAAAAACCGCCTGAAGGAGGGAAAGAAAAAGTCCGCCTTTGTTCGCTTCTTTGAGCAGCTCAAGGATCCTATGCTCATAATACTAATCGTTGCGGCGGCCGTGTCGGGCATAACGGCGGCGTATTCGGGCGAGAGCTTCACCGATGTGATAATAATAGGCGCCGTGGTGCTCATAAACGCGTTTCTCGGCATGTATCAGGAGTCAAAGGCCGAAAAGGCGATAGAGGCGCTTCAGGAGATGACGTCGGCAACGAGCCGGGTCCTGCGAGGCGGCAGGGTTGAAACGGTCAGGAGCGAGGAGCTGGTCCCGGGCGACGTGATACTTATCGATGCGGGCGATGCGATACCGGCGGACGCGCGGCTTATAGAGTGCGCGAGCCTCAAGGTGGAGGAATCGGCGCTGACCGGCGAGAGCGTGCCGGTGCTCAAGCAGGTTGAAGCGATAGACGGCGATAACGATATACCGCTCGGCGACCGCAGGAATATGGTATATATGGGCGGAACGGCCGTATACGGAAGGGCGCGCGCGGTGGTCGTGTCCACGGGCATGGATACGGAGATGGGTAAGATAGCCGGCGCGCTTGCCAACACGCAGGACGGCGAGACTCCGCTTCAAAAGAAGCTTGCGCAGCTCAGCCGCGTACTGACATGGCTTGTGCTCGGAATATGCGTGTTCATGTTCGCGTTCAGTCTTATAAGCGATTATCTGCGTCTTGGCACGATAACCGGCGCAACGGTGCTTTCGACGTTTATGATAGCCGTAAGCCTTGCCGTTGCAGCTATTCCCGAAGGGCTTGCCACGGTTGTTACGATATCGCTGTCGATAGGCGTGACGCGCATGTCGAAGCGAAACGCCGTCATTCGCAAGCTCACGGCCGTAGAAACGCTCGGCTGCGCTCAGATAATTTGCAGCGATAAGACGGGTACGCTCACGCAGAACAAGATGACCGTAACAAGATATGCGGGCGCCGATGAAAAGCTTCTTGCACGGGCGATGGCGCTGTGTTCGGACGCTGAGCTTGAAAAGAACGGGGCGGTGGGCGAACCAACGGAGTGTGCGCTTGTCAACTATGCGGCGTCGATTGGACTCGATAAGAACGAGCTGAAGGCCGAATGCCCGAGGATTGGCGAAGCGCCGTTTGACAGCATGAGAAAGCTTATGAGCACCGTTCATGACTGCGACGGAAGGATTGTTCAATACACGAAGGGCGCGCCCGACGTGCTTATTGAGCGCTGCACGCATTATTTCGACGGCGAAAAAGACGTACCCCTGACCGAGGCTAAAAAGGCTGAAATACTTGCTGAAAACAAGAGCATGGCCGACGAGGCGCTGCGTGCGCTCATGGCTGCGCGCCGCTTCTACGACGCCGCTCCCGAGAGATTCGAGCCGGCGGATATGGAGCGCGACCTTACATATATAGGACTTGTCGGCATGATAGACCCCGTTCGCCCCGAAGCGGTCGCGGCCGTGGCGGAGTGCCGCAGTGCGGGGATACGCCCGATAATGATAACGGGCGACCATCGTGACACCGCTGTGGCCATAGCGAAGCAGCTTGGCATAATCGACGACGCGAGCGGTGCGATAACGGGCGCGGAGCTCGAGTGCATGAGCGACGATGAGCTCGACGAAAACCTTGAAAAATATTCTGTTTACGCGCGCGTACAGCCGGAGCACAAGGTGCGTATAGTCGAGGCGTGGCGCAGACGCGGCATGATATCTGCAATGACGGGCGACGGCGTGAACGACGCGCCGTCCATAAAAACGGCGGATATAGGCGTAGGCATGGGCATAACGGGTACAGACGTCACAAAGAACGTCGCTGATATGGTGCTTGCGGACGACAACTTTGCGACAATAGTAACGGCCGTCGAAGAAGGACGGCGTATATATGACAATATCCGCAAAACGATACAGTTCCTGCTTGCATCGAACGCGAGCGAGGTGCTGAGCGTATTTGCGGCCACAATAATGGGCTTTACAATACTCGAGCCCGTGCATCTTCTGTGGATAAATCTTATAACAGACTGTCTGCCCGCTCTTTCGCTTGCGATGGAAAAAGCAAGCCCGAATATAATGAGCGAGCGGCCGCGCAGCGCGAAGGAAGGCATATTTGCGCGCGGCATGGGGTTTGATATAGCGTACCAGGGAGTTTTGCTTGCCGTGCTAACCCTTGCGGCGTATTTCATAGGCCACTTTATGGAGACGGGCGAATGGTCGATGACCCAAAGCAGCGACGGAATGACGATGGCTTTCCTTACAATGAGCCTCGCGGAGATATTCCACGGCGTCAATATGCGCTCGCAGCGAGGCAGCCTGTTCTCGGTTAAGCACTTTAACGGCTGGCTGTTCGGGTCGCTTATAATTACGCTGTTTCTCACGGTCGGCGTGACGACGATACCGTTCCTGAGCGATGCCTTCGGTTTTGAGCACATAAGCGCCGCCGAGTTTGGCGTGGCCGCAGGCTTAGGCGTATCTATGGTGCCTATTGTTGAGCTGGTGAAGCTCATCGAGCGCACGATAGATAAGCTTAGACACAGGAAACATAAATAACGACTGAAGCTGCGGCTCGGCGCATATGCGGCCGAGCCGCATATGCTTTGAAGACGGAAGACAGCGTTTAACTAATTTTTGACGATAGGCGCTTTATCTTTTTGTGGTATCTGTGCTATTATAAGGGATAATAAAACTCAGTGAGGATTCGCTATGCAGATATACAATACAATGACACGCAGAAAAGAGGAGCTTGTGCCTCTTAAACCGGGCGAAATCAGTATTTATGTGTGCGGCCCGACCGTCTATAGCTTCATACATATCGGCAACGCAAGGCCGCTCATCGTTTTTGATACGCTGCGCCGCTATCTTGAGTACAGAGGCTATAAGGTCAAGTTCGTTCAAAACTTCACGGACGTCGACGATAAGGTCATACGCCGCGCGAATGAGGACGGATGCTCAATAAGGGACGTGGCCGAGAAGTACATCGCCGAATACTATAAGGACGCAGAGGCGCTCAATGTCAAAAAGGCGACGGTTGCGCCGCGCGCGACGGAGCACATGGACGAGATAATCTCGCTCATAAAGGGCCTCATCGAGAAGGGCCATGCTTATCCCGCAGACAACGGAGACGTATACTTTGCCGTGAGGAGCTATGACAGCTACGGCAAGCTTACGGGACAGTCTATAGAATCGCTCGAAAGCGGCGCGAGGATAGATCCGGGCGAGCATAAGCGGGATCCGCTCGATTTCGCGCTTTGGAAGAGCGCCAAGCCCGGCGAGCCGTCGTGGGATTCGCCGTGGGGCAAAGGACGCCCCGGCTGGCATATCGAGTGCTCCGCGATGAGCATGAGCATACTCGGCGAAACGTTCGACATACACGCGGGCGGAAAAGACCTTATTTTCCCGCACCATGAGAACGAGATAGCGCAGAGCGAAGCCTGCACGGGCAAGCCTTTTGCTCGATATTGGATGCACAACGGCCATATAAACATAGAAGGCCAGAAGATGTCAAAAAGCCTCGGCAACTTTAGAAACGTGCGCGACATAATTTCGGAATTCGACCCGAATGTGCTACGTCTTTTCATGCTGGGCGCGCATTACGCAAGCCCGATAAACTTCAGGCGCGAGCTCATGGAGCAGACGGCGGCGGCGTATGAGAGGCTTTGCACGGCGCGCGAAAGGCTGCGCGAGGCACAGACGGCGAATAATCCGAATGCTGAGGAAGAGGGCGCTTTTGCCGCAGCGCTCAAGGGCTATAAGCAAAGCTTTATTGAGGCGATGGACGACGATCTCAACACCGCCGATGCGATAGGCGTGCTTTTCGAGCTCGTACGCGCCGTAAACACCTTTGTTACGGAAAAACGCTCGAAGGCGGCCATAGATAACGCGGCAAGGGCGTTCGACGAGATTACGGGCGTGCTGGGAATATCGACCGACGCGAAGAGCGAAGAATTCCCCGAGGAGGCCGTAAGGCTTTTGAACGAGCGCACAGAGGCGCGCGCCGCGAAAAACTGGGCGCTTGCCGACGAGCTCAGGAACAGGCTTGCTCAGCTTGGCTTTGCGGTTGAGGATTCAAAGCAGGGCGCCAAGCTCAAGCGTATATAGCTGCCGATTCCCGGGAATCGTTAACGGAGGGACCCGATGTTTAATTTTATTGTTGCGGCTCTGGGGCTGTACTGCATAGTCGAAGGCATTATCGCCAAAGGCAAGCTTTTTGACTTTGAAAAGGTGAGCGTTACGGCGATACCGAGGCTGAAGAAGATAACGCGCTTTTGCCTAATTGTGAGCGGATTGCTCGTTACGCCCGTGGGCGTGCTGGCGCTGCTTGAAATAATCAAGGAAACAAGCGCCCTTTACATAATTCCGTGCGTGATAGCGGTGCTGATGTATATAGCGATACCGCTGCTCAAGCTGATATGTGAGGATCCCAAAAAACGTGAGAAGCCGATGATGACGCCCGAGGAGCGCAGGGCGGCCAGGGAGGCGCAGGAAGCAGCCGAAGCCGGCGATGAGACGGCAGACGCCGAAAAAAGCGAGTTTCCGCCGCAAAGCGATATCACAAAGGATGACGGAAGCGCGTCAAAGCGTTTCTATGACTGACGTTTTTCAAACAAGGAGGTATTGAATGAAAGTTTCAACCGTATCTAAGCGCATGAGCCGCGTTTTCGCACTCCTGCTTGCAGCATTGACAGTTATGTCGCTCGTGTCGTGTTCGGGCGATATCAACACGGATAACGAAATAGACATAGTGCCGCAGACGCAGGCGCCGACCGCGGAACCAACCGTTGAGCCGACAGTTGAGCCGACGATTGAACCGACGGTTGAGCCCACAATTGAGCCGACAACCGCTCCCACGATGACGGCCGACCCTGAGGATAACAAGACGGTTATGCTGGATACGCCGCATTTGGGCGAAATGACTTCGACGGAGGATTTCTTTAAGAAAGCGTCCTCCGATTCGAGCAAGGTCAAGGGCGCCCGCCAGATAGGAAAGGGCGAAAGCGTTTTAATTCTTGGCACACAGGGCCGCTACTATAAGGTTGAATACAGCTTTCTTCAAGGCTTCGTCCCCATGGACAAGGTAAATGATAAGGGAGAAACGTCGGCCGATGCGTTCAGGGCGATACCGTCGTTCGGCACAACGGAGGACATTGAAGAGAAGGAATATAAGACGAGCACGCTTGTATATTTCCGCGTGAATCCGTATAAGACGTCGCAGCGCGTCGACGGCTGCCTTGAGCTTGAAAAAGGCGCCAGGGTGAAGGTCAACGGCAAGTGCGGCGACTACTACCGATGTAAGTTCGGCGACTATAAGGGCTACATACTTATCTCCGACCTCAGGGAAGCGACGGCGGGCGACGACGACGGCAGCGAGGGCGGCGACGGCTCGTATTCCGTTCAGCACGTTATAGACAAGTATAACTGGGCGCACGGCATAAACAAAGAATGCATAGGCTGGATAAGCGTTCCCGGAACGATTATAGACGCGCCGGTGCTTTACCGGGCGGGAAGCTACTATTACGATAACCATGACCTTTACGGAAATAAGCTTGAATCAAGCAAGCGCTACACGATATATTCGTACTGCGGAGTGAACAATAAGGTCGTGACCATTGTCGGCCACAACATGCGTAAATCGGGCAAGGGCTTCCATGCGCTGCACGATGTGCGCGACCGCCTGAGGAATAATCCGAGCGGCGATAAAACGGTATATTTGAAGCTCGGAGAATACACGAAATGGCAGATATGGGCTTGCTTTGAAACGGAACGTAATTCGCCCGAAAGCACGTTCAATTATCTCGCCATGAATCCGAATCCTTCCGACATGTCGGGCTGGATAAGCTATGTATGCTCGCACTCCGAGGCGAATCTCGGAAGCGCTTCGGCCTCCGATAAGATAGTCGTGCTTGTGACGTGCGCGCGCAAGTCGGGCGACGGATGGTGGAGGCTGTATACGTTCCTGAAAGCTGTAAGCTGATGAGCATATCGGATTAAGCCGTAATTCAGCAAAACAGAAACAAAAAATTCCTGCCGTTGGGATGCGTCCTGCGGCGGGAATTTTGTTTTGATATCGATTTATGATTGATTTTACGCTCTCAGCTCGCCGCAAAGATTCGTGAGCATCATTTCGCGTATTTTTGCACGGTCGCTCGTCTGCCCGAGCACCCACATGAGCTTTGTCACCGCGGCTTCGGTCGTCATGTCGTATGCGGGGATGATGCCCGCGTCCTTCAGAGGGCGGCTGACCTCGTAGATATCGGGGGTAGAGGCCTCATAGAGGCATTGCGACGCAAGGATTACGGTTATTCCCTTCTCCATTAGTCTGATTAGGCTTTCTGTGTGGTCGCGCCTGAAGCTATGAACGCCGCCAAGCCCGAATGCTTCGACTACAACGCCGCGCATACCGCAGGCGGCAAGGCTGTCAAGTATCTCGGGGCTTGTACCGGGGATGAGCTTTATAAGCGCCACGCGCGGGTCTATTTTGGGCGAAAAGCTGTAATGCGAAAGCGATGCGGCCGCATTTACATAGCATACCTCGTCGCCCTCAACTGTGCATACGGGAGGGGTATTTATCGATTCGAAAGCATCGAGAGACGTTGTGCGCGTTTTGACGGCGCGGCAGCCGCTTATAATAATCCCGCCGAAGCATATGTAAACGCCGCCGCCTATCATTCTTGCGGCCGTAACGGCGTCCCTGAGATTTTTCCTGCCGTCGGAGTCTTCCCGAACTATCGGGTATTGCGCGCCTGTTATTATTACGGGTATGTCTATCCCTCTAAGCATGAACGAAAGCATGGACGACGTATACGCCATGGTATCAGTGCCATGCGTCAAAACAATTGCGTCGTATTTCGGACGTATGCCGTCTATGCAGGACGCTATCTGTTGCCACTCCTCGGGCTGAATGTTGGAGCTGTCCATGCTGAAAAGGTCTATGCAGTCTATTCCGCCCGTATCTCCGCCGATATACGAGAGCAGGTCGCGCGCCGCAAGCTTCGGCGCAAGCCCTCTTTCCGTCTGTACGCAGGCAATGGTGCCGCCTGTCGCAATTAAGCAAATTCTGCGCATTTCGTCCTCCGAATTCCGACTGAATACATTATAACTCTTTATGTATTTTATTTCAAACACGGTTTGCGGCATAGGGCACAATGTGTAACGATTCTGACAATATTATGTCAAATGACCGAACTGATTGATTTGCGCGAAACACGATGATAAGGTAATAACAGCGACGAAAAATCTATAGCACCGCCGAACAAATCAGGCGCGAAAGGTTTTCGATGCTCCGCACAACCTGCGGATATACGCGTTCAAAACAAGGAGGGATTGATGTGATGAGAAGATTTTCCGCCATACTGATGTCGATTATGACCATGTTTATTTGCGCATGTTCGACGACCGTGAACGAAGACGGCCGGACGCCGCCGCCAACTCCCGCCAAGGAGGTTAATAACTCGCCGCACATCTCGGACGCCGAGACGACGGAGCCCTACGACGGGGAAAATTTCAGCGTGATGGGCATCGAGTATCCCGCAACGTGCGTTGGCTTTAAGTTTACGCAGCCTATAAACAGCATTGACGAGCTGGCGGAGCTCAAGCAGTTCAACGCGGTGCGCGAGCTTGACATAATGCTCGGCGACGAATTTGAGGGGCTTGAGAAGCTTGCGGAGTACAGCGGCCTGACCACCCTGAAGCTTTGCAATTACAGGGGAACGCTCGCCCCGCTTTGCGAGCTGAAGGAGCTTAAATCGCTCGTGCTTTCATATTGCGGCGGTGTCGATCTCTCCGAGCTTGCCGGCTCGTCCGTCGAGACGCTTGTGATATGGAAGGACGCAGCGCCCGACCTGAGCGGGCTGAAGAAGTTGAAGAGCCTTAAAAAGCTCGTTATTCAGCATTGCCACGGCAAATCGTCGGATCGTGAAATGATGCCCGCTTCGCTTCATTTCTATCGGCTTGATCCCGTTGAGATAAGCGTGGAGGACATACTTGCATGCGAATCGCTCGAAGAGCTTATGATAGTATGCGACAATATGATTGTCGGAAACATGGAAATAGAAAAGATATTCGTGCGCTCGGAGGAGGACAAGGCGCCGGAATGGGCGGCGCTAACGGCGGAGCAAGCGGAAATGCTTCTTGAGAGGGGCATAACGATATGCTACTCAACGGTCACGGAAGAAATGGCGCTTTCGTGATACGATATGCGATGAAAAAACTGCCTTAAAAGGGTCCGGCAGAGCAAAAGAGCCGAAAAAGCGGCCGCAGGGCTGCTTTTTCAATGCCTTACAGCATGTCGGCTGCGAAAACCGGGCCGTGCGGCGCGTATCCCACGCCCATGCTTCTCTTTAGCTATATGCTTTATTTCTCAAATAGTGTATAATAATACGAATCGGATTTTCAATACATGGAGGTGCATATCATGATCGGCGGCGCAATGCTGGGCGCGGAAGCGTCAACGGCCGTAGCGTTTACGATACCGTCTTTGGGATTGACCGTAAGATGGTACGGCATTTTTATTGCGGTCGGCATAATACTTTCGGTTATACTCGGCTGTATAGAGGTTAAGCGTCAGAAGCTCAACAAGGATACGATGTATGACGTTTGCCTTTATGCGGTGCCACTCGGAGTTATATTCGCAAGGCTGTATTACGTCCTGTTCAGGCTCGGCGAATATATGGACAACCCTATAGAAATACTCTATATCTGGAAAGGCGGGCTTGCGATATACGGCGCTGTTATAGGCGGACTGCTAGGAATATTCATTTATTCGCGCGTAAAGAAAGTGCGCTTCCTGAAAATAGCCGACCTCATAACACCCGGCCTCGTTTTGTCGCAGGCAATAGGCCGCTGGGGCAATTTTATGAATCAGGAGGCATACGGCCCGCTCGTAACTAACCCCTCTCACATGTGGTTCCCGCTGGCTGTTACGCTTGATTCGGGAGAGGTCCATTACGCGACGTTCTTTTACGAGTCTGCATGGTGCTTTATAATATTTATAGCGCTCTGGTTTTTCCTGCGCAAGCGTAAAAAGCATGACGGCGACCTTATGCTTTACTATGTGCTGCTCTACTCGTTTGAGCGCATGTTTGTAGAGGGGCTGCGCGAGGACAGCCTCTGGCTCGTGGGCAATGCGGAAACAGGCGGAATACGCGTCTCGCAGCTTTTGAGCTTTATATTGTTTGCAGCGACGCTCGCGTTTATAATCGTGCGGGCGGTGCGTGAAAAGAAGATTGGCCATCCCGTGTGGCCAAAGCCCGAAGCAGCAAGCAGCGGCGACGAGCAAGTCTGCGAGAACAACACGGACTCCGATAAGCCTGAAGAAGGCGGCGAATCGGAAACCGGCGACAGCGCGGAAAGCGAAGAGCACGGCGATACATGCGGCACGGAGCATGAGAGAGCGGAAGGAGAAACAAAATGAGAAATCTCACGATGATGACAGACCTGTATCAGCTCACAATGATGTACGGCTACTACAGGCACGGCATGGCGAGCAATACGGCCGTGTTCGACCTTTTCTACAGGAAAAACTTTCAGGACAGCGCTTTCGCTGTTATGGCGGGAACTCAGTCGCTGATTGAATACATAAACGACCTTTGCTTCACTGACGAAGACATAGAGTATCTGCGCGGTCTGAATCTTTTCGACGAGGAATTTCTGTGCGTGCTGAAAAACATGCGCTTCACGGGCGAAATATACGCCATGGAGGAGGGCAGCATAGTATTTCCGCATGAGCCTCTCGTAAGGGTAAAGGCGCCAATAATCGAGGCACAGCTCATTGAAACGACGATACTCAATCTTGTAAACCATCAGACGCTTATCGCAACCAAGGCGAACAGGGTGTGCTATGCCGCGAACGGTTCAAGCGTGCTCGAATTTGGCTTGAGGCGTGCGCAGGGCCCCGATGCGGGCATATACGGCGCGCGGGCGTCCATAGTAGGCGGATGCGACGCCACGAGCAATGTGCTTGCGGGCAAAATGTTTGACATCGCTGTTAAGGGCACGCATGCGCACAGTTGGGTGATGAGCTTCCCGACGGAGCTTGACGCCTTCCGCGCGTACGCCGATGTATTCCCCGATTCATGTATGCTTCTCGTCGATACATACGATACGATACGCAGCGGTATACCGAACGCCATAAAAGTTTTTGACGAGCTGAGGGAGAAGGGCTACGAGCCTGTGGGAATAAGGCTCGATTCCGGTGACCTCGCCTATCTTTCAAAGCGCGCGCGTAAAATGCTCGACGAAGCGGGCTATGAGAACGCGAAAATATTTGTTTCGGGCGACCTTGACGAGCATGTGATATACGATTTACGGGCGCAGGGCGCAAAGATAGACGTATACGGCGTCGGAACAAAGCTCATAACATCGGCAGATAATCCCGCTCTCGGCGGAGTATACAAGATGGCAGCGGAGATCGTTGACGGCGAGCTTGTGCCTAAGATGAAGCTGAGCGATAACCCCGAAAAGATGACGCTGCCGGGCTATAAGAAGGTGCTTCGCCTGTACAGCAACAAGACGGGCAAGGCACTTGCCGACCTTATCGCGCTTGACGACGAACAGCTCGACGGCACAAAGCCGCTAAAGCTATACCATCCCGAGCAGACGTACAAGACTATAACGGTGCGCGATTTTACGGTGCGCGAAATGCTCGTGCCTATATTCAAGGATGGCAAACAGGTGTACACATCGCCGTCGCTCAAGGAAATAAAGGCGTATGCCATGCGCGAGCTTGATACGTTCTGGGAGGAGAGCAAGCGCCTGTTGAATCCGCACGAGTTTAAGGTCGATATTTCCGACAGGCTATACGACATGAGGAAGCAGCTTATATGGAAGCTTGCAAACAGAAAAGACTGATGCACACGGCAAGGCTTAAATATGCGGCGGTCGCTTTTATAATGGCAGCGCTTGCTTTTGCCGCAGGCTGCATGGCCGCGCGACCCGAGCTTGTGCCCGAATATACTATCGAGCCGGTTGTTGAGGAAACGTCGGAACCGATGCCGAGCGAAACGCCCGAAGCAACGCCATTCGCTGCCGAAGAGCCAACCGTCGATGCGCTCGGAAATGCGATAGACGGCGCCGACCACTATGAACGGTACATAACGTTCCGCAATGTGCAGGTGTATGAAGACGTCGGCGATACGTTTCTCGACTGCGTTATCTACAATAGCTATCCCCGTGACATTATATGCGCCGTGTCGGCCGTGTTCCGCGACAAGGACGGCAATGCCGCTGCGACGGGAAGCCTTAGAAGCGGCGACGGGCAGTATATACTCGTTCTCAAGCCCGGCGAAAACAGAGCGTATGCCCGAATGGATACCGATACATCGCTGCTTGGATTCGACGTCGAGCTGACTTTCGATGCGTCAATGGGCGTACGTCCGTCGTAAACGGCGTTTGCTTTTAAGGATGCGGTGCGATATAATTCAACGAATACATAATAGGAGAATAGAATGATGAAAAAAAGAATGATTTGTTTTGCCGCCGCTGTGCTCATGATAACGGGCGCTTTACTTGCGTGCGGATGTAGCTGCAATCAGAAGGTGAATCCCAAAATTGCCGTACTTTTGCCGTCGTCGGATGAACTGCTCGACGAGGGCATGAAAGCCGAGCTTAATTCGACGCTCGAGAGCCTCAGCGGCCAGTACGGAATCGAATATATCATGAATGAATACGCGACGCAGGCGGAGATGAATGAGTTTATAAACATACTCGTGGGTTGGAAGCCCAACGCCGTAGTGATGATGCCCGTAGACGCCGATGAGGCGGCCGATTCTGCCAATCTCATACTCGATGCGGAGCTTGCGCTCATACTCCTTGACAAGCCGATAGTCGGTGTGAAGCCTACAGCTCTTACGTTCTCGGGCGAAAGCAGGACGTACGAAGAGCTTGCAGACGACGCTGCCGCCGCAATACAGGTTTTCAAGACTGAAAACAAGCTTGAGAATATAAATTGCATTGAGCTTGTGTCAAAAGGAGACGATTCGAAAAACTTTACGGCATCGGTGAACGCAAAGCTTGACGGCGCCGAGGTTATTGCATCGCTTGAATGCGCAGACACAACGTATGAATCGGCGAAGGAGGCCGTCAAGGCATGGCTGGACGCGACGGACAGGAAGGTAATAGAAAAGCTCAATGTTTGCATAGCCGATGATGACGCCATGGCCCGCGGCGCTATGGATGCGTTCCACGAGTATGATAAGGGCAAGCTGAGAGTGAAGCTCATTGTCGGTGCAGGCGGAGAGGCGGACGTTTACGGTCAAAGCAAGCTTGGCGGCGCAACGTATATCACATATGCAGCTCAAAGAGATCTCTACATAGCGATGCTTGAATACGCTGCAGACATAGCCGTCGGCAATACGACGTTTGACACCGCAGCGCTTAACGAGTACGAATGCAGATACGCCGTTGTAACGATGAAGAAGAAATAAGGTGCGTATATGAAGCTCAACAGGTTTATAGATCATACCCTTCTCAAGCCCGATGCGACGCGCGAGCAGGTAAAAAAGCTCTGCGAAGAAGCGGCAAAATATAATTTCAAGAGCGTATGCGTTAACTCATCGAACGCTCAGTACGCAGCCGAGTTTTTGCATGGCACGGACGTTGACGTATGCTGTGTTGTCGGCTTTCCGCTCGGCGCTTCACTGAGCGATGTTAAGGCATACGAGGCAAGGCGCTGCATTGAGCTCGGCGCGAAGGAAATTGACATGGTCATAAACATAGGACGGGCCAAAGACGGCGATTGGGACTATGTTGAAGACGACATACGCGCTGTCGTTACCGCAGCAAGCGGCCATGCGCTCGTGAAGGTTATAATTGAGACCTGCCTTCTGACGGACGAAGAAAAGATTAAAGCGTGTGAATGCGCAGAGCACGCAGGCGCCGATTTTGTCAAGACATCCACAGGCTTTTCCAATGGCGGAGCGACATGCGCGGATGTTGCCCTTATGCGCGGCGCTGTTGGCGACCGTCTCGGCGTAAAGGCTTCAGGCGGCATTCGCACGCGCGATGACGCCGAGGCGATGATATCTGCCGGCGCATCACGCATAGGCGCGAGCGCATCTGTAAGCATTGTAAAAGGCGAATAATATGCGCGGAAAGAGTCGATAAAGCTTACTCTTGTGCCTATGTAGCGTTTTGATATTTAGAACCGAAAAGAAGCCATGCTCGGAGCAACTTCCAAGCGTGGCTTTTTGTTTATATGTTTTTCACATGTTGAATGCGAATTTTCGCATACTTACTGTCATTGCACCCCATCTCGGGGGCGGGGGCGAGTCCCTCTGCGTAATCAAACACCCAAGCTTTTTCAGACCTCCGAGCGCGGCGAGCGGGGCGGCGCAGCCGCCGCGCCCGCAAGGGCGCAGGCTTCCGCAGGAAGCGCGAGCCGCGCGTAGCATGTGCAATTTCAAACTCGTTTATGGCGTCATGAGCTAAGCCGTTTTTTGACGCAATGCGTTAAACCGGCTTTCATATTAACGGCCGCCGATTTCTCGGCGGCCATCATCATTTCAGCTTAGCTTGCGCTCTGCTTATTGCTGGGCAAGCTCGT
>SFDB01000063.1 GCA_004558825.1 Clostridiales bacterium
AACGCTCAGCGCTTTTTTAAATGTTTTCATTTACTCTGTTCTCCTTTCGTTTTTGTGAAAACATTATAGACATTGTTATTCTTTGCTTCTTTTTGTCTCCTCCTTTGCAGCAATTTATATTATAACGTTAAGTTATAAATTCAGCTTTTAATATGCGGCACCGACAAAGTACCGCAGTATTCATAAAATAATTCAGAACCTTCGCAAATATTATACACTATATCTACAAATAAGTAAAGTTATATCTTAAAGAAGTATTATTAATTATTTGAGATATAAGGGGAATTGTTGAAATTCCCCTCGTTGTTTAAAAATCAAGTCTCTCCCGTAGGCTCTGTTTTATCTCGACCTCGCACATGATGCTCAGCCCGAGGAAGCAGTCTTCAAAGAAATCGCGACCGAGCTTGAACTCCGGCAGAAGATAAGGCTTCATTTTGCTCTTTATCAAACCTATGAGCTTGTCTGTATCCATGCCCTCATCGAGCTCATATATAACTACCCTGCCCGGATTCATCAGCGCGATTATCGCCTGGAGGCGTTCGCTGCAAAAAGCTATGCGCTCGGATTCAATGCTCGGAGTGTGCAGCGGGATGTTTTCGACCTCGCCGGCAGCGCCCGACGCGCCGCAGAGCACCTCGCCGTTTGCGATTATTCCCGAGCCGCTCTTGTGCTTGCCGTAGGCATAGAGAACGGTTATACCCTCCTGATAATTCGAATATTTTCTTGCCACATTCGTTGCGACATGCAGGTCGTTGTCAATAAGAACCGTCAGTCCGAATTTTTCATTCAGCCTCTTTGCAACATCGATATGGTTGAGCGACGGGAATGCCGCCGAGTCCATAACAACACCCTTGCAGACAACGCCCGAAACGGCTATCGCCGTCATGGCTATGAGCGGATCGGCCGCAACGCTTGTCATAACAAGATTCTCAAGCGTCGAAAGTACTTTTTCGTCACAAATCGGTATATTTCCGCTGCCGATAGTACGGCTTCTGAAATCATGGATTCTGTATGAAAGAACATCGGAGTCAAGATAAATCAGCAGAAAATGCATATAGTCCGCGTTAAGCTTATATACCTGCGCCTTGCGCCCGCGTTCCGCACCTATAACTCCGTCCGGATTAATAATTCCCTCCGCAACACCGTAATCAATAGCTCGCGTCACGGTCGGCAGGCTCAGCCCGATGCTTTTGGCTATCTGCGGAATTGTCGCCTGCTTGTTTTTGTGTATGTATCCCCACACAGAGCGGTAATTCGTCAGCTTGACTATGGATGAATCAAGTGTATTTTTCAAAAAGCGCGCCCCTCATCTGCAAATTAGAAAACCGTGTTATTAAATCAATTATATCACCGCGTTCTGCTTTTCGCAATATGCACTTTTGCCAAAAACGGACTTTTTAAATTATGCACAGTAAACAACGCAGAATCGCGAATGCAACACAATTATTGACACAGTGTCGAAGCAAGTATATAATTTCAGTATCAAATATCGGAGGGAACAGCATGGCAAAAGGGCTGCCGGATTCAAAGAAATATATAAAAGAAAAGCGGGCTCCCCTGCGCTTCGGCGCGGACGGAAAATTCCGCATTCTGCATCTGACTGATGTCCACGAGGTCGACCCGGAGATGGACGATGAGGAGGACAGACAGATACCGATAAACAAGAGCAAAGAGACGATAAATGTCATTCGCCGATGCATTGAAATTGCTAATCCCGATCTTATCGTTTTCGGCGGCGACAACATCAGCGGCTACTGGCAGGAGTTCACATATGAATATATGTATAATACTATCAAAAAGATAGTCGCGCCGATTGCGGAGAAAAATATCCCGCTCGCCATAGTTTTCGGCAATCACGATGCCGAGGCTCAGCCCAAATTGCCGTTTCTCGCGAAAGAGAATCAGATCTGTATATACGCCGAATACGAGAATTTCAGGAGCACGATGAACGACGAGGATGTCTCCGGCTGCGCGAATTGCAGTTTGCCTATTTTGTCTT
>SFDB01000064.1 GCA_004558825.1 Clostridiales bacterium
GACTGCTTCATAAAGAGCATTACAAATCAAAAGCAGTCAGACGAGCTGTTCACTCTCGCTCAAGGACAGTGTTACACCTCTCTCGGCGGCTATATCGCGCAGATAACATTCACCGACGGCTACAATCAGACGATGTACATTCCCGAAAGCGATGCACCGGGATATATAAAATGACGAGAAAAGCGGCAGGGCTTCAAAAGGCTCCTGCCGTTTTTCGTTCCCGGGCGATAAAATGCCGCTTGACAACAATTTGCCGTTTTGATAAAATTCTATATATAATACAGCAAAGGCGGTTATTAAAGTGAAAAAATTCATCTCCGTTTTACTTGCGCTCATTCTTATTTGCGGTTCGGCTTTTACGGCCGGCGTATATGCACAGGAGGACAAAGGTGGAATTTGCTTCGCCGTCGCCTCCGATGTTCACTATGTCACGCCCGCAAAAACGGCGACCTCCACCCCGTATAATGAGGGCGTTGAAACCACCTTCAAATCGGGCAAGGACTCGCTTTATAACCAGAGCGGCTTTATCATCGACGAGTTTTTGGATCAGTGCGCAAAAAATCCCGAGTGTCGGTTTGTTCTGATAACCGGCGACATTGCAACGCACGGCAGAGATTTTGCCTCCGAGCATGAGGCCGTTGCCGCGAAGTTCAGAAAGTTTGAACAGGAGACCGGAAAGCAGGTTTATGTTATAAACGGCAACCACGACAGCGCCCTCAACTGCGCCGTAGGCCGCGAAGATTTTATTTCCATATATCACGAGTTCGGATACGACAAGGCGGTTTCCGTTGACGAGAACACCTGCTCCTACAGCGTCAATCTCAACGACGAATATACTCTCGTCGCGCTCGATACCTGCGATGAAAGATACAGGGTTGTGCCTAACAATGACATTTCGAGAATGAACTGGGCGGTTACACAGATCAGAAACGCGAAGCGCGAGGGCCGAAAAGTAATAATGATAATGCACCACAATCTTTTGGAGCATAATCCCTATCAAAAGGCCCTCGAAAAGAACTATGTTGTCGATACTCCGTATTCGTTCGCGGGTCTGCTTGCGGACTTGGGCGTAAAGCTCGTGTTCTCCGGTCATACGCACGTAACCAGCGCAACCTCCTACACGAGCTTCTTGGGCAATACGATATACGATTTTTCAATGCCGAGCCTCGGCAACTTCCCCGCGGAATACAAGCTGTTCAAAATGACCGACAGCGAAATAAAATACGAGACGAAGAAAATCGAGCATATCGACGCGGATAAGCTCGCCGAAGTTTGCAAGGGCTACAGCAAAAAAGATATCGCCCTTATGAAGAACGATTTTCAGCAGTACACTTGGAACAGGTCGCACGCCGTTTATTCTGAAAAAATCCGCAAGGACATTTCGCCCGAAACCATAGGCATCAAGGAATCGAGCGCGCTTTACGGCAAGCTCAAGCTCGTCACGGACGGATTGAGAGAGCTGTCGGACACCCCGATCTACGGCGAAAACGGTATTCAGACTATGGCAGCGGCATACGGGCTCGAGATTCCGAACAGCAGCTATTCGACTCTCAACGAGGCGCTGACAACGGCCTATCTCACCTACAAGAGCGGCAGGAGAATTTACTCGCAGGATTCCGACGATTTCAAGCTCATAGTGAAGCTCATCGCCTTCTCTATCCGCAAATCCGCGGCAGAGGCGGCGGACGGCGATGTGCTGTTTGACGCCAACGCATTTCTCAGGGAACTCGGTTACAGCGGAACCGTAGCCGACAATATACTCAAAGACTTCAGCAAAAAATACGGCTTTGCAACACCCGAAGAAAAGGCGGCGCTCTCTCTTGCGTTTGTGCTTTTCGGCGGATTTTGCAGCGATACGGACGGGGTCGAAAACCGCGACGGAAAATATAATCCATACGGTCGAGGCTTGAAACCCCGAATTTGCTTTTCTTTTGCAGGCGTTTTCTTTTTCAAACAAAAAGAAAATGCCGAAACGCAGGAAGTATAACATTCTTTGATTAGAGTGCGTAGCGAAGGTAGAAGCTAATTATCAATAAATTACAATTGCTATAACCCTGTATCGGCT
>SFDB01000065.1 GCA_004558825.1 Clostridiales bacterium
GCGGCTGCGGCGGCTGTCACGATTGTTTCAAGCCCGAGCGCTTTGAGCGCAGCAATAGGTGAAAAATCTATGCCCGAGTTTGCGCCTGTAAGCATCGCTGCGACGGTATCGAACAGAAAATAGCTTATAACGGCTCCCGCTGCGAGAGCGCAGAAGCCGAATACGAGCATGGAAAGCAGCGAGCTTATGTATGCTTTGGCGCGGCTTTTTGCGAGCAGCGCCTTATATTCGTCGGAGCGCTTTATCGAGGCGCCTGCGACTGCCGCGAATAATATTGCGGCGGCTGTGAACGCTGCTGCGGAGGCTGCAAATACAGGCCTTACGCGGTCTTCGTTTTGGGACGCCTCCGCAAGGGTCTGCGTCATGCCGTTTTCGTCGCAGTAGATGAAGCAGTCCTCGAAGCCGAGCGATTTCATTTCCTCTTGAAACTCGTCGAGCTTTCCGTTCTCTATAACTATGGATGTGAGCTTTGTCGGCACGGGCTCCCAATCGGCGTTGAGGTTTTCTCTTACGGCCCCGTCCGTCATGGACGCGCTCGGTATGAATATCGTGTTGGGTGTAAAGTCATGCTCCCCGAACGAAAAGCCTCTGTCCTCGTATATACCGATAATTTCGTATTTCATGGTATCGGTTATGGGCGTTACGCCTTTGAAGTACGGCGCGTAAAGCTCCGTGTCCGTAATAAGCCCGACTTTGTCCGAATTGAGCCTGCCGCGGTTATAAAACTGCATATCGAGCGTATCGCCGACCTTCAGCCCGTTTGCCTTTGCGAGCGCGGAGCTTATGACGCAGACCTGTGCGCCCGATACATATTCTTCGTCCGTAAAGGCGCGGCCCTGCTTTACGGGCGTCTTGCCCGAGTTGAAGTTGTATATGCTCATAAGGCTGTCTAGCCCGGATAGTCGGGAAACATGTCGATTTCGGAAAACGGTGCGCCGAGGGAAAAGTCGATGTTTTTATTCGGGGTCCATTCAAGCGCCCTGAAAGTCCCCAACAATAAATATTTTTTATCTTTTTGCAGCATTATTATGTCATAGTGCGGGAAAAGGATTTCGGAAGGGATCCGCGATGCGCTTTGAAAACCTGAGCGGTATAGGCTCTTGACGAACGACACTCTGTTTTCTATGAATGTGGAGCCGTCTTGAGCGTATCTGTAATCCATAGTGCATACAACCTCAAAAAGGCCAATGTCATTAGGATATGTGGAATTATAAAGGGGCAGATATTGATTATCGTTATTTTTTTCGGTCGTGTGGGGATAGCTCCTCTCAAATGAAAAGCTATGTAGCTCCTTATCGAGCACCGGCTCGACATCTTTACAATATCCGAGCACAAGTATACGGCTGTCCGTAAAGGTGCTGCTTGCGGACATCGATGCGGCGGCCATAGCTTCCGAAACATGAGAGCGTCGCTTGGCCATCGCATCTGCCGAGCTGCAATCCGCAAGATTTTGTATGGGAACGGCGGATGAGGTAAAGGCTTTGACCTGAAGCTCTTCTTTTTGCGCAAAGCCGATCGCTGCAAATGAGATATTGAAAAGCGCTGATGATGCTGCCGTAAGAAGAGCGAGCGTTATTGCGAGAATATTGCGTGAAAAAAGATTTTTAAGCTTTAACGGCATAAACATACCTCCTAATATTATTATTCAGGCAGCCCATACCCGAAAAAGTCAGGCATGGGCAGCAAAATTCAGCGGCTTACATTGCCGCATCAGTCGTGATTATGCAGGTGCGTCAGAAAGTCTGACATATCAGTGCGGCTGTTAATAGTACTGTGCGGGTAGGTGCAGTTTGAGCCTCGGCATGGGAATGTTATCGAGGAAGTATACCGACAAAGTGTACACACAACGGTTTCCGTCGTCGTTATGCCGTCGCATCTTCCCGTTGTCCTTGAATCGTGTGCTTCGTAGTATGTCTCGGTCACATTCACGATGGTTCCGCAGGATATGCACCTGCAGCGCGAGCTTATCACGACCTTGTGGGTGCTGCTGTTATTTTTCGTATAAGTCGTGGAGCTTGACAGAATCTCCTTAATGGGGTGCGTGCAGGCGTTGATTTCGGCATCGTGACGGGCGTTGCTTTCAAAGCCGAACGAGCTCATCGGCAGGAGCAGTGCGAATATCATCGCTGCGCAAATCATGATTCTTAAAACTCTCTTCATATCACTTCTCTCCTTATGAATTTACATATTTCCACTAAGCCCTATGTCCGCATATGCGGCTGCGGTTGAACAACGGAATCACCTCTTTCTTCTGACTTCGGTTGTTTATTCTCCGCCATGTGAAATGAGCGGAAAACGGCATTGGGGTTGCTTGCTGCGGATCCGGCTCTGCGCGAAAATG
>SFDB01000066.1 GCA_004558825.1 Clostridiales bacterium
GAGATAATATCCCTCGCGTCAAGGCAGAGCGAAACAAGCTCGTTTTTATACTGCTCGTTAAAGTCGAAGGACAGGCGGGACATGAACGAATTGTTGGAGGTAAACAGCTCCGCAGCGGCGTTGCCGTCGGGCAGAACGCTGACGCATCTGTGCGCGGTAGCAAGAATCTGAATGATAATATAATCAATGCCCTCGCGCGTCTTTCCGGAAAGTATCTCGTCAAGGAACGACTTTATCTCATCCTTGCTCCCTATCTTCAGAAGCTGTTCGAGCTTATAGACGGATTTTTCGGCATTTTCAAACTCGTATGTGCTCTTGCGCTCCTGGTCGTTGATATATCGGATGTTGCCCGTGCCGTCGGAGGTATAGCGCCGCGCCGTGATAGCCTGAGTGCAGGCAAGCGCCAAAAGAGACGGATCCTGAACGGTCTCGCTGATGCCGATAGTACAATTCTGATTCAACAGTTTTTTTGCGCTCTGCACAAGTTCGATAACGGGGAGTCTCAGTTTTGTTGACATCTCTTCCGGCTCGCTTGTTACAAGAGTAATTATTCTGCCGTTGACAAAGAAGCTTTCGCACAGAGCATATTTATTGAAAATACTGTTGACAAAATCGATATGCTGCTGAGAGGTGCAGGTCTTGCCCGTGTTTGCCTTGAATTTTGAAGCAATGACGCTGTAGCAGTCGCCGTCGCTTTTGATTATTCCGAGCTTTTTGGCATTCTCAGTTAAGTCGTCCGATGCATGGACATCCTCGCCCGTACCGAGCAGGAGCGGAAGCAGAAATTCCGCCTTTTCCAGCCGCAGAGAGATATCTTCGTTTGACCCGCCGCTTTTGAGCAGTTCAAACTCCCTGTCCATCTCGGCTCCGATTTTTTCAAACTCCTCGGTGAGTTCGGATGCGGAAACAGGTTTGAGAAGATACCTTATGACATTGTATTTGAACGCCTCCTGAGCGTATTCAAAGTCGTCGTACCCGCTCAGGATAACAAATTTCGTTGCCGGTCTTATTTCGCGGGCCCTTTTTGCAAGCTCAAGTCCGGTCATAAGCGGCATTTTGATATCGGTCAGAACAAGATCGGGTTCAAGCTTTTCGAGAAGATCGAGCGCCTCTATTCCGTTTTCGGCGCCGCCGACAACCTCAAAACCCGCTCTCTGCCAATCGACATTGCCGATAACCGCCTCTCTCTGGCGTATCTCATCGTCAACTACAAGCACACTGTACATAATCATGACCTCGCACAAAAATCATTTGTTTTATGTATACCGACTTTGATATAAAAACTTCCGATCATTATCAAGATTTATCTTTTTCGCGGTGTCAAGCCGGAAAAAATCAAAAAGATATAACAAAAGCAAGCATTGCCATATATCTGACAGTGCTTGCTTTTCATTAAATTCCAAAATCTTATTCTGACTTCTCCCAAAACCCGCCGCATATCTGCCAGACGGATTCGTTTTCGTAGTGTTCGCGGAAAGCGCGCTTTCGCTCCAATAGTCGTGATTGTCCATGATTGTCTGGATGACGGGTTTATCATCGCCGAACACTTCGTCGATTGTATTTTTATATATTTTGAACGCAAAATACGAGCTTGCGTCGCCGATATCGCCCGCGAACAGAAGCATACCAACACCGTTGTTTTTCAGTTCTTCAAGCGCGGTTCTGAGATGGCGGACATATAGATCGTTTTCTTCAAGCTTTTTTCGTTCGGCGGCAGCTGGGTGTCGGAGATAATACCTACTCTAAAAATATCTCCGCCCGCAGTAAACTTTTTAAATTCTGCTCTCTCTATAATGACTTTATCTTCAAAAGAACAAGATAACAAAAATCACTCCTGCTATAATAATAACTAAAACAACAGGCAAAATATCCGTTATAACTTTTCTCGGTATGCTTTTGTCACTATTAAAGATATTCTGCAAATCCCAAAGCTGTCAGCACAAGCTATGGATAATATATCATTGAGGTCGGGGGAAAATCAATAGAATTAAAGCTTGCAGGCATCAATATCAATGCAAAAAATCCCGCCGACTTATTTGCACAGCCGGCGGGGTATTTTAATTTTGCTGCAAAATGTCTTCTTTATCGAGCATCGGGTATTTGACAAGTGACGCCGAATCGAGGTTTTCGCGGTGCATATCGACTGCGGTAATGCGGCGGTTGTTATAAGTCGTGTAATAATACACGCCCTTGTCCGCGTTGAAGCAGGAGGT
>SFDB01000031.1 GCA_004558825.1 Clostridiales bacterium
GGGCTGTTGAAATCCCCGTTGAAGCGCAAGAAAAGACGGCATAGCCTACATTGCTGTAAACTATGCCGTCTCCTTTTTAGAGATTTACACTATCCCTAAACCGCACGGACAAAGGGTCGGCCTTTTAGTGTCGAAAAAGCCGCATACTGCCACTTTTTCGAGTTTTTCTCGTGTTTTGCCTCTCGCATTCGCCCCGTGCGGCAAAACCCGCAAAATACGAAAACCCGGAGGCATTTGTGTATGGCGGGAGACGGATTAAGCTCAGTGCGGAAAGATATACGAGCGCATTGTGTTCGAAACAAAACGGCGTTTGCGAAACTCGGCAAACGCCGTAAAGCGTTAAAGGGAATGTTACTCGGGCTTTTCCATATGTCCGCACTGGCTGAACCAGCGGACTCCGTTCTTGTCGACGCTCATGTGTATATACTTGCCGCCGTGCGCTTCGAATTCGCCGCCGTCGGCCGTAAAACCGAATGATTCGTAGTAGCTGCGCATGTCTGCGGGAGCGTCGGTGACTATTTTGTGTCCCGATAGCCCCTGCCCCTTATAAAGAAGCATACGCAGCGCGAGGTCGTAATAGCCCTCACTCCTGAACTTTTTGCGTACGGCAATGCGTCCTATTCCCGTATCGTGACCGAGGGGATATATGCGCGCGGTGGCGATGAGCTCGCCCGTATCCGCCGTGACAAGCAGGTGGGCGGCATAGACGTCGTAGTCGTCAAACTCTTTTTCGGGATCGCCGCCTTGTTCATCAACAAAAACTTCGGTCCTGATGCTTTTTACATCGTCAAAATCGGCCTTGCCGAACTTCCAAACAGCCTTAAACATAGTTTCCTCCTATGGTAATCCCGCAATATAATAGCCTAAATCGAACAAATTGTAAATATGGTTTGACGATATCCTTTTTATATGTAAAAATATGATGATAAAACTAAAGAGGGATAAATATGTTCAGAGGAGATCTTGATAAAATACGCGCCTCGCTTTTGACGCCCGGCGGAGCGCAACGGCTTGAAAAAACGCCCGAAGCCTCTTTCGAGGCGGCATGGGTGCTGTTCGAGCGCGAAAACAATGCGGCGGCATGCGGTTTTTTGAGCAGGCTTGCCAAAAAAAAGAAATATAAGGATGAGCTGAACGCACGGCTGTACGACAGGCGTCTGCTCTATCAGGGGATAAAAAGCGACGACCCGAAGATGCGAAAAAATGCGGCGAGGCTGATGGGCGCGCTTCAGCAGGAGCGCGATGCGTCCGTGCTGATAGAAGCGCTCAAGGCGGAAACGCAGAGATATGCGCGCGCTTCGATGATATTGAGCATAGGCGCCGTAGGCGGCGATGAAGCGATATCGTTTCTCGAGGGGTATGAGGTTGCGCCTGCGGCCGACGAGACGGAGAATAAGCATGTCAGCGAGGAGCGTGAAGCGCTTCGAGTGGCGCTCAGGCATGTGCGCCCCGTCGAACAGCATAAATTTGCGGGCTTTAAGCGTGATATAGACGTCGAACTGCGTTCGCCCAAAATGCTTGGGGCCCAGCTTGCGGCGGAGCTTGAAGAGCTCGGAATAACGGTAAAGCGCCGGTGGGGCGACGGAGTGCTCGTTTCGACGTGTGACCCAACGCAGCTTTTCGATGCACGCTGCTTCCATGAGATGCTCATACCGCTCGTGCGGGGAATACGCGCCGATGCGAATGTTATTGCCGCGCACGCGAAGCATACGTTTGAGCCGCTTATATGTGAAACCTGCGAGGGCGAGAAGCCGTACAGGTTCAGGGTGGAGCTTCGCGGAAGCTTCACAGACAGGGAAAAGCTTGTTCGTGACATAGTAGACAAGCTTGAGAGCGAGACGCTCGAAAATTCGCCTTCGTTTTACGACGCCGAGCTCAGGATAGAGCAGCAGAAGGACGACAGGTGCGACCTTTATGCGAAGCTTTATATGATACGCGACTCACGCTTTGATTATCGAGTCCGTTCGCTTCCTGCGTCTATACACCCCGCGACGGCGGCGGCCGTTCTGCGCCTTGCGTATGACGAGCTGAAGGTCGGCGCAAGGGTACTTGACCCGTTCTGCGGAAGCGGTACGATGCTTATAGAGCGCTCAAAGCTTTCGCCGTGCTCAAAGCTCACCGGCGTAGACATAACGCCCAAGGCGCTTGAAGCGGCAAAAGCCAACATAATCGCGGCCGATGCAGATATAGAGCTTGTGTGCAAGGACTGCATAAAATTCCGCGCCGAGGCTCCGTACGACGAAGTGATAACGAACATGCCGTTCGGCAACCGCGTAGGCTCGCATATAAACAACACGCGCCTTTACTCCGACTTCGTGGACATGCTGCCAAAATGGCTCAAGGACGGCGGCATAGCGATACTCTACACGATGGAGTATACGCTTTTGAAACGTACGATAGCCATGCATGAGGAGCTCGAGCTGGTTGCGCGCGGCAAAACGGAGGCAGGCGGACTTATACCCGGAATATTTATATTGCGCTATAACGCCTTGCCCGAGCAGACGGAGGACGAAGCTCCGGAGGATGCGGAGTAAGCGCCGTGTTTACCGAAATTTAATATTTTCGGTCGATTTTCGGCGTGTTTTGGGGATTGAATTGTTGCAAATATGGCGCGATGAATGTAAAATAGAATTGAATGCATCCTGTGCGCGGCGCAGGGAAACAACGGGAGGATAGTAGTGAGTTTATCCCTACAGGTTAAAAAATTCATAAATTCCGAGCATACGGGCGAGTATGTAGACATAATCTGGCGCGGCCGTTCGGAAGAGGAACGGTATGCCGATGACGTCGACGCGAACGGAGATTCGCGCCCCGTTGAAATTGATGAGCTTTTCGCATACGACGAGGTAAGCGACGGCGTTGAGGAAGCGGCGCCGCAGGAAGCTGCCGGGGAGATTTCATGCGAAAAGCCCGCTGAGGCGGCTGCCGAGGATACGGCGGTCGAGGAAGCGCCGAAAACGGAAGAAACCGATGACAAGCCCGAAACGGGGGAGCAGACTGACGGGTTTATAAAGCCTGACGTTATCGATAATCCCGATGATTTCGGAATAATCGACGATGACGACGATGACGACGATGATGACGATGATGACGATGATGACGATGATGACGACGGCGAGAGGCTTTTTTCGTGGCTGAGGCGCAAGGACAAAAAAGGCTCCTTTGACGCGGATGATGAAGAAGAATCCGAAGAGAAACAGGAGAAAGAGGAAAATAAGAAAAATCAGGAAAAGCAGGAGCCCCAAAAGAAGCAAAAGGACGAGCGTGAGCATCCGAGCGCAAGGCAGAGCGCGCCGCGCGGCGAACGCATAAGGATACACTACATGGATGAGGGAAACGGCGAACCGCTCATACTCATTCATACTGTCGGCCAGTCGCTCTATACATGGCGCAAGCTTTATGCGAGCCTTACAGAGCGCTACAGGGTTATAGCGCTAGACCTGCCCGGTCACGGCTATTCGTCAAAGCCCGAGACATTCATGTATGACATAGACGATTATGCGGAGCTGATACGCCTTTTCATGGACGCGCTCCATATTGAGTCTGCGCATATGATGGCGTACTCGATGGGAGCCGCATACGCGCTTGCCTTTGCGCGGGAGAATCCTGAGCGCCTCGGTAAGCTTGTGCTGCTTTCACCGGGAGGAATAACGGGCGAAATGCCGCTTTCCATACGCCTTATGGGCAGCGCCGTTTTCGGAGGTATAGCGAGCGCGTTGTTTGGTATGCGCACGGTTGAGAAGATACTCGGACAGTGCTTCTTCGACTTGACGAACATTGACAGCACGGTTGTCAGCGAGAATTATCGAACGGCGTCGTTACCCGATGCAAGGAAAGCGATACGCAGCTCCATACAGCGTTTTGACGAGGAGGCGCTTTTTGCGCAGCTCCGAGAAATATTCGTTCCCGCGCTCATACTTTGGGGAAGCGAGGATAAATGGCATACGCGTGAAGACGTCGAGCTTTATCATGCGGCGCTTAAAAATGCCGACCTTGCGGTGATAAGGAATGCGGGCCATCTGCTTCATGAGGAAAAGCAGGATAAGGTTGTGGATGCGCTCGAAGAGTACATACCCCCGGTGCTTTGATACGATAAGCAGCGCAATGACATGAACAAAAAGAAGCGGCTCGATGATTGCGGCCGCTTTTATGATTTGGCTTTAATATCGTAAGCATTATTTCTTTTCAATTCTCAAAATGATGCGGGCAATATGGGATAGGGAACGGATTCCATGCCGCAGTGTATGCAGACATGGCTTCATATATGCGGGATATTGCCGGATATCGGCTTCGACGTGCCGATAGCGCGCATCGCACGTTCAAAATACGCATAGTCGTCGGCGAAGTGCGCGTCGGAGGCAATCCACGCAGCCATGCTGTTTGCGATAAGCTTTTCCGCAAGGCGGCGCTCAGAGGAAAAAAAGCGCCCGAAAAAAGCGCACGCATCGAGCTGAAGCTCGCACCCGAGCTCGAGCATCCTCTCGGCGATGTCGATGTTACGCTGTATGCAGCGGTATCGCTCGGGGTGAGCGATTATCACATCAATGCCGGCGCGCTGTATGTAGATTACCATGTTTTCCCACAATGGAGGCAGCATGTCGCAGTCAAACTCCAAAAGCAGCGCACTGCTTTCGCCGAGCGTGAGCAGACGGAGTTCGTCGGCGCCGATGGAAGCTATCGCTCCGTAATAGACCTCAAAGCCAAGTTTGAGATCTATGCCTTCTTTGTCGGCATGGGGCTTGAGAGCAGAAAATGCGCTGCGAATCGGGCCGAGTTGTTTCAGGTCGTACATATGCGGCGTGGCATAGAGCACGTCAATATTGGCTCGCTTTGCGGCGCGGAGCATTTCAATCGACGAATCGATATCGGGGGCGCCATCGTCGACGCCGAACAAAACGTGCGAATGAATATCCTTCATTTTCTCTTTTTTTTCTTAAACCCGATACGTTCGAAAAGCGTAAGTCTTTTTTTTCTGCGCTTGCGGAGTCCGTCGGAATAGTAGCGGCTGTAATAATAGTGCGTTCCCGATTCCTTCACGCCGTTGAGAGCCACGCCAAGAAGACGCGCCTCGGCTTTTTCAAGCTGTGCAACGGCTTCCTTTGCCGCAGCTATCTCCGTAGCGCCCGGGCGTATGACGAGCACGGTGCCGTCGGCTTCGCGCGCAAGGAGAGCCGCCTCGATAAACGAGCAAAGCGGCGGCGTGTCAAGGATTATCATGTCGAAGCTTTGCTTCAGCCTGGCGAACACGTCGGCGAAACGCTTTGAGCCGAGCACCTCGACGGGGTTTGCGAGCGTTTTTGTGTCTATGAAAAAGAGATTTTCCTGCTCTGTTTGCGACACGGCGTGCTCGGGCAGCACTTCACCCGCGATTATTTCGGTAAGGCCGTACGGTGGACGCTGCTTAAAATAGGAGGCTATCATGGGCCGCCTGCAATCGCAGTCGATAATGAGCGTTTTTTTGCCTGTTTCCGCCATAGCGATGGCAAGATATGACGACACGGACGATTTGCCCTCATGCGGCATGACGCTGGTCACGACGATAGATTGTACGGGCTTATCGACGGACGAAAACTGTATATTTGTCCGCAGACGCCTTATCGCATCCTGAAGGCCCGACTTGCTTGTGCGATATTGCTCGATTATATTACTCATTGTGATTATCCTCCGTCAGCGGGATTCGCGCAAGAACGGGCAGTCCGAGGTCAATTTCGACATCCTCGGATGTCCTGATGCTGTTGTTGAGCAGCTCCCTGGCAACAATGAAGCATATCGCGCCTGCGAGCCCGACAATTCCTGCAATTACGATAAGCTTGGCCTTTTGCGGTGAGGAGGGCTTTGAGGGAAGCTTTGCGTAATCAATTACCTTGACGCTGCTTGCGCCCATCAGGTCCACAATGCTTTCCGAGAATTCGAGCGCGATGAGGTTGGCAACGTTTGCTGCGAGGACAGGATCCTTTGAGGTCACTGATATGCGTATCACGCGTGTTTTCGATGTGGAAGTTATCGATACGGAACACTTTTTGCGCACAGCTTCGCCTGTAACTCCGAATTTTTCGCCGACTGCATCCATTACGCGGTCGCTCACGACAAGCTGTTTGCAGTCGTTCACGAGCAGCTCGCTGGCGGTCAGGTCGGAATAAACGAGCTGATCGTCGTTTTGCTTATGGAGTATGTAAAGGGACGTGCTTGTCGTATATCGCGGCACGGCCACCATGTATACATATACGGATACCATCGATACGAGTATGAACGGCACCATGACGAGTATGAGCATTTTTTCAAGCAAAACCTTGAATATATCTCGAACGGACATTTGATGTTACCTCCGATGTATCGCGGTCAGCGCATTTTGCGCAGTATCAGGCGCGAAACCGCTATAGCCGCTATGGCAAGCACCGCAGCGAGGAGTATCGCAACGATGTAGCCGTATCTTGACATAAAAGTCGGCTGTGGCGCCTGCCAGTCGGAATTATCGTATAATGGAATCGTCGGGGCAGGCGTAAGATTTTCGGCGCTCTGCGGGGCTTCGCCCAAATCGCCTTTGAAAATTGCCGCCGAGCCGAGCGCAGACGGCGCGCATATAAGCGTGCGGAGCGTGTTTGGCAGCGATGCGGCGAAAGAAGCCGCCGCCGTTAACAGAAGCGCCGCAAAAGCAACAGCGAGGAGCAGTATTTTTATATTTTTCCTCATTCGATATACTCCAATGCAAAAACGTATATTAAATAATCTTATTATACAGCAGCGAAATATACGCGTCAAATGCGCAAGCGGGTTTCCGGGCATGCGAAGGCGGTGTAAAGGGCGGATAAGCCGGCAATGATGCAAAGAAAAAATACGGAAACGAAAAAAATGAACAAATTTCGAAAAATATATTTTATCGTTTCGTGTAATATTTCAGAAATCTTGGAATATATAGGCGAGAATAATAAGCGAATGTGTTACAATATAGGCGCCAAGGGGGAACACATAAAATGAGAAAAACAGCCGTACCTGTTGCCGTGACCATATTGATGTGCTGCGTGCTGCTTTGTATACATACCGGTGCTGTGCGGTTCGGTCTGAGCAAAGACCGTTCCGTGCGCCTCGAAGTTCCGTCTGAAAAAACACAAGCCGTTGCGGGGTGCTTTAACTGCAACAATATAACGTATTGCGCAGGATATGTATATGCCGTTCACGCATCGGATGCAACGGGATTGTCGCTTTACAGGATAAATCTTGAAAACGGCGAAAAAGAGCTTGTGGAGCGAGCCATATTTACAATAGATATGACTTCGGACGGGATGATGTATTACACGTCGTACGGCGACGGACGGCGAAGCGAATCGTTAAACGACAAGATGCCCGAATACGGCTATGAACTCAACATGTATACCGGGGAGAAAAGGCAACTTAACGCGCCCGTACTCCAGGTAGAGGAATATAACGACTCAAAATTCGGCATGGAGATGATATGCATCGACGGCGAGTATGAGAGCGTGCTGTGCACGATTGACGACAGCGGCGTTTTTATACCTGAAGCGAAGTGTAACGGAGTTTATACGCTAAGCTGTGTATATAAAGACTATGCATATGTGCGCAGCATGAATAACCTCGAAAAGATAAGCCGCATATCGCTCGAGAACGGAAAAATCGAGCCCGTATCGACATACGGTAAAATCGTGGGAATAGTAGATGATATGCTTTACAGCATTTATGCGGTGAGCGACGGTGACGGCGGCATTGACAACATAATCTGTCAATATGACATAAAAGCGAGAGCGGCGCACACGCTTGTGAGAAGCAAGGCAGAGCTCAATATCATCGATATTACACCGGAAAAGCTGCTTATAGAGGTGAGAGAGCGCGGCTTGGTAAACTACTATGTATACGACGTCGAGAAGAACACCAGTGAGCGCTTCGGCGAAGAAAATGTCGTAATAATGCGCGCTGAGGACGGGAAAATATATTATACGACCATGGGACGCGGCGACATTGGCGGAGGCTCGTACAGATATAAGGATTTATACAGGGTAGGCATCGACGGTGACAGCCCGGAGCTTCTTTATGAGGGCGAGCTCGACTGTACAAGCATATACGGCGGAACGCTTGTCATAGGAAAGATAAACCCGATAACAAGCGAATGGATGTTCAAAAAGGCGGATAAAGAGCTGTAAACACGTTTTGATGCCATAGGTTTCTGTTCAAGTCGATTTAATGAAGCGGATGCTGCAAGCATGCGTCCGCTTGTTTTTATTTATGTTTCCTCCACAATCGTGCCGGGGAACACATCCGCCGTATCCCCAAGATGAGGTATGGGGAATGTTGGGGAATTGGAACAGATAAAATGCAGACATAGTATATAATATATATAAAACCACAAACCATTAGAACACTGAAATTGAAATGAGTGCGCTGCTCGGAACCGAGCAGCGCATACTTACCCAAACTCCATTTTTCGCCTTTTCCAAGCTCCGCGCGGCTCGCGCTTCCTGCGGAAGCCGGCGCCCTGCGGGCGCGGCGGCTGCGCCGCCCCGCTCGCCGCGCTTGTATGCTCCCCCCCTACTTTTTACCCCTAATCCCACCAATCGCGCTGCCCACCGCCGTCACGGCCGCTTCGAGGCCGAGCGCCTTGAGTGCGGATATAAGCGAGAAATCGACGCCCGTGTTTGCTCCGATGAGCAGCGCCGCCACGGCGTCAAACAGGAAGTAGCTTGCTATGACGCCTAAAAGCAGCGCACATGCGCTAAACGTGAAGGTGGAAAGCGCCGCTGCGAAATAGGCCTTCGCGCGGCTTTGCGCGAGTATTTCCTTGTATTCATCCGTTCGCTTTATTATGACGCCTGCGAGTATTGTGCATATGAGCGCGACGACGGCAAAAACGATGGCTGAGGCGCAGAATATGGGCTTAATATGGTTTTCACGCTCGACGGCCGCGAGGAAAACATCGGTCATGCCGTTTTCATCGCTGTAG
>SFDB01000032.1 GCA_004558825.1 Clostridiales bacterium
AATACGCTTTGCGTGTGAAATATGGCTTCGCCATGTGAAATGCCTGCGGGCGTTGGTGGATTTATTTCATTTCACTTTCCGCGCAAGCGGAAAATTTCATAATGATCGCAGGTCATTATTTCACATCCGAAGGATATTTCACTTCACAATCCGTCTTTTCTTCTGTATAATCAGTTCGATAAATAAGAATTTGCAGGTGTGAGTGATGGTAATTATTGAGGTTACAGAAAATAAGAAACAGTATCTTGATCTGCTGTTATTGGCAGATGAGCAGGAAGATATGATAGACCGTTATCTTGATAAAGGTAGGATGTATGTACTTGATGATAATGGTATTAAATGTGAATGTGTCATAACCGATGAAGGAAATGGTGTGCTTGAAATCAAGAATATTGCGACAGTTTCAGAACACCAAGGCAAAGGTTATGCAAAAGCCTTGATTGATTTTGTTGTTAAGAAATACAAAGAACAATATACTGTTTTGCAGGTTGGCACGGGTGATAGTCCTTTGACAATTCCATTCTACGAAAAGTGCGGTTTCGTTCGTTCCCATAGCATACCGAACTTTTTTACAGATAATTATGACCACCCAATATTTGAGTGCGGTGTTCAGTTGGTGGATATGGTTTATCTGCAAAGAGCATTATAGATTAAATTCCAATTTGTTGAACGGATCCGAAACACTACTTTTACTTACTTTACCTTGATTGTCCTCCGTTCGGTTACTCTTTGGCACGAAAACGCACCTTCGGTGCGTGCAGCAATGCTTTGCATCGTGAAGTACCTGTGGGCGTGAGCGGCGCACTTTACTTCACTTCGTGCTGAGCACAATACTTCACAGCGGAGTCGCGGCTGCACTTGCGGTAAGTTGTATGATTAAATGTCCACAACAGAATAAAAAATAGCCTCACAGCGAGAAGCTCTTGTATATCTGGCTGTCTACTTCACCGGACGCATTATTTGGTGTGATTTTCGTGAGAGCAATATTCTCGGATGGCTATTCACCGCAAAACCAATTGGTGCGCATAGTTACCTATCCATCGTCATTGTAAATGCTTCGAACGGCAATACAACAGACAAGCCGCAGAGTTTAAGCGTGGGCGATTTGTTGACGAGAGGCGACAGGTTGTGATATTCTTTGCATGGACGTAACTTCGATATGCGTATGCGTTTTAGAGGTAGATATGCTGCAAAGACTTATAATCGAAAACATTGCGCTGATAGAGAGGCTCGAGCTTGAGTTTTTCGGTGGATTTAATGTGCTTACCGGCGAAACGGGCGCGGGAAAGTCCATAATTATCGATTCTTTGGGACTTGTACTCGGCGAGAGGGCGAACCGCGAGCTCATATCGTACGGCTGCTCGAAGGCTAAGGTCGAGGCTTTTTTTTCAACTGATAACTGTCATGCCGTTCATGAGTATCTCGAGCAAAATGAAATTGAGCTTGAAGATGGCGAGGTGACGATATCGCGCGAAATATATGCTTCGGGCAAGAACGTGTGCCGTCTTAACGGTGTTCTTGTGAACGCGAATACGCTGCGCGAGATAACATCACTGCTTGTCGATATACATGGCCAGCACGAGCATCAATCGCTCCTCTCGCCCGCAAGCCAAGCACATTACCTTGATGCGTACGCAGGCGTACGGGTAGAGTCGGCAAAACATGACGTATTTAAGGCATACTCAGAATATGTGAGAGTAAAGACAGAGCTTGAAGCGGGCTTTATGCCGGAAAGCGAGCGCGCCCAAAGAATCGATATACTGTCATTCCAGCTCAAGGAAATAGACAACTGTGCGCTTGTGCCCGGCGAGGATGGAGAGCTCGAGGAGGAGCAGAGAATACTCTCAAATTCGGAGCACATAATGATGGCGCTGGAGAGGTGCTGCGCGCTTTTGAACGGAGACGACAGTGGAGCGCTGAGCGGCGTAAAATCGGCTTCGGACAGTATGTGCGCTATCGCCGAGTTTTCGCCCAAATATGCCGAGGCAGCCCAGAAACTTGAAGAATCGTATTACGCGCTTGAAGACGCTGCGTACGTTGTGCGCGATATGCGCACATCGTTCGAATACGATCCCGAGCGTCTCGATTACATAGGAGGCAGACTTTATCAGATTGCGGGCCTTAAACGAAAATACGGCGCCACAATAGAAGAGATACTTCAATTCCGCGACAGGTGCGCTGCGGAGCTTGAGAAGCTCACATCTGCCGATGAAGTGAGGATGCGCCTTGAAGGCGAGCTGAAAGCGTGCATAGAGCATTATAAGGAATGTGCACGCGCGCTTACCGAACTGCGGCGTGAGGCGGCTAAAACACTCGCGGACGAGGTGATAGGGCAGCTTGGCGAGCTGAGCTTAAAGAACTCGGATTTTTCCGTGGAAATACTGTCGAGTGACGACATATCTCCCAACGGGTCGGATAAAATCGAGTTTTATATAACAACGAACAAGGGTGAACCGCTGAAGCCGCTGAACAAGGTCGCATCGGGCGGCGAAATGTCCAGAATAATGCTTGCGCTCAAAACGATAATCGCGGGCAAGGACGACATCGGTACGCTTATATTTGATGAGATAGATACGGGCATAAGCGGACGCGTATCGTCTGTAGTCGGAGAAAAGATGGTTCGTACATCGATGGAGCATCAGGTTATATGCATAACGCATTCGCCGCAGATAGCCGCATTTGCCGACAATCATCTTGTTGTAGAAAAGCGCGAGGAGTCGAACAAAACGCACACGTTTGTGCGGGCGATAAGCGGTGCGGAGCGCGCTTCGGAGCTTGCGCGCATAATGGGCTCAGGTACTATAACCGAATCGGCGGAGCGGCACGCGAAGGAGCTTATAGACGACTGCGAAGCGATAAAGATGAAAATCCGATTGGGGCAATAATAATGCTCACTTTGTATGTGATAATGTGGAGCCGAACAAACCCGAAAACCGACCTATGATCGTGATCGTAGGTCGGTTTACCTGTTTTACGAACTCCGTCTTAAAACCCCGGATTTTTTCAACAGTCTGACGGCTCGTGTCATTTGCATGACTCGAGCCGTTTGGCGTTTATTTATGCGCGTTCTACTCCGCCAACGATAAACCGAGGCGCGTATAGACGTCCCTGACTGTGCGCCGTGCAGCCGCGCGTGCAGCGTCTGCGCCTTCGCGGAGCACGCTGCGAAGATACGCTTCGTCTTTGATAATGCGGCTGTATTCTGCCTGAATAGGCATGAGCTCATTTATTACGGCGTCGGCAACGGCCGCTTTCAGCTTTCCGTAGCCCTGACCTTCAAACGATGCGACGGCTTCATCCATTGTCATGCCCGTGAATATGCAGTATATCGACAGCAGATTGGATACGCCGGGACGCTCTTCGTCGTAGGCTATGACGCCGACGCTGTCGGTGACAGCGCGCTTAAACTTTTTGACGATTACATCGGGCTCATCCATTATGGCGACGAAAGCATTCGGGTTTGGATCGGACTTACTCATCTTCTTTGTCGGATCCTGCAGGCTCATCACCTTTCCGCCAACCTGCGGTATAAGCGGTTCGGGCATAACAAACGTTTCGCCGTAATTCTTGTTAAATCTGTCGGCGATGTCGCGCGCAATCTCAACGTGCTGCTTCTGATCCTTTCCTACGGGCACATATGAGGCCTGATACAGGAGTATATCGGCAGCCATAAGCACGGGATAGGTGAACAGTCCCGCGTTGATGTTGTCGGCGTGGCGCGCGCTCTTGTCCTTGTATTGCGTCATGCGATTTAGTTCGCCCATATATGTGTTGCAGTCGAGCGCCCACGCGAGCTCCGCGTGTTCACTGACATGCGATTGGATGAAGAGAGATGAGCGCTTAGGGTCTACACCGCATGCAAGCAGGAGAGCGGCCGCGTCAAAAGTTCTTTTAAGCAAAGCCTCGGACTCCTGTCTGACCGTGATGGCATGGAGGTTTGCGACGCAATAATAGCAGTATCTATCTTCGCGTTGAAGTCTTGACCAGTTCCGCAGCGCTCCCGCATAATTGCCGAGCGTAAGCACGCCGGACGGCTGTATGCCGCTCAAAACTATTTTCTTGTCCATAAAGACAACCTCCTTTTTTGTTTGCTCGCGCATATACGGGAGCATTATTGATTTAGGATTATATACCATGGCATACTTAAAGTAAATATGCCGCACGATATTTTGCCGCATCAGTGCTGTTTTACGCGGACGTATATGTGGTTTACCTTGGGGTCTGCGGATTTTCGATAATCGAGCTCAACGTCGTTTATCGCGGCGAGCAGTTCGGCAAGCTTCTTATAGCCGTAGTTTCTCGAATCAAAATCGGGCTTTTTCTTTATTAAAAGGTTGCCGAGCGCAGATAGAGGAGCATAGCCGCTTTCGTCGGCGATGCTCGATATCGAGTCGAGAATGAGCTTTGATATATCTTTGGGCGAAGGCGCCTTAGCGTCCGCGGGAAGTTGGGACGAGCGCGTCGGAGCACTGCTTTGACGTATATTTTCAATATAGATAAACTTATCGCACGATACCCTGAAGGGTTCCGGGGTTTTGCGTTCGCCTATACCGAGAACGAGCTTGCCGGTTTCACGAAGACGTGTTGAAAGCCGCGTAAAATCGCTGTCGCTCGATACGATAACGAATCCGTCAATGTATCCCCCGTAAAGGATATCCATTGCATCGATTATCAGCGCAGAGTCGGATGAGTTTTTCCCTGTCGTATAGCTGAACGCCTGGACGGGTATTATCGCGTTCTCGAGAAGGTGCTTTTGCCAGCGCTGATTATATTGAGAAGTCATATCGCAATATATTCGCTTGATTGTCGGCGTGCCATAAAGCGCAACCTCATCGAGTATTTCGCGTATGCAGTAATCGGGTACGTTTTCGCCGTCGATAAGCACGGCAAGAAGCATGTTCGTTTTGACGGTGGGTTTTGTGTCCAATTCTGTTACCTCCGCGCAGGTCAGTTTTTGGCGTAGGCGGCAATCACTTCGCATATATAGACGCGATGGAAGTCGTGCGCGGGATATACGGAATCTATGATGCTGCTGTCGTCGAAGCGTTCGGGCTTTATATCATCATGATACAGCTTCCTGAGCACAAGCACGCATGACGCTTCCGCGATATACGGGGCGGCGGTTTCGGCGTCGAATGCGGGCGTCAGGCATGTTTTTGAGAGCTTGTTTTCATCGCGCCCGCTATGCGAGCCAAGATATTGCAGGTCATCCATGAAGTTGCCGCCGAAGAAAGAGAGCGTAAAATACTCGTTGCGCTCGGTGAATTCGTATGTATATCGCTGCGGTCGAACGTAAACCGTGGCTACGGGTTTATTCCAAAGCGTGCCAAGGCCACCCCACGATACGGTCATCGTGTTAAAGCGCGCCCTATCGCCCGCCGTGAGCAGCGCCCACTGCTTGTCGAGCGTATAAAACGGACGCAAGGTAAGCTTATTTGGAGATATTCTTTTCAGTTCCATTTGATTTCCTCCTTTGTGGATAGGGTTATTTTCCTTTTATACTTTCAATATGCCAGATATCGCGCGCATATTCGGCAACTGTTCTGTCGGACGAGAAGCGTCCTGCGGAAGCGGCGTTTATGAGCGATTTCCGAGCAAAGCTGTACTTATCTTGATAGTCGCGGTTAGCTCTGAGCTTTGCTTCAATATACGGCAGAAGGTCGAGCAGTACGAAGTAGTTGTCAGCCCTGTGCCAGCTTGCGCCGTACAGCAGCGAATTATAAAGCTCTCTAAATACGCCTGTACCGCCGTCGGAGAGGGAGCCGTCGATAAGCGTATCGACAACGCGCCGTATGTCGGGATTTTCGTCGTATAATCGCTTGGGGTCGTATAAAGGCGCAATTCGCGCGATATCATCGACCGTAGCGCCGAATATGTAATTGTTTTCTACGCCTGCCGCGTCGGCTATTTCGATGTTTGCGCCGTCGAACGTGCCGAGTGTGACGGTGCCGTTGAGCATGAACTTCATGTTGCCCGTACCCGAAGCCTCTGTTCCCGCAGGCGATATCTGCTCGGAAATGTCAGCGGCAGGGATTATATGCTCTGCGTATGAGCAGTTGTAATTCTGCACGAAAACGACCTGCATCTTGTCGCGTACGTCGCGGTCGGCATTTATCATTGCGGCAAGCTCGTTGATATACTTTATGATACCCTTCGCCCTGTAATAGCCGGGGGCGGCTTTTGCGCCGAATATGAAGGCCGTGGGCGTAAAAGCCGGCAGCCTGCCATCCTTCAGCATGAAGTATATATGTGCGACGGAGAAAGCGTTCATTAGCTGACGCTTATATTCATGCATTCTTTTTACCTGTACATCGAATATAAAAGCAGGGTTGAGCAGAAAACCTTCGCGCTTGTTTATAACGCCGCAAAGCTGCTGTTTTTTAATTCGCTTTATCTCTATAAAGCGCGATATCATGTCGTCGTCTATCAGGGGCTTCAGCCGCTCAAGCTGTGAAAGATCCCTCAAGAAGCCGTCGCCGATTTTTTCCTTGATAAGAAAGGTAAGTTCTTCGTTGCAAAGCCCGAGCCAGCGCCGCTGCGTTATTCCGTTCGTTTTGTTTTGAAAGCGCTCCGGATATATGCTGTACCAATCCTTCAGAAGGTCGTGTTTGAGTATTTCCGTATGTATTCGGGCGACACCGTTGACGTATCGAGAAACATATGTTGCAAGACGCGCCATATGTACGGTGCCGTTATCGATTATTCGCATCCTGTCTATCTGCTCAGCGCCTACGCCCCTTGACATAAGCTCGTTGACAAGCATATCGTCTATGCGGCAGATAATATCGCATATTTCCGGTATCACTGAGCGCATGAGGCCTATGTTCCATCTTTCGAGCGCTTCGCTCATTATCGTATGGTTTGTGTACGAGAACACGTTGCGCGCCACGTTGAGCGCGGTTGGAAAATCCATGTTTTCGAGCATAAGCAGACGTATAAGCTCAGGTATTGAAACCGTAGGATGCGTATCGTTGAGCTGTATGGCGCAATGCGCCGCAAAGAACGAAAAGTCGTTTCCGCGCGTCCTCTTATACCTTCTTATTATGTCCTGTATCGATGCGCTTGAAAGGAAATACTGCTGCTTAAGCCTCAGCCTTTTGCCTTCATCGGTGCTGTCGTTCGGATAAAGCACGCGCGTTATGTCTTCAACGGAATTCTTTTCACGAACCGACATAGCGTACTGCTGATCGTTGAAAAGGTTGAAATCGAATTCTTCGATGGGTTCGCTCTGCCAAAGCCGCAGCGTACCTATGTTTGTCGTATCATATCCGATTATGGGCATATCGTATGGCACCGCAAGCACCGATTGTCCGGCAAAGTTTACGGTGACCGTCTTATCGTCTCTTCGTCTGCTCCAAGGGTCGCCGTAGCGCTGCCAGTTATCGGCCTTTTCTATCTGAAATCCATTTTCAAAGCGCTGCTTAAAAAGGCCGAATTTATATCTCAACCCATAGCCGTCCAAAGGCAGGTCATGCGTGGCTGCGCTGTCGAGAAAGCATGCAGCGAGCCGTCCCAATCCGCCGTTGCCAAGCGCGGCGTCCTCTATGTCCTCAAACTTTGATATATCTGCTCCGCGCACCAAAAGATAGCGCTTTATGTCGTCAAGTATACCGAGACAGTAGAGGTTATTGTATATCATACGGCCCATGAGGTATTCGGCTGAAAAATAATATGCGCGGCGCACATGTTCATGCTCTCGCCTGCTTCTTCTCCAGTCGTCTGAGACGGCGAACATGACGGCATTGCTCAGCGCGCGGTGAAGCTGCTGCGCCGTGGCCTCCGTCAGTTCTATTTGATACTCGGAGTTAAGCTCATCCTCCATGCGGCGCAGAATCGCCTTAGAGTCCATCAACATAAACAATTCTCCCGGTTTGCTTTATTCGACGCAGAAAGTATGCGCATATAAAGCAAGCATTATAACAATTATTCTACCATAAAGATAAGTGCAATGCATCCTAATAATGCATTGAAAGAATCGGAGGGATTAAGTGTCCACCAAAGTACAGTTTACAAGGGACTACACAGGGTAGGTATCTGACGGGAGGGGTGCCGCCAGTCAGATTTTCCATGTGATGTTCAAGCTGTCGCTTGTGG
>SFDB01000014.1 GCA_004558825.1 Clostridiales bacterium
GCTGCTTTTAGGCGTCATAGCAAGCTACTTCCTGTTTGACACCGTGGCGGCGCTGCTCATCGGAGCAAACACTGGCGTAGATTTCTCGCTTATATCTGCGCTCAAGGCGCTCGGCCTCGAAGCGGCCGTGACGGCGGTGGGCAGCGCGATTGGTGGGATTGGGGGTAAAGGGCGACGCAAAGTCACCGGAGAAGCGCCTGCAAAATCGATTAAATAAATAGTAAGAATCTGCTAAAAAGAAGAATGCCGCTGCGCGTGCAGCGGCATTGCATTATTATGTTTTTTCAGCGTTTCAGCGCTTTTCTAAGTATAGGCGCAACTATAAGGGCGATTCCTCCGCCAATGAGCGCCGTAAACAGCTGAGGCCATGCGAACATAGCACTCATCATGCTTACCTGTTTTTCGGCCAGCGTAAGCATGGGCAGCATCAGCTTAACTATCAGCAGCCACAGAACTCCGAATTTTACAAACGCCGATATTGCTGTTCCGAGCACGCCAAGAGCGTATGACTTAAACGACATATCCTTCATCAGCTTGCCTACCAGGAAGTAAATAAGCACAACAAACACTATGTTGCCTATCGCTATCATCGGCACAATCTGAATCACGGACGGGCCTATGCCGAGCATCCACGCCAGAAAAGGCGATATCGCCGCGACGGTTACGCCGCACCATAACCCGCCGACTATTGCGGCCACAGCAAGCAGCAGGTTGACACACGAACCGGTCACAAGCTGACCAAACGATTTTGTCACAAATTGAACGACAACGAGCAACGCTATAAGCACGGCCGTTTCGGTTATCCACAGCACTTTTTTATTCATATTCGAAAAACCTCCTTGTTTTTATGGCTTCATTATAGTATTATTGCCCAATAAACGATGTTGCCGCAGCAACATTTGAAAGGATATATTTTCATGGATGACATAGCTCGGCTTGCAATGGGGTCATGCCTCTTCGCTTCCATGAGCGAAAACGACGTGCGCAAGCTCATAGGCTGCATCTCCACGGCGAGGCGCAATTTCATCTGCGGCGAAACTATAATAAGGGAAGGCGACAGCACGGCATGTGCGGGAATAATTCTAAAAGGAGCCGTGCGTGCAGAAAAGCATCTTTATTCGGGGGAGCGAAGCATCGAAGCATATCACGGCGCCGGCTCTCTTTTCGGCGATGTGCTGATGTCTGCGCGAAATGCCGCGAGCCCTGTAGACGTCATCGCATGCGAGGATACAGAGGTGCTTTTCGTGTCAATCGACAAAATAATGCACTCATGTCCCGAATCCTGCGCCGCGCACGAACGTCTTCGCATGAACCTTCTCAATGAGCTGTCCGAAAAATTCTGGACGCTACGAAAAAAGCTCAACTACCTGCGCATAAAGAGTATGCGCGGACGCATAGCGACATATCTTTTGGAGCTCTTTTCTCAATCAGGCGCAGTAACCGTCAAGTGCCTCCCCAGAGACGATACGGCGGCTCTTCTCGGCGTAAACAGAAGCGCATTATCGCGCGAAATTGGGCGTATGCGAAGCGACGGCCTGATAGATGTCGACGGGAAGCTCGTGACTCTTCTCGACATAGAAGCCCTTAAACGCTGCACAATGAACTGAACACAAGGAGGAAGCATGATAATACATGCCCACGCAAAGGTAAATCTCACTCTGGACGTGCTTTATAAAAGAGACGATGGATATCATGAGCTTGTGTCGCTAATGCATACGATCGCTCTCTGCGACAGGCTTGAAGCAGAAAAGGCCGATGATGTTCGCGTTGAGTTTGACTGCACAGAGACCATACCGCAAAGCAACACCGTAACGCGCGCCGTTGAAGCGTATCGTGCCGCTGCGAACTGCGGCGGAGCGCATATATTTATAAGCAAGCGTATACCCTCAGAAGCGGGACTCGGTGGAGCTTCAGCCGATGCGGCTGCAGCGCTTAGCGCCATGCAGTCGCTCTACGGTGCGCTGAGCCACGATGAGTTGCTGGCTGCGGCGCTGTCCGTCGGCGCCGACGTTCCGTTCTGCCTGCAGGGCGGTGCGGCGATTGCAAAGGGTATAGGCGAAAAGCTCACCCCGCTCAAGCGTCTGCCGCTTCCGCTGCTCGTAGTCAGGGATACGCGCGGCATAAGCACAAAGGAGCTTTTTTCGCGCCTTCAACTCCCTACAGAGCATCCCGCAACGGAGGAAGCTATTCAGGCATATATATCAAGCGATATCGCTTTGCTCGGTCGCTGCATGTCCAACGCACTCGAACATGAGGCCTGCAAGCTTGTTCCGCGCATAAGCGAGCTGAAAGAGCGTATGCTTCGATGCGGCGCGCTTGGCGCCTGCATGAGCGGCAGCGGCTCAGCAATCGTAGGGTTATTTGAGAACGCCTCAATGCTTAGCAGCGCCGAGAAAGCCTTTTCTGACTGCGATTTCATATATTCTGACGTTTGAACGCTCTCACAGCCGGAAATACAAATAAAACAGGCAAAAGTTTAATAAAAAATCAAAAAAATGCTTGTACATTGAGAAAAAGCACTGTATAATGTGTGTCGGCGTAAAACAAAAATAGTTTTATAAATAATTATTTCGGAGGTTTACCTGATGAACAAGACAGAACTCACCGGCGCTGTTGCAGCAAAAACCGGACTGACCAAGAAGGACGCCGATAAGGTTGTCAATGCCGTATTCGACACCATCGTTGAGACGCTTAAGTCCGGCGAAAAGGTTCAGCTTGTCGGCTTCGGCACTTTTGAGACAAAAGAGCGCTGCGCCCATAAGGGACGCAACCCTCAGACAGGCGAAGATATCATGATCGCCGCTTCCAAAGCTCCCACCTTCAAGGCGGGCAAGGTTCTCAAGGAGACCGTCAACAACAAATAAATCGGCACGGCTGCTTAAAACGCCTTATCCTGACGGATAAGGCGTTTTTTCGTTTGTCCGCAAAACTTATTTGTCGTTGAAGTCAACGGTGCATTGTACTATAATATAGCTGTAGAATTGTGCATAAAGGAGATTTGAATGACAAATCGTTCATATGCCTGCGGCGAAAAAAACGGCTCGCCCCGCAAAAAGCGCCGCAGGAAAATAAACAGGACTCTGCTTACGATGTGGGGCGTATCGTCCGTGCTTGTCGTGGGCTTGATAATCGTTGGCATACTCATGTTTACGCTCAAGCCGGGTGAAGGCTCGTCACACTCCTACATTAGCTCAACGAGCACGTTTTTCGATGGAATAACCGTCAACGGGCGCGACATGTCAGGCCTTACCTACTCCGAAGCATGGGACGTTCTAAGCGGCGATGTCAATTCCGCGCTCTCAGGCGTTTCGATAACTGTGCGCGTCGGAACGAAATCGTGGCTTCTTTCGGCGGCCGATCTCGGCGTATCCTCCACCCTCGAGGAAACGCTTAATACAGCCATGGCCTACGGGCGCAGCGACACGACCGTAAACAACGCCCGAGCCCAGGCCGATCTCAAGGAGCACGGGCTCAACCTCAACGTATCATACAAAGTAAATGATGCCAAGCTTTCAAATACGATATCAGCTATTGCCGACGCCGTATCGGTCAAACCTGTAAACGCCTCCGCGTGCCCCGACACAAATTCCTCAACGCCCGCATTCATATACTCCGAAGGCGTTTCGGGCATGACGCTCAACGAGCAGAAGATATGTGAAGATATTTCGCGTCTCATATCCGACGGCGCGCTTTGTTCCACCGTGGCGCCCGAGTTTGAATACACCGAGCCCACGGTTACTGTTGACGATCTCAAGGCAGTAACGCAGCTTCGTTCGTCGTTCAAAACATCTTACGGCGAAAACAGCACGCTAAAAAACGCCAACCGTATCCGCAACATACAAAAGGCGGCAGATATACTGAACGGCTGCACAATGGAGGTTGGGCAGGAGATATCATTCAACGAATTTATAGGCCCGCGCTATGAAAAGGACGGCTGGGCGCTCGCCCCGGGTATCGTCAACGGCTCGCATTACGAGAACCAGCCCGGCGGCGGAATATGCCAAGTCTCAACGACGCTGTACAATGCCCTGCTCTGTTCCGGTCCCGAAATGGAAATAACGCAGCGCAAAAAGCATACATGGCCCTCCTCATATGTCGACTACGGCCTTGACGCTACGGTTTCGACAGGCGGACCCGACCTCTGTTGGAAGAATAATACCGAGTCGACAATCTACATTTTCGCATACGCCGATAATGTGAACTACATCATGACCGTATATATCTACGGCATGCCTCTGCCGGACGGCATAACATATCAGGTAAAGGGCGTGGTCAACGAGGAGATACCTTACGGCGACACCGAGTACGAATATATCCCCACATGGCCGCAGGGCTATGAAAAGACGGCTCGGAATGCTCGCAAGGGCTACAAGACGACATCATACAGATACAAGCTTAAGGACGGCGTAGTAATCGAAACGGAAACGCTCTACAGCGATTATTATCGCCCAATATCGAAATTGGTGCAGGTCGGCTCGGGAAGCCCCAGCCTGCCGCGCCCCTAAAGATGAGTTTGACTGAAAAGTCCGCTTCGCTCCGATGCTGCGGACTTTTTCTTCTTATGGCCTTATACGTTCGATTGACACCCCTATTGTCTGTGATGTATCATTATTTCGCATCAACGGTTTCGTTCATGCAAAAATAATTCTTCAAAGGTAAGTAGCAATGCGTACATTCGCTCAATGCTTAAAATTTGCCGCTAAGCTTGCCATGCGGTCACGCCTTGGGCGTCTGCTCGATGACAGGACGTTCATCAAGCTCTATATGCGCCTCAACGGACGTAAGCATTTCGATATCGCCGCCCTGAAACATTCAGTGAAAAGCTCCAGTGGCTGAAGCTCCATAACCGCAGGGATGAATACACCATGATGGTGGATAAGCTTAAGGTGCGCGATTATATATCCTCCGCCATAGGCGAAGAATATCTCGTGCCCCTCATCGGCGCATGGGACAACCCCGACGATATCGACTTCGCTTCCCTGCCTGATAAATTCGTGCTGAAATGCAACCACAACTCAGGCACGGGCATGTGCATATGCAAGGACAAATCATCGCTCGACACGGAGAAAGTAAGGCGCGGACTTCGCAAAGGGCTTCGCCAAAACTACTACGACTGCAGTCGAGAATGGCCTTACAAAAATGTTGAGCGAAAAATAATCTGTGAGCAGTTCATAAACGACCGCGGAGACGACGCCGATGATGTCGGGCTTACCGACTATAAGTTTTTCTGCTTTAACGGCATTGCCGACAGCGTAATGCTCTGCCTCGGTCGCCATACTGGCAACACGCTCTTCTACTTTTTTGATAAAGAATGGAAGCTGCGCCGCTATAACGTGCGGGGCAAGGCCGCTCCCGAAGGATTTACGCTGCCTAAGCCGCAGCAAATGGACAAAATGTTTGAAATCGCCGAAGCGCTTTCAAAGGGGCTGCCGTTCGCAAGGATAGATATGTATAATTCCGGAGGCAAAATCTACTTCAGCGAGATTACATTCTTTCCCAACGGCGGGTGCGATCCCGACATTTTGCCTGAAACGGATGTTTATTTCGGAAAGCTTCTTGATTTATCAGGTGTAAAGCAATGAAAACGATCGGATTCCCCATAAGCCATAAAGAAAATGAATACCGCCGTGCACTGCTGCCGCCCGATGTGGCGCATATCCTTCATAAGGAGGCGCTGTACTTTGAAAAAGGCTACGGCGACGTTCTCGGTTATACCGACTGCGACTACACCCGCGCCGGCGCAAACGTCTGCGAACGCGAAAAAGTCCTGACAACGGACATAATCTGCGACCCTAAGATAGGCGACGCCGAATACCTGGATACGCTCTGTGAGCAAACGGTTTTCGGTTGGATTCACGCCGTTCAAAACCGTGACATTACGGACAAGCTCATAAACTCGCGCCTTACCTCATATGCGTGGGAGGACATGTTCGATAAAGGGCTTCATGTTTTCTGGCGCAATAACGAAATAGCCGGCGAAGCGGCGGTAATGCACGCCTTCCAATGCTACGGCGAGATGCCGTACAACATAAAGGCAGCGATACTCGGCCGCGGAAATACCGCGCACGGCGCGCTCAAAATACTGACCATGCTCGGCGCGGACGTCAGGATGTACGACAGGCGCACCGAAGGACTTTTTCGTGAAGAGCTCGGAAATTACGATGTCATAGTCAATGCTATACTTTGGGATATCACCCGCAAGGATCACATCGTCTATCGAAGCGACTTGAAACGCATGAAAAAGAACGCACTCATAATCGACATAAGCTGTGACAGATGCGGCGGCATAGAAACATGCGTTCCGACGACCATAAGCGATCCCGTATACTGTGTAGACGGTATAATGCATTACGCAGTCGATCATACGCCATCGCTTTTTTATAAAACGATAAGCCGTGACATTTCAAAAAACATTCCCCGCTACATAAACGCGCTCATAGAAGATACGCCCGACGGCGTTCTCGCATGCGCGAAAGCAACGGAACGCGGCAAAATAATTGACGTGCGCATAAATAAATTCCAGGGCAGATAACACAGAACACATGCAAAAGGCCGAGGTTCAATCGTTGCGCCTCGGCCTTCTTAATATTACCGTTCTTATCGTTTCTCGGCACCCTTCGCCTTGTTCCAATACGCGTCCATCTCGTCGAGCGTCATATCGCAAAGCTTCCTTCCGTCTGCTTCCGCAAGTGTTTCCATTGCGATAAACCTGTCCGCAAATTTTGTTGCCGCATCGTTAAGGCAAAGCTCAGGGTCTATCTTCAGAAGTCTTGCAACATTTACAACAGAGAAAAGCAGGTCTCCAAGCTCCTCGTATGTGTTCGTTCCGTCGGACATAGCCTGTTCGAGCTCCCGCGTCTCCTCACCTATCTTAAAAAAGGCTTCTTTTGCGTTCGACCAGTCGAAGCCCACATCCGCAGCCTTTTTCTGTACCTTAAAGCTGCGCGTGAGCGCGGGGAAGCTCTTTGGTATCGCGCGAATAACCTCCGCCTGCGTCTTTTGATGCTTTTCTATCTTTTTAAGATTCTCCCAGTTGCTCAGAACTTCATCAGTGCCGCTTACGTTCACGCTGCCGAAAACGTGCGGATGGCGGAAAATGAGCTTATTGACTATGCCGGTACACACATCGCGCATAGTGAACGAAGAATGCTCCTCCTCTATCTGCGCATGAAACGCTATCTGGAGCAGCAAGTCGCCCAATTCTTCGCACATCGCATCGGCGTCGCCTGAATCAATTGTATCGAGCACCTCGTACGCTTCTTCGATTAACGGCGTTCTCAAGCTCTCATGCGTTTGTTCGGCGTCCCACGGGCAGCCTCCGGGCGCTCGCAGGCGCTTCAGTACATGCATTAGGCTGTCAACGCCGTGCCGCGTAAGCTCCATAAATTCAGCCTTTGGTATATACAGCACCGTCGCCGCGTCAAAGCAGTCTTGCCTGTCAAGCTCGTACAGCTTTATGCGCTTTGCGCTGTATTCTCCTTTTGAATCCATCGTAAATAAAACCGTCTCGTGCTCATCCGGGAAGTATTCGCTCAAAAGCAGCTTCGTCTCTCCTGCCATAATGCGCGTGTCCAGCTCTTCAATGATGCAGCCGCGGTGCGTATCTATCGCCGCGTTCTCAAGCGCGTTTGCTTTGCAGATGACTACGTTATCCGGCATTGTCATGCCGATGCACTGCATCGCCGCTTCTGCAAATCCTCCCGAAGCAAGCGACCGAATCGTTTCGCCATTCTCGTCCGCTGCATTGCGTATCGCTTCCGTCACGGCCTCGCCGGCGCCTCGGCCGAGCGCAACATATGCGGCATCATCGCCCGACGAAACAAGTCTGTCGGCTATGGCTCTGTTTAGTTCGTCAAAGTCAAAGCACTCGTCGTACAGGTCGTCCATCGAAACGGCATCGGGCCGCAGCTCGCAGACCCATTCTATCGAAGGATGCTTTTTTGTCTGCACGAATATCTTTTTTGCCGTGCGTATTGCCTCGTATGCATCTATGGTTGCTGTACCGCGCGTTGCGGCAGGAATAACAGTTATCATTTTTTACCTTCTGTATAAAAGCTTTCTTATCTTTGCGCCGCCTGGCATAAATTCAAGATCGGCGGGGCTGAACATCTTAAGGACTACCGCAAGCAGCAGATACACAGCGCCGCCCGCGGCCACCGACGCAAGCGTTGCGATGACAGTATGACCGGAACCGCTGAGCAGCTTATAGCACAGCGCCACAATGAAGCCCATAATTATCGAGGAAAACACGGGTTTAATGAACACATCCCACAAATTCACGCGCATTCCCGTTTTTCTGAGCACATATATCGTATCGAGTATTCCCGCCGCCGCATAGCATACTACCGTGCTTACGGCAGCGCCCTGTATGTTCACGCTCTTCACGTTCATAAGTATAAGCATCGACGCTACCTTTAGTATTCCGCCAAAAATAAGGTTAAGCACCGGCACTCTCGGGCGTCCCATTCCCTGAATGACACCCGTCATCGTCTGCACCAACGAAAGAAACAGCACGCCTATCGACGATGTTCTCATGAGATCCTGCGCAAGGTTGAGCTGCGCTTCGCTCAATCCCGAATACAGCATCGCGATTATCTGTCTGCCGAGCACAAAAAGGCCCACGGCGCACGGCGCACCTATTATGAGCGCAAGTTTCATGCCCATTCGTGATGCGGCAATTACTCCCTTAGCGTCCCGCGTCGTCATACGCGACGATATCGCTGGCACAAGGCTCATCGCAAGCGCCGACGTCAACACAGCAGGCATATTGATTATAGGCGTAATGTACGAACGCAGCACTATAAACGCGCCGTCCGACTGGCTTTTTGTGAAACCCGTGGATTCGAGTATACGCGTTATCATGGCGCTGTCAATCATGCTCGTTATAGGCATTATAGACGCGCCTATCGTCACAGGCACCGCTATGCGCATGAGGCTTGAAAGGACACATTTGAACCCCATCGGGCGGAAATTGCTGCGCACCGATATTTGCGCCGCGAATTTTTTCTTGTTCGTACTATAGAATATCCATATAGCGATAAGCGCCATAAGCTCCGATGCGCTTACGCCGAGCAGCGCCCCCATTGCTCCGTACTCAACGCCCTTAGGCAGCCACGCCTTGGCAAGCGTAAAGCCTACTATCAGCTTGCCAACCTGCTCTATAACCTGCGAAACAGCCGTGCCTGTCATCATCTGCATACCTTGCAGATATCCCCTGTAAGCACACATGAGCGATACAAACAGCAGCGCCGGAGCAAGCGCACGGAACGAAAGGCTCAGCTTCTGAACGCGCTCCGCGTCAGTGTACGATATTTTTGCAAAAAGGTCTGCTCCCGCAAACATCATCAGCATCGTCACAACGCCAATGATAAGCAATATCCTGAGCGCATAGTTAAATACTTCCTTAGCGCCCTTGTAGTCGCCGAGTGTCACACGCTCCGCCACTATCTTCGATATTGCCGTCGGAAGCCCCGCAGACGATATCACGAGCAGCCATGAATACCACGGGTACGCATGGTCATAAAAAGTCATGCCGTCGCCGACTATATTCGCAAGCGGTATGCGATAGAGTGCGCCGACAACCTTTACGATTATTCCAGCAAAGCCGAGAATCGCCGCGCCCTTTATAAACGATTTAGTCTTTTTTTCCATTAAAGCCTAAATATCCTTTTTCTTTTTCAGGGTACATTATAGCAGATATTCTAATGATATGCCATTCAGACCGCAAAAAACCGCCGAACTCAAAATTGGCTCAAAACGCAGCGCGTCATCCGCCTGATGTATCCTGTTTTAGCGGGCTTCGACCGCACGGATTGCGATAAGGCATAATATGCAACTCCGCCGAGCACGTTCCCGGCGGAGTCTTGAGTGTCGAAAAAGTGGCATACTGCCACTTTTTCGAGTTTTTCTCGTGTTTTGCCTCTCGCATTCGCTCCCCGGCGGCAAAACCCGCAAAGTACGAAAATCTATAGGTTTTCATCCGTTTTGACGCACATGTCGTCAAAGCCGGAATTAACTAAAGGGGCTGCGGCCCCTTAACAACCCCGGGGTTTTTCGCCGAGCTGAACTCCGCCGGATAAATCCCCGGCGGAGTCTTGTATCGCTTTAGTTCAATGAATCGCGAACCTTTTCGAAGAAATTCTTCTTGTTCTTCGACGGCGCAACCTTTTCGCCGAACGACTTCTGCAGCTTTTCAAACAGCTCCCGCTGCTCCTGCGTAAGGCGTTTAGGCACCTCGACATTCACTTTTACATACATGTCGCCCTTCTGGGTCGTGCGCGGGCGCACAACGCCTTGGTCGCGCATTTTGAACGTCGCGCCCGGCTGCGTGCCCTCGGGTATCGTAAGCTTCGCCGTCCCCGAAAGCGTAGGCACTTCTACCTCTCCGCCGAGTACCGCCGTTGTAAACGATATGTTCATGCCGAGATGTATGTCGTAGCCCTTTCGCACGAAGAGCTTATGCGGCTTCACGTTTATCTTCACATAGAGGTCGCCGTTCGGGCCGCCGCGCATACCCGCTTCGCCCTCTCCGCGCACCGTGAGAGTCGTGCCCGTATCAACACCCGCAGGTATGTTCACGACAACCTTTCTCTCCCTCGTCACGCGCCCCTTGCCCTTGCACGTCTGGCAGGGTTCTTTGATTACCTTGCCTGTGCCGTGGCATGCATCGCATGTACGCACCGTTGCAAATGAGCCAAGCACCGTATTCTGCTGTACGCGAACCTGGCCGCGCCCTCCGCAGACCGAGCATTTCTCGGGCGTCGTACCGGGCTTTGCGCCTGTACCCTCGCACTCCTTGCAGTTTTCCTCGCGGCTGATGAATATCTCTTTCTTCGTGCCGAAAGCCGCTTCCTCAAATGTTATCGTAAGCTGGTACGAGAGGTCGTAGCCCTGAACCGGCCCGTTGTTCTCCCTTTGCGCCCTGCCGCCGTATCCGCCGCCGAAAAAGCTGCTGAATATATCCGAAAAGTCTCCGAAGCCTCCCGCATCGTATGCGCCGCCGTAAGCGCCGCCACCCGCAGCCGTCGGGTCAAATGCCGCATGGCCAAACTGATCGTACTGGGCGCGTTTCTGCTTATCGGACAGTATTTCGTACGCCTCGTTTACTTCCTTGAACTTTGCTTCCGCTTCTTTATTATCAGGGTTAAGGTCGGGGTGGTACTTTTTCGCCGCCTTGCGAAACGCGCTCTTGAGCTCGTCATCGGTGGCGTTCTTGTTTACACCGAGCACCTCGTAATAATCTCTTTTGGTTGCCAATTCCCCAATCTCCTTTTTACCGACACTTGCGGAACGCCTTTCAAAGCATTCCGCAAGTGCGCGATCTTATTTTGCTGCTTCCGTCCCGCCCTTATGGGCGCGCAGCTTCCTATTGTTTCTTATTTGTCGTCGACCACTTCGTAATCGGCGTCGATAACATCATCCTGTGAGCCGCCGGCGTTAGACTGCTGTGCATTCGCTCCGCCTGCCGCCTGCTCCGCCTGAGCCGTCTGCTGATACATCTTGCCGAACACCTCGTAGGATACTTCCGTCAGCTTCTCGCAGGCGCTCTTTATATCCTCTGTGCTTGTGCCCTTGAGAGCGGTCTTGACGTTCTCAATTTCGGCCTCTATCTTCGTCTTGTCGTCGGCGCCGACCTTGTCGCCGAGCTCCTTGAGCGTCTTCTCAGTCTGATAGATAAGGCTGTCGGCATGGTTTCTCTCTTCTATTTCATCCTTGCGTGCCTTGTCCTCCTTGGCAAACTGCTCCGCTTCGCGTACCGCCTTCTTGATGTCCTCCTCGGACAGGTTCGAAGAAGCGGTGATCGTTACCTGCTGCTCATTACCCGTGCCCAGATCCTTTGCCGATACATGGACTATACCGTTGGCGTCGATGTCGAACTTGACCTCGATCTGCGGAACTCCTCGCGGCGCGGGAGCAATGCCCGTAAGCTGGAACTTGCCGAGCGTCTTGTTGTACTGAGCAAGCTCGCGCTCGCCCTGCAGCACATGGACCTCAACGCTCGTCTGTCCGTCGGCCGCCGTCGAGAATATCTGGCTCTTCTGCGTCGGTATGGTCGTGTTGCGGTCAATGAGCTTCGTGAACACGCCGCCAACTGTCTCAATGCCGAGCGACAGCGGCGTTACGTCGAGCAGGACTATATCCGTTACCTCGCCGCCGAGAACGCCCGCCTGAATTGCCGCGCCTATAGCGACGCACTCATCGGGGTTAATTCCCTTGAACGGCTCTTTACCGGTTACGCCCTTGACAGCTTCCTGAACGGCAGGTATACGGGACGAACCGCCGACGAGTATGACCCTGTCAAGCTTATCCGTCGTTATGCCCGCATCCTTCATGGCCTGATACATGCACTTCTTTGTGCTTTCAACGAGATCAGCGGTCAGCTCATTGAACTTTGCACGCGTTACCGTCATATCAAGATGCTTCGGACCTGTTGAATCCGCCGTTATGAACGGAAGGTTTACATTCGTTGATACAACGTTCGAAAGCTCTATCTTCGCCTTCTCCGCCGCTTCCTTAAGCCTCTGGAGCGCCATGCGGTCGGACTTGAGGTCTATGCCCGTTTCGCGCTTAAATTCAGAGCAGATGTAATCCATGAGCCTCTGGTCGAAGTCGTCGCCGCCGAGACGGTTATTGCCGTTCGTGGCAAGCACTTCGAATACGCCGTCGCCTATCTCAAGTATGGAAACATCGAATGTGCCGCCGCCGAGGTCGTACACGAGTATCTTATGATTTTTTTCCTTATCCATGCCGTAAGCAAGCGCCGCAGCCGTAGGCTCGTTGATTATACGAAGCACTTCCAGACCCGCAATGCGGCCCGCGTCCTTTGTCGCCTGGCGCTGACTGTCGCTGAAATATGCGGGGACAGTGATTACAGCCTGCGTTACCTTCTCGCCCAGATAGCTTTCGGCGTCCTGCTTAAGCTTCTGAAGGATCATCGCGGAAATCTCCTGCGGCGTATAATCCTTATTATCTATACGCTTTGTGTAGTTCGTACCCATCTCCCTCTTTATTGAGGAAATGGTATGTTCCGGATTGGTTATAGCCTGACGCTTTGCAATCTGGCCGACCATTCTCTCGCCGTCTTTGAACGCCACAACGGAAGGCGTGGTCCTTGCTCCTTCTGAATTAGGTATTACCACGGGTTCGCCGCCCTCAAGAACAGCCACGCATGAATTTGTAGTTCCCAAATCGATACCGATAATCTTTGACATAGTATATATCCTCCTGAAATTATTCCTTAATGAATTTATTTATTCCGCAACCTTCACCATGCTGTAGCGAATTATGCGGTCGTTAACTTTATAGCCTTTTCGGAGCACGGCCGTTATCGTGCCGCTCTCCTTTCCGTCTTCATGCTCACGCATTACAGCCTCGTGGCACTCGGGGTCAAATTTGCCGTCGCAAGGTATTTCAGAAAGCCCAAAACCCTTCAGCGTGTCGGTAAGCTGCCTGTGCACCAGCACTACGCCGTCTACAAACGCCTTCTCGACGCCATCCGTATTCGCAAGCGCCCTGTCGAAATCATCGAGGATAGGCAGTATTCCTTTTATGACGAGCTGCTTCCCCTCTTCAAGGCTGTCAGCCGCCACGGAAGCGTTTCTGCGCCTGAAATTCGAGAAATCGGCCTGTGTCCTCTGCGCCACCTGTACGGCGCTGTCATAATCGCTCTTGAGCTTTTCTATATGTGCCTTGACCTCGTCGTACTCGGCCTGCGTCAGCGTCACGCTTCCTTCAGCTTCCTTCGGCTCGTTCTCCTCGGACACGGGCAGATCCGCTGCGGCTTCATTTACCGCCGCATCTTTTTTGGCGGCATCGTTATTTTTGTTACTCACCTTTTCTTCCGTCCTCCTCGAACATATTCGTCATTATCTCGCTAAGACTTTCGCCCATAAACTTGAGTATCGCAAGCACCCTCGCGTAGTTCATGCGCATGGGTCCTATAACTCCCATCGAGCCTATCGGCATATCGCCTACTCTGTATGTCGCGGTAACTATGGAGCATTCCTTCATGTCGGGGCTGTCGTTATCGCTCCCGATGTTTATCGAAAACTCCAGCTTCGTAGCCTCGCGCATCAGGTCGTAAAGATAATCCGTTGCCTCAATCGTCGTCATGAAACGCTTCGCCTTGCCGATGTCGTTATATTCGGGATAGTTAAGTATATTCGTGACGCCGCTTAGCTGAACGATTCTCTTTTCATCGAGCGCATTTTTCTTCATCGAATCAACGAGCTCGCCCGCAAGCGCCTTTTGATATCCGAACTCATCGAGTATCGGCATCAGCGACTCCGTATTTATATCGGCAAGCCTCACGTCGTACAGCGCGTCCGTAAGCTTCCTTGACAGCTTATCGAGCATTTCCCGGTCAAAGCCGCTCGGCAGATGTATGCGCGCATTTCGCGTCATTCCCGTATCGAGCACTATGACGGCTATGGCCGTAGTGTCGCTCAGCGGCACTATTTGAAGATGCTTAAGCTTTACGTCGCGCATCTGCGGCGGAAGCACTATTGACGTATATTTCGTCAAATCCGACAGCACATCGGCCGTCTGCTTCACTATGCTCTCAATTCCGGCAAGGGTCGATTCGAAACGCTTCTTTATGAACCTGCGTTCGGCATCGCCAAGCTTTACGCTGTTCAAAAGATGGTTCGCATACAGCCTGAACGCCTTATGCGACGGAATGCGTCCCGCCGACGTATGCGGCTGCTCAAGATAACCGAGCTCCTCAAGATCAGCCATCTCATTGCGAATCGTAGCAGGCGAAAGGCCGATATCCGTATTTTTGGATATCGTACGCGAGCCGACCGGTATGGCGGTCAGTATATAATCGTCGATTATCGCCTGCAGAATCCGCATTTTGCGTTCATCCAACGACATTCCGCTCGCCCTCCTTGTCTGTTAGCACTCGTCTTGTTTGAGTGCTAATCATCGTCTATAAAATAGCACCGCCCAAACACTTTGTCAATAGATTATTTGTGTCATGAGCGTAACATTATTATTGTGCGATTTTGACCTTTGGATTCATTTAAGACGTGTTTGTTTTTCTCTATCAAATGCGCCTTCGGGATATGCATTCGCGATGAACCTCCCTTCCGCATAGTCCATTCAATGAGCAGCAGGTCTTTCAAATACATTAGCAAGATGAGGCTGTCGAAAAAAGTGGCTAAACGCCACTTTGTCGAATTTTTACGGGTCTCGCCTCTCGCATTGCTCCCGGGCGGCGAAACCCGCCATGTCGTCAGAACCGGATTGAACATAAGGGGCTGCGGCCCCTTATCAACCCCAGGGATTATCGACAGGCAGGTAAGATATCGATTTGCTTTTATAATTCCTTACAGCAAAAGCACGGCCGCCGCTTATCGCGGCAGCCGGCGTTTTTCAATTAGTTAAACCCAAAGCCCGCGCCCTTTATTACCGCGGCCCGCTCTGCAAGCCTATCTATCTCAAGCTCCGTCATATTTGAAACAAAGCTCCGACGGGCGCCGACGTCAAGCGCGGCGTTCTCCGTAAAGTTCCATACGCCGAGCAGACTGCCGTATTCATCATAAAACGCGGCATATATCATGTTAAGAGAGCAGCGTTCCCCGCCCGTATTCTCTATCACGCCCGAGAGCGTCGCAAATCCGGGATAGTTTTCGGCAGCCATGGCGTCGCTCAAAGCGATATTAATGCGCTGTGTCTTCGCCTTTTCGCACGAAAGCGCCGGATGCAGCTCAACCTTCGCATTCGAAGGCTTTGGCTCGTCAAACTTTTCCCAATATATCACATACGACGTTTCTCCCGGCATCACAACATCGTATTCCGCGAGCACAGGAATGAACGTTTTGAACGTCTCCTGCCCATCGATTCTGAAATCGAACGAAGCGCTTGAAAGCACTATCGCGCAGTCGCTCGTGTTTTTATATTCCACGGCGCCATAAAGCGTTTTTCCGCCGTCAAAAAGATACGCGACGCTCCCGACGATGCTTACCCGTGTCTTCTTCTCTGCGCCGCTCGTCCATTCTGAACCGGATTCAGGCGTCTCGGCAGAGCTTACTATGTCAATATCCTTTGCGCCGCCTGAACAGCCCGCCGCAAACAAAAGCATCAACACGGCTATCACCGCAATAATCCTTTTCACATTGTCACCTCGCCTTCAGTATAGCTGAGCCGCAAAGCCTTGGCGACTCGAAGCAATTATACTATATTTCAGTCAACGCAGTCAAAGCGCGTCTGTTTTTCGTACAAGCCGTCCTATCTTACTATCAGCGTTTCGCCCGTCATCTCTTTGGGTTTTTCGATACCCATCATGTCCAGCATCGTCGGCGTTATGTCGCATAGCCTGCCGCCTTCTCTCAGCGAAACGTTCCTGTTTTCGTCGTCGATATATATAAACGGTACGGGCAAAGTGGTATGCGCCGTAAACGGCTCACCGTCGTCGTATGCCATCTTCTCGCAGTTGCCGTGATCAGCGGTCACGATACATCTTCCGCCGCAGTCAAGTATACACTTCACAAGTCTGTCTACACACTCATCCACCGTTGCAACAGCCTTTACTGCCGCATCGAGCTTGCCCGTATGTCCGACCATGTCAGGATTCGCGTAGTTAAGTATCATTACATCGTATTCGCCGCTTTTTATTCGCCTTATCGCCTCGTCGGTCACTTCGCGCGCGCTCATCTCGGGCTTGAGGTCAAATGTCGCGACCTTCGGCGAAGGTATAAGGACCCTGTCCTCGCCCCTGTTCGGCTCCTCAACGCCGCCGTTGAAGAAAAACGTGACGTGGGCGTACTTCTCGGTTTCTGCAATTCTCAACTGTTTAAGGCCCAAATCGGCTATGTATTCACCGAACGTATTTTTAAGGCTCTGCGGCTTAAACGCAACGCCGAGCCTGCCTTCAAAATCGGCGTCGTACTGCGTCATTGAGACAAACTTTACCGGAATTTTTCCGTAACGCCTATCAAAGCCGTCAAAATCATCCATTATAAACGCACGCGTTATCTGGCGAGCTCTGTCGGGACGGAAATTAAAGAATATAATCGCATCGCCCGCTCTGACCGTAGCCGTCGGCTCTCCGCCGCTCGTTATGACCGTGGGAACGATAAATTCGTCCGTTATGCCGTCCGCATACGAGCGCCTGACAGCCTCCTCCGCGTTCGCGCACTTCTCGCCCTCTCCGTACACCATCGCTGCGTACGCACGCTCGACCCTATCGTAATGCTTATCCCTGTCCATGGCATAGTATCGCCCCGATATTGTCGCTATTTTTCCGCAGCCTATGTTCGCAAGCTCATTTTCTATGCGCTCGATAAAACCCGCTCCACTGTCGGGAGCCGTGTCCCTGCCGTCCATGAAGCAATGCACATATACGCGCTCAAGTCCTCTTTGCTTTGCAAGCTTTATTATCGCAAACAGATGCTCAAGGCTCGAATGGACGCCGCCGTCGGAGCAAAGCCCCATAACATGCAGCGCTCCTCCGGAGGCTATGCACCCGTCAACCGCACCCGTCAGCTCTTGATTCTTATAAAATTCACCCGTGCGAACCGCACTCGTTATGCGTGTCAGTTCCTGGTAAACTATGCGACCCGCGCCTATGTTGAGATGCCCCACCTCAGAATTGCCCATCTGACCGTCGGGGAGCCCTACGTCCTCACCCGACGCGCCTATAAGCGTATGCGGATATTGCTCGCAAAGCCTGCGTATAGCAGGAACCCCCTGTTTCGCTATCGCGTTATACCGCGTGTCATCCGACACGCCGAAACCATCCATAATAATCAATGCCGTTATTGTTTTCATAAATATATCATCCTTATAAACAGTTAGGGACGGGCTTGTACCCGTCCCGCGCTTTATCGCCTTAACGGTACTTTACCACCTTGGAGAAATCCTCCGCCTTCAGGCTCGCGCCGCCTATCAGTCCTCCGTCAATGTTTTCCATCGCCATCAGCGATGCGGCGTTTTGAGGATTCATGCTGCCTCCGTACTGTATTCGCACAGTCTCGGCAGCATCATTGCCGAAAATGCTGCGCAAAGTTTTTCTGATAACGGTTATCGTTTCCTCCGCCATTTCCGCGGTCGCCGTTCTTCCCGTACCGATAGCCCAAATCGGTTCGTAGGCGATTACAACGCGCCTTGCGTCATCGGCTGAAATTCCTTCAAGCGCACCGCGAACCTGTGAAGCAACGAACTCATCCGTCTCGCCCCTCTCACGCTGCTCCAGGCTCTCGCCCACGCATATTATCGGAGTTATGCCATTCTCAAGCGCCGCCTTTGCGCGCATATTGACCGTTGCGTCCGTCTCACCAAAATACCGCCTGCGCTCGCTGTGGCCGACTATCGCGTATTCCACGCCGAATTTTTTCAGCATGTCGGCACTGATTTCGCCGGTAAACGCGCCGCTCTTCGCCCAGTGTATGTTCTGCGCTCCAAGATGTATGTTGGTTCCCTTTATCGCCTTGCTTACAGGGCAAAGGTCGACGAACGGCGGGCAAACAACGACCTCGCACTCTGCGTCCGCAACAAGCGGTATAAGCTCCTCCACGAGCGCCCTTGCTTCATCGGGCGTCTTGTTCATCTTCCAGTTTCCCGCAATTATCGCTTTGCGCATCGTCTCGTCCTCCGTATTATTTATCGTTGAGCGCCGCTATTCCGGGCAGCACCTTTCCCTCCAAAAGCTCAAGGCTCGCGCCGCCGCCCGTAGAAATATGCGTCATTTTGCCGCTGAGACCCAGCTTTTTTACGGCCGAAGCCGAATCGCCGCCCCCTATTACAGTAGTGCCGCCGCAGTTTGCGCACGCCTGCGCCACCGCCTCGGTCCCTTTGGCGAACGCGGGAAACTCAAACACACCCATGGGACCGTTCCACACGACCGTCTTTGCCTTCTCAATCTCTTTCGCAAAAAGCTCTCTCGTCTTTTCGCCTATATCGAGCCCCTGCCAGCCGTCCTCTATTGCATCACAGGCGACAGTCTTATGCTCTGCGTCAGCCGTAAAGGCCTTCGCCACGACCGTGTCCACGGGAAGAAGGAGCTTTACATGCCTGCGCTCCGCCTCCTCCATAAGCTCCTTCGCAAGCCCTACGCGCTCCTCGTCAAGAAGCGAATCGCCCACGTTATATCCCTTTGCCTTGAAGAATGTAAATGCCATTCCTCCGCCTATGAGAAGCGTATCGCATTTATCCAGCAAATTCTTTATGACGCCTATTTTGTCGCCGACCTTTGCGCCGCCGAGTATCGCAACGAACGGGCGCTCCGGCGATTCGAGCGCACCGTTGAGGAAGCTCAGCTCCTTTTCGATAAGGAAGCCGCACACGGAGGGGAGATATTTCGCAACTCCCGCCGTGGAGGCGTGTGCGCGGTGTACCGTGCCGAAAGCGTCGGAAACGTATATTTCTGCCAAATCAGCCAGCTTGTGCGCAAATTCGCAGTCGTTCGCCGTTTCCTCCTTGTGGAACCTGACGTTTTCAAGCAGGAGCGCCTCGCCGTCCTTAAGCTCGAAAGCCTTCTTCCGGGCGTCCTCGCCTATCACATCGGAAGCGAACATAACGTTTGTATCAGGAAGAAGCTCCTTAAGACGCCTTGCGACGGGCGCAAGCGAAAACTTTTCTTCGTAGCCGACGCCTTTCGGACGGCCGAGATGCGAGCACAGTATGACGCGCGCGCCGTTTTCCAGAAGATATTTTATCGTCGGAAGCGCCGCCACAATACGCTTGTCATCGGTTATCTCGAGCTCATCGTTGAGCGGAACGTTAAAATCCACGCGCACAAGAACGCGCTTTGACTTTACGGGTATATCCCTTACGGTAAGCTTTGCCATATAAACCTCCAATTAATTACTTTAGTTTTATTTTAACACAGTAATTATTCTTTACAATCTCAAATTATGGTATACTTTCGCGCGACAGCAAAACTGCGATTTGTTTACAGTTTATTAACAGTTTTGTTCTAAAAGCTGTTGTGCCACTATTTATAATAATATACAATAATAATGGCACATGCATATGATGTCGCGTTTGAATATCAGGTGTTTGCAGGCGTTATATCCGCTGCGCCTGTAAAATAGAGTGAAAGGAGGAGGTTTGCGGTTTGCGGTATGCGACAGAAAATCTTTGTGCCAAAAATTTAAATAGGAATTAATTATAAATCCATAAAAGGAGGAAATATCATGTCGAAAAGAAAACTTATTTGCATATTCCTGTCGTTTGTCATGTGCGCTTCGCTTTTTGCGTGTTCGCCTGTCAGCACACCGTCTCCGAATTCGAAACAGGGTTTTGAGCCGTCCGGCCGTGTGACAATCGGTTCGGAAACATATACCGACGAGGATAGCTTCATTGATTTTCAAACGCCTCTTTCGCAGGAAGAAGTAAACTCTCTGCGCGAACTGAGCGCGTCAAAAAATCTCAAATCGATAACAATATGCTTTGATGAATCGGTTAAGGATTTCAGCGCGCTGGCATCTATATCCGGCCTTGAAAAGCTTGCCGTACGCGTGTTCTGTGCCGATTGCGGCAAAGCGGTCTGCACACCCGCAGAGCTTTGCGGCCTGAATAAGCTCGAAGTCCCTATTGAGCTTATTATCGAAGGGGAGTTCACGCAAGCCGACTTGGACGGCATTGCGGCGCTGAGCAAGGTCAGCAATATAACCGCCGTCACGCTGCAGTGCGCGGAGACGATAAGCAGCATCGATGCAATAGGCTCGCTCGCCGGAACGGAAGTTCTCAGAATAGAGGGATTCAGCGGTTCACTGAAGCCGATAAGCAGACTTGCGGCGCTAAGAGATCTCAGCATTGCAAAATGCGGCGATGTAAATATAGCCGAGCTTGCCGGAACAAGCATAAAAAATTTTACGGTTTCCTGCAAGGATATCGATTTTGAGTCAATATCAGAAATGCGCAGCATTGAACGGCTTTCATACCAGCATTCTATGGCGCGGACAGCAAACCCCGAGGACGCCTCGTCCAATTTCAGCTATGGTGAAAGCTTTGACCTTACGCCTTTTATTGAACATCCGACGCTTGTGCAGCTTGTCGCCGTGTTTTCGCCGAGCGCCCTTGGGCTTGACGCTCCGTTCGAGCGCTTTACCCTTACTGCGGCCGATATAGACGATGCGAGCCTGCCCGAATGGCTGCCGTATTCGCTGCAGCAGCTAAAGGATTTTCTGGCTAAGGACGGCGCTTCGATAACGATTCTGTGCGATACGGATTAAATGCGATAAACTATATCGCGTCCGGGTGAATCGTTCCGTTAAAGATTTTTGATCGCCAACTCATAAAGCTCTCGCGCATATTCATTTAATCGCGGGGGTTTTTGCATGCGAACTCAGGGCGCAGTCTGTGTTCTTTACAAAACTCAATACTTTACACTGTACAAATATGCCATATGTTTGTTATACTAAGCTGAATATTCCGTATATCCGTGATTTGCTCGGCGGATATGCATCGGTTCTCGAAAGGAAAAGGAAATTTGAAAAGACGCATAGTTTGTTTTTGTGCGGCCTTAATATGTGCGCTGATGATCGCCGCCGTCGTGCCTGTCGGCACGCTCGCGGAATTTGATCCGAACGAAATAACAACGCCTTATGTCGTGCTTGTCGACGCAGAGACAGGCACGGTGCTTTGGGAACGCGCATCGCACGACCGCGCTTTTCCCGCAAGCACAACAAAGGTCATGACCTGTATATTGGCCATAGAAAAATGCGAGGATCTCGAGGCCGAAATGACCGTCGGCAACGTGACGAACAGGGGCAGCGTAATGGGTCTGTCGGAGGGCGAACGTATAAAGATAATCGACGTGCTTTACGGTCTTATGATGGTGTCGGGAAATGACGCCGCCGAAGCGCTTGCAAAGCATATAGCAGGCTCAAAAGGCGCTTTCGCCGAAATGATGAACCAAAAGGCGGCGGAACTCGGTATGACCGCCACGCATTTTGTAAACGCCAACGGGCTTCACAACGAAGAGCATTACTCCACGGCATACGATATGGCGCTTTTGGCGCGATATGCCATGAAAAACGAAACCTTCAGACGCATAGTTTCATCAAAGGAGCACACTGTGGCTCCCACTAACAGGAATAAAAGCGGATACGAGCTTGTGAACTCAAACAGGCTTCTCGTTACTCCCAAAAACGATGAAGACTGCGAATATGAATATGCGACAGGAATAAAGACGGGCAACACCCGCGAGGCCGGGTATTGCCTGATTGCTTCCGCAGAAAAAGACGGGCGCGAGCTTATAGCGGTGCTTTTGGGCGACAACGAGGATAGAACCGAAACATATTATCGTTTTCGTTCTGCGAAGTCACTGTTTGAGTGGGCTTTTGAGAACATAATAACGGTTAACGCCGCGTCACTGAACCTTCAGACAACTTTTGAGACGAGCGTAAATAACGCAAGCTTTGAGGACCCGTATTCGGGTAAGCTTACCCTCAACGCTTCTGTCGACGGCTGCTCGCTTACGGGCGTAAGGCAGGAGCTCAGCTCGATAATTGAAAACGCCTCTCTCATAACCGCAACGCCCAACTACGCAGCCATAACGGCCCCGATAAAAAAGGGCGACGTCTTGGGAACGGTCACATACGAATACGACGGCAAGACGCTGTTCAGCGCCGAGCTTGTCGCGTCGAGAGACGTAGCTGCAATGGGCGAAGTCGTGTCCTCCGCCGATCCGATAACGATAGGCGAAGAGGATGAGCATCCGTCTGTGGGCTCATACCTGCTTGTATGGATACTTGTCGCGGTGCTCATTATAATTATAATAATAGTGATAAAGCTGCTCATGTCACGGGGCAGATACAGGCGAAGAGGCAAAAAACGCGGATACTATGTATATAGAAAGCGCTGATATTTATCGCCACACGGCCGCCGAATCACAGCTTTCGGCGGTCAATCGCTTTCTTTGCCGCTCAGTGTTGACTTGCAGCGGCAATATTGTATAATGAGTTGCGGCTAAAACGCTAAAACACGGCCTTTTCTCGGGCATCGGAGGCATATATGCGCATAGGCGTACTCGGCGGTACGTTCGACCCCATACACAACGGCCATATATCCATGGCAAAGCACATACTCCATGAGTTCAAACTCGACAAAGTGCTTATTATGGTCGCGTCCGTTCCGCCGCATAAGGACAGGCCCGTCACTCGCGGAGAGCTTCGTTTTGAAATGGCTTCAACAGCATGCTCAGCCTACGGCGAATGTATAGAGCCGTGCGGCCTCGAGCTCAAAAGATACGGCAAAAGCTACACATCCGATACGCTGCGCGAGCTCAGGGCCATGTATCCTGCCGACGACATATATTATATTGTCGGCTCAGATATGCTCGAAAACATACCATTTTGGCACGAACCCGACGTCATTCTAAAGCTCTGCACGATAATATGTGTGCGGCGCGGCCGCAAGTTCGATGACGAGCTTTCCGCTCAAACACTCCGCAGGGAATATGATGCGCGCGTCTGCTTTTCCGGCATGGAGCGGGTAGATATTTCTTCGACCATGATACGCGAGCGCGTCTTTAACGCTGAACCTATACGCGCCCTCGTGCCGCGCGGCATAGAATCGATAATCTATGAAAATGCATTATATATGCCTGAAAGCATAAAAATAATGTGTGATAAGCTTAAAGCGTCTCTTTCGCCAAAACGCTTCCGCCACAGCGCGGGCGCATCGCTCGAAGCCGTTGAGCTCGCGGCGAAATACGGGGTCGATGCAAAGCTCGCTCGCGTTGCGGGGCTTCTGCATGACTGCGCGCGCTATGATATTGCAAAGCAGCTCGAAACTGCCGAGCGCGCCGGCATCGATGCGACGACGGCTCTCGAAAAACCTGAAGGACTGCTGCACTCCGCAATAGGCGCGTTCGTGGCGAAAACCGAATACGGCATCGACGATGCACGCATACTCGACGCCATATCCGCGCACACCGCCGGCTGCATAAACATGACGCCGCTTCAAAAGATAGTATATCTTGCCGACAAACTCGAACCGTCGCGCGACTACGAGGGCGTTGATTTTCTCCGCTCAAAGGCCGCCGAAGGTCTTGATGCGGGCGTCGTTGCGGCGATGAGTCACTGTATAGATTATATTACGAAAAGCGGCAGACCTCTTGACAAAAGCATACTTCATGCAAGAGAATATATAATACAAAAAGCAAACGGAGGAAATGCATTGGACGCTAAAACAAAAGAACAGGTGCTCGGCATCTGCAAGGTACTCTATAACAAAAAGGCCGAGGATATCTCTGCGATATACGTCGCCGACAAGACGATAATCGCCGAATGGTTCGTTATATGCAGCGGCCGTTCCGTGCCGCAGGTTAAGGCGCTTTGTGAGGAGCTCGACGAAAAGTATCCCGAAATGGGGCTCGACCTGCGCCGCAAGGAAGGCTACGCCGAAGGCAGATGGATTGTAATGGACTTCGGAAACATTCTCGTCCATATTTTCCACCCCGACGAGCGCAAGTATTACAACATGGAACGGCTCTGGATAGACAGCCCCGAAAGCATAATAGATTATTCGCGTATCGCGGATGCAGAGGAAGACAAAAAACAATAACCTCGCGCACGGCTTCGATATGCCGTCTATATTGTGCGCAAAATAGGGCGAATAATGTTGTAAATACGAAATTGATTTATTATAATATAACCGACTTCAATAACCGGAGGAAAACAAAAATGATTCAATTTGATCTGATCCGTCAGGCGGACAGTGATATCGCGGAAGCGATGGAAAAAGAGCTCGAGCGTCAGCGCACGCATATCGAGCTTATTGCATCGGAAAACTTTGTATCCGAAGCCGTCATGGCAGCTATGGGCAGTCATCTTACGAATAAGTATGCCGAAGGATATCCGGGCAAGCGCTATTACGGCGGCTGTGAATGCGTTGATATCGTTGAGAATATCGCCCGCGACCGTCTTAAGCAGCTTTTCGGCGCCGAGCATGCAAACGTACAGCCGCATTCGGGCGCACAGGCAAACCTTTCCGTCTATTTTGCCCTCCTCAACCCCGGCGACACCATCATGGGTATGGATCTTTCGCACGGCGGCCATCTCACGCACGGCAGCCCCGTAAATATGTCGGGTAAGTATTTCCATTTTGTACCTTACGGCGTCAGCCGCGAAACGGAACAGATAGATTACGATGAAATGAGGCGAATCGCTCTCGAATGCAAGCCCAAGATGATCGTTGCCGGCGCAAGCGCATACCCCAGGGCGATAGACTTCTCTAAGATAGCAGATATAGCTCACGAAGTGGGCGCATACTTCATGGTCGATATGGCGCATATTGCAGGCCTCGTCGCCGCAGGGCTACATATGAACCCCGTGCAGTATGCCGATGTCGTCACATCGACAACCCATAAGACGCTCCGCGGCCCGCGTGGCGGCCTTATTCTCTGCAAGGAATCGCTTGCAAAGCAGATAGACAAGGGCATTTTCCCCGGCACGCAGGGCGGCCCTCTCATGCACATAATCGCCGCGAAAGCCGTCTGCTTCAAGGAAGCCCTCTCTCCCGAGTTTAAGGCTTATCAGACGCAGGTAGTAAAGAACGCGTCCGTACTCGCCGAGGCACTTCAGGCAAACGGTATGCGCATCGTTTCGGGCGGTACGGATAATCACCTCATGCTCGTAGACCTCACGGCATCAGGCAGGACGGGCAAAGAAGTCGAGGCGCTCCTTGATAAGGCAAACATAACAGTCAATAAGAACACGATACCGTTTGAGACGCGCAGTCCGTTCATCACGAGCGGCATCCGCATCGGTACCCCGGCTGCCACAAGCCGCGGACTCAACGAGAACGATATGATACTCATCGCCTCCTTCATCTCGAAGATAGTCGAGAAGGGCGAAGAGGCTGTCGATGAAGTAAAGCAGTCCGTGCTCGCACTCATGGCGCAGCATCCGCTTTATTAATCTTTTAATCGGCTCAGCATATAAAGAAAAAGCGGCTTCAAGCCGCTTTTTCGAATTTTTACAGGTTTCGCCTCTCTCATTTGCTCCCGGGCAGCGAAACCCGCAAAGTACGAAAAGTACGAAAACCTCCGGGTCTTCATCCGTTCTGACGCACATGTCGTCAGAGCCGAATTGAACATAAGTGGCTGCGGCCCCTTATCAACCCCGGGGTTTATTGACAGACTAAAGCGGCTGTAGCCGCTTTTTCGTATTCAAGTGCGATTTTCAAACCTATCCCACGTAATCCTCCGCATTTATCCTATAGCAGATTTCCCCATTATAAGCTTCATATATGAATTTATCGCTGTACTTAAATGTATTCACAATGAATTTACCATTTTCATATCCCCAGGTGATGATTATCACACCATCTGTGAGTATATGCGCTGTAGTCATTGTGTCGCCGAACTTATCAAGTATCTCCAAAACCTCGCTCATTGTGCAATTATTTGATTTGCAGCAAGCGTTTAAGTAGGCAATCATCGGTCCGTAAAGATGATCACTGAGCGCATGAAGCGCAGGATCGGCCGCAGCAAGCGTATCGATATCGACCCCGCATTTCAGCAGGGGCTCATAATCTGCAAATGAAACCCTTTTCGCCATTATCGCCGGCGCTCCAACGCAAACCCAATCAGACTTCTTCGCATTTTCATTTCTCCGGACAAAAAAGAAAATTCTCTGTCCGCGGTCAGTGTCATACATTATATAAGCATTTTTGTTTTTTTCAGGGTATGCGCGCAGTGCGCCGTCACGCAGATACATTGTCGTTATGCTGAGATTCCATTGAAATCCGTCGCTGAAAGGTCTTTTAGAACTTAAATCCCTTGTGAATCTAATCTTAAAATCATTCCATCCGCCCTTCTCATCGCTCGTTTTTTCTTTATAATCAAGGAAAAGTATCTCTTCATATTTATAAACCGGTATATATCTTTCAAAATCCTCCTTGCCGTCTATGTCAACCCTGAAGTCGTTTCCGCATAGAGCATCATTAAGCTCCACCGCGTCCTTATAATCAAGCATCATTTTAGAAAAAGGTGTAACACCGCGTGCAAATTTTTCCTCGTAAGTAAGTACAGGTTTAATTTTTGCCGCCGCCCTGTTTAAGTCCGCTTCTTTGCTTCGCGCCAACGCATGTTTGCCTGCGGCGCAGCCGCAAAACAGCATAAATACCAAAAGAACAGATAACACCGCCGATACTTTTTTCATAATTATCTCACCCCACATAGTCTTCTTCATTTATTCTATAGCAGACGCTTATTCCGTGCGACTCATGCATAAAGTCATCATGGTATTCATATGCGTCTACGACAAACTTACCGTCCAGGTACCCCCAATTTATATACAAAACACCGTCTGTGAGTATAAAAGCCGATACCATGCTATAATTACGCATTTTCCATAGTTCCATCATTCCTGCGACATCATATTCACCGCGTCCGTCCCACTTAAGGTATGCGCTCATTGGTCCATAAAGCTGGTCGCTCACGGCCTGCATGGCAGGATCAGCCGGAACAAGCGAATCGATGTCCGCTCCCTTTTTAAGCAGCGGCTTGTAATCCGCAAAAGATACTTTTCGAGACATTATTACTGGAGTACCGACAAGCATCCAGCTGCCGACACGCTCATGACTTTTGTCAAGAAAAAAATATATTCTATGGCCTTCGTTTGTGTCGTACATCACATATGCGTTATCAGTGTTCTGGGGATTTTCTCTAAGGGCTCCTCTTCTTAAAAGCATCGCCAATCCGCAAAGCTGGTATGGTCTAAGCTTGATTCCTGTAATATGCGTGTTATAATCCGTCATAAATCCTATGCGGTAATTTGTCCACCCATGCACTATATCGTCATTTGTCTTTTCCTCATAATCAAGGAAAAGTATCTCATCGTAATTGTACACGGGTATTATATAATCATCTTTGCCGTCTATAGAATTCCAAAAATTATTTTCAGGGTTCTCCATGACCAGATACGCCTTACGCTCGTCGCGGTAATCGAACACCATGTCCGTCCATGTTGTAACGCTTAATCCGCGGTTAGTATCAAGCTCAGGCACAACAGGCGGTTTTAACGGCGTTTTTTTATTGCTTTCCGCATCATGCGCGGTTTCGTTAGGCGTTACGCCTGCATTTGCCTCAGCGCTTGAGTCGGGCTCTGTTATCGCAACCGAGCCGTCATTATTTGTATCAACATTCACAGTGCAGCCGCAAATTAACAACGCCGTTAACAGGAACGCAAGCGCGACTATAAGTTTCCCTTTCATGACAGTCTTTTCCTCCCTTACAGTATCGTTATTTGTTCATTAGCGCGGCAGTCTCGCTTGTCAACCGACGTAATACCTGTCGTCTATCTTGTAGCTCACCTCTATCCCGTACGACTCGATTATGAAGTCCTCTCTGAACTCGTATCTGTCGACAACATAGTCG
>SFDB01000033.1 GCA_004558825.1 Clostridiales bacterium
CATGGAGATTGAGGAAGAGCTGCTTGAGATGTATTCGGATGAGACTCTTGTCACAAAGCCCGCTCTTCTCGATCAGCGCGGCGGTCACAAGTATTCTCTTGCCGCAGTTTCTCTTATCGATTCTATCGCCAACGATAAGCGCGATGTCCAGATAGTCAACATCAAGAACAACGGCACTGTTGATTTCATGGACGATGACGACGTTCTCGAGATAGCCGCTGTTATCGGCAAGGACGGCGCAGAGCCCGTCGCTATCGACAAGGTCGATAACAGACATATCATCGGTCTTATGCGCGTTGTAAAGACGTATGAGAAGTACACCGTAGAAGCCGCGACAACCGGTTCCGAGGCAGCAGCTATCAATGCGCTGCTCGTGCATCCGCTCGTCGGCGACTGGGAGAAGGCACACAAGTGCTTCGAGGAGATGAAGTGGGCTCACAAGGCTTATCTTCCCGAGTTCTTCCCCAACGATGTTGTCATCAAGTGCTGAAATTAAATATTTTTATCCCGCCGCTTAATACGGCGGGATTTTTATATGCATGAAAAAGAAACGAATTGAAAATTATAAGAAAAATCTATATAATGTATATAATATCAATATATTTGAGATAAAGTGAAAAATTTGCATATTATTCAGCTTTTTTGTCTGTTTTTGAAGTAATATACCAATTGTTACAGTTTTGTTATCGTATGTAACCGTTTTTTCATTATGTTGTAAACAGGAATTAATTGCATTATATTTACACTTGTGGTAATATATCCTACGGTGGTTTATTACCGAAAAAATCGGAGGAAAATTGTATTGAACAGTCAAAAATTAACCGTGAATCGTGAAACGGTAATAAAAATTACGGCTGTAGTCGCTATTGCAGCGCTTATGTTCAGCCTTATACTTGTGTTTAACGGCATGATAGGATATGCCGCCGATGATTATCTCTATTTCTTCAAGTACACCGGACATGTTGTCAAAGGCACGCCGGAACGCCTGACGGGAATAAGGGATATTTTTACGGGCATGGTGACGCATTACAAGATCTGTAACGGCAGAATACCGGCGCATTTTCTTCTGCAGCTGTTTACTCTGTTCGATAAATCGGTCTTCAATGTTGTGAACTCCCTGTTCTTTACATTGCTCGGCCTGCTGATATATTTTCACGCAAACTACAAGCGACCGATAAATATACCGCTGCTGGTCTTTATTTATGCCTTTGAGTGGCTTGGAATGAACAAACCCGCATCGGTCTATATCTGGTACAGCGCAGCGTTCAATTATCTGTGGACAACCGTGTGGATACTGACTTTTCTTATGTTCTACCGCATCCATGATACGGAGTCCGAAAAGCCGAAGCTTTCAAAAGAAATTATTCTTTCGGTTCTGATGTTTGTCGCCGGCGTTTTTGCGGGTTGGACAAATGAGAATATGGGCGGCGCAACAATGGGCGCTGTTATGCTCTTCTTGATCTACTTCAAGATAAAGAAAATGCCCGTCAGAGCACATCATGTTACCGGACTTCTCGGAGTCATAACCGGATTCGGAATATTGCTTCTCGCTCCCGGCAACAGAGTGCGCATCGATAATACCCACCGCGAGCGGAATATAATGAAGCATTTGCTGTGGTCGGCAGAGCAGATATCTTTTAATATCTGGCGTGCTGTGCTGCTTATGCTTGTAGTTTTGGTAATTGTCCTGTTAATTGTTTGCATCAAAAAGAAAAAGCTCAACTGGCTCCTGCCGTGCATATATTTGCTCACCGGTGCGGCGGCCGCGGGCGTTTTGATAGTTTCGCCCGAAGCGCCTCCTCGCTCTTTCTTCGGCGCAAATATTATGTTCGGATGCGCGGCGTTTGTTCTGGCGGCTCAGCTTTTTGACGGCAAAATGGACGGAATTAAGAAAACCGCTGTTGTGCTTTCGGTTTTGGTTGCCCTTGGCTTCGGCGTTATCTATGTCGGAGAATATTATGCGCTCAAGTCCGACAGCATCGCTTATGAAGAGGCTGAGCAGGCGATATATGAGCAGAAAGCGGCGGGCATAAAGGATGTCAAAATACCGCGCAGTCGACCGCGCAAATCTTATTGGTCGCTGAATTCATATATGATAAATATTACCAACGATAACGCGAACAACAAATGGTTCAATGATTGGACTGCGGTGTACTACGGTGTTGACAGCGTTACCGTGGTAAAGAAGCCGAAAAAATAAGCAAAAATCTCTGTTTAAAGGTTAAGGTAACAACATGGCAGAAAATGTGAAAAGGAAAAAGAAGAAAAGAGCGGTGCTGATAGTTCTCATGGCGCTTGTGCTTGCCGTTCTTGCTGTGGTTTGCGTATATGAGACCGAGCTCAATAAGCTGGATTCAAACGACGGCGTAGACAACAGCTTCTATGATTCTCAGTTTAAGAACAAAAAAGTCATGGTTATAGTCCCTCACGAAGATGACGATCTGCTTATCTCCGGTCAGGTGCTTCCGTCTATGTACAAAAACGGCGCCGATGTCCGTGTCGTGTTCGCAACAAACGGTGATAAAAGAGTTTCTGCATATACCCGTCAGAGTGAAGCCTGCAATGCGCTTGAAAAACTTGGTATACCGAGAGAGAAAGTAATATTTCTCGGATATCCCGACGGAACGCAGCTCTATGTCGGCAAAAAAGCTTATTCTTTCTCTTCCGGACGGGATCATACTTATGCGGGAAAGGGATTTAAAGATTATCACTTCGACCGTTTCGGAACTCACGCCAAATATACAGCCGAAAATATGGTCGATGATATCGAAAGTGTTGTTCTCGAATATCGCCCGGATTATATTTTAGCAATAGATTTCGATACCCACACGGATCACCGCGGAGTCAGCATATCGTTTGAAAAGGCGATGGAGCGTATCCTGAAAAAAGAGAGCGGATACACTCCGAAAGTGCTCAAGTGCTTCGGCTATTCACTTGCGTGGAAATCAAAGCCGGATTTTTATGCACTTAATATCAAGAGCACCGTGATGCAGGACAGAGAGAAGAATAACGATCCGTCATATGAGACCGATGTTCCGCAATACAGATGGAATAACAGGGTCAGACTGCCGATAGATAAAAAGTCTCTCAGCCATTCGATACTCAGATGTTCCGAATATAAAGCGCTCAGCGAGCATCTTTCACAGTATGCTTATTGCTATTCCGAACGCATAATAAACGGCGATTCGGTCTATTGGAATCGCCGCACGGACAGCCTCACATATAATGCCGATATCAGCGTGTCCTCCGGCGATGCTTCGTTGCTTAACGATTTCAGACTCATCGGTGTCGGAAACAGGACTGCCGGTCCCCATGTCAAGCTTGAAAACTGTGTGTCGAGATTCGATAAAAATGATGCACAAAAGGCTGTGACTGTGAAATTTGACAGCCCTAAAACGGTTTCATGTGTGTCTCTGTATGACAACTTCGGGCTCAATTCAAATATACTCGGCGGAGTAATCACTTTCAGCGACGGAAGCAAAGTCGAAGTTCCCGCTCTCAATGCCGACGGCAGCGAGACCCGCGTTGTGTTTGAACCAAAGCATAATATTACCTCTTTTACATTCAAAGTGACCGAGTATGAGGGCGTGGCGGGACTCGATGAGATAGAAGCTTTTGAAAATGCCGATTATGATATGGGCTTCTCTCTTATAAAGCTCAAGAATGCCGATACGGACGATTATATATATAATTATCTTATCACTCCCGATGAAAAGTCTCTGAATCTCGGCGCGTATGCGTCCGACCCGAACGCCGGATACACAATTAAAATAATCGAAGGCGACAGCGTAAAACTCGAGGGAAACACGCTCGTGTTTGACGATGATTTTGAAAAATGTACGGTTCGCGCGGAGCTCAACGGCGATCCTTCAACCTATGATCAGATAACAGTCAAGCGCCTCAGCGAAAGGGAGCTCAAATCATACGAATCGTTTGAAAAGGTGAACAAAACCGTCTTCAAAATCGATACACTCCGTCTCAAAACGAAGAACCTTTTTGTCAACGGATATGTTTATGAGAAGCTGAATGATTTTGTTAAATCACTTGAAAAGAAAGCCGGCATAGAGATCAGTGAATAATTGTTGCAAATAATGAAAATTTGTGATACAATTCAGAAGCTATATTTGTGCAATTTCGGAGGGAAAGATGAAATTATCCTTAGTAATTCCCTGCTATAACGAGCAGGATAATGTTGAATTATTTTATAACACCGCAACTGAAGTTTTTAAAGACAAAGGCTTTGATTATGAGCTCATATTCGTCAATGACGGCAGCCGCGATCAGACGATGGACAAGCTCCGCCACATCTATGAGATAGCCGATGAAAATGTAAAAGTTGTCGGATTTTCGCGCAACTTCGGCAAAGAGTCGGCTATATATGCCGGGCTCAAAGAGAGCAGGGGAGAAATGGTCTGCCTTATCGATGCCGATATGCAGCAGCGCCCTGAGCTGATACTTGATATGATGGCGATACTCGACAAGGATCCCAACTACGATGCCGTGGCATGTTATCAGGAGGACAGACGCGAATCAAAAGTTCTCTCGGCTTTCAAAGATTGTTTTTATAAGATAATCAATAAAACTTCGGAGATCGAGTTCAAAAGCGGCGCAAGCGATTTCAGACTTCTCAGACGCTGTGTGGTCGATGCCGTGCTCAGCATGAGCGAATATCATCGCTTTTCCAAGGGCATTTTCTCGTGGGTTGGATTCAACACATATTATATGCCCTATATCGTTGAAGACCGCGCAAACGGCACTTCAAAGTGGAACTTTGCGAAGCTCTTCAAATATGCAATGGACGGCATTATCGCTTTTACTACTACGCCGCTCAAAATTGCAACTTATATCGGCTTGACATCTTCTGCCGCGTCCATAATCTACATGATAGTTGTCATAATCCAGAAGCTGGCGTTTGATATCAAGGTTCCCGGCTACGCCACAACCGTTGTGCTCATTCTTCTGCTCGGCGGTCTTCAGCTTTTCTGCACCGGCATGGTCGGCGAGTATCTTGCCAGAACATATATCGAAACGAAGCACAGACCGATATATATCGCAAGAGAAGTTCTTGATTACGAGGACAAATAAATCAAAAAGCATGACTGCGGCAGATATTTACCGCAGTCATGTTTTTTGCAATGCGTATTGTACGAGTTTTTTTGAAAAAACTATTGACAAATCCGCTTCTTTTGATATAATAGATAGCGTTCCGAACGAACTTAATATTTGGGGGTATAGCTCAGCTGGGAGAGCGCTTGAATGGCATTCAAGAGGTCAGCGGTTCGATCCCGCTTATCTCCACCAAGCGAAAAGCCTTGAAACTCAACAGTTTCGGGGTTTTTTATTTTTGTGTACGATTAGAAAACACATATTTTCTAACACTTCTTCTAACACTTGAGTAAAACGACAAAAGCAAAAGCGCAGATAACCGCTGCGGTGTGAATTATATTTCTGCCGGCTTTTTCTCACCAATGTGACAAAACAAAACCTTGCCTTTGAATTTTCTGCGATGTATAATAATGTTGAAAATGTATTATAACAGGGGGCATATTATATGAAGATAATCAGAAATGCAATAAGATGCAAAAAATGCGGCGAGGTTATCGAGAGCAAATCCGTACACGATTTCAAATTCTGCTCATGCGGCGCATGTGCCGTTGACGGAGGACACGAATATCTCCGCAGATGCGGTGAGCTCGAGGACTGGGAAGAGCTGGCGGAGACCGAAGAAACTGATGACGACTGATTTCGCCTGACAAAATACAGCCTGTGCTGTACATGTAAATTTGTGTTAAAAGTTAATTGGCAACCCTGAGGCTTAATCGCTTCGGGGCTGTTACTTTTTTGTGTTATATTTGTCTGCGCCATTGGCGATTAAGTCTAAAAAGTGTTGCGTAAACGCAACATTTCTGTTATCATTTACTTATATTTTCGGAAAACTCGCAGGCTTTTGCCTGACGGCGAAAGGATATGGCGTAACAATGAAAAAAGCGGGTGTTTGCGGCCACTTCGGATTTGGGCGCAGCTTGCTCAACGGTCAAACAGTGAAAACAAAAAATGTGACCGACGAGCTCCAAAAATATTTTGGCGATGCTCAGGTAGCTGTTGCTGACAGCTGCGGCGGGATAAAAGCCATGCCGCGAATGGCAATCGATGTTTTAAGGCTGTTCAAAAACTGTGAAAATATAATAATGATGCCCGCAAACAGGGGACTGCGCGTTTTTGCGCCGCTGTTTTTGTTCTATAACAAGCTTTATCACCGCAAGATACATTATGTGGTCATCGGCGGATGGCTCGATTCTTTTTTGGATGAGCATAAACGGCTTGTCAGACTGCTCAAAAAATTTGATGCTATATATGTGGAATCGGATATGATGAAATCCGCTCTGCAGAGACGGGGCTTTGAAAATGCGGTTGTTATGTACAATTTCAAAGAACTTGAGCTGCTGGCAGAGAGCGATATTGAATATCCCAAAAGCGAACCATATAAGCTCTGTACTTTTTCACGTGTTATGAAAGAAAAGGGCATAGAAGACGCGATAAATGCGGTCGAGAACGTCAATGCCCATTTCGGAAGAACGGTATACACGCTCGATATTTTCGGTCAGGTTGATGTCGAGTATAAAGAAAGATTTTCACAGCTTGAAAAGTCATTCCCGAATTATATCAGCTACGGCGGAGCTATTGAAGCGAATAAGAGCGTTGAAACGCTGAAATCATATTTTGCTCTGCTGTTCCCGACCTATTATAAAGGCGAGGGCTTTGCCGGAACGCTTATCGATGCCATGTCAGCCGGAGTGCCGGTGATAGCGAGCGACTGGAAATATAATCCCGAGTTTGTCGTTCCCGGAAAGACAGGAGTTATAATAAAAAACTGCAATGCCGAAAGGCTTGCCGAGGAGCTTATAAATATTGCGGCTGCTCCGGAAAAATGGAACTCAATGCGCCTTTCTGCGCTCAAAGAGTCGGAAAAATACAAGCCCGATATTGCAGCCCGTCCGCTTATAGACAGAATAAACGGCTAAGACCGTACTCATAAAAAAGTAATTTCTTTGAGGAGGAAAATATATGTCAAATGAACCGAAAGTTCATCTCATAGGCAACGCGCACCTCGATCCTATCTGGCTCTGGCGTTGGCAGGAGGGGTGCGGGGAAGTGCTTCAGACTTTCCGCAGCGCGCTCGACAGGCTCAATGAATATCCCGATTTTGTGTTCACTTGCTCATCTGCGGCGTACTATAAGTGGGTCGAAGAAATCGATCCCGATATGTTTGAGGAGATAAGAGAGAAGGTCAAAGAGGGGCGCTGGGTGCCCGTCAACGGCTGGTGGGTTCAGCCGGACTGCAATATGCCCTCGGCGGAGAGCTTTGCCCGTCAGGCGCTCTATTCTCAGCTCTATTACAACGAAAAATTCGGCAGGATATGTAAAACCGCATACAACGTGGATTCTTTCGGCCACAGCGGAATGCTTCCTCAGATTATAAAAAACGGCGGTATGACCGCATATGTCATGATGCGCCCCGGTGCTCATGAAAATGCCGAGATACCCAATATGTTTATGTGGGAGAGTCTTGACGGCACTCAGATACCGACTTTCCATATCCCGGATGCGAGCGGATACGGTTCGGGCAATGCAGAAACTATAAACAGATCGCGCGACCTCGCGGAAAAGCTGATAAACGAAGAAGGACACGGTATGATGATCTTCTACGGTGTTGGCAACCACGGCGGCGGTCCGACGAGGGGATTGATCGAATATGTTCAGACCCAGCTCAAAAGAGACGGATATCACGATATGGTGTTTTCTTCGCCCGATGCTTTCTTTGAGGCGCATTGCATTGAAAAAGTCGAGCTGCCGGTCTGGAAATACGACCTTCAGCATCATTCGAGC
>SFDB01000015.1 GCA_004558825.1 Clostridiales bacterium
CCGTTCTGACGCACATGTCGTCAGAGCCGGATTGAACATAAGGGGCGCAGCCCCTTATCAACCCCGGCGCTTATCGACAAGCTGAATCCCCCGCTCTGCCAGAACGCAGGACGGGGGATTTGCATATCGCCGGCCGCCGTAAAAAAAACACGGGGGAGCGGCAGATTGCAAAATGCGTTTAGATCAGCTGTGTGTAATTAATATACATATTTTCTAATAAAAATAAGTTAAAATATAAAAATATATCAATGTAATATTTCGGCACTTTTGGGAATATAATATCGGACGCAATTATGTCCGAAGACATGGCAGGAGCTTTCCTGAATCATGCCATGAAAATACAATGCGCTAAGGAGAAAATGCAGATGAAAACAAAATTCATCGAGAGAACGGTAAGCGTAATTATGCTTATGATGCTTTTGAGTTCGCTTGGCATACTGGGAGCTGCCGCAGCGGAAGACAGGACAGAAGAGACGAAGGGCTGCGAACATATGCAGCTGAGGCTTATCAGGACGAGGTATGATTATGAGATTTACTCGCCATGGCGCCATAGGAAGCAGGTTGTTAAGGAATATCAATGCAACGCTTGCGGAGCACATCTTGAGGTATTGGGCGAAGGCGGGACGGAATCGCATAGCCTGAGCAATTCCGGTGATTGCGACGGCATAACAACGACAGAGACGACGTCTTGTCCGTTATGCGGTTACTTATATGTTAATTCATACGCATGTAAGGGACGGCAATGCATTTATTGCGTTCCGGCGCAGAGCATAGACGGAGAAAAGAAAGACCATTGCTGCGGAAACCACGAATAAGCCAAAGAGAGTCGGCTTGTGACAAAAAGTCTCTGCCGCAAATGAAGCGGGTTACCGTAAAAAATTGGGAAGGCATGGCGTAAGCCGCGCTTTCCCATTTTTATGTATAATTTTCCCGACGACGCACGGCTCGCAAGAAAATTATGACTGATGCGGAAACGGATGGCAGGACGCGTAATTTGGCATGAAAGCACGAAATTACGTGAATTACAGATATATCGTATATATGCGCCCAGATACTTTTTTCAACTCTTTCAACGGATTATACTTGAAGTAGGTTATTATGTAATAATAAACTCTAACAAAGCAACGGAGGTAAGTACATTGAAACAGCTAATGCTTGGCAACGAGGCGATCGCCAGAGGTGCATACGAGGCAGGCGTTCGAGTATCGAGCGCTTATCCCGGAACGCCCAGTACGGAGATCAACGAAAATGTAGCTAATTACCCGGAAATCTACTGCGAGTGGGCGCCGAACGAGAAGGTGGCCGTAGAGGTAGCTCTTGGCGCGGCCGTCGCCGGTGCGCGCAGCATGGCGTGCATGAAGCATGTCGGCTTGAACGTTGCGGCAGACCCGTTCTATACGGCAACGTATACGGGCGTTAACGGCGGCATGGTCGTTATCGTTGCGGATGACCCGGGTATGCATTCATCGCAAAACGAACAGGACACGAGAATGCATGCAAAGGCTTCGCACGCGCCCTGCCTTGATCCGTCGGACAGCCAGGAGTGCAAAGATTTCATGAAGCTTGCGTTAGATATAAGCGAGGAATATGACACCCCCGTTATTCTGAGAGTTACGACGCGTATCGCTCATGCGCGTACGGTGGTCGAGCTCGGCGAAAGACAGGAGCGCGAGCTTCGTCCTTATACAAGGAACATAAAGAAATACGTATCAATGCCCGGCAACATGATAGGCAGGCATCTTTATGTCGAAGATCGTGAAAAGCGCCTTGCCGAGGCCGCCAACACGATGAGCATAAACAGAATCGAGTGGGGCGACAGGAAGGTCGGCGTCATCACATCGGGCGCGGCATATAACTATGTTAAAGAGGCGATGCCGAACGTCTCCGTTTTGAAGCTCGGCATGGCGTATCCGCTGCCGCGCAAGCTTATAGAGGAGTTTGCAAACGGCGTTGAGGAGCTCTACATAATCGAGGACATGGAGCCTTTCTATGAGGAGACGATAAAGTCATGGGGCATCAAGTGTTCGGGTAAGGACAAGACGGGTGTGCAGGGTGAGCTTTTTGCAAGAAAGATAGCCGCCAAGTTCGCGGGCGAGGAAGAAGCGGGCCCGATGAACACACAGGGTATCCCCGTACGTCCTCCGGTGCTTTGCCCGGGCTGCCCGCACAGGGGACTTTACTACATACTCGGCAAGCTCAAGCTTACGGTCTGCTCCGATATCGGCTGCTACACGCTCGGCGCACTTGCGCCGCTCAACGGCGTAGACACATGCGTATGCATGGGCGCGTCTATAGGCATGGCGCACGGTATGGAGAAGGCGCGCGGTAAGGAGCAGGCGAAGAAGACGGTCGCGGTGCTCGGCGACAGTACGTTCTGCCACAGCGGCATCACGGGCCTTTTGAACATGATGTACAACAGCTCCGTTGGAACCGTAATTATCGCCGACAATTCGATAACGGGCATGACGGGACATCAGCAGAACCCCTCTACCGGTTTTGACATTCACGGCAACGTCGCCCCGCAGCTTAATCTTGAGAAGCTTTGCGAGTCGATGGGCATAAAGCATGTCGTGGTTGTTGATCCGTACGATCTTAAAAAGTTCGAGGCGGTACTCAGGGAGGAAACGGCACGCGACGAGCTCAGCGTCATAATCAGCCGCCGTCCGTGTGCGTTGATAGTTAAGCAGCCCGGCATACCGTTCGACAGCGACCCTGCAAAGTGCAAGAACTGCGGCATGTGCATGAAGATTGGCTGTCCCGCAATCAGAAAGACTGAGACGGGCGTTAAGGTGGACCCGACGCAGTGCGTAGGCTGCGGACTCTGCGCGACGGTCTGCCCGTTCGGAGCATTGAACGCGAAGGGAGAGTAAGCGTATGACAAACAATATCGTAATAGTCGGCGTAGGCGGTCAGGGAACGCTGCTTGCGAGCAAAATACTCGGATACATCGCTCTTGAGAACGGATACGACGTGCGTGTGAGCGAGGTTCACGGAATGAGCCAGCGCGGCGGAAGCGTTGTTACATACGTCCGCATAAGCGATAAGGAGAAGCTCTACTCGGCGATAGTCGAGCAGGAGCAGGCAGACGTGGTGCTTGCTTTTGAATCGCTCGAGGCGCTGCGTGCGCTGCCGTATCTCAAAAAAGGCGGCACAATGATAGTCAACACGCAGGAGCTTTTGCCTATGCCCGTAATAATCGGCGCGGCGGAGTATCCCGCAGATTGCCTTGAACGCGTACGCGAAAAGTGCAGCGTTATAGAGCTTGACGCCACAGAGATAGCGCACCGGTGCGGCACATATAAGGCCGCGAACGTGGTGCTCATCGGCGTCCTTGCGAAGAAGCTTCCGTTCAGCTATGATCAGTGGATGAAGGCCATCGAAGCGAACGTAAAGCCCAAGTTTATTGATATAAACAAAGAGGCTTTCAAGCGCGGCTACGAGCTTTAATATTACAACTTAACACGAAAATATGATAAAATGCTGTGCGGGAGCGGTTATGCCCTCGCATGGCGTTTATCTATGACAGGTAGACGACAAATTCAAACGGCGGTGAGTTTATGAGATACAATTTCGATTCCGTTACGGACAGGCGTGAAACAGGCGCGATAAAGTGGGATTCTGCGCCCGAGGCCATAAAAAATGCGGGTACGGTACCGCTTACGATTGCCGATATGGAGTTCAAGACGGCGCCAGAGATAATAAGCGCCCTCAGGGAGGCGACGGCGCACGGCATATTCGGTTACACATATGCAGATAAGGAGTATTTTGGTGCGCTCAAGGGATTCATGAAGCGCCGCCATGGCCTTGACGTGGAGCGCGAATGGCTTTTGTGTACATCGGGGGTAGTACCCGCGCTAGGCATCGCCGTGCGCGCACTAACGGAGCCGGGGGAAGGCGTCGTTATACAGACGCCCGTATATCCGCCGTTTTATGGGGCGATAGCCGACAATTCGCGTGTCATAGTCGAAAACCCGCTTAAATGCGATAATTGCGCGTATTCGATGGATTTTGACGACCTTGAGACGAAATGTGCGCGCGATGATGTGAGGCTCATGATTCTTTGCAACCCGCACAACCCGATAGGGCGGGTTTGGACACGGGAAGAGCTGCAGAGGGTGCATGAAATTACGAGCAGGCACGGCGTGACCGTCATAAGCGACGAGATACATGGCGAGCTTATACTGCCCGGGAACAAGCATACGAGCTTTGCGCTGATAGACGGCGCGGCCGATAACTGCGTAATATGCACCGCGATGAGCAAAACGTTCAACCTTGCGGGCATGATGTGCTCAAACATATTTGTAAAGGACAAGCATAAGCGCGACATCATAAAGGAACGGCTGCAGCGCGAGGCGGGCATGTGCATAGGCGCATTTTCGCGCTACGCAGCGATTGCGGCTTTTACGGAGTGCGACGATTGGCTCGACGAGCTCATGGAATATGTCGCGGGCAATTTTGAAATGCTTTACAGCTTTATAGACGAGCGCTTGCCGATGCTCAAGTATACCCGCGCCGAGGGAACATATCTTGCGTGGGTCGATATGCGCGGCCTTAATATGAGTGAGGATGAGCTCAATGAACTTCTTGTTAATGAAGCGGGCATATTGCTTGAGCGCGGGAGCCATTTTGGAAAAAGCGGTGAGTGCTTTATGCGCATAAATACGGCACTGCCGCGCCGAGAGCTCAAACATGCGCTCGAAAGGCTTGAAGCAGCCGTTTACCGCCGCATAAAGAAAGAGGAAAAATGATAGACCTGTCTTTATTGAATGCAGAACAGCGCCTTGCGGCGGAAACGCTCGAAGGCCCGCTTCTCGTGCTTGCAGGCGCAGGGTCGGGCAAAACGCGCGTACTGACATATCGCATAGCGAACCTTATTGAGCACGGCGTAGGGCCATACAACATACTTGCTCTCACGTTTACCAACAAGGCGGCGAGAGAGATGCGCGAGCGCACTGAGAGCCTTATAGGCGCCGAGACGAACGACATGTGGGTCATGACGTTCCATTCGGCCTGCACTCGTATACTTCGCATGGACATAGACAAGCTTGAAAACGGCTATGGCAGAAGCTTCACGATATACGACGACGGGGATCAGATGAACGTCATCGACGGCATATTGAAAAAGCTCGGCATAAACACTAAGGACACCCCGAAGCGCCAATATAAGGACGCAATAAGCGACGCGAAAAACAAGGGCGTCGATCCTGAGGAGTTCTTCGGAACGGACGGCATTGGCGACGCGATGAAGCTCAAAGTGTTTAAGCTTTATAAGCAGCAGCTCCTCGAAGCCAATGCGCTCGATTTTGACGACCTTATCGGTATGACGCTGGAGCTTTTCAGAAACCGCGGCGATGTGCTCGAAAAATATCAAAACAAGTTTCGCTATATTCTCGTAGACGAATACCAGGATACGAACATGCCTCAATACACTCTCGTCAAAATGCTCAGCGGAGCTCGCGCAAACATATGCGTGGTAGGTGACGATGACCAGAGCATATACGGCTGGCGCGGGGCAGATATCAGGAATATTCTCGAGTTTGAGCAGGACTTTCCCGGCGCGCGCGTGATACGGCTCGAGCAGAATTATCGTTCAACAGGCGTCATACTTGATGCGGCGAACGAGGTTATAGCGAATAACGTCGGCAGAAAGAGCAAAAAGCTTTGGACGAAAAAGCCGGGGGGCGAGAACATAGTCATGCACTGCGCCGACAATGAGCGCGAGGAGGCCATATTTATAGCGCGGCGAATATCCGAGGGCGTGCGTAATGGGGCAAAATACAGCGATTACGCGGTTCTTTACAGGATGAACGCACAAAGCCGCATGATTGAGACGATACTCATGTCATACGGCATATCTTATTGTGTATATGGAGGGCAGCGCTTTTACGAGCGCAAGGAGATAAAGGACATAACATCGTATCTTCGCCTTATTGCCAACCCGTCGGACGATGTGGCGTTCAGGCGCATTGTGAACGTGCCCGGCAGAGGAATCGGGGCCGTTACGCTGAGCAAGCTGGCCGCGGTTGCGGAAGCGAAGCATAAGCCGCTGCTTGCCGCGCTGCTCGACGGGGATGTTGAGGAGAAAAAGGTTGCGGACAAGCTTGAACCGTTCGCTAAGCTTATAAGCGATTTTATGATACGCAGGACACAGATGAGCGTTTACGAGCTCACATCGCAGCTCATTTTTGATATAGATTATAAGGGCTACATTCGCAGCGAGTCACAAAACGAAAGCGAAGCTGAGATGCGCTTTGGAAACGTTATGGAGCTTTTGGGCAACATAAAAGAGGTCGAACAAAGCGTCGGTGAGGGAGAGGACGCGCTTGCGTCGTTTCTTGAGAACATAGCGCTCATGGCGGATATAGACGCCATGGACGATGAAAACGGCACTGTTTCGCTTATGACGCTGCATAGCGCGAAGGGCCTTGAATTCAATACGGTGTTCATTGCGGGGCTTGAGGACGGCATATTTCCGACGTCGCGGGCGACGTTCGGAGGTGATGCACTCGAGGAGGAACGCAGGCTTATGTATGTCGGCATAACCCGCGCCCGTGAAAAGCTTTATCTTCTTAACACGCGTTCGAGAACAATGTTTGCGCATACGTCTTACAACGTGCCGTCGCGTTTTCTTGACGAGATACCGCCGCGGCTTACAAAGCGCGTCGATTCAGATAACAACGAAGTAAAGGCGGAGCGAAGGACGTTCGATACGGCGGCCGCGCGGCCGCGCTTTGAAAACAGAACGCCCTTCAATCGCGGCGGATTCGGCAGCATCCGCAAGCCGCAGAGCGTGCAGAAGAATGTCGTGCAAGAGGAGACGGTGAAGCCCGTGACGAAGAGCTTTTCCAATGGCGACCGAATACGCCATGCGAAGTTCGGCGAAGGAACGGTTATTGAGGTGACGGGCAGCGGCAACGCGATGATAGTAACGCTCGACTTTGACACTGTTGGAACGAAAAAATTTGCGGCTGCCTACGCGCCCGTGGAAAAGATAAACAAATAACGCAAACGGAGAAAAGTATGGCATCGAAAATGCGTGAGCTTGTTGACAGGCTTAACGAATATGCGCGGGCGTATTACGTCATGGACGCGCCGCTTGTGAGCGACAAGGAGTATGACGAGCTTTTTGACGAGCTGCTTGCGCTTGAAAAAAAGACGGGCGAAGTGTTGGCGGATTCCCCGACGCTGAGGGTGGGCGGAGAGCCGGTCGCGCGTTTTGAGCAGCACACGCATATAAGAAGGCTCTGGAGCCTTGACAAGATTCGCACGCGCGGCGAGCTTGACGACTGGATACGCCGCACGGAGAAGCTGAAGCGCGACTACTGCGCGAACACGGGCGAAGAGCTTGCAAAGAGCGAATATGTGCTTGAATACAAGTTCGACGGCCTTACAATAAACATGACGTATGAAAACGGCGAGCTGACGTACGCAGCCACGCGAGGGAACGGAGTAACGGGCGAGGGTATACTTGCGCAGGCGAGAACGATTCGTTCGCTTCCGCTAAAGATACCGTACAAAGGCAAGATTGAAGTGCAGGGCGAGTGCTACATGCGTCTGAGCGTGCTTGAAAAGCTTAACGAGACCCTCGACGAGCCGCTTAGGAACGCGCGCAATGCCGCCGCAGGCGCACTCAGGAACATTGACCCCAAGGTGACGGCGCAGAGGAAGCTTTCGTGCTTTTGCTATAATGTCGGATACATCGATGGACGCAATTTTTCAAAGCAGACGGAAGTGATAGAATTTCTGCGCGAGAACGGTTTTCCTGTAAGCCCGTTCGTACGCGTATTTGACGACGCCGACGAGCTTATGGACGCAGTCGAGAGCATACCGCAAATACGCGGCAAGCTTGATTTCCTTATAGACGGAATGGTGATAAAGCTCAATGATATCAGGACGCATGAGGCGCTGGGGTATACGGAGAGATTTCCGCGATGGGCGATAGCATATAAGTTTGCGGCCGAGGAAACGACGACGACCGTTAACGACGTCACATGGGAGGTTGGCAGGACGGGTAAGCTTACGCCGCTTGCGCACCTTGAACCGGTGGAGCTTGCGGGCGCGAGGATATCGCGAGCGACGCTGAACAATTATGACGATATACTGAGAAAGCGCGTAGGGATAGGTTCGCGCGTGTTTATACGGCGAAGCAACGATGTGATACCCGAAATACTTTCGAGCGTGGAGGGCGATGCGCCAGCGGCGCCGATAGAAAGGCCGAGCGTGTGTCCCGCGTGCGGAGCGCATGTTGAGCAGCGCGGAGCGCATATGTTCTGCACAAACTCTCTGACATGCCCTCCGCAAATAGTCGCAAGGCTTGCGCATTTCGCATCGCGCGACGCAATGGACATTGAAACGTTCTCGGACAAGACTGCGGAGCAGCTTGTAAGAAAGCTCAACATATCGACGATTCCCGAGCTTTATACTCTTGACGAGGAAACCCTTGTGCAGCTTGATAAATTCGCCGAAAAAAAGGCGCGAAACCTGCTTGACGCAATCGAGAAAAGCAAGAACCGCCCCCTTTCGTCATTCCTGTTTGCCATAGGGATACCGAACGTCGGCATTAAAACGGCGAGGACGCTTGCAAAGCACTTTGGGACGCTCGAAAGCGTGCGGCGTGCCTCATACGAGGAATTAATAGCGATACGCGATATCGGGGACACGGTCGCGCAGGGAATAGTGAGCTTTTTTGCGGATGAATCGATAATTAAAGCGATAGATACCCTGCTGAGCCTTGGGGTGCATCCGCATGATGAGAAGACAGCGCAGGCGGACAGCCCGATTACGGGAAAGACGTTCGTTGTGACGGGTACGCTTGAAAGGGCCGACAGAAAGACTGTCGAAGCGCTCATAGAGAGCCTTGGCGCGAAGGCATCGGGCAGCGTGAGTAAGAAGACGGATTACGTTATCGCAGGAGAGAATGCGGGAAGCAAGCTCCAAAAGGCGAGAGAGCTTTCCGTCAAGGTCATAGATGAAAAAGAATTCTTTGAAATGATAGGTATGTAAATATGCGGTTGGGGAAGCTCGATAACGACAAGCTTGAAAGTCTTGTCCTGAATAAAATACATCATAGGAGGCGCGAGGTGAAGTGCGCGCCGAACGTCGGCATTGACTGCGCGGCTGTCGACTTGGGCGGCAGGCTTGCGGTGATGTCAACGGACCCGATAACATCGGCGGACAAGAATGTGGCGGCCCTGACCGTACACGTCAGCTGTAATGACGCGGCCGCGGCGGGCGCGGAGCCGATAGGGCTTCTCGTGACGCTTCTTATTCCGCCAAGCGCTACGTTTGAACAAATCGACGAGTTGACGGACGAGCTTTCGCAGGCTGCGGACGAGGCGGGCGTAGACATAATCGGGGGCCATACGGAGGTTACGGACAGCGTGACGCGCATAGTGACCTCGGCGACGGTTATAGCGCGCGCAATAAACGATAAGCCGCTTGCACCGTCCGAAATGAAGAAGGGCGACAGCATCATAATGACGAAATGGGCAGGGCTTGAAGGCACCGCGATAATCGCTTCCGATATGCGTGAAAAACTGAAGTCTGCATTGACGGATGAGGAGCTTGACGAGGCGAGCGGATTCATATCGAGCATAAGCGTCGTCAAGGAAGGACTTTATGCGGCGCGAAACGGGGCGACGGCGATGCACGACATAACCGAGGGCGGCGTTTATGGGGCGCTGTGGGAGCTTGCGTACAGCTCAGGAACCGGGATTACGATAGACCGCGATGCGATACGCATCCATCCGCTTACGCGAAGGATATGCGCCGAGCTTAATATAGATCCGTACAGGCTTATTTCGAGCGGCTGTATGCTTATTGCCGCACCGAACGGCGAGGAAATGGTTGAGGGCCTTAAAAATATAGGCATAGAGTCTGCGATAATCGCGCATGCAGAAGGTGAAGGCGTAACGCTTGCCGACGGAACGCCCGTGGAAAAGCCGGGCGCGGACGAGCTTTACAAAGTTTTGCGGTAGCGCTTGTGCCGTCGGCGTAAAAGCGTGATATAATAATAAATCAGCATAAGCGGAGGTGTTCGGTTTGATAAACAGCATGACGGGTTTCGGCAGAGCCGTCAAAGAGACGGACGGGAGACGCATAACGCTTGAGATAAAGAGCGTCAATCACAGATACCTTGATATGTCGCTGCGTGCGCCGAAACACATAGGTTTTATAGAGGATGCGGTAAGAAACGATATACGCGCCAGATTGAGCCGCGGACATGTCGACGTGTTCGTGAGCTATGACAATTTCAGGAGTGATGCGCGTACCGTTATGATTGACAAATCGCTTTTGGGGCTTTACATAGAAGCGGGCCGAAAGGCGGCGGCAGAGTATGAGCTCGTTGACGATATCACGCTCGCGAACGCACTGAGGCTGCCCGATGTAACCGAGATAATAGAGGCCGAGGAGGACAGGGACGCCGTTACCGCCGTGGCAAGAGAAGCGCTCGATGCGGCGCTCGACGAGCTTTGCGCGATGAGAAAAAGGGAGGGCGAAAGACTTCTCGGTGACCTTGAAAAATGCGTTGACAGCGTTGAAGCGAGAGCTGCCGCGATATCGGAGCGCGAACCGCTTGTTGTTGAAGAATACAGGCAGAAGCTGAATGAACGCATAACTGCGCTTTTGGGCGATGTGAAGGTGGACGAGCTGCGGCTTGCGACGGAGGTCGCTCTGTTTGCCGACAGGGCGAGCATACATGAGGAGCTCATTCGAATATCGAGTCATATCAAGGAGCTTCGCGCACTCATGAAATCATCGGAGGCGGTTGGAAGAAGGCTCGACTTTCTTGTCCAGGAGCTTAACCGCGAATTTAATACCATAGGCTCCAAGGCGTCTGACGCGGCAATATCTGCGAACGTCATAAGCGCCAAAAGCGATATCGAGAAGATACGCGAGCAGATACAGAATATCGAGTAGGCGGAGGAGAGATATGCATACAAGGCTTTTGAACGTAGGGTTCGGCAACATGGTAAACGCCGACAGGCTGATTGCAATAGCGTCGCCCGAAAGCTCACCCGCCAAAAGGGTAATTCAGGATGCACGCGAGCGCGGCGTAATAATCGACGCGACCCACGGCAGAAGAACGCGCGCCGTCATAGTAATGGACAGCGGCCATATCGTTTTATCGGCGCTGCAAACGGAGACGGTTGCGAACAGGCTCAATGCGGACGACGCTTCCTCCGCAGAACAGCCTAAAAAGGAATAAACGGTTTAACGGGAGGAAAGAGGAAAAATATGTATAGAAACAGGAACGGACTGCTTCTGGTCGTTTCGGGGCCGTCGGGAGTAGGCAAGGGAACGGTCTGCAAGGCGCTGCTTGAAAGGCTTGAAACGATGCGTATTTCAATATCTGCCACGACGCGACCGAGACGTGTAAACGAGATAGACGGCGTCAATTACTTCTTCAAAACGCAGGAGGAGTTTGAGGCGATGATAGAGCATGGAGAGTTTCTCGAGTATATGCAGGTTTTCGGCCTTAACTACTACGGCACGCCTAAAGCGTACGTTGAAGAGGAGCGAAGGAACGGCCACGATATACTGCTCGAGATAGACGTGAAGGGGGCGATGAAGGTAAAGGAAGTGTGCCCTGACGCGGTGACGGTTTTCATAGCCCCGCCGACGATGAGCGACCTGAAAACGCGCCTTTACGGCCGCGGCACGGAGAACGAGGCCGCGATTGAGCGCAGATATAAGGAGGCGTTTGCCGAGATACAGTATCTGCCCAAATACGACTATGTAGTAGTAAACGACATAGTGGACAGGGCCGCGAAGAATATATGCGACATAATCGAGGCCGAAAAATCGAGCATAAAGCGCAATAGCGAACTTATAGCCAAATACAGCGAGGAGATGAACGAACAATGATGAACAAACCGCCTGTAAACGATCTTGAAAGGGTTGCCGGATGCAGATACATGCTTGTGACGGCAGTAGCGAGGCGCGCGCGCCAGATAATGGCCGACCCGATGAGCAAGAAGGCCGACAAGCCCGTATCGGCGGCAGTCGAGGAGCTTGCCGCGGGCCAGCTTGAGATAAGGCCGATAGACGAAAGCAGCATACAATGAAGAAATGCGTCGTGCTGGGGGTAACGGGCTCGATAGCCGCATATAAGGCGGCGGAGCTTGTGAGCAGGCTGAAAAAGCGCGATATCGATGTACGGGTGATAATGACCGAGGCGGCGACGAAGTTCGTTGCGCCGCTCACGTTTGAAACGCTCAGCCTGAATCCTGCGGTTACGGATATGTTCAGCCGCGAAACGCCGTGGGAGGTAGAGCATATCGCGCTTGCAAAGCGTGCCGATGTGTTTGTTGTTGCACCTGCGAGCGCAAACTTCATAGGCAAATTTGCCGCAGGAATCGCCGACGATATGCTTACAACTACGGTAATGGCAACAAAGGCGCCCGTAATGATTGCTCCGGCAATGAATACGAACATGTACGAAAGCGCCGCCGTTCAGGAGAATATCGGCATACTGCGCAGGCGCGGATGCGAGTTTATTGAGCCTGAATCGGGGCTTTTGGCGTGCGGCGACACAGGGCGCGGGCGCCTTGCCGAACCGGCAGAGCTTGAAAGACGGATTATGGAGCGGCTCGTGCAGAAGCGAGACCTTGAAGGCCTGAAGCTGCTTGTTACGGCAGGGGCGACGCGAGAGGACATAGATCCCGTCCGATATATAACGAACCGCTCAAGCGGTAAGATGGGCTTTGCAATAGCGGAAGCTGCGGCGCGAAGAGGCGCGGAGGTTACGCTCGTTTGCGGAATAAGCGCATTGAAAACGCCATACGGTGTGAAACGCATCGATGTGGTGTCATCGGACGATATGTTTGAGGCTGTCGATGCGCTGTTTGGCGAATGCGACGCGCTTGTGATGGCAGCGGCGCCTGCCGATTTTACGCCTGCTGAGAAAGCCGCGCAAAAGCTCAAGAAGAACGGACGACAGGATATGACGCTCGAATTGAGGGCAACACGCGACATTCTTAAGGCAATGGGCGCGAAAAAGGGCGGACGAACCATTGTAGGGTTTGCCGCAGAGACGCAGAACATAAGGGAGAATGCACTGAAGAAGCTCGAGGAAAAGAATCTCGACATGATAGCCGCGAACGACGTCGCGGGCGAAAACACGGGATTTGGCGTAGATACGAACGCCGTGACGCTGTTTATACGCGGCGGAGGCGAGCGGTCGATAGCGCTTGCGGATAAGTCCATTGTGGCCGACCGCCTGCTTGACGAGCTGGCAGAATACAGATTAAATACAGCGGGCGCCTGATAAACGCCCGACAATCGGTAATATATGCGCATGTATGCGAGCGTTATCGTTGATATAGCGCATTCAAACATAGACAAAGCTTTTTCGTACGAGGTGCCCGAGGACATGAACGTTGTCGGCGGGCATAGGGTGCTTGTGCCGTTCGGCGCGGGCAACAGGCAAACGGAGGGCTTTGTCGTTTCCGTTTCGGACAAACCACCGCAGGATGGGACGCGGTTAAAATCCATAATCAGGACGCTTGAGCCTTACCCGGTTCTGCTTGAGGACCAGATAAAGCTTGCGAAATGGATTCATAAAAGCTACCATTGCCTGTTCGTTGACGCACTTCGCCTGATGATACCCGCGCAGCTTCGCGGCGGCAGAGTACATGAGAAGACGGTACGGACGGTCGAAATAAATAAGGCGATGACGCCTGACGAGATACGGGCGATGCTGCTTACGAAGTCGGGCAAAGTACGTTCGCGGCTGCAAAGCGAGGTCATTGAGCTTTTGATGCGTGTCGGAAGCGAGATGAGCACGGCGGATATACAGGGGTTTGTGCCCGGCTCGGCGGGCGCGATAAAGTCGCTTATAGATAAGGGAATACTCACGGAGCATGGCCGCGTCGTGTTCAGATCGCCTTTCAGGTATGAGGCAAAGACGGAGGATACACCGACGCTCACATCGGCGCAGCAGCATGCGCTCGATACGATATGCGGCGGCATAGAGCAAGGAGGGGGCGTGTTTCTTCTTCACGGCGTGACGGGCAGCGGCAAGACCGAGGTGTATATGTCGGCAATCTCACGGGCTATAGAAGATGGAGGCTCCGCGATAGTGCTTGTGCCCGAAATATCGCTTACGCCGCAGACGGTAAACAGGTTCAGGAGCCGATTTGGCGATAACGTGGCTGTGCTTCACAGCCGCTTAAGCTCGGGCGAGCGCTACGACGAATGGCGGCGTATACGGCTTGGATATGTGAAGGTTGTAGTCGGTGCGCGGAGCGCGCTTTTCGCGCCGACGGAGAATTTGCGTGCGGTTATAATCGATGAGGAACACGAGCCGTCATATCAATCCGAGATAACGCCGCGATACAACAGCGTAGAGGCAGCCGTAAAGCGCTGCGCGCTTACGGGCGCGACGCTCGTGCTCGGGAGCGCCACACCGTCCTTATTTGATTACTATCGTGCGAAGAGAGGACGCTTTACTCTAATAGAGATGCCTGAGCGCATAAGCAATATACCGATGCCGCGCGTTGAAATAGCAGACATGCGGGCAGAGTTTATGAACGGCAATACGAGCATTTTTTCGAACGCTCTGTATGACTCGCTCAATAAATGCCTGAAAAACGGCGAACAGGCAATACTGTTCGTGAACAGGAGAGGTTACTCGACATTCGTGTCGTGCAGGGGGTGCGGCTATGTGTTCTCATGCGGCGAATGCGATGTGTCAATGACGTACCATAAAAGCGAGAATCTGCTGAAATGCCATTACTGCGGCCGAAGCGAGCCGCTCGGCGACGTATGCCCTCAATGCGGAAAGCCGTACATAAAGTATTTCGGCATAGGTACTCAGCAGGTTGAGGAGCAGTTTGCAAAGTATTTTCCGGGATATAAATCGCTTCGCATGGATATGGACACAACGTCTGTAAAAAATGCACATGAAAACATACTCGGCGCGTTTGAACGCCATGAGGCCGACGTCCTGATAGGGACGCAGATGGTCGCAAAGGGCCTCGATATACCGAACGTCACGCTTGTAGGAGTAATAGCGGCCGACGCGATGCTGCATATACCTGATTTTAGAAGCTGCGAGCGCACGTTTCAGCTTGTAACGCAGGTGGCTGGGCGCGCGGGACGCAAGGAGAAGCAGGGCACGGTAATAGTTCAGACGTATTCGCCCGGGCATCCGGCGATACAGTTCGCATCGGAGCACGACTATAAGGGCTTTTACGAATATGAAATAGCTCAGCGGCGAGCGGCGCTTTTTCCGCCGTACTCGATATTTATACGCGCGCTCTTCTGCTCGAGCGACGAGCAGTCGCTCGAGATGATATCACAACGATATGAGGAGGGGGTGCGTGAAGTCATAGAGGAGGTGCTTAGGACGCACGGAGGGGATGTGCGGGAGTTGCTGCTGGCGCTTGCGTCTCCGGCGCCAGTTAAGAAAAGACAGGGGCTGTTCAGATACCAGGTGCTTATAAAAACGGTGCGCACGAAGAACACTTCCGCCGTTATAAACGCCGTATACGATTACACCGACGCGCACAGATGCGCTGAGCTTGCGGCGCTGGAGGTTAATCCGACGGACATGTTTTAGCGCGGCACGTTTACTCCGCATGTAAAGCATCATAATATAATCGAAGTGTAGGTTTCGCTTAACCGATTTGACGACACGATTCGGCGAGGCTATTCCCACGGGAAAGCTTTTGTGCTATTATATACGAAAAAAGGGGAGTGATACTTTGCGAAGAATACTTTCCGCCGTTATTGCGGCGATAATACTGCTTATGTGCGCGGTATCGTTTGCCGCAGACGAGCAGCTTATAAAAAACGGCGGCTTCGGCGATGTTGACGCCGATACGGGGCTGCCTAAAAACTGGAGATGTGACGGCTGGCTTATGACGGACGGGGACGCGGCATATGAGGTCGTGTCCGTCGACGGACGTTCGTGCGTACATATCATAAACATGGTCGATAACGATTTCAGACTCTATCAGGAGATATCGGTTAAGCCCGATTCGTTTTATAAAATAACATGCGACATAAAGACGCTCGACGTTGTGGGCGGAGCGGGCGCAAACATATCGATAATCAATTCGCTTGCGACTTCCGAGCCGCTTTTGGGCACCAACGACTGGCAGACCGTATCACTTGTGGGCAAGACGGGCAAATCGCAAAAAACGCTGACCGTTGCCGTCAGGGTTGGCGGCTATGGCAACACATCGAAGGGTGAAGCGTGGTTCAGCAACATAAGCGTCGAAAAGCTCAGCTCCGCGCCCGAAGGCACATACGCCGAGTTTGCGACGGCCGAGCCTCAAAAGACTGACGACGGAGAGACGAGAGAAACAATGCCGTATTTCGGCACGGTGCTGCTCGTTACCGTCGTAATGGCGGCCGCGTTTGTGCTTATATACAAATCTATGGCGAAAGGCGAGGCGCATGTCGAGCTGATGAGCAGCGGCGGGAGCAAGATGCCGATTATCTTAATGCTTGCGGCGGCGCTGCTTGTGCGCTTGGTTGTAAGCTTTGCGGTGAAGGGTTATAAGTTCGACATAACATGCTTTACGGCCTGGGCGTCGCATGCGGCGGAGGTAGGAATGCCGAAGTTTTATGAGACGATAGGCTTCTGCGACTATCCTCCGGGATACATGTATGTGCTTTGGCTGATAGGCAAAATAGGGCGCTTGTTCAACATTTCGAGCGGAAGCGCGGCGTTTGCGGCGCTTGTGAAGCTCCCGTCGATAATAGCGGATCTTATACTTACATATGTCGTGTACAAAATGTGCGCAAAGCGCATGTCGAAGAGGGTTACATGGACGCTTACGTCGTTAGCGGCGTTCAGCCCGCTTTTCGTGTTCATGAGCTCGGGCTGGGGTCAGATAGATCAGCTGCTTGCGATGTGCATGTTTGCGGCGATGTATCTGTTTATTGAGGACAAAAAGATACTCGCGGGCCTCGTTTACGGCGCGGCGATACTTATTAAGCCGCAGGCACTTTTGATAGGGCCGCTGTTTGCCGTAGCATATTTGATGTACATAATCGACAGCTTTGGCGATAAGGGACGGTCTCCCGCCGTAGCAATAGGGAAGACGCTTGCGGCTGTCGTCTCGGCCGTGGCGCTTATATTTGTCGCGTCGCTGCCGTTTAAGGGCAATCAGGGGTTATTCTGGTTCCTGAGTAAATATTTCGGGACGGCAACATCATACAACTATGCGAGCGTAGAGGCGTTCAACCTCTTTGCGCTGCTCGGAGGCAACTGGGTCTCTGCGGATACGGAGCTGCTGTTTATGCCGTACTCGACATGGGGAACCATATTTATTGTGATTTCCGCCGTATATGGAGCGGTGCTCTACATATGCGGCAGGAAGAGCGGCGAATACGTTGCGGTCGACGAATCGGCGGCAAGACGCGGCGGTCGCAGCCTTATATTGAGCGCGGCGTTTGTGATCGCGGCAATATTCACGCTGGGTCATTTCATGCATGAAAGGTATATATTCCCCGCGGTTACGCTCATACTGATTTCAACGATTCTCTATAACGACAGGCGGCTTTTAGCGGCGTTCGGAGGCTTCAGCGTCGGCGCGATGCTCAATGCGATGTGCGCAATGGCGATAGCAGGAGCTCAACGATACAGCGATTATAAGGTGCTTACGGTCGTGGGCTCGATTATAAATATTGCGAGCTTCATTTACTTCACATATGTATGCACCGATATAATGATACGCAAGCGCTATTTTCCGCTGATGTCATCAAAAAGCGCGAAAAACGCAAAAAAGCAGCAGAATCGCAAACCTGACGTGAACGATGAGGTAAAGAGCAAGCCGAGCGGTATACTTCCGCCGCCTACTGACAACAAGCTGCACCTGACGAAGCGCGACGCGCTGTACTGCGGCGTCTTGACGCTCGTATACGCCATAGTCGCGCTGACGAACCTCGGCACGACGCAGGCGCCCGAGACGGAGTGGAAGGCATCGGAAGGCGAAACGGCCGAGATATATTTCAGCGAGGCGGAAACAGTCGATGACATACGCGTTTTCACCGGACTTTATGAAGGCAAGATACTGCTTACGTCCGACAGTGACGCACAGCTTTGCGAGCATGATATCGTAAACGGCGAGATGTACAGGTGGACAAGCATCGCTCGGCCGAACATGGAGATAAAATCAATAAAGCTTACCGTGGTATCGGGCAAGGCGTGGATAAACGAGATAGCGTTCTTTGATGCGGAGGGCAACGCAATCCCGTTCACGACGAGCGAAAATTGCTCAGCCCTTGGCGATGAGCCGGAAGAGGTGCCGTTGGTGCCGTCATACATGAACGGCATGTATTTTGACGAGCTTTACCATGCAAGAACCGCATTTGAGCATCTGCACGGCATACGCCCGTATGAAAACTCGCACCCGCCGCTCGGAAAGGTGATAATTTCGATAGGAATAGCAGTATTCGGAATGAATGCGTTCGGCTGGCGTATAATGGGCGTGCTGTTTGGAATAGGCATGGTTCCGATAATGTATATGTTTGCGCGCAGACTGTTTAAGCGCAGCGACTTTGCGCTCGTAGCGGCGGGTCTGTTCGCCTTCGATTTTATGCATTATACGCAGACGCGCATAGCGACGATAGACGTATACGGCGTATTCTTCATACTGCTGATGTTCTATTACATGTATCAGTATTACTGCATGAATTTCTACGTCGACGGCTTCAAAAGGACGCTCAAGCCGCTCGGACTTGCGGGACTCTTCTTCGGGCTTGGCGCGGCCAGCAAGTGGATATGCCTCTATGCCGGAGCGGGACTTGCGATTATACTGTTCACGTCTCTGATAAGGCGGTTTATCGAATACAGGCGCTGTCAGAAATACGGAACGAAGGAAGAGTGCGAAAAGACGAAGTGCTTCTTTAAGTATCTGATATACACGCTTCTCATATGCTGCGTGTTCTACATAGTCATACCCGTTGCGATATACATTGCGTCGTATATACCGTATATGCTGTGCGAATCGCACTACACTGTTTTCGGCTCGAACGACAGCGTCTGGAGCGTGCAGGAATTTATGTTCAATTACCACAGCGGACTCAAGGCGACGCATAACTATTCGTCGTCTTGGTATGAGTGGCCGTTCACGCTGCGCCCCGTGTGGTACTATGTCGAGAACACATATGTTGCGGAGAACTGCTCGAGGACTATATCGGCGTTCGGCAATCCCGCTGTATGGTGGATATCGACTATAGGCACGATAGCGATGATAGCGGCGCTTGCGATATCAGACAAAATCAAGAAAGAAAAGGGAATGTTCATAGTGCTGATGGGCGTTGCGGCAAACCTTTTGCCGTGGGTGCTTGTCACGCGCTGTACGTTCGCGTACCACTTCTTTGCCACCGTGCCGTTCATAATTCTTTGCACTCTCTACTTCGTGAAGCACATGGAGGAGCGCTTTGAATGGTTTAAGCATGTAAAGTGGGTATGGCTTGCGCTAGCGATAGTGCTGTTTGCGCTCTTCTATCCCGTGTTGACGGGTACAGAGGTGCCGCGAAGCTATATACACGCGCTTGAATGGCTGCCGCGCTGGACGTTCCTGGGTTATTGATAAGGAGAGAATATGGCCGACAGCAATAAAAAAGTAATAGGTCAGTTTATAAAGTTTGCGCTGATAGGTGTCGTGAACACGCTTGTGGATTTGATTGTGTTCAAAATACTTAACGCTGCGTTCCACTGGGTGATACCTGCGCAGATAATCGCATACGCGGCAGGCATAGCAAACAGCTATGTACTCAACAGCAGTTGGACGTTCAGGGAGGAACGAAAGCGCGACGTGCGTGAGATGATACTGTTTATAGCGGTGAATCTTGTATCGCTCGGCGTATCGATAGGCGTGCTGAAGCTTTGCGAGCATTGCGGGATAACAGACACATGGGTTGAAACATGGCGGCCCGGATTCCTTGCATGGCTGTTGAACGGCGCGTTCGTTTGCAAACTTATAGCAACGCCGTGCGCGATAGTCGTAAACTTCATAGGCAATAAATTGTTCGTATTCAAAAAGAAGACCGAATAGCAAAAGGGAAGGTGACGGGAATGCTTGCGACGGCCGTGAGCTACGGACTCAACGGTATAAAGGGATACTGCGTTCGTGTTGAGGTGAATATATCGGGCGGTATGTATGCGTATGAGACGGTTGGCCTGCCCGACGCCGCAGTGAAGGAATCAAAGGAGCGCGTGCGGGCCGCGATAACAAACAGCGGCTACACGTATCCTGCGATGCGCACGACCGTAAACCTCGCCCCTGCGGATACGAAAAAAGAGGGTTCGGTGTACGACCTGCCGATAGCGCTCGCGCTTTTGGCGGCGAACGGTCAGGTGAATGCCGAACGCCTCAGGGAATATGTGATAATCGGCGAGCTCGCCCTTTGCGGAGACGTCACGGGCGTAAAGGGCGTGCTGCCGATGGTGATAGACGCCTGCTCACAAGGATATAGAAACATAATGCTTCCGACGCAAAACGCTTCGGAAGCTTCGTATATTAGCGGAACGAGAATAATTCCCGTTTCAAACCTGAAAGAGGCCGTGCAATGCCTGAACGGTGAACGCGAAGCCGTTGCGTTTGTTCCGAAAAGGTGGGATCCCGAATGCTGTGAATATGCGGCGGATTTTTCTGAGATAAAGGGGCAGCAGGGCGCCAAGCGTGCGGCGGAGATAGCGGCCGCGGGCGGGCATAACATGCTCATGATAGGCACGCCCGGGACGGGAAAGACGATGATAGCCAAGGCTATGCCGTCCATACTTCCAAGGCTCACGTTTGAGGAAGCGCTCGAAATAACGAAGATATGCTCCGTTGTAGAGCGTATGCCGAGCGACACGGGCATAGTGACGCGGCGTCCGTTCAGGGCGCCCCACCATTCGGCATCGGCTACGGCGATAGTGGGCGGCGGCCAGAACGCGGCGCCCGGCGAGGTCAGCCTTGCACATTACGGGGTGCTGTTTTTGGACGAGCTGCCTGAGTTCAGCCGCGAGGTGCTTGAAGCGCTCAGACAACCGCTTGAGGACGGGCGTATAACGATAACGCGTGCGGCGGCAAAGGCGACGTATCCTGCGGATTTTATGCTTGTCGCGGCTATGAATCCGTGTCCGTGCGGCTATTACGGGTCAAGGCTTAATAAATGCACATGCGCGCCTGCCAAGGTGCAGCGGTATCAGCAAAGAATATCAGGGCCTATGCTCGACAGGATAGACCTTCATGTTGAAATGTCGGAGGTAACGTATAAGGAGCTGACTTCGAACGAAGTCGGAGAGACGTCAAGAGATGTACGCAAGCGCGTCGAAAAGGCACGCGGCATGCAGAAGGAGCGCTATAAAGACGATGGAATACTTTTTAACGCCCAGCTTACGAACAGGCTTACGAAGAAATACTGCGTTCTTGACTGCGACGCGTCGCGGATACTTGAGAGGGCGATGGATACGTTTGACTTGACGCCGCGAGCGTATGGGAGGATACTGAAGGTGTCGCGTACTATAGCCGATTTAGAGGGCAGCGCAAGTATAGAGGCACATCATGTGGCGGAAGCGATACAATACAGGAGCATAGATTCAAAATACAGGAGATAGAACATGGAAAACGGACACGGCCATGAACGTTACTGGCTATGGCTGACAAAGATGGTGAATGGCGACAGTGCAAAATTCCAACGGATATGTAAGGCGAACGGCACTGCGGCAGATGTTTTTGATGCTGCCAAACGTGGAACACTCAGTACGGACTGCGGGCTTGCCAATGGAGAAGTGTCATTTATTGCGAAATGCGCAACTGAGGATTATATTGACGACTATATTGCCATGCTAAAGCGAGACGGAATACTGTTTACGACGCCTGTAAGCAATAATTTTCCGAAGCTGCTGAACGAGATATATGAGCCGCCGACAACGCTTTTTTATAAAGGACGGCTGCCCGCAGACATGCCGCTTGCGCTGGCAATGATAGGCGCACGCGATTGCACGGAATATGGACGCGGGATTGCGGTTGATTTTTCAAAGAAGCTGTCGGAGCGCGGCGTGTGCATAGTATCGGGCATGGCGTTAGGCATAGATGCGGCATCATCGTACGGGGCGCTATTGTGTGCCGAAAACGAGTTCCCTACGGCAGCGGTTCTTGGATCCGGCGTAGATGTCGTGTATCCCAAAACCAATACGGAGCTGTACTATGAGATAATTGAACGCGGCGCTGTTATAAGCGAGTATTTACCGGGCACGCAGCCGTCGCCGTCTAATTTTCCGAGACGCAACAGAATAATCAGCGGCATATCGCGCGGCGTGATAATTGTAGAGGCCGCCGAGAAGAGCGGAACATCGATAACGGCAAGCTACGCGCTGGAACAAAACAGAGACATTTTCTGCGTTCCCGGCAGGATAACCGATAAGATGAGCCGAGGCACGAACGAGCTGATACGCGAAGGTGTGGGAAAGCCGATTTTTGACATAAGCGACATACTTGAGGAATACGGATATGAGTTGGCGGCCAAGCAACATGCCGCGCACTGCGCACAACGGTCCGAGAAGCGAGTGCGCGACGGACTGAGCGGTGAACAGCTTGCCGTGTACGATGCGCTGTCCGAAGGAGCGATGAGCTTCGACGAGCTTTGTATTCGGCTTAAATGCGAAGCGTCAAAGTTAAATATCTGCTTGACAGAAATGGAGTTTTCGAGAATAATAAAGCAGTCACCGGGCAGGGTGTTTGAAATTGAATAATCGTTTTATACATTTGGAGGTATATAAATGTCGAAGCTTGTTATCGTCGAGTCGCCCACAAAGGCAAAGACCATAGGCAAGTTCCTTGGAAACGGATATAAGGTGATCGCTTCAAACGGTCATGTACGCGATTTGCCCAAAAGTCAGCTCGGGGTGGATGTGGAACACAACTTTGAGCCTAAATACATTACCCTCCGAGGGCGCGGAGAGGTGCTTGACAAAATTCGCAAAGAGGCGAAAGGCGCCGATGGAATATTTCTCGCAACGGACCCTGACAGAGAGGGAGAGGCGATTTCGTGGCATCTTGCACACATATTAAAGCTCGATGAGAACTCTCAGTGCAGGATAGTTTTCAATGAGATAACGTCGCGCGCCGTTAAAAAGTCGATAACGCAGCCGCGCTCTATAGACATCAATCTTGTCGACGCGCAGCAGGCAAGGCGTGTTCTCGACAGGCTTGTGGGATACAAGATAAGCCCCATACTTTGGACAAAGGTTCGCCGCGGACTTTCTGCAGGACGTGTCCAATCCGTGGCGACGCGAATTATATGTGACCGCGAACAGGAAATAATGGACTTCGTGCCGCAGGAATACTGGACGATAACGGCGTTTTTGAAGGAACCGAAGCGTAAAAAGCTCATTGAAAGCAAGTTTTACGGCTATGACGGCAAAAAGACGGACATAACGTGCGAAGAAGAAGCAAAGCGCGTGCTTGCGGCGGTGGACGGGAAGCCGTTTAATGTTACGGATGTTAAAAAGACTGAAAAGCATCGCCACGCGCCTGCGCCGTTTACGACGAGCAGCCTCCAGCAGGAAGCGTCGAGAAAGCTCGGCTTTACGACGCAGCATACGATGCTGGTTGCGCAGCAGCTTTACGAGGGAATTGAGATAAAGGGCAGAGGCACGTCCGGCCTTATCACCTATATCCGTACGGACTCCGTGAGGGTTTCTTCGGAGGCGCAGGCTGACGCGCGAGCATATATAGGCGAGACGTACGGCGCTCAATTTGTGCCCGAAAAGCCGAACTTTTATAAGGGCAGGAAAAGCGCTCAGGACGCACACGAGGCAATACGTCCCGCGAATGTGTCGCTTACGCCGCAGATGGCGAAGGATTCGCTCAGCCCGACGCAGTATAAGCTCTATAAGCTTATATTCGATCGCTTTATTGCCAGCCAGATGACGCCCCAGCGGGTCGAGCAGACGATGGTAACGCTTGACGCAAACGGCTGCACGTTTAAGACGAACGGAACAAAGGAACTGTTTGCGGGCTATACGATAATCTACACAGAGGGCAGGGATGACGCAGAAGGCAAGACTCAGGCGCTGCCCGAGATAAACGCGGGAGATGCGTTTAAGTCTGAAAAGATTGAGAGCGAGCAAAAATTTACGCAGCCTCCGCAAAGATACACGGAAGCGTCGCTTGTAAAGCTTCTCGAAGAAAAGGGAATAGGTCGCCCGAGCACATTTGCGCCGACTATTACAACCATAATCGCGCGCGGATACGTCAAGCGCGAAAAAAAGATATTGATGCCGACAGAGCTTGGGTTTGTTGTGACGCAGCTAATGAAGGAGAACTTCAAGGACATAGTCGACCTTCAGTTTACCGCAGACATGGAGGAGAAGCTCGACGAGATCGAAGAGGGCAAGAAGCAGTGGACGAGTATAGTAAGCGAGTTTTATGCACCGTTTATAAAGAGCGTTGACCTTGCATCGGAGACCATAGAGCGCGTCAAGCTTGCCGACGAGGTTTCCGACGTCCAATGCGAAAAGTGCGGCGCAATGATGGTCTATAAAACGGGGCGCTTCGGCAGATTTTTAGCGTGCCCGAACTATCCCGAATGCAAAAACACAAAGCCCGTTATGGAAAAGATAGATGTGCCGTGCCCTAAGTGCGGAGCCTCCATAATAAAGCGAAAGTCGAAAAATAACAGGGTGTTCTATGGCTGTGAAAAGTATCCCGAATGTGATTTTGTGGCGTGGGATAAGCCGGTAAACAAGCGATGCTCGAAGTGCGGCTCGATAATGGTCGCGAAATTCGGGCGAACAATATGCTCGAATAAAGACTGCGAGAATTCGAACATATATAAAAAGGCACGGACTTCAAAGGAGAAGGGCGGAGCGAATGAATAAATCCGTCACGGTTGTTGGTGCGGGCCTTGCCGGATGCGAGGCGGCATATCAGCTTGCGAAGCGCGGCATAGAGGTCACGCTCTTTGAAATGAAGCCGTCGAAGAGGCAAAGCGCACACAAAAGCGACGACTTTGCGGAGCTCGTATGTTCGAATTCCCTACGTTCCGACAGGCTGCAGAACGGCGCAGGGCTTCTGAAGGAGGAGCTCAGGCGGATGGATTCGCTCATTATGCGTGCTGCCGGTGAAACGCGCGTGCCTGCGGGCGGGGCGCTTGCGGTGGATCGCGTGGGGTTTTCGCGGCGCATAACCGAGATAATACGTTCCGACCCTCACATAAATATAATTGAACGCGAAATAGAGGAGATACCGAACGGACCCGCAATAATCGCGACAGGGCCCCTGACGGACGGTAAGCTCCTTTTGGCTATAGAGGAGCTGCTCGGCGACAGTCTGCATTTCTATGATGCCGCCGCGCCGGTCGTGACGGCGGAATCGCTTGACATGGATAAGGTGTTCAGAGCGTCGCGTTACGAAAGAGGCAGCGACTATTTGAACTGTCCCATGACGAAGGAGGAGTATTTCACATTTGTGAAGGAGCTCGTAGGGGCGGAAACGGCGCCGCTTCGAGAGTTTGAGACGCTGAAGGTGTTCGAGGGGTGCATGCCTGTTGAGGTTATGGCGAAGCGGGGAGAGATGACGCTTGCGTACGGCCCGCTGAAGCCGGTGGGACTTATGGACGAGCGCACGGGCGTGAAACCGTTTGCCGTGGTTCAGCTCAGGCAGGATGATAAGGAGGCGCGGCTTTATAATATTGTCGGCTTCCAGACAAACCTTAAGTTTAAGGAGCAAAAGCGCGTTTTCGGCATGATACCGGGCCTTGAAAACGCCGACTTTGTGCGCTACGGCGTAATGCACAGGAACTCGTTCGTAAATTCGCCGGGGAAGCTTAACAGCGACTTCAGCGTAAAATGCCGAGATGACATATATCTTGCGGGACAGATAACGGGCGTTGAGGGATATGTTGAAAGCGTTTCGAGCGGCTTTACGGCGGGAGTAAGTCTTGCGAGGAGGCTTTGCGGCAAGGAACCCATAGAGTTTACAACGAAAACGGCAATAGGCGCGATGGGACATTATGTCAGCGATTACTGCGGGAGCGACTTCCAGCCGATGAATATCAATTTCGGTATAATAGCTCCGCTTGAGAAACGGATACGAAGCAAGCAGGAGCGTTATACGGCCATCGCGGAACGTGCGCTTGCCATAATCGACGGAATAATTGAAAACGAAATGTAAACTATCGCGTAAAACCGCCATTATCGCGCGTAATTGTGATAATATAGAATAAATCACGACTCGGAGAATACGGAATGATGAAGTTCGAAGGAACAACTATAGTCGCCGTCAGAAAAGACGGCAAATGCGCCATAGCCGGCGATGGACAGGTGACGTTCGGCGAAAGCGCCATAATGAAGCATACTGCCAAGAAGGTTCGCAGGCTGTACCATGACAGGGTTGTTGTGGGCTTTGCGGGGACGGTTGCGGACGCATTTTCGCTTTGCGAGCGGTTTGAGGCGAAGCTTGAGCAGTACAGCGGGAGCTTGCGCCGCGCTGCTGTATCGCTTGCACAGGATTGGCGAAGCGATAAGGCCTTGAGGCAGCTTCAGGCGCTCCTGATAGCCGCCAACGAGGAGGATCTGCTTATAATATCGGGAACGGGCGAGGTGATAGATCCCGACGACGGTATAGCGGCGATAGGATCGGGCGGCATGTATGCTCTTGCGGCCGCAAGAGCGCTTAAACAGAACACCGCGCTTGACGCGCGCGAAATTGCGCAAAAGGCAATACTTATTGCGTCCGACATATGCGTCTATACAAACTCCAATATTACCGTGGAGGAGATATGAAATGCTTACACCGAGAGAAATAGTCGAAGCGCTCGATAAATACATAATCGGCCAGGGCGAGGCAAAGCGCGCCGTTGCGGTAGCGCTTAGGAATCGCTACAGGCGCATGAAACTTTCGCCCGAAATGCGCGAAGAGATAACGCCTAAAAACATAATACTCATGGGGCCTACGGGCGTTGGCAAGACGGAGATAGCGCGCAGGCTTGCAAAGCTTGCGGACGCGCCTTTTGTGAAGGTTGAGGCAACGAAGTTCACGGAGGTCGGCTACGTTGGACGCGATGTTGACTCAATGATACGCGACCTTGTTGAGACGTCGATACGCCTTTGCAAGCGAAGCCGTGAGGAAGGCGTGAGGCTTGCGGCAGAGAGCGCGGCGCAGCTAAGGCTCGTCGAGCTTTTGATGCCGGAACAGAAGAAGCATAAGCCACCGCAAAACCCGTTCCAAATACTTTTGAACGCAGGAAATAAGGATGGTGAAGAACAGAGCACTGCGGATACGCAGCACGAAACGCAGGAGCATCGTTCAAGACGCGAAGCACTGATGCGCGAGCTTACGCAGGGACTGCACGATGACGATACGGTTGAGGTTGAGGTCGAGCAGTCAACTCCGCAAAGCGACGCACTGTTCGCAATAGGCGTCGACATAAACATGAACGATCTTTTCGGAGGTATACTGCCGAAGCAAAAGAAACTGCGCAGGATGAGCGTAAAAGAAGCGAGGAGGATACTCACCCAGGAGGAGGCCGACAAGCTCATTGATATGGATGACGTCATACGCGAGGCCGTGGAGAAGGCAGAACAGGACGGAATAATATTTATCGATGAGATAGATAAAATTATCGGAAACGGCGCCACCTCGGGTCCCGACGTTTCGCGCGAGGGCGTGCAGCGAGACATACTGCCTATAGTGGAGGGCAGCACCGTTTCGACAAAATACGGTCCTGTAAAGACGGATCATATACTCTTTATCGCTGCGGGCGCTTTCCATGTATCGAAGATAAACGATATGATACCCGAGCTTCGCGGACGTTTCCCGATAAATGTGGAGCTGAAGGCGCTTACGGCGGATGACTTCAAGACAATACTTACACAGCCCGAGCATTCAATAATCGAGCAATACTGCGCCTTGCTTGAAACGGACAACATTGCGCTTAAATTCACCGACGATGCTTTGGCGAATATTGGCGCGCGCCGTCTCCATACCGTAATGGAGATATTGCTTGATGATATTTCGTTCAACGCCGGCGGAGATCATCCGCTAATCGAGGTCGTAATAGATAAAAAGTATGTCGATGAACATCTAAAAGATACATCGGGCATGAATGACTTACAGCGGTTCATAATATAAACAATCGTGTACAACCGGGGGGACGCAGTTTGAAGCTTGCGGCGACAACAATTGCATTGATGCTTGCGGCGATGGTAATGTTCATCGGCTGTTCGTCTTACGCACCCGTGGTCGACGTAGGTACTATGGTGGATATAGTGGCGCCATCGCCAACGATGGAGTCAACGCAAAGCTTTGCGTCGGCGGTATATATGCTTGACGCTCCCACGCCCGAGGCGACGGCAGAGCCTGATCCAACGCAAACTCCTGAGCCCACAAGTACGGCGAAGCCGGAGCCGAAGTACACTGTGAAAAAAATCGACAATAAGCGTGGATATATATCGGGCAACGGTATAAACCTGCGCACCGGTCCCGACACTGCGTACGAGATAATCGACACCTATAAGCGCAACGTCAAGCTTAGGATAACGGGCGAATGCGGCGAATGGTTCAGGGTGAAGATAGACGGCGTGGTCGGCTTTATGCATAAGGATTTCGTAGAATACGGCAACCCGCCCAAGCCGACGCCAAAGCCCGACTCGGGAACTCCTAAGCCGACCGAAAAGCCTGACAGGTTCACAGAAGACGAGGTCATGCTTGTGGCCAAGCTTATACATCTTGAGAACAAAGGCGGGAGCATGAAGGGATATAAGGCCGTGGCGAGCGTTGTGCTTAACCGCGTCGAAAGCAAGCATTTCCCCAACACGATACGCGACGTAATATATCAAAAGAATCAGTTTACCGTCATAGATAAGCTTGATTCCACGAAGCCGTGCAATGATGCGATAGAGGCGGCGCGCTCAGTGCTCAATGGCGATGGTTCGACGCTGCCTGCTGATGTGCTGTTTTTCAGGATAGCGTCGGCAGGGCATGATTGGGGAAATTCGCGCGAATACTACTGCACTATTGACAATAACAGCTTTTTCAGGTGGAAGGGCTGATTCTTTGTCTGAAAAAAGCGAACACTGTACTTAAATACAGACTAATTGAACACACTAATACCGCTTAAAAAAGAAAGGCGGTATTTTTTATGAAAGCTGTAATAATGGCGGGGGGCGAGGGCAGCCGCCTGCGCCCCATAACATGCACCATGCCAAAGCCCATGGTGCCGCTGCTCAACAAGCCGACGATAGATTATTGCGTCGAGCTTCTCAAAAAAAACGGCGTTACGGACATAACGGTGACGCTTCACTACTTGCCCGATATGATACGCGAGCATCTAAAGGACGGCGAGGCTTTCGGAGTAAACATAACATATTGCGTGGAGGAAAGGCCGCTCGGCACGGCGGGAAGCGTTCGCGCGGCGGCGGGCGACTGCGACGATACAGTTATAGTCGTGAGCGGCGATGCGATGACCGACATAAATCTGCGTGAAGTGATGGATGCTCACAAAACGCGCGGCGCGCAAGCGACAATAGTCCTGAAACGCGTGTCAGTGCCTACAGAATACGGCGTAGCGCTGCTTGATGCCGAAAAGAACATAACGCGTTTCCTTGAAAAGCCACAGATGAGCGAGGTGTTCAGTGACCTTGCCAATACGGGAATATATGTTCTGGAGCCTGAGGTTCTCAAGAAAATACCCGAGGGGGTACAATATGATTTCAGCAAGGAACTGTTCCCCGCAATAATGGCAGATGGAGTAAAGCTTCACGGCTACGTGGCAAAGGGATATTGGTGCGATATAGGAGACATACGGCAGTACGCGCAGGCGCAGCGAGACATGCTCGACGGCAAATGCGGGTTTTCGACGGAGGCTATGGACTGCGGAGGAGTATTTGTGGAGCCGAACGCAGGCATATCTCACAATACGCGCACGGGCAAGCCGTGCTACATCGCGTCTGATACGCAGATAGGTGAAAACACGCTCATAGACGAGTATTCGGTTATATGCGAGGGTGCGCGCATAGGCAATAATTGCAGCATAAGACGCTCCGTCGTTATGAGCGGCGCCCGAATACGCGATAATGCGGAAATACGCGGAGCGGTTATATGCCCCGATACTGATATAGATTGCTCCGCGGCAATTTTTGAAAACTGCGTCATAGGCAAGGGAAGCGCCGTTGGCAAAAATGCCGTAATTTCGCCGAATGTGCTTGTGTGGCCGGATAAGTTCATACCCGATGGCGAGCAATGCGAATATGATGTGATATGGGGCGAGCCAAAGAAAGTTGCGATTAACGACTGTGGCGCATGCGGCTATCTTGACGGCGAGCTTACGCCTGAAAGTGTGCTTCGTTTCGGCGCGGCATTTGCAAAAATGATAAAGCCGACAAATACATCTGTGATAGGCTGCGACGGCAGCATTGCGGGCGTCATGGCTAAGCAGGCGGTCTCGGCGGGGATAATGTCGCAGGGCGTGGATGTGTTTGACGTTGCGAACGTGTCGTATGCGGCGTTCTGCTTTTCGATAAGAAATCTTGGAGCTGCCGGTGGCATATATATACATGAAAACGGATTGAGCCATTCGATAAGCGTTAAATGCTGCGGCAGCGACGGAACCATACTGACCCCTGACGCAGCGCGGAAGCTCGGCTCGACATACGCTCACGGCGAGTTTATACCGCTAACAAGCGCTCAAATCGGCATAATCAGGCAGACTACGGGTATGGCGAGCGCCTACGAAGCGGAGCTTATGCGATGCGCCGATAAAGGTGCGCTATGGGCGAATCCGCTGAAGGTGCTGCTTAACGCACCGGCGCGCTCGGCCGATGAAACGGCGGCGGTGCTCATTAAATGCGGGTGCAGCGTTCTACTGTCGCACGCGAAGCGCGAAACGGAGATATACAAGCAGATGACCGACAAACGAGCCGACATATATATAAAGCTTGATGAGGCAGGAAATATCGAAGCGGCATCGAGCGAGTGGGGGCATATGGATGAAAACACTATATCATTCCTGTTTGCGCTCGATAGGGTGGATAGAGGCGACGCCGATGAATTCGTTCTGCCGGTCACTATGCCGAGACCATATATTGAGGCGCTGCGCGAAGCAGGGGCTACGGCGATCCTCTCATACGAGAACACGGAGAGGAGAAAGACGGAGGCATACCGAAAGATGCACCTTATGCCGGAATTCATTGATGTCCAAGCGGCGAGTGTGCGTCTGTGCAGTCTTATCTCCGAGGGAAGGGCCGAGCGCTTTATAAAGGCTGCGCCGCGCATATACACCAAAGAAAACAAGATAGGCTGTTCATGGCGTGACGTCGGCAGAGCGCTGCGCGATATAGTTGAGATGGAAAACGACGGCGATATGGAGCTTGTTGACGGTGTACGCATAAAGAATGACACTGGATGGGTAATAGTTAAGCCAAACGAGGAGTTCGCTGCCTGCCGCGTTATATGCGGAAGCTACAATCAGGAATATGCTGACGAGCTATGCGATATATACAGCAACCGGCTTAAACGCATAATCAAGAAGGAAGAGAAAAAGAGATAGAACGCCTGAGGTACGCGAATAGTCGCGTTTAGCTGAAATCAACGGGGCTGCTGCATGCGCAGCAGCCCCGCTTTTTGTTAATCAAACAATTATTTACGCTCAATAGCGCCGAACTTACACTTCTCCATGCAAGCGCCGCACTTGATGCACTTGGCGGGGTCGATCGCCATTGCGGGGAGCTTTTTGCCGGGCGCAGTGTAATCCGTCTTGGAAATAGCGTTTGCGGGGCAGTTGCGTGCGCACATGCCGCAGCCTATGCACTTCTCTTTATCGATGCTGTAGCTGAGAAGATTTCTGCATACGCCTGCGGGGCAACGCTTTTCATAGATATGAGCTTCATACTCATCTCTGAAATAGCGAAGCGTGCTGAGCACGGGGTTCGGCGCAGTCTGACCGAGTCCGCAAAGAGCAGAGTTTTTGATGTTGACGGCGAGCTTCTCAAGCTTTTCAATATCGCCGTCGACGCCCTTGCCCTCAGTGATGCGGGTGAGGATCTCAAGCATCCTGCGCGTACCGATACGGCACGGCGGGCACTTGCCGCAAGATTCGTCGACCGTGAACTCGAGGAAGAATTTCGCAATGTTGACCATGCAGTTATCTTCGTCCATTACGATCATACCGCCGGAGCCCATCATCGAGCCGATGGAGATAAGGTTATCGTAGTCTATCGGGATGTCAAGATGCTCTGCGGGGATGCAGCCGCCGGACGGACCGCCCGTCTGAGCAGCTTTGAACTTCTTGCCGCCGGGGATACCGCCGCCGATGTCGTAAATGACTTCGCGGAGCGTCGTGCCCATCGGAATTTCGACAAGACCGGTGTTGTTAATCTTTCCGCCGAGAGCAAACACCTTTGTTCCCTTGCTCTTTTCGGTACCCATCGAAGCAAACCATTCCGGACCGTTCAATATGATCTGGCAGATATTGGCGTATGTCTCGACGTTGTTGAGGAGCGTCGGCTTGCCGAAAAGACCCTTAACAGCCGGGAACGGGGGACGCGGACGAGGCTCGCCGCGGTTGCCTTCGATTGAGGCGAGAAGAGCTGTTTCTTCGCCGCATACGAATGCGCCCGAACCGAGACGCAGGTCGATATCGAAGCAGAAGTCCGTACCGAATATATTATCGCCGAGGAGACCCGCCTCGCGAGCCTGGTCGATTGCTATGCGAAGACGTTTAACGGCTATCGGATATTCCGCACGAATATAGATGTAGCCCTGGCGTGCGCCTATGGCGTAGCCTGCGATGGCCATTGCCTCGAGAACGGAATGAGGATCGCCTTCGAGGATGGATCTGTCCATAAAAGCGCCCGGGTCGCCTTCGTCGGCGTTGCAGCAGACATACTTGACGTCGCTTTCGGGCTGCTTTGCAAACTGCCACTTAAGACCGGTCGGGAATCCTCCGCCGCCGCGTCCGCGCAGTCCGGATTTCTTGACTATGTCAATGACGTCATCACGCGAAAGTTCGGTAAGGCACTTTGCAAGAGCCTTATAACCGTCGAACGCGATATACTCGTTGATGTCTTCGGGATTGATAACGCCGCAGTTGCGAAGGGCGACGCGCTTTTGCTTTTTGTAGAAATCTACCTCGTCGAGAGAACGAATCTTGTTGCTTTCGTCAACGCTGCCCTTATAGAGCAGATCCCTGACGATGCGGCCCTTGAGAAGATGCTCGTTAACGATGCGCTCAACATCATCGACCTTTATGTGGCTGTAGAAGGCAGCCTCGGGGTATACGATTACGACAGGGCCTGTTTCGCAAAGACCGAAGCAGCCCGTGTTGATAACGCGCACTTCCTTTTCAAGACCGGCTTTAGCGATCTCTTCGTTGAATATTTTGATTATGTTCCAAGAGCCGGAAGACGAGCATCCGGTACCTGTACATACGAGAACTTGTGAACGATAGAACTCCATTTCAGAACCTCCTGTTGAGCTCATTTATGGTTGGCTTCGTAGTAGCCGATTGTGTACTCGTCGACAACTCTGTCGTTGACGACGTGCTCGGTGACGATCCTTGCGACCATTTCGGGCGTTACCTTGACGTAAGTGACCTTATTCTGACCGGGCTTATAGATCTCAACGATCGGCTCAAGACGGCAAACGCCGATGCAGCCTGTCTGGGCAACGACAACGTCCTGAAGCGAACGCTTCTCAACTTCGTCCATAAATGCGGCAAGAACGGGGCGCGCACCTGCTGCGATGCCGCATGTTGCCATGCCTACCACGATGCGTGTTCCGTTATGCTCTTTACGCTGCTGAATGTTAGCAAGCGTCTTTTGGCGAATTGCCTCGAGTTCCTGGATTGATTTCATTATTTATGCACCTCCGCTTAATTCTTGAATACCTTGTGAAAGAAAACCTTTCATCCATGCCATAACGTCGGGGGTGGTGAGCGCTATGTCTGCACCGAGTATTTCGCGTATCTGCCGTGTGTCAAAAACAAATTCTGTTTTATCGACGGTGTAGCGATAAACGAAATCGACGTTTTCGTTACATGCCGTGAGCGTGAGCATGGTTTCGGCCATATCGCCCAACGGCGGTCTGTCAATGTTGGAGAGCCTGAACGATGCGTATACTCGCGTACCGACTCCCGGAGACGAGGTGAGCGCGAAGCTGCCGCCGCAGCCTTCCGCAGCCTCCTTGAAGAACGGTATGCCGAGACCGACCTTCCTTGTCGTTCTCGACGTTGCAAACGGACTCAGCACGCGCGCAGCCGTTTCTTCATCCATGCCGCAGCCGTCATCGTCGATGACGATGCGCATCATATCCTCTTCATTCTCTATATCGACCGATATGCTTACAAGCTTTGCGCCGGCCGATATTGAGTTTTGGACGATGTCCAGGATATGAAGAGAGATCTCCTTCATTATCATGGGATTATTCCATGCTGCGATATTTTTCGAGAATGCCGGCAACTTCCGCGGGCTTAAGCCTGCCGTAGACTTCGTCGTTTATCATCATGGCCGGAGCGAGACCGCAGCAGCCTATGCAGCGCGTTGCCGTAAGCGTAAACATACCGTCGGGAGTCGTGTGACCGACTTCGACGTTGAGCTGCTTTTGAAGCTCGTCGATAACAGCCTGTGAACCCCTGACGTAGCAAGCGGTACCGAGGCAAAGACCGATGGTGTACTTTCCGTTGGGCTCAAGCGTGAAGAGCGAATAGAATGTGGCAATGCCATATATGGTCGAAACGGGCGCGCCTGTTTTGTCGGAGATGTACTTCTGCACTTCTTCGTCTACACAGCCGATAATTTCCTGCGCATGCTGCATGATGGGCAGCAGTCCGCCCGGTTCATCCTTCCACTGCTCGATGACCGCGTCGAGTTCCTTGAACTGTTCCTTACGAGTGTTCTTCTCGTTGACCATTAAAACTACCTCCTTGATATTGCTTGCGCCGCTAGGCGTGTTTTGCAAGGTTATCATGATGCCGATGCACCTCATAAATATTAACACACAAATTAAATTAAATAAAGGCCAATTCAATAATTGAATCGATATATTTGTTGGAATTTTTCCGCTGTACGGTTGTTTTGGCGAAATGTGATGCACAACGGGAAATGGAAGATTGCGCTTTCCCGTGACTGCGGCGCGCTCGTTGTGATATAATTATAAAATAAGATGAGGTGATTATGACTCAAAAGGAATTTCAATCGGCGGTCAATAAAGGCTCAGTAAGCGGTGCATACATACTGCACGGCGAGGAGGAGTTTGTTAAAGGGCGCATACTGAGGCAGCTTATTTCGCTCATTGACGAGGATTTCAGGGCAATGAACCTTAACGATTTCGAGACGGCAGACGCGTATTCGATAATTCAGTCGTGCGATACTATGCCCATGTTCGGCGAAAGAAGGCTCGTCATAGCGAGAACTCTTCCGGAAGGTGAGAGCGCGGCGAAGCTTGCGGAGTATATGGACGATATGCCTGAAAGCACTGTGCTTGTGTTTGCGCTTCAAGGAAAATACGAGCCGAAAAAAGCGGCGAAAAAGCAGAAAGCGCCGCAAAAGGACAAAACTGCGCCAAAGGTGGCAGCGGATATTTTTTCGCTGCTTGACTCACGGGGGCGTGTTATCGAAATAGGCGTGCAAAGCGCGCAGGACCTTATTAAATTCACCCTTGTTACAGTGAAAAACAACGGCTGTGCCATCGATCCGGCTACGGCGAAGTATCTTGTCGACAGAGTAGGCACGGATGCGGGCGAGCTGAACGGAGATATACAGAAGCTCACGGATTTTGTGGGCAGCGGCGGATGTATAGATAAAAAAGCTATCGACACATGCGTCGGGCGCAATGTAGAATACGTCGTATTTGATATACTCGATTATTTTCTTGCAGGTAAGGCGGCCGACGGAATGAGAGCGCTCGACGGCATAATTAAAGACGGCACGGATGTGATGAGCGTCGCAACGTATATGGAGGGGCGATTCAAGCTCATGATGAAGGCGCGAAAGCTAATGGATGAAGGCGTATCGCGCGAGAGGGCGATAAACCTCATAGGCGGCCATCCGTTCGCGGCGGGCAAGGTATACGACGAAGCAAAAAAGTATAAGTTCGACAGGCTGTGCGCGATAACGCGGGAGCTTGCAAGCATTGCCTACTATAAGGCGAGCGGGGCAATGAACGAGCGCACGGCGCTTGAGCAGATAATCGCTCGGTGGATGTTGTAAGCGCTTCACGGCAAAAGTGCTGTCGGCGCGTTTCTTTCATGGCGAGGCGCAGATTGCGCAATGATGAAGATGACGCAGACCGTCATGTGGAAGGAATGCCCGAAAGCTTGTAGATGTTTTCTGCTTTTTCATTTTGATGTGCTTATTGATTTGGTCGTGTATTAGACTGTCGAAAAAGTGGCTAAACGCCACTTTTTCGAGTTTTTGCGGGTTTCGCCTCTCGCATCCGCTCCCGGGCGGCGAAACCCGCAAAGTACGAAAACCTCTGGGTTTTCATCCGTTCTGACGCACATGTCGTCAGAGCCGGATTGAACATAAGGGGCTGCGGCCCCTTATCAACCCAGACGGTGCGGACTTACGAAAAAGGCGGTTGAATACTATGTAGAGCAGGAGCTGCTGACTCCGCTTGTTCTTGAAAACGGGTATAGGGATTTTTCGGACGAAGATATCTCTCTGCTTCGCAAAATATCCGTACTGCGAAGACTGGAAGTGCCTGTGCCTGAAATACGTCGTATTTTGAAATCCGGAAGGCATGGCGAATTGAAAGACCTTTGCGAAAAGAGAGCTCTTAGTTTATCGCTGTTGCAGGAAAAGCAAAAGCTGCTCGAAGCTCTTGTAAATGGCTATACATGGGAAAATGTTCGGGAGGGACTGGAACAGCTCGGTAAAAAACAGTCCATACTGTTTCGTTTGCTTGAACGGTTCCCGGGCTATTACGGCAGGTATTTCAGCCTGCACTTCGCACCGTATCTTAATGAGCCGATTAGGACGGAAGCACAGAAAAAAGCCTTTGATGTCATAGTTTCGTATCTGGATCAAGTTGATATTTCCATTCCCGAGGACATTCGAAGGTATTTGGAAGATGTTGAAACAGAATTTGATCCTGCCGTTATGGAAAAAAGAGATGCTGCTATGCGTGAAGCGATCGCAGACCCCGGACGGTTTGTTAAGGACAATGCTGAAATGCTCAGACAATATGAGAAAGCGAAGGCATCCGAGGAATACAGGGCTACGCCCGCTTTTCGCTTACAGGAGCTGATTGCGCAGATGAATAGGAAAAATGGATATTGCGATACTTTTATTCCCGCAATGTGCGAACTGAGCAATTCTTATCGTGAATACCATGACAGACTGTTGAAAGCAAACGAAGCGTTCCTGCAGGCTTACCGCGCATCAGATTTACAGCACCGGGTTTTCAAAACCGATGATTGATGCATGTGCTCATCTTGCGCATGAGCGGCATGTGCTTATAAAAGTATCCGTATAATGGAAATATACGGATGCAGAGACTGTCGAAAAAGTGGCTAAACGCCACTTTTTCGAGTTTTTACGGGTTTTCGTCCGTCCCGGGGTTTATCGACAGACTGAGCATTCGTATAATGGAAATATACGAATGCAGAATTGAGATATACGCACCGCCACGGCGCGCCGCTATTCTTGATTCTAGTTGAGAACTATATCCTCGAGGCGACGTTTAGGCACATAATGCACATCGTCTTCGTCGCGGTAGTAGCCTATGTCGCCATCCTTGGGTACGTCGGTTATGACAATCTTCTCATCGGGCTTTCCGAGCGCGACTATAAGCACGGGCTCAAGGCCGTCCTCCAGCGCAATCGCTTCCTTTACTTTCTGCGGATCAAAATTGCCTATCATGCATCCGCCGAGCCCCATGTCGACGGCGCCGAGCAGTATCGTTTGGGCGACTATGCCGATGTCCTTTGAGAAACGCTGCGCGTTCGGGCCTATCGCGGCATCGTAGCAAATAACTATGAACCCCGTGGGCATGTGGCCTTCGCGCGGGAGAGTCATTTTCGCCTGAAGCCTGCGTGCCCAGCCCGTAAGCGGTTGTATTTTTGCGTTTGTATCTTTATCGCACGAAATAAAATACTTAAATGGCTGGAAGTTTATGCTCGACGGGCAAAAGCGCGTGTAGTCGATAAGCTTCAGCATCTTGTCGCGCGATATCGCAACGCTTTCGTCGTAGCCCCTGTAGCTTCTGTTGAGCTTGACGGTATCGTAGAAATCCATGTCTTGACCTCCGAATGTTTTCATGCATCAATCATACACTAACGCGGTCGAATTGGCAAGAAAGAGGGCGCATTTACGGAGAGGGGGGGGCGGCTGTCATCGCTTCAGCCCCTTAACAAGTTCGCACACCTCTTGCGCCTTGGGAGAGCCGCCATGCACATGCACGTCGTGTGCTTCGGCGTCAAAGCAGCCGTGCTTTCTTTCGAGCATGGCCGCGACAGGCGCGGGCAGATTCCCGCGCATTCTGGCGGCAAATCGCTCCTTTATCGTGTCTATGTCCGCAGTGACGAGTATGCGTACGGCGCCGATAGGCACAAGCGCAAGCTGCTCCTTCTCGGTTGTGACGTATATCAAGTTTTCGCCATCGACGGCCGCAGCCATTTTTTCGATAAACAGCCTTTTAGCGGCGTTCTCGTCCTTTGATAGACGAACATAGTCCTTGCCGGTATATATTTTCCCGCCAAGCGCTTCTCTCAATGCATCGGCGGGCGTGATTCTATCGGTGCAGCTTCCTGAAAACGGCTATCATCACACGGTTTCTCTCGAAAGATTGCCGTGTCCGACGCATAAATGGCTTTGCTCGAAGGCAAAGCCATTTTAGACTGTCTAACAACCCCGGGGTTGTTAAGGGGCCGCAGCCCATTGAGTTAATTCAGGCTTTGACGACATGTGCGTCAAAACGGATGAAAACCCATAGGTTTTCGTACTTTGCGGATTTTGCCGCCCGGGAGCGAATGCGAGAGGCAAAACACGAGAAAAACTCGAAAAGGGCTCTGCTCGAAAGCAAAGCCCTTTGTATGCTGTAGTGATGATAAACGAAGTATCGATTATCTCTTTGAGAACTGCGGCGCGCGGCGTGCTGCCTTGAGACCGTACTTCTTTCTTTCCTTCATGCGCGGGTCACGCGTGAGGAAGCCGGCCTTCTTGAGCGCCTGACGCAGCTCGGGATCGGCAACGATGAGCGCGCGGGATATTCCGTGACGGATAGCGCCTGCCTGACCTGTCGTGCCGCCGCCGTATACGTTAACGTTGATGTCGTACTTGGCGAGAGTGCCGGTCAAAACCAAAGGAGCCCTTACGATCATCTTGAGCGTCTCAAGACCGAAATACTCCTCTATATCGCGCTTGTTGATTGTGATAACGCCTGTGCCGGGAGTAAGACGAACGCGGGCAACCGACTTTTTGCGTCTGCCTGTACCAAGGTACTGAGTGGTGGTCTTCATGCTTCGTTTCTCCTTCCCTGTTATTTAAGCACGAGCGTTTCGGGCTGCTGAGCTTGATTGTTGTGCTCTGCGCCGCGATAAACGCGAAGCTTCTTAAGCATCTTATCGCCGAGGGGTCCCTTCGGCATCATGAGGCGAACTGCCTCGTAAACGGCAAATTCGGGCTTTTTCTGAAGAAGTGTACGATAGCTTGTCTCCTTAAGACCGCCCACGTAGCCGCTGTGGTGATAATACTTTTTCTGATCGAGCTTTCTACCCGTCATAACTACCTTTTCTGCGTTGATTATGATGACATAGTCACCTGTATCAACGTGCGGTGTATATATCGGCTTATGCTTTCCGCGAAGTATCGAGGCAACCTGCGATGCCAGACGACCCAAAACCATTCCGTCTGCATCAACAACATACCATTTGCGCTCGACGGTTTCGCCTTTTGCCATATAGGTTTTCATGGCGTACCCTCCGTAAATTTTTCTTTGTATCGGGTTCTGTATGCTGCACTGCTTTCCGGGGCTGTGGGCGCACTACACCAACCGTATCCAAAACACAACCAATATTCTAAATAATCGCTGCCGCCGTGTCAAGCGAAAAAGTAAAGAAAAGTGGTGCTTTTTTGATATATTTCTTATGCTCCGCCGTAACGGAACGCAAGGAGACGGCGACGGAGGCGCTTATCGGACATATTATACGCATTGCCCGAAGCCCGTCTGCCTGAGCGCTTCATAGAGCACTATGGCGACGGAATTTGAGAGGTTGAGCGAGCGCTGCGATGGAAGCATCGGTATGCGTATGGCATCGTCGCGGCGGCGTGTCAGCAGCTTTTCGCCCAAGCCTGCCGTTTCCTTGCCGAATACGAGAAAGTCGCCATCTCGGAAGCTGACGTCGCTGTAGCGCTTCTCGGCGTGGGTTGAGGCAAGAAAGAAGCGCGCGCCCTCGTGACTGCGCTCGACCTCCTCGAAACTGTCATAGTAAAACACGGTTAGATCTTTCCAATAGTCAAGTCCTGCACGCTTGAGCGACTTGTCGGTTATCTCAAATCCGAGCGGCCGAACAAGATGGAGCGCCGCGCCCGTCACAGCGCATGTGCGCGAAATATTACCCGTGTTTTGCGGTATTTCGGGCTCAACAAGAACAATATTAAACAAAGGATTCACCTCTTGATTTCGAATGCTTTTGTGTTTGACGGTACGTCTGATTACTCGTCATTGCCGTGCCTGCCATCGTCTTTGCTTTCGCTGACGCTCTCTTTATCGTCGCCTATCAACTCATTCAGCGTGGACAAGTATAGTACCTGGGCTTTTTCGTGCCAGCGGGAGCGCGCGCGCTCGGCCGCGGCCTGGTCAGGGACGAGTATTGTCGTGTTCAGCAGAACCCTGTGGCCCTCGACAACCTTGAGTGATACAAGGTATGTGCCATCGAACTGCTTTTCCCAGTCGGTGATGTACTGCGATTCGCGGCGCAGACGTTCACGGTTGGCGTCGATATAGTCGTCCATCGCTTTTCTGTATGAAAAGGGTAGCTGCGTCATGAACATTTCGACCATGGCGTCGCCGGATTCGGTTATCCTGTACGACTGCCCGAATTCGCACGGAAGCGCCGCCACCAGCCCCGCCGACTCGAGGTCGCCGACGCAGCCCTTGAGTTCGAGATATGGAATCCATTCGTTGTCGGACATTATGCCCGCAAACGTGTCGAGCGCTATATCTTCGCGGAATCTGTAGAGAAAATACAGCGCCGCAAGCTTGTCCTTCGAGTAGCCGTGCTGAAAATACATACTGTTCCACCTCGCAGTTATATGTTTATTATATCATGTATGCAGATGATGTGCAGCGTTAAATAAATGCGCAAACATTCTGCCTTAATTGTGCTTGCACTTTGTATTTGCCCATGATATAATTCCAAAGATGTTTTTTAGGAGGGTTTTTCAATGAACGCATTGAATATCGTGCTTAATATCGTTCTCATCATAGCGGCCGTCGGCCTTATCGCTGCGGTGCTGATGCAGTCGGGTTCAAGCTCCGGTCTCGGCGCTCTGACGGGCGAGAGCCAGTCTTTCACGGCTCGCGGCAAGGCTGCCAGCAAAGAAAAGAAGCTGCAGCGCATAACAATTGTCCTCGGTATTTTCATTGCCGTTGTGGCAATCGCAATGATGCTCGTCAGCGCTTTCGGCGGCAAGGATGCCAATAATACAACCGCTGCCGTTATAACGAATATTATCGGCTTGATGTAATTCGTTTTGATCGTAAACTGCGGTATGTCATTTTGGCGTACCGCATTTTGCTTTATTTATGGCAAGCATAAAAAGGAGGCATGAGAAATGCCCGTAAAAAAGGGAATAAACGCTGTAGCGCAAAACAGGAAGGCGCGGCACGAATATTTTATAGAGTCAACGTACGAATGCGGCATAGCGCTTGCCGGCACTGAGGTTAAGAGCATACGCGGCGGCAAATGCAACATAAAGGACGCCTATGCCAAGGTAAAGGACGGCGAGCTTTTTATATACGGGATGCACATAAGCCCGTATGAGCAGGGCAATGTCTTTAACTGCGATCCGTTCCGCGTGCGCAAGCTGCTCATGCACAAGCATGAGATATCGCGCCTTCAAAAGCTGTCCGAGGCGGATGGCATGAGCCTTATACCTTTGTGCGTATATATAAAGGATGGGCGCGTCAAGATAGAACTCGCGGTAGCAAAGGGCAAAAAGCTATATGATAAGCGTCACGCGCTTGCGCAGAAGGACGCACAGCGGGAAATCGAGCGCAAAATGCGCGAGAAGTACTGACAAGACAACTCGAGCATTCGCGTAGCACGAAAGCTTTGCGGAAAACTCCGCAAAGCTTTATTTTTAACAAAATTTATTGACACAGCGCCCATGTAATTATATACTATTTTTGTAAAGACCTGCCGACAAACGGAGGCTTAGAAAAATGAAAGGAGATTTGTTATGTTTCATCGAAAGCGACGAAGGTTAATTGCATTACTTTTGGCATTTGCGGCGCTCACGGCATTTTCGCCTCCGCCATTGGCAAATGCACAGGTTCCCGAGCGGC
>SFDB01000006.1 GCA_004558825.1 Clostridiales bacterium
ACCCGCAAAGTACGAAAACCTCCGGGTTTTCATCCGTTCTGACGCACATGTCGTCAGAGCCGGATTGAACATAAGGGGCTGCGGCCCCTTATCAACCCCGTTTTTTTTGACAGACTGCGGCTCCTTTCCGCAAAAGGTCACGCTCGGCTCGCCTGGGTATTGCGCATCAATATATCTGATAAGAATTTCCCCTGTCGTTGGAGCCGTGCCTGCATTATCGGTTGATTTTCGCGCATAAGTGTTGTACACTGAACTCGATAAATACCACCTGTACGGAGGAATATAATGAATAAGTACGAAAATTCCGTCGGCGTGTTTGTTCCGCATATGCTTTTGCCGAACAAAAACGTCGATTTGACACGTTGGGCAGTAGTCGCTTGCGACCAGTATACGTCTCAGCCGGAGTATTGGGAGGAGACGGAACGCATTGTCGGCGACGCACCGTCGACGCTAAGGCTGATGCTCCCCGAAATGTATCTTGGCAAGCCCGATGAAGCGGAGCGCATAACAAAGATTAACGCCACCATGGATAAATACGTTCTCGACGGCACGCTCGAGGATAAGGGCGAGGGCTTTGTGCTTACGAGAAGGAGCGTTGCGGGCAACGTCAGAACGGGCATCGTTATGGCGCTCGATTTGGAATGTTACGACTATAATAAGGGCGCAACGACGCTTATCCGCGCAACAGAGGGTACAATCGTTGAGCGTATCCCCCCGCGCCTTCGCATAAGAGAAAATGCGCCGCTTGAAATGCCGCATATACTCGTGCTTATCGACGACCCCGAAAAGACGGTTATCGAGCCGACGCTTGCCAAATACGCCTCAAAGGAAAAGCTTTACGACTTTGAGCTCATGCAGAAGGGCGGACATATCGAGGGCTGGTTCGTGGGCTGCGAAAACGAGATAAAGCGCATAATCCGCGCGCTTGAAAAGCTTGCCGACAAGGACGCATACAAGGCCAAATACGGCAAGGAGCACCCCATGCTCTTCGCCATGGGCGACGGCAACCATTCGTTTGCGACCGCAAAGGCAAATTGGGAGAACGTCAAAAAGACGCTTACGCCCGAGCAGATGAAGGATCATCCCGCCCGCTTCGCGCTTATCGAGCTTGAAAACGTCCACGATGACGGCATAGTGTTCGAGCCGATACACAGGGTGCTTTTCAACCTCGACACCGACAAGGCTATCGCCTACCTTATGGACAAGCTTGCCCACGACAACGGAAGCTGCGAAATGAAGCAGTTCAAATCGAAGGCAGAGCGCGACGACGCCATGGCGGATGACGCCGAGCAGGGCGCGCATATGCTCCCGTTCTGCCTCAAGGGCAGCTACGGCTACTTCAAGGTCCAAAAGCCCTCCGCGCAGCTTGAGGTCGGAACGCTCCAGAATGCGCTCGACGCAATGCTAAAGGAGTTCAAGGGCGCGGCAATCGACTATATCCACGGCGAGGACGTAGTGTACGATCTCGGAACGCAGGACGGCAACATGGGCTTCCTGCTTCCGCCTATGGACAAGGGCGCCTTCTTCCGCACCGTCATATTCGACGGCGCTCTTCCGCGCAAGACGTTCTCGATGGGTGAAGCGAATGAAAAGCGCTACTACCTCGAGTGCAAGAGCATCAAAAAGTAATCCGCAGTAATAAACGTTATACGGTGGGCGGCGTGATTCCCGATTCGGATCCGCCGCCCGATTTTCGGGGGATATAAAAATGGGGGAGCTTCTGCATTCGCTTTCGGCGGTGCTGCTCGTCGTGCTGATGATGGCGATAGGCTATGCTTTCGGCAGGCTCGGCTATATGAAAAAAGAGCACAAGCAGCTAATTGTGAAACTTATCGTGAATGTAGGCGTGCCGGCGGTGTGCTTCAACAACATACTCGGAAAAATTTCCAAGGAGCTTTTGAGCGATGCGGGCGCAATAATGCTGCTGCCGATGCTGTCGATGGCGGCTACGCTTGCGATAGCGTTCGCTTTGAGACGCATACTCAGGATTGAGCCGTCAAAGGCGGGCGGCTTCATAGTCATGTGCGGCCTGTCAAACTCGCTTTTTATAGGCCTGCCTATGAACCGCAGCTTGTTCGGCGAAGCGGGCGTGCCGTTCGTGATGGCCTACTATGTGATTAACACGGCGCTTTTTTGGACGGTCGGCTGCGCGCTGCTTCAGCGCTCGGGGAGCTGTGGGGAAAAGCAGACGCTCCTTAAGACGCTCAAGCGCATAGCCACGCCGCCGCTGATAGCGCTTGTCGTATGCGTGCCGCTGCTTCTTATAGGCTTCAAGCCGCCTAAAATACTGCTCGACCTGTCGTCATATCTTGGCAGCATCGTCACGCCTCTCGCGCTTTTGTATGTCGGCTATCTTCTTTATGAGACGGGTCTAAAATCGATGCGAATGACGCGCGATATGGCGATCGTGCTCGTCATGCGCTACATAGTCGCCCCCGGGATAATGCTCGGGCTTTGCAGGCTGTTCGGCTTTACGGGTACGGGCGAGGGCGTGTTTATAATCGAGGCGGCCATGCCCGTAATGACGCAATCCGTCGTCGTGTCGTCCTCTTGCGGCGCCGACGAGCAATACGTCGCGCAGGGAATGAGCATATCGACGCTCGCCTGCTTTGTGTCGATACCGCTCATAATGATGGTGATTTCGACCCTGTAGCGCATCAAAGAAGGGAAAGCAATGAAAAACAGCAACTGCGAAAAAGCGGCGCTCGATTACCTTGAGCGCGACAGCGTCCTGAACGCCGACATGATAAACACGCTTCGGAGCAATACGGGAAAAATGCTTTACTGCGACGGCGGCGTTCTCGTATATAACATTCCGGGCGAGGTTTTCCTTATGAACGCCTCCTGCGCCGAGTGCGCCGAAAAGATGCTTCCGCTCATCGCCGACGCCCCCGCGCTCGTTGCTCACAATGAGGAGCTTATCCCCATGCTCATGGAGCGGCTCGGCTTTACGCACAGGCAGGACTGCCACCAGCTTGCCTACACGGGCAAAACTCCCCTGCCTCTGCGCGTACCCGCCGACACCGTTGTGCGCCGCCTTACGCGCGAACATACGGACTTTGTGGCGGAGCATTATTCTCATTCGCCCGATAGACAGTATATCGAGGAGCGCATAGATTACGGAATGCTCGGCGCCTTTGTCAACGGCGAGCTTGCGGGCTTTGTGGGAGTGCATGACGAGGGCAGCATAGGTATGCTTGAAATTGTGCCGAAATTCAAGCGCATTGGCCTTGGCTCGCTGCTCGAAGCGTCTATGATAAACGCGCGGCTTGAGCAGGGGTTCATACCGTACGGACAGGTTATACTCGGCAATCTGCCTTCCGAACGTTTGCAGAACAAGCTCGGCCTGAGCCGTGCCGAAGGCATCGTGAGCTGGCTTACACGGAAGGACGTTTTCGAATAAGTGCGGCAAAAAACGCCTTATTGAAAAATATATTTGAAAAAGGGCGCGATTCGGCGAAAAAACCCTTGCAAACGCCGGAGCGATGCTGTATTATAGCAATGCTGCGCGGTTTGTGCGTTTGTTTTTGTGAGCAAACGGGCGCGCAGGGCTTGACGGGAGGTTACCGGCGTGCCATCCGGATAGTTCACGTTGAGCAATGCCCATGTAGATCGGGCGACGGGCGTAAAGGCCCGCCAAATGTTTTTTAATAAAACACGAGGCGGCGTGTACGTCCCAAATAAGAAGGAGGATTCAAATAACATGGCAAACCAAAGAATCAGGATCAAGCTGAAGGCCTATGAGCACAATCTGATCGACCAGAGCGCCGAAAAGATAGTCGAGACGGCCAGAAGGACAGGCGCAAGGGTGTCGGGCCCCATCCCGCTGCCCACGGATAAGGAGATCGTCACGATACTCCGTTCGCCGCACAAGTATAAGGATTCTCGAGAGCAGTTCGAGATGCGTACGCACAAGAGGCTCATCGACATACTTCAGCCCTCGTCAAAGACGGTTGACGCGCTGATGAAGCTCGATCTGCCGGCAGGCGTAGACATCGAGATCAAGCTTTAATTTGGAGGTAGATTGAGATGAAAAAAGCTATTATAGGAAGAAAAGTTGGCATGACTCAGCTTTTCACCGCAGACGGCAAGATGCTCCCAATCACCGTTATCGAGGCAGGTCCCTGCCCCGTCGTACAGAAGAAGACGGTCGAGCACGACGGCTACGAGGCATTGCAGGTAGGCTTTGCTCCCATTCGTGAGAAGCTCGTAACGAAGCCGATGCTCGGTCACTTCAAAAAGGCGTCCGTCGGTGCGCACCGTTATGTCAAGGAGATTAAGCTTGACAACGCCGCCGAGTATGAAGCGGGTCAGGTAATAACGGTTGATATGTTCGAGACGGGCGACAAGGTAGATGTCACCGGCAAGAGCAAGGGCAAGGGCTTCCAGGGCGTAATCAAGCGCTGGAACCAGTCAAGAGGCCGCATGACGCACGGTTCGCGTTATCACCGCAGGGTCGGCTCGATGAGCGCGTGCTCGTATCCGGGCGAAGTGTTCAAGCATAAGAACCTCCCGGGTCACATGGGAAGCGAGCGCATAACAGTCCAGAACCTCGAAGTGGTTCGCGTAGACGCAGAGCGTAATTTGCTTCTCGTCAAGGGTGCAATTCCCGGCGCAAAGGGCAGCCTGGTCGTCGTAAAGAGCACCGTAAAGTAACCCAGAAGGAGGAAGCAGAAAATGCTGAATGTTGCACTGAAAAACATAGCCGGTCAGACGATCGGCGAGGTACAGCTCAGCGAGAGCGTATTCGGAATCGCTCCGAACCCGGCTGTACTTCATACATACGTTAAGGCATATCTTGCCAACCAGCGTCAGGGCACACAGAGCGCCTTGACACGCGCCGAAGTATCGGGCGGCGGCAAGAAGCCGTGGAGACAGAAGGGCACAGGTCAGGCTCGCCAGGGCTCAACGCGTTCGCCGCAGTGGACGCACGGCGGAATCGTATTCGCGCCGAAGCCCCGCGACTATCGCCTCTGCCTTAACAAGAAGGTAAAGCGCCTTGCCATGAAGAGCGCGCTTTCCGACAAAGCGCTTGAGAACGAAGTAATCGTGTTCGACAATCTTGCTCTCGAGGCGCCCAAGACGAAGGAAATGGTCAAGGTTCTCAAGAACGTTGACGTATGCAACGCACTTATCGTGCTGCCGGGCAGGGATGAGACGGTAGAGCGTGCGGCGCATAACATCGCAGGAGTAAAGACGACGTACGTCGGCACGCTTAACCCCTACGATATTCTCAAGGCGAAAACGCTTATCCTTACACAGGATTCGCTCAAAATGGTCGAGGAGGTATATTGCTGATGAATCCGTACGATATCATCATAAAGCCCGTATTGACTGAGAAATCATACGACAGCATCGCGGCTAAGACATACACGTTCATCGTAGCGAAGGACGCAACGAGGACGCAGGTCAAGATGGCGGTTGAAGCGATATTCGGCGTAAAGGTCGCGCGCGTAAACACCATCAACACCTTGGGAAAAATGAAGAGACAGGGACGCACCCAGGGTCGCCGTCCCAACCTCAAGAAGGCCTATGTGACGCTCACGAAGGATTCAAAGGGAATCGAATTCTTCGACAGCATGGCACAGTAAGGAGAGAACCATGGCTATAAGAAAGATTAAGCCCACGACCCCCGGTCAGCGTTTTATGACCGTATCGGGTTACGAAGAAATAACCTGCACGACGCCTGAGAAGTCGCTTCTTGAAGACCTTCGCCATTCGGGCGGCAGAAACAACGCGGGACGCATAACGGTTCGTCATCGCGGCGGCGGCGCAAGGCGCAAGTATCGTATAATCGACTTCAAGCGCAACAAGGATCAGATACCCGCAAAGGTTGCGACCATCGAATACGACCCGAACCGCAGCGCAAACATCGCCCTTCTGCATTATGCGGACGGCGAGAAGCGCTACATCATCGCACCGCTCGGCCTGAAGGTAGGCGACACAGTGGTGAGCGGCGACGGCGCCGATATCAAGATCGGCAACGCGCTTGAGATAAAGAACATCCCCGTCGGCACGATGATTCACTGCATCGAGCTCAAGCCGGGCAAGGGCGCTCAGCTTGTAAGGAGCGCGGGCAATGCGGCGCAGCTCATGGCAAAGGAAGGCAAGTACGCCCAGGTAAGGCTTCCCTCCGGCGAAGTCAGGCTTATCCCGATGAACGCCAAGGCGACAATCGGCCAGGTAGGCAACGGCGACCACGAGCTGATAATGCTCGGCAAAGCGGGCCGCACACGTCATAAGGGCTTCAGGCCCACGGTACGCGGTTCCGTCATGAACCCGTGCGACCACCCGCACGGCGGCGGTGAGGGCAAGTCCCCGATAGGCCGTCCGGGTCCGGTAACACCGTGGGGCAAGCCGGCTCTCGGTCATAAGACGAGAAAGACAAAGAACGTCAACGATAAGTTCATCGTCCGCCGCAGGAACGGCAAGTGATGGCGAAAGGAGATATGAAATGAGCAGGTCAATCAAAAAGGGACCCTATATCGAGGAGCGTCTCTTGAAGCGCATCATGGACATGAATGCATCCGGCAAGAAGACAGTCATAAAGACATGGTCCCGTTCATCAACCATCTTCCCCGACATGGTAGGGCACACGATAGCCGTGCATGACGGAAGAAAGCATGTGCCGGTATATGTAACGGAAGAAATGGTCGGACATAAGCTGGGCGAATTCGCCCCCACCCGCACCTTCCGCGGCCACAGAGGCTCCGAGAAGTCCTCCGCAGGAAGATAAGAAGGAGGAACGAGCAAATGGCAACCAGACAGAGAGAAAAGGCGGCATTCCGCCGCGAAAATGCGGATAAGAGACCCCATGCGACGGCGAGATTCGTAAGAATATCATCGCGCAAGGTAAAGATAGTGATAGACCTCATCAGGGGCAAGAGCGTCAACGACGCCGAAGCGATACTGATGTACACGCCGAAAGCGGCGGCAGAGCCTGTGCTCAAGCTCCTGCGCTCGGCGGCGGCCAACGCAGAGAACAATCTCGGCCTTTCGAGAGACGATCTTTACGTTGCAGAGGTCTTTGCGAACCAGGGTCCGACGCTCAGGCGCTATATGCCCAGGGCAAGAGGCAGAGCCGACAGGATTCGTAAGCGCACAAGCCACATTACGATAATCTTGGATCAGAAGTAATAGGAGGAACACTATGGGACAAAAAGTTAATCCGAATGGCTTCCGCGTAGGCGTTATCAAGGACTGGAACACCCGTTGGTATGCCTCCAAGAAGGACTTCGCGAACTTCCTTATTGAGGATAAGGAGATAAGGGATTATCTCAAGAAGAAGCACTATGCAGCGGGCATCGGCCGCATCACGATAGAGAGAGCGGCGGGCAAGGTAAACGTAAGCATTTACACGGCGCGCCCGGGTATGCTCATCGGCAAAGGCGGCGTAGGCATAGAAGAGATTAAAAAGGACGTTTCGGCGCGCTTCAACCGCCCTGTAACCGTGAATATCATGGAGATCAGGAACCCCGACGCGAACGCGCAGCTCGTGGCCGAGAACATCGCGGCGCAGCTTGAGAAGCGTATATCCTTCCGTCGTGCGATGAAGCAGAGCATGGGTCGCGCGATGAAGGCGGGCGCGAAGGGAATCAAGGTCCTTTGCGCGGGCCGTCTGGGCGGAGCGGAAATAGCTCGTTCGGAAGGCTATCATGACGGTTCTATCCCGCTTCAGACAATGCGCGCCAACATCGAGTACGGCTTTGCCGAGGCAAGCACGACTTACGGCCGCATCGGCGTGAAGGTATGGGTCTACAAAGGTGAAGTCCTTGGCGGACGCAAAGCGGAAGGAGGCAGATAATTATGTTGATGCCTAAGAGAGTAAAGCGCAGAAGAGTACATCGCGGACGTATGAAGGGCACTGCCCATCGCGGTAACTTCATCTCCAACGGCGAATACGGCCTTGTGGCACTTGAGCCGGCATGGATAACAAGCAACCAGATAGAGGCGGCCCGTATCGCGATGACGCGTTACATAAAGCGCGGCGGACAGGTATGGATAAAGATATTCCCTGATAAGCCGATTACGGAGAAGCCGGCCGAGACGCGAATGGGCTCGGGCAAGGGCTCGCCTGAGTATTGGGTGGCTGTCGTAAAGCCCGGACGCGTAATGTTCGAGATCGCGGGCGTAGACGAAGCGACGGCTCGAGAGGCTTTGAGGCTTGCGATGCATAAGCTCCCGATAAAGAGCAAGGTCATCAAGAAGGAAACTGTAGAAGCAGGTGGTGAGAGCAATGAAGGCTAAGGAATTGAGAAAGCTTACGAACGAAGAGCTTACCGCACGCGAAAAGGAGCTCAAGGAAGAACTCTTCAACCTGCGCTTCCAGTCCGCAACGGGACAGATCAAGAATCCCCAGCGGATAGGCGAGTGCAAGAAGGACATTGCACGCATAAAGACGCTTCTTTGCGAGCGTGAGCTTGCGGCAGCGGCCGAGTAATAGAAGGAGGACAAACCAATGGAAGAAAGAGGTTTTCGCAAGACACGCACAGGCGTAGTAGTCAGCGATAAGATGGACAAGACGGTAGTCGTCGCCATCAAGACCAAGGTTCGCCATCCGCTCTATGGAAAGATGGTCAACCGTACCCGCAAGTTTAAGGCGCACGATGAGCTCAACGAGTGCGGCATCGGCGACACCGTAAAGATTATGGAGACACGTCCGCTTTCGAAGGATAAGCGCTGGCGCGTGGTCGAGATAATCGAGAAGGCCAAATAAGCGCCAAAGGAGGAAGTTTAGAAATGATACAGCCTCAAACAAGGTTAAAGGTTGCGGACAACAGCGGCGCGAAGGAGATCATGTGCATACGTGTTCTCGGCGGCTCGGTTCGCAAGAGCGCAAACATCGGCGACGTAATCGTCGCATCGGTCAAGTCGGCTTCGCCCGGCGGCGCAGTAAAGAAGAAGGACGTCGTAAAGGCAGTCGTAGTGCGTACGGTATCCGGAATCCACAGGGAAGACGGCAGCCACATCCGCTTCGACGACAATGCGGCGGTAATCATAAATGACCAGAAGCAGCCGCGCGGCACGCGTATATTCGGGCCGGTAGCGCGCGAGCTTCGTGAGAAGGATTATATGAAGATAGTCTCTCTCGCACCCGAAGTACTGTAAGGAGGACGCAAAATGAATAAGCTTAACGTCAAGACAAACGACACCGTCCTCGTCATCGCAGGCAAGGACAAGGGCAAAAAGGGCAAGATTATGAAGGCAATGCCCGAGCAGGAGCGCGTAGTCGTTCAGGGCGTGAACATGGTGACTCGTCACACGAAGCCCCGCAAGCAGGGCGACGAAGGCGGAAGGATTCAGAAGGAAGCCGCGATACATGTATCGAACGTTATGCTCGTATGCCCCAAGTGCAATAAGCCGACGCGCGTTGCGCACGCGGAAGAGGGCGGCAAGAAGGTCCGTCTCTGCAAGCAGTGCAATAAGGCGATAGACTGATTAGGAGGTAAGAACAGTGGCTAAGAAAAATGAAGCTTCTCAGGCTCAGCCCAAGAAGAAAAAGAATCAGGGCGAAGCCAAGCCGTTCAGCGGCCCCGCTCGCCTCAGGGTCAAGTATAATGAAGAAATAATCGGCCAGCTCGAGGAAAAGTTCGGCTACACGAACAAGATGCAGGTTCCGAAGCTGGAGAAGATAGTCCTCAACATGGGACTCGGCTCCGAGAAGGACAATCCCAAGGGTATCGACGCTGCTCTCGACGAGCTCGCACTGATAGCGGGTCAGAGGCCTATCGTCACGAAGGCCAAGAAGTCGGTTGCAAACTTTAAGGTGCGTGAGGGCATGAACGTCGGCGCAAAGGTAACGCTTCGCGGCGACCGCATGTACTACTTCGCCGACAAGCTTATGAACATCGTCCTTCCGCGCGTACGCGACTTCCGCGGCGTGTCGGATACGAGCTTTGACGGCCGCGGCAACTATGCCATGGGCGTAAAGGAACAGCTCATATTCCCCGAAATCAATTATGACGATGTTGACAAGACGCGCGGCATGGATATCGTATTCGTAACGACAGCCAACACCGACGAAGAAGCGAAAGAGCTGCTCAGGCTTTTGGGCATGCCCTTCGTTCAGGCCTGATAGGAGGACGCAAAATGGCAAAAACAAGCATGAAACTCAAGCAGCAGCGCACGCCGAAGTTCAGCACGCGCGCATATACACGCTGCCGCATCTGCGGCCGTCCGCACGCTGTGCTCCGCAAGTACGGCATCTGCCGCATCTGCTTCCGTGAACTCGCGTACAAGGGAGAGATACCCGGCGTCCGCAAAGCAAGCTGGTAAGGAGGAACGACATGGTAGTAACAGATACAATTGCCGATATGCTCACGCGCATCCGCAACGCACTTATTGCGAAGCATGAGACGGTAGACGTACCCTGCTCGACGATGAAGCTGGCAATCGCTCAGATTCTTCTCGACGAAGGCTATATCAAGAGCTTCTGCGTTACCGAAGAGGGCGTGGTAAAGACGATACATATCGTTCTGAAGTATGGCCCGAACAAGGAAAGGGTCATAACGGGCCTCAAGCGCATAAGCCGTCCGGGTCTGCGCATCTATGCACGCAAGGATAACCTTCCCAAGGTGCTTAACGGCATGGGCATAGCGATAATCTCGACATCGCGCGGAATGATGACGGACCGCGAGGCGAGGAAGCTCGGCGTAGGCGGCGAAGTGCTCGCATACATCTGGTAATCAAAATTACGGCGTTTCGGGGCTGCGGGCGCGGCCCGTTACCCCGAGCGGTGCGTAAAAGATAACTGCGAACGAAGCGAATAAGGCGGCGCCTTTTCGCTCAACGTACGTTATAATATAAAGAAGCGTTTACATGGAGGTGTAACACAATGTCACGAATCGGAAAACTTCCGATATCCATTCCCGCCGGAGTGACAATCACGGTCGCTGACGATAACACCGTGACCGTTAAGGGCCCCAAGGGTCAGCTCAGCGAGAAGATCTCCCCGAGAATGGAATTAGGTCTGGAGGACGGCGTTTTCAGCGTAAAGCGTCCGACCGACAACAAAGAGGATAGAGCTCTTCACGGTCTTTCACGCTCCCTCATCAACAACATGGTAATCGGCGTAACGAACGGTTACCAGAAGAACCTTGACATAGTAGGTACGGGTTACAGGGCGCAGATGCAGGGCAAGAAGCTCGTGCTGAACATGGGCTATTCGCATCCCGTCGAGTTTGAGCAGCCCGAGGGAATCGAGTTTGAGGTTCCCGCCCCCAACAAAGTCGTTGTCAAGGGCATAAGCAAGCAGAGAGTCGGTCAGATAGCAGCCGACATCCGTGCGGTACGCGAGCCTGAACCCTATAAGGGCAAGGGTATCAAGTATGACTATGAGGTTGTACGCCGCAAGGAAGGTAAGACCGGCAAGTAATGCTTAGAGAGGAGTAAAGTATGATATCTAAGATAGATAAGAATGCAGTGCGCAGCGCGCGTCATCGCCGCACACGCAGGCATATATTCGGCACGGAGAGCAGGCCGAGGCTTAATGTATACAGGAGCCTTAACCACATCTACGCCCAGGTCATAAACGACGAGGCGGGCGTAACGCTTGCTGCGGCCTCCACACTGGAAGCCGAGATCCGCGCACAGCTTGAAGGCAAGACGAAGAAGGAAGCCGCCATGATAGTCGGCGAAGCCATAGGACGCCGCGCAATGGAAAAGGGCATCACGAAGGTCGTGTTTGATCGCGGAGGTTATCTCTATACCGGCCGTGTAGCGGAGCTTGCGGCAGGCGCTCGTAAGGCCGGACTGGATTTCTAAGGAGGATAATGATGCAGAAACGTTTTGAACAACCCGTTTCGGAATTTAAGGAAAGAGTCGTCAGCATCAACCGCGTAGCCAAGACCGTAAAGGGCGGCCGCAACATGCGCTTTGCGGCGCTTGTAGTCGTAGGCGACGAGAACGGCCGTGTAGGCGTAGGCACGGGCAAGGCCGTTGAGGTTCCCGAAGCCGTCCGTAAGGCTGTGGAAGATGCGAAGCGTCACGTTGTAACTATCCCGATAGTAGGCACAACGATACCTCACGCCGTTGAAGGCAAGTACGGCAAGGGTCATGTAAGGATGCTCCCGGCACAGGAAGGTACGGGCGTTATCGCCGGCGGACCGGCGCGTGCGGTGCTCGAAATGGCGGGCATAAAGGATATTCGCACGAAGAGCTACGGCTCGAACAATCCGGGCAACTGCGTAAAAGCGGCGATCGACGGACTTCTCCAGCTTCGCACGGCAGAGCAGATCGCACGTCTGCGCGGCAAGACGGTTGAAGAGATTCTCGGTTAAGGAGGAGCTTCACAATGGCTGAACTGAAAGTTACGCTCGTAAAGAGCACGATAGGCTGCCTTAAGGATCAGCAGGCGACGGTAGCGGCGCTCGGTCTTCACAGACCTAACCAGACCGTTATCAAGCCCGACAACGCATGTATCCGCGGCATGATTTTCAAGGTCAAGCACCTTGTTAAGGTCGAAGAGATATAATCTTATTGGAGGTGCAGTATGAAACTACACGAGTTGAGACCTGCCGAGGGTTCAACCTTTGCAAGGAAGCGCGTCGGTCGCGGCACGGGTTCCGGCATGGGCAAGACCTCCACAATGGGTCACAAGGGTCAGAAGGCTCGCAGCGGAAGCAAGAAGAACGGCTTTGAAGGCGGTCAGATGCCTCTTGCGCGTCGTTTGCCGAAGCGCGGCTTCACAAACATTTTCGCAAAGGAATACACAATCATAAACGTTGCCGAGCTTAACAGGTTTGAGGACGGCACAGTAATAACGGCTCAGATGCTCAAGGAAGCGGGCGTCATAAGCAAGATAGAGAAGGACGGGCTCAAGGTTTTGGGTCGCGGCGAGCTTACCAAGCGTTTGGATGTTAAGGCTGCAAAGTTCTCGGAAACAGCCCAAAAAGCCATTGAGGCCGCGGGCGGAACTGTTGAGGTGGTATGATGTTCAGGACACTGGTCAACGCCTGGAAATCAAAGGATATCCGCACGAAGATACTCTACACGCTTCTTCTCATACTCCTTTACAGGCTTGGTTCCTACATCGCCATCCCCGGCGTAAACACCGCAAGCATCGCAGCGTCGCTTGAAAACTACGTAGCGGTCGGCGGATTCATGAACCTATTTACGGGCGGCGCGTTTTCAAGGTACTCGCTGTTCGCGATGGGTATTTCGCCCTACATCAACGCATCGATTATTATGCAGCTCCTCACGGTAGCCATTCCCGCTCTCGAGAGGCTTTCAAAGGAAGAGGACGGCAGGTCGAAGATCGAGAAGATTACCCGTTACGTCGGTATCGGCCTTGCGCTTGTGCAGAGCGTAAGCATAATACTTGCGTTCGGTGAAGACGCCGTCACGAATGCGAACTTCCTTACATATGCGACGATAGGCATCTGCTGTACTGCGGGCACTGCGCTCCTTATGTGGATGGGCGAGCGCATTACGGATAAGGGCATCGGCAACGGCATTTCGTTCCTGATATTCGCCTCCATCGTTTCCTCGGTGCTTCCGACGATTATTGACATCGTAAAGCGAGTATTCGTAATGGGAACATATCAGTGGTGGGCGCTGCCTATACTTATAGTAGTTGTTCTTGTTTTGACGGTAGGCATCGTCATGGTAGACAGGGCGGAGCGCCGTATACCGATTCAGTACGCAAAGCGTGTTGTCGGGCGCAAGCAGTACGGCGGACAGACGACATACCTCCCGATTAAGGCGAATGCCAACGGCGTTATGCCGCTGATTTTCGCGATGACGGTGATGAATGTCCCGCAGATGATAGTAGAATTTGTTTCCAAGGACTCCGGGTTCAGGACGTTCTACGAAAACTACCTTGCGGCAGGCACCGTGGTATACTACATCATCTATGCCCTGCTGATTGTAGCCTTCGCGTATTTCTACACGACGATATCGTTCAACCCCGTAGAAATATCGAAGAATCTCCAGCAGAACGGCGGAACGATACCGGGTCGTCGTCCGGGCAAGGATACAGGCGATTACATTAAGCGCATCAGCAACCGTCTGACGCTCTTCGGCGCACTGTTCCTGATGGTCATAGCCATTGTGCCGTCGGTACTTCTTGGCCTGTTCAACCTTGATACGGCTCTTTCGGCCTTTGGACCGACGAGCATACTCATTATGATAAGCGTGGCGCTTGAAACCTCGGCGACACTCGAATCGATGATGCTCATGCGTCATTACAAGGGATTCCTTGGATAATAGGGTAGGCATTAAATATAATGAAACTTGTGCTTTTAGGTCCGCCGGGCAGCGGCAAAGGTACACATGCAATGTGGATGTGCGGGGAATACAAAATTCCCCACATCTCCACGGGCGCTATGCTCCGCGAAGAGGAGCGCAGGAATCCTCACCTATATGAGGAAATAAGACATTATATCGACAGAGGCGAGCTTGTCCCCGACGAGCTGATATTCGAGATACTTAAAGAACGGCTTGCCGAGAGCGACTGCAGGGACGGCTATATACTCGACGGCTTCCCGAGGACGCTCAAGCAGGCGGAAATGCTCGAAGCGCTTGGCGGCGTGGATCTGGCGGTAATGATAGACACGATGCCCGAGCTGATAATGGAGCGTGTGCGCGGACGGCGCGTATGCCCGCGGTGCGGAAAGGGCTATCACATATCGCAGATTCCCGACGGAAAATGCACCGACTGCGGCGCAGAGGTCACGATACGCTCGGACGATAAGCCGGAGACGATACGCAATCGATTCGACGTCTACGACAGGGTGACGCATCCGCTCGTTGAGCACTACAAAAACGAGGGAAAGCTTGCGCGCATCGATGGCAGCGGAACAATCGAGGAAGTTGCGGCGGAGATAAGGGCGCTCCTCAACGGAGGGGTCTGATGGCTGCAATCACGCTCAAGACAGAATCGCAGATAGCGAAAATGCGGGAAGCGGGCAGGCTGACATACCTTACGCTAAAGCTCATGGGCGAGCTTGTGCGCCCGGGCATAACGACGAAGGAGCTGGACAAGGCTGCCTATGAGTTCATACGCGACAACGGTGCGAAGCCGTCGTTTCTTGACTATAACGGGTACCCCGCCTCTATATGCGCATCGGTGAATGAGCAGGTGGTGCATGGGATACCGGGCGAGTATGAGCTTAAGGACGGCGATATAGTCAGCATCGACGTTGGAGCGTATCTGAACGGATGGCACGGAGACGCGGCGAGAACTTTCATTGTCGGCGAGGCTTCGCCCGCAGTAAAGAAGCTTGTCGAAGTCACTAAAGAGTGCTTTTTCGAGGGACTGAAGATGTGCGTCGCAGGGAACGAGCTTTCGGCCGTATCCGCGGCGATACAGAACCATGCGGAGCGCGCCGGATACGGCGTTGTGCGCGAGCTTGTCGGCCACGGCATAGGCAGAAGAATGCATGAGGAGCCCGAAGTTCCAAATTTTACGGATCCGCATTTTCCGCGCGTTCGTCTTCATGCCGGAATGACGATAGCGATAGAGCCCATGATAAACATGGGACGCGCCGATGTACGCATGCTGCGCGACGGTTGGACGGTTATCGCCGCCGACAGAAAGCCGAGCGCCCACTATGAGAATACGGTGGCAATCACCGAGGCGGGCCCGGTAATACTTACGGCGGAGTGAACATAATGACCGAAAAGCATTTGACTGTAGGCAGCGTCGCAATGTCAGCGGCGGGCAGAGACAGCGGCAGGGCGTTTGTCGTTCTGGGCGAAGCCGACAACGACTATGTGCTCATAGCCGACGGGAAGCTAAGGAAGCTCGAAAAGCCGAAAAAGAAAAAGCGCAGGCACCTGAAGGACACGGGTGTGCGCGCGGATGACATTATCAACGCGCTGAATGAAGGGCGGCTGCTCGACGCAGACGTAAGGAAGCGGCTGGCGCAGCTTGGATTCGGCAGGGACATAAGCGAAGAAGGAGGGCAGGATGTCTAAACAGGACGTAATCGAGGTAGAAGGCGTAGTATCGGACTCGTTCCCGAACGCGATGTTTGAGGTCGAGCTCCCGAACGGACACAAGATACTTGCGCATATATCCGGAAAGCTGCGCATGAATTATATACGCATACTTCCGGGTGACAAGGTGACGGTAGAGCTGTCCCCCTATGATCTCACAAGAGGACGCATCACCTGGCGCGGAAAGAACTGATACAACGAAGTCTTAATGACTTCTCCAAACTACAAGGAGGATAAAACGATGAAAGTCAGACCTTCGGTAAAGCCCATTTGCGAAAAGTGCAAGATAATCAGGCGTAAGGGTCATCTCATGGTAATCTGTGAGAACCCCAACCATAAGCAGAAGCAGGGCTGAGCTTAAAGACAGCCGGCAGGACGGAAATGTCCCGTCGGCTAAAATGATATATGCGAGACATCGGCGAAAGTGCGGAAACCGTACGCGCGGCGAGCGAAACTCGTCTGTGGGCGGGACAAGGCTTCCGCCTTTGCCGTGCGCAAGGGAAATTTTTCAAAAATATATTTTCCCCGTACTGCGCAAAAACGGTAAAAAACGTTGATAGACCGCTAATATCGTGCTATAATTAAGTGTTTCGTAAAAATTACCTGTCGGAGCGGCTGACACGCCCTTACCCGACGTGTTTTCGGCAGGAAATAAATAAACAAAACTAACAAAAAGAAAAACTTTGGAGGTGCAAGGAATCCATGGCTCGTATTTCCGGTGTAGACTTACCCAGAGATAAGCGTATCGAGATCGGCCTTACCTATATCTACGGTATCGGCAGAACGACCGCTTCAGAAATACTTGCTGCAACAGGCGTGGACCCCGACATCAGAGTCAGGGATCTGGCAGAAGCAGACGTCAACAAGCTCAGAGAGTATATTGACCACAACGTTAAGGTAGAGGGCGACCTGAGAAGAGAGACCTCGATGAATATCAAACGCCTTGTCGAGATCGGATGCTATCGCGGCGTCCGTCATCGTAAGGGGCTGCCCGTACGCGGACAGAGCACGAAGCAGAACGCACGCACCCGCAAGGGTCCGAAACGTTCGGCAGGCGCTAAGAAGAAATAAGGAGGGCGAATAAGATGGCAAAAGCAAAAGCTACTGTTAAAAAGGCTACGCGCAAACGCCGTGAGCGCAAGAATATCGAGCGCGGCGCAGCGCATATCCGCTCGTCCTTCAACAACACCATGGTAACCATAACGGACCTTAACGGCAACGCCATTTCATGGGCATCGGCCGGCGGTCTTGGGTTCCGCGGTTCAAGGAAGAGCACGCCGTTCGCTGCCCAGATGGCCGCGGAGACGGCTGCAAAGGCTGCAATGGAGCATGGCCTCAAGACGGTTGAGGTTTATGTAAAGGGACCGGGTTCGGGTCGTGAAGCGGCTATCCGCGCATTGCAGGCTGCAGGCTTGGATGTAAACATGATTAAGGACGTTACGCCCATCCCGCATAACGGATGCCGTCCGCCCAAGCGCAGAAGAGTATAAGGAGGCAAACGACAATGGCAAGATATACAGATTCCGTTTGCAGACAGTGCCGCAGGGAAGGCATAAAGCTGTTCCTCAAGGGCGATCGCTGCTACAGCGCGAAGTGCGCTATCACAAAGCGCCACACACCTCCGGGACAGCATGGACAGTCCCGCGCCAAGAAGCCGTCCGAATACGGACTCCAGCTTCGTGAGAAGCAGAAGTGCCGCAGGGCATACGGTGTATTGGAATCCCAGTTTAGGAAATACTATGATATGGCCGCAAATATGCGCGGCGTAACGGGCGACAACATGCTTTCGCTTCTTGAGCGCAGGCTTGACAATGTTGCCTTCCGCCTCGGCTTTGGCAACAGCCGTGCGATGGCGCGCCAGCTCGTAACACACGGACATATACTCGTAGACGGCAAGAAGGTAGACATTCCGTCCTACCTTGTAAAGCCCGGCCAGGTCATTTCCGTTCGTTCGAAGAGCCGCGACATGCAGCACCTTAAGGAGCTTCGTGAGCAGGGCTCGAAGAACACAATCCCGAAATGGCTCGAGCTCGATGCCGAGAACCTCAGCGGCAAGGTAATGGCGCTTCCGCAGCGCGATGATATCGACCTGACGCTCGAGGAGCACCTCATCGTCGAGTTCTACTCAAGGTAATATCATTTCACCCTGAGTATTCGTAGATAATTGTGAAAGGGGAATAAAAATGTTTGAAATAGGACGACCCAAAATCGAATCTACATCGTTGGATGAAACGACGGGCGTATTCGTTGTAGAGCCTCTTGAGAGGGGACTCGGCATAACACTCGGCAATTCGCTCAGGCGCGTTTTGCTTTCATCGCTCCCCGGCGCTGCCGCAACATCGATACAAATCGACGGCGTGCTTCATGAGTTTTCGACGATAGAGGGTGTAAAAGAGGATGTTACCGAGATAGTTCTCAACGTAAAGGAGCTTTGCTTCAAGATGCACACGGACGAGCCGCGCACCGTAATACTCGACGCGAACGGTCCGTGCGAAGTGACTGCCGGCGACCTGATACTCGATTCCGACGTTGAGGTAACGTCGCCGGAGCAGCACATTGCCACGCTTTCGGAAAACGCACATCTCCACATCGAGATATGCGTCGAGAAGGGCCGCGGCTACGTCTCGCAGGACGAGAACAAGCGTCCCGACATGCCCATAGGCAGAATAGCGGTCGACTCTATTTTTACGCCCGTTAAGAGCGTCAAATACGAGGTTGTCGACACGCGCGTAGGCGACAAGGTAGATAACGACAAGCTCACCCTGACCGTCGTAACAAATGGCACGATGAGCCCTGACGAGGCAATAAGCTTCGCCGCAAACTATCTTACAGAGCATCTTGTGATGTTTAAGACGCTTACCGAGAGCGCGCCGAACTTTGGCATAGTGATGGAAAAGGAAGAGGACAAGATGGAGAAGATACTCGAGATGAGCATCGACGAGCTTGACCTCAGCGTCCGCTCCTTCAACTGCCTCAAGCGCGCAGGCATCAATACCGTTGAGGAGCTCACTCAACGTAACGAGGACGATATGATGCGCGTCCGTAATCTTGGACGCAAGTCGCTCGAGGAAGTTCAGCAGAAGCTCCAGGCGCTGGGTCTTTCCCTCCGCCAGAGTGAGGAATAAGTCAATCAAAGCGAAACATAGATTTTTTAAGGAGGAACAACAATGCCTAACCGTAAGCTCGGCAGGCCGTCGGATCAGCGCAGGGCAATGCTCCGCAACCTGACCACTGCTCTTCTTTGGAACGGTAAGATCATTACCACCGAGGATCGTGCGAAGGAAGTCCGCCCCATAGCGGAGAAGCTGATCACGCTGGCAGTCAGTGAATATAAGAACACAACAACCGTCCGCAAGGAGACACTTAACGATAAGAAGCAGGTTGTTGAAGTCGATAAGTATGTAGATATGCCGTCAAAGCTCCATGCTCGCAGACAGATGATGTCCTACCTCTATGAGGTAACACCCGAGAAGAGCAAGAAGGAATCGAAAAAAGAGTATAAAGAGCGCACTGCGGATGCCGCGCATCCAGTGGTAGAGAAGCTTTTCCGTGAAATCGCACCGAAGTACGATGGTCGAAACGGCGGATATACACGCATCATGAAGCTCGGACCGCGTCGCGGCGACGGCGCTCAGATGGCAATAATCGAGCTTGTCTGATTAAAAGGTTAAACACCACGCATAAAGCCGCTGCGTTTGCAGCGGCTTTTGGTATGTGACTCACATTTGGAGGCAATCATATTGGGGTGAAGACGAATTATGCGTTATAGAGGGTTTTGTTCGACTGCTGTTGTTATGCAGCCGGGATTCGCAATCATCTTTTATCTAAAAAGACTATTGAATATGCCGTTTTCCATGTCGGCAATATTATACATATCTTCAAGAATGTTAAAAGTTTCTTCAAGGTTTCGTCGGGCGTCGCTCCAGCCGCCGCCGTCAGTTATCCATACAAAAGAAAAGCCGTCAATTAGCTTTGCCTCTTCTGCAATCATTTTATAGCTTCTTGCAGTTTCGTTGAGCTTTGAGCCACTGCTCGCGTAAAAGTTTGTTTCTATCACAAAAATACGGCTTGGAGTTCTGACAACAAAATCCCAACGCTTTGTTGATGTTCCTTCTGCCGAAATGGCTGATAAATCGATATTCCATTTTCTTTCAATTTCCGTCAAATACATCTCTTTATAGTATTCAACACCTGACTTTATCAAATAGTATTCAACCAGATTTTCCATTTGATGGCCGCCGCGGTTTTTTCTGCTGTTAGAATCCAATCCGACTTCGACACCCATAACATAATCATACAGATTGCTGATAACGTGGTTTTCAAGCATATCAAAAAGCCCTGTTTTTCGCATAAAGTATTTGTACTGTTCAACGCTTTGAGCCTTTCTGCTAAATATGTAATTGCAAGCACCATTATTGTCTTGGCAAAAGATTTCCATTTTACGTACAGCCAATAGTACGGGAATCACCTTCAGACATTCCGGATACCTGTTCAGAATGCTTTCAAATTCTGCCTCAATGTTTTTTGCGCCCACAAGAGTGTTTAGCATGCTGATTTCTATTTTCAGCTTTTCGGCATTTGCATATACCCTTTTAAAATCCGTGTAATAGCCATAACTATTTATTGACTGCCTGAATGTTGCGAGCCATGTGGCAAAATTTCTATTATTCATACATCCTTTAACCTTTCTATAGACAGTTTAATATATCCTTCGTTATTGTCAATTCCAATATAATTACGCTTTAATCTCTTACATGCAACGCCGGTTGTCGAAGAGCCGCAAAACGGATCTAGCACCACATCACTTTCGCGTGTTGACGCTAGGAGGATTCGTTCCAACAGGTATATGGGCTTCTGCGTAGGATGCCGACCATGTTTTTTCTCGGAGGGGGCGGTTAATGCTCCACTCCATACATCTTGCATCTGTCTGCCGCCGTTTATTTCTTTCATCAATTCATAATTAAAATAGTGGCGAGATTTTTTATCGTCTTTTCGAGCCCATAAAATCGTTTCTGTGCTATGCGTAAAACACCTGCATGCTAAATTTGGCGGCGGATTTGTCTTCTGCCATGTAATATTATTGATAATCTTATATCCCTCCTGTTCAAGTGCCATGCCAACGGAGTATATGTTATGGAGAGTACCGCTAATCCAGATTGAACCGTTTGACTTTAAAACATGTCTACAGAGCCTAATCCATCTTCTGTTAAACGCGTGTTTCTCCTCTAAGCAATCAACTTTATCCCATTCGCCTTTATTGACAGAAACAGCCTTTCCGCCGCTACAGGATATGCCTCCATTAGAGAGGAAATAAGGCGGATCCGCAAAAACCATGTCAATGCTTTCTGCATACATATCTGCTAAAGCGTCAAAGGTATCTGACAAATAGACTGCAGAAGAGCTATCGACATAGTATGGCTTTAAATTCTTAAAATACTTTCCCATATCAATAATTGGTTATAAGAACTTCTCTTCCGGTTCTCCTATCAGCATTACTGTTAATCATTCGCTTAACATCAACCGACTGTATGTTGTATCCTGCATATAATTCATGCACAAGCGGAACATCATTATTAGATAGCATAACCTTTGCTCCCACAGCATCCAAACGCCTAAAAAGTGCTGCTAAACGCATGTGATCTGCTAAGTTAAAGCCTTCCACCGTATAATTTGTAAAAGAAGCAGTTGCGCTTTCGGGCACATATGGACTGTCGAAATATACAAAATCACCGGCTGAAACCCCATCACAGGCTTCCTCAAAATCAAGGCATGTCATTTCGATGTTTGCGCTATTCAAATAATCAGATATCGACCTTATATTGTCTTCATTAATTGATTTCCCGCTTACTTTATTATTATATGGAACATTGAAAAAACCCTGTTTATTCACTCGATGTAAACCGTTAAAGCAATGCTTGTTTATCCAAATCATAAGAGCCGCACATTCCAAATCAAACTCTTGCTCCATTACTTTTACGTTATACCTATCACGCATAGAATAGTACAGCTCTCTGCTACAGGGGGCTGAATCCATTTCATTGACGATTTCAATTACTGAATTTGCCGCAACTTTTAACTGCATATAGAGGTTCATAAGCTGCCTGTTTATGTCATTGATAAACGCCTGTTGGGGGGAAATAGTGAATAAAACAGCACCTCCGCCAACAAAAGGTTCATAATAATTGTTATACATATGAGGAACCTTAGCGGCGATTATCTCTATTAATTGAGTCTTGCCACCTGCCCATTTTAATACAGGAGCCATTCCTTTTTTAGGCATCACTATACCTCATATATAATATTTGGTGTATAAGTCCATATTGCGAGGGAAACATATATACCATAATTATTATACTATAAAAACAAAGATGTTTTCAATGCGTATCTTAAGCCAATTTAAACTTTAAGTGCGTAGATGGTCAGCCTGAAATTTAAGCTAATCAACATCAAAAAAGGGCTCAACGCATGGCGTCCACACCAATTTTCGCCTTCCACAAGCTCCGCGCGGCTCGCGCTTCCTGCGGAAGCCGCGCCCTGCGGGCGCAGCGGCCTTCGGCCGCCGCTCGCCGCGCTCGGCGGAAACATGGCTATACATAAATATCCGCCCCATCCGCGAACGGAGCGGGCGGCGAAATGCTAAATATCGTCGTCCTCGGGCTCGACCCGCTCTCCAACGTGAATCAGCAGGCGCTCTATCCGCCGCTTGCCGAGCTTCTTAACGGTTATTGTCAGATGCTCGTATTCAAACGAGTCGCCGACCGCAGGATAGCCGCCGAGCATCTCAATAGCCCAGCCGCCGAGCGTGGCGTTGTCGTCGTCAAAGTCGCGGTCGTCCAGCTCCATCTCGTCAAGAAAGTCGTATATGCGCATGTCGCCGTCAGCCTCGTAGGTGGTGTCGTCAAGCTTTACAAGCTCGTCGACTATCTCATCGGACTCGTCCCAGATGTCCCCCACGAGCTGTTCGAGAACGTCCTCCATTGTTATTACGCCCATCGTTCCGCCGTACTCGTCAGTCACAACGACCATATGGCATTGCTTTTGCTTCATAACGGCGAGCACGTCAGGCAGCGGAGTCGTCTTGTGGACGAAATTTACAGGCATCATCTCTTTGCGGATGTCGATGTGCTTTGAATCGATCATCAGCTTGAGGGCATGGTTGAGATGGAGTATGCCGATTATGTTGTCAATCGTATCCTCATACACGGGTATGCGCGTGTATGGCGAAGTGTTGATTGTGCGCAGAATATCCTCGTACGGATCGTCTATATCTATCGATATCATGTCAACGCGGTGCGTGATTATCTCGTATGCGAGTACGTCGTCAAAATCAAGCGCGCTCTGCAGAAGGTCGCTGCGCTCCTCGTCGAGAATCCCCTCGTCTTCGGCCGTTTCTATGAAGTTCTCAATATCGTCCTCTGTAACCGAAGGCCCGTCAGGAAGGCTTTTGCTCCAAAGCTTCGATATGCCGTGAAGCATCCACATGACGAGCATCACAAGCGGATATGTGATTACCATCAGTAACCGAAGCGGGATTGCGACAAATGTTGAGAATCCCTCGGCGATACCCGAAGCCACAACCTTGGGCAGTATTTCACCGAAGGTGAGAACTATGAGCGTCATAACAACCGTCGCCACCCAGGCATAGTTGTCGCCGAGCAGATTGATAACAATCAGCGTGGCAATCGATGAAGAGGCGATATTAACAAGGTTGTTGCCAATAAGAATGGTCGAGAGCGCCTTGTCGTAATTCTGCTTTATATAATACGCCCATCTGCGCGAGAGTCCCTTCTTCGTTTCGGCGCTCGCCTTGAGCCTCTTTTCGTTTGCTGAAGCATACGCTATTTCCGAGCCTGAAAAAAACGCTGAAAAAACCACAAGGACTACTATGGCAATATAACGGAGTATGCTACCCATTGACTGCCTCCCTGTGATCAGCAAAACCGCAGGATTGCGCTGCCTCAGGCTCGGGCGTGTCGCTTTCGTCATATATTTCGCCGACAAGCTCCTCGAGTATGTCCTCGACAGTGATTATACCTATCGCCTTCCCATCGGCGTCGTTGACAATGGCTATATGCGTTTTTGTTTTGCTCATGTGCGGCAGAAGATCGTCGACGGGCATTTCAAGCGTCACAAACTGCGGCCTCGAAAGTATTGACTCGACTCTTATGCCGTTCCCGGCGGCGATGAAGCGCTTCAAAAAACGCCGTATATGAAGCACGCCTATCACTCGGCCGTGTTTATCGATGTACGGCAGACGTGAATATTGGCAGTTTTTTATAGTGGCGGCGATGTCGCTTGCGGACATGTTCGCTGACACCGTAACGACACTTGACCACGGGGTATATACGTCACTTACAAGCGTTTCGGAGAATTCGAGCGCGGACTGCATCAGCTCGCCTTTTTCGTCATCTATTGAGCCTTCCTCGACGCCCGTTTCGATTATGTCATGGAGCTCATCCTCCGTCACGGTCGGTTCTTCCTCGGCGGCCTCTACGAAAGGCTTGCTGACTTCCCTGCTGAACTTTGTGAACAGGAACGAAAGCGGAGTGAGCGCTTTCATCAAAAACACGAGCGAACCCGCCACCGAAAGCGCCATTCTTTCGTTGCAGGCCTTGGCGTAAAACTTGGGCAGCATCTCCGACACAAAAAACAGCACAACCGTCGTGATTATGGTTGAATAAGCGACAGCGCCCTCGCCCCAGAGCTTTGTTGCAATGAGCGTGGCAATCGTTGCGCAGCCAATGTGCATTATATTGTTTCCGATGAGTATCGTTGAAAGCGCCTTGTCAAAGTTGTCCAAAATGTATAGAACGCGTCTTGCACGTTTGTCGCCGTTGTCTTCAAGGCTCATCATCCTTATGCGGTTTACTGATGCAAGAGCCATTTCAGCGCCCGCGAAGTACGCGCCGCCCATTATCAGGAGTACGAAAAGAATGGCATAAAAAATAATGACGCTTCCCGCTCCTTGGGCTGAAACTGTCATAATCAGCGGTAATATAGGACTGTCTCCGTCCATTGAGGATATCATCTCCCTTACATTATGTAGTTTAATCATTATACAGTCATATGACCGATTATGCAATAGCAAGAATAATTATTGGCCGCCATTTCACTCAATTTGTGTCACGCGCGCGTTTTGACATGTTCGAAGCGCGAACGTTGTCTCGGGGCCGCATCGATGATATAATATGAAAAACACTTGAGGAGAGGCATATATGCGAATCGGGAAAGTGCTATGCTCGAAAAAGGAGCTGCTATGGGCATCATTGCTTTCGATTTTGGCTGCTGCGGGCGTGCTGCTGTTTTGTACGAAATCGTCGCCGCTTTACCCGACAAACGACTGGGTTGACACGAACTGCTTTTTTACCGTAGGCAAAAGCATGTTTGAAGGCCGCGTGCCGTATCTGGATATATACGAGCAAAAAGGGCCGCTGCTCTATTTCCTTTACGGACTTTGCTATCTTGTCTCGCCGACGTCGTTTTTCGGGGGTTACCTGCTTGAGACGGCATCTGCCGCCGCGACTCTTTTTTGCTTCTATCTGACGATACGGCTTTACACGGATAAGCCTGCGGCGGCGCTGATATGCCTGCCGTTCTTGGCGCTTGCGATATACTCCTCAGCCTCGTTCGCGTACGGGGGAAGCGCGGAAGAGCTTTGCCTGCCTATGACCGCATATTCCGTATACGCGCTCATGAAATATCTGCGATACGGAAAAGACTCCCGTCCGAACGGCGCCATGCTCGTGGCCGTAGGCCTTTTGGCGGGGGCCGTACTTTTCATAAAATTTTCCATGCTTGGCTCCTACGCGGCGTGGATAGCGTATATCGCCGTCGTATCGCTCGTCAGGACTAAGAAATTTGGCGAGCTTCTGCGATGCTGCGGCCTTTTTCTGCTCGGAATCGCTTTGTCGGCGGTACCGTGGGCGTTGTATTTCGGGATAAACAATGCTGTCGGCGACTTCCTCACGGCATACTTTTATAATAACATATTCCTGTATACGGGTAAGTCTTTCGGGATAATTGCCACGCCGTTCGTCGCCGCATACCGTACCGTTCGCGGTTCGATTGCAAACTTCGGCTATGCCCTGCCGATATTGTTCGGACTGATTTGGTTTATGTTCGGCATGAATCGTAAGCTGAGCAAGTGCGAACGCTTCGCCCCCGCAGCGCTGTTTGTTTTTCTCATGCTCGGCGTGTTTATTGGCAGAGGCTTGCCGTACTATATGCTCATATCGGCCTCCTTTGCCGCAATAGGCGCAGCCGCGGCAATATCTCTGTTCGAGCCGCTGATAAATAAGCTTCGCGCAGACAAGCGCGTATGGTCTGCCGCGGCGTCGGTATCCGTCGCCGCTTGCATCGCCCTGTCGTACCTCTGCACGGATAACTCGTACTTTATGGCGTATGACAGGGATGATTTGCCTCAAAACAAGTTTGCACGGATAATCGCCTCCGAGACGGACGATGCGGACATACTTTTTTACGGAGCGCTCGACTCGGGCTTTTATATGCCGCTTCGGACCGTTCCTGAGTATCGTTATTTCTGTCGGCTTAATATAAATCTGCCTGAGATGTATGAAGAGCAGGACAGATACGTCATGGAGGGGCTGCCCGACTATGTTGTCGCAGGAAAAAGAACGATTCCGCAGGACGCGCCTTACGAACCTGTTGCAACGGCCGATTATTCCTATCGCGGCTACGACAACCTCGACGTGACGTTCACGCTCTACAGGCGCATCGGCGGCGGGAACGGCGCAAGTGCGAGTGCGCATCGGAACGCCTTGCTTCTCAAAGCTTTTGCCAAACGCAATAAATGTCTTTTATTCGCCCGCGGATGATGATATAATGTACAAAACAGTGCGCGCTCCGCGCGCGCTCGTATAAATTCAATATTCCCCAAAGGAGGAAATGGAACATGGGTCTTCTTAAAGCCGGAATAGGCGCACTGTCGGGAGTTCTTGCCGATCAGTGGCGCGAATACTTCTACTGCGACTCTCTCAGCGAAAACGTACTCGTACAAAAAGGAATGAAGCGTGTCTCTTCTCGCTCGTCCAATACGAAGGGTGAGGACAATATTATTTCAAACGGCTCAATAATTGCCGTAAACGACGGGCAGTGTATGCTCATCGTAGAGCAGGGCAAGGTCGTTGAAGTCTGCGCCGAGCCCGGCGAGTTTGTTTTCGACACCTCGACCGAGCCGTCCATTTTCTACGGTAAGCTCGGCGAGAACATAAAGAATACGTTTAAGACCATAGGCAAGCGCTTCACGATGGGCGGCGACACCGGAAGGGATCAGCGCGTATACTACTTCAACACAAAGGAAATCATCGCCAACAAGTATGGCACGCCCTCTCCCGTACCGTTCCGCGTCGTTGACAAGAATATCGGCCTTGATATCGATATCTCGATACGCTGCCACGGCGAATACTCCTACAGGCTTGTAAATCCCCTGCTCTTCTATACGAACGTATGCGGCAACGTAGAACAGGCCTATACCCGCGACAGGATTGACAGCCAGCTTAAATCCGAGCTTATGACGGCTCTTCAGCCCGCTTTTGCCCGCATATCCGAGATGGGTATCCGCTACAGCGCGCTCCCGGGTCACACACAGGAGCTTGCCGATGCGCTCAACGAAGTCCTGTCCAATAAATGGATAGAGACGCGCGGCATTGCCATAGCTTCGTTCGGCGTAAGCTCCGTCAAGGCTTCCGATGAGGACGAGGCAATGATAAAGGAACTGCAGAAGAGCGGAACGTATCGCAACCCGGGCATGGCGGCGGCTTCCATAGTCAGCGCCCAGAACGATGCGATGCGCGCGGCGGCATCGAATCCGAACGCGGGACCGTTCATGGCGTTTGCCGGCATGAACATGGCGCAGAATGCGGGAGGAATGAACGCACAGCAGCTTTTCAATATGCAGCAACAGCAGCAACAGCAGATGCAGCAACAGCAGATGCCGCAGCAGCAGGCGCAGCCTGCGGCGAACACATGGACGTGCTCGTGCGGCGCAGTCAATACGGGCAAATTCTGCTCCGAGTGCGCCAAGCCCAAGCCCGCGCCCAAGGACTCGTGGACGTGCTCATGCGGCGCGGTTAATACGGGCAAATTCTGCTCCGAATGTGCCAAGCCCAAGCCCGTGCAGCAGGAGGGCTGGACGTGCTCGTGCGGCGCTGTAAACAAGGGTAAATTCTGCTCCGAATGCGCTAAGCCGAGACCTGCGGGCGCACCCGTATATAAGTGCGACAAGTGCGGCTGGGAGCCTGAAGACCCGCAGCATCCCCCGAAGTTCTGCCCCGAATGCGGCGATGCGTTTGACGAGAACGATACAAAGTAAAAAGAGAATAAGTAAATGCTCTCGCGGGTTTTGCCCGCGAGAGCATTTTTATATGTATTCACGCTGAAAACGCCGGCGGCCGCCTAAAGGCGCCGCTAACGTGTTAAAACAGCCGCGCAACAGTATACACAAGCAGCGAAGCTACCCACGCGGCAAGAATCTGATACGCCACCGTGAACACTGTCCATTTGCGGCTGCCGAGCTCACGGCGCATGGTGGAGACGGCCGCGACGCATGGCGTGTACAGCAGCACGAACGTAAGGAAGCTAAGCGCCGCCGCAGGAGTGAACGTTTCGTTGAGCGCCGCGAATACGCTTGCGTTGGAGGCGTCGGCAGCAAAGCCATAGAATACCGATAAGGATGAAACCACAGCCTCCTTGGCGATTATGCCCGACATCAGCGCAACGGCCGCCTGCCATACGCCAAAGCCCTGAAGTGTAAATATAGGCGCAATAAATGAGCCTATTCTGCCGAGAATGCTGTTTTCCTGCGACGCTGCCATGGTAAGACTGAAATCGAAATTCGTCAGGAACCATATCACAACGCTCATCGCAAAAATAATGGTGCCGGCCTTTTCAAGGAAGTGCTTCACCTTTTCCCATACGTTGAGAAGCGTGTTCCTCATGCTCGGAACCCTATACGGAGGCAGCTCGATAAGGAAACCTGCGTCTGCGCCCTTGAATACGGTGCGCTTAAACAAAAGCCCCGAAAGAATGCCGAAAAGTATGCCGAAGGCGTACAGCCCGACTATCACAAACCCTGCGTTCCTGCCAAAAAATGCGCCCGCAATAAGGCTGTATACGGGAAGCTTGGCGGAACAGCTCATAAAAGGCAAAAGCATTATCGTCATGCGCTTGTCGCGTTCGTTTTCCATTGTGCGCGCCCCCATAGTCGCGGGAACGGTGCAGCCAAAGCCCATCAGCAGCGGTATGAAGCTTTTGCCGCTTAGCCCGAAGCGGCGCATGGGTCTGTCCATTATAAACGCAATGCGGCTCATGTATCCGCTGTCCTCAAGAAGCGAAAGGAAGAAGAAAAGCAGAGCTATCTGCGGCAGGAATGTAAGCACGCCGCCTACGCCCGAAATTATTCCTTCGACGACAAGGCTTACAAACCACTCCTGTGCGTTTGCCGAGATGAGCGCTTTGGTAATAAACGGCGATACAGCACTCTCTATGAACGTCCCGACAAGGTCGCTCAGCCACGCGCCGAGCGTCATGAACGTCACCGAGAATATGGCGAGCATTATAAGTATGAAAAGCGGTATAGCAAGATACTTGTTCGCAAGAACGCGGTCTATTCTGTCGCTCACCGTATTATCGGCAGCGGAGCGCTTTTTTTTGAGCGATATCGACACAGCGTGCTCTATGTAGCGATAACGGCTTTCGGCGACGAGCGTCTCGTTGTCGCCGAGCGGGCTTTTAGACGCATATTCAGCAACTATGGCGTCGACGGCGCGCGAAGCCTTCTCATCGAGCTTCAGCGCGTCCCTGACAAGCTTATCTCCCTCGAGAAGCTTTATTTCCGCCCAATGCGTCTTGAGCCCCGCCTTATTCGCATAGCCCTCCACTATTTCTCCTATCCTGTGGTGGAACGAATGCGTGTAGTCGTCGTAAAGATCGTCGGGCTCTATCTTAAAGCCCTCGTGAAGCTGTGTATGAACGGCGTGTATGAGCTTTTGGGCATACTCGATAAGGTCGTTTACGCCTGCCCCCGTCCGAGCGCTTATAGGGACTATGGGAATGCCGAGCTCCTTTGAAAGCGCCTTGCAGTCTATGGTGTCGCCGCTGCGCTTAACCTCGTCCATCATGTTGAGCGCTATTATCATCGGTATCTCAAGCTCTAAAAGCTGTATTGTAAGATAAAGATTGCGTTCAAGGTTCGTGGCGTCGATTATGTTTATTATGGCGTCGGGCTTTTCGTCGATTATGAAGTTGCGCGAAACTATCTCCTCCATGGAGTTTGGGGAGAGCGAATATATGCCCGGGAGGTCAACGAGCGTCATCTCGTGGCCCATGGTGCAAAGGCCGTCCGGACAGCGCCCATTGCGGCGCGCGCTTGTGCGTATCCGCCCTTCCTTCTTCTCTACGGTGACGCCCGGCCAGTTGCCGACATATTCCCGCGAACCCGTCATGGCGTTGAAAAGCGTAGTTTTGCCGCAGTTAGGATTGCCTATAAGCGCAAGCTTTACGGGACGGTCGTCAGTGGAAGCCTCGGCTGCACATGCCCGTTTGCCTCGCCGCTTCTTCCTACCGCTTTCGCACGCGCAGTCGCTCTGCATCATCCATTCGGTAAGGTTTGCCGCGCGCTCATGCTCCGCCTCATCCGACGCCCCGTCATGCTCCGATTCGGCCAAAAGCTCCTTCGCCCGTTTTTCGCGCTCCGAATTTATCAATTCAAGCTTGTTTCTGTAATTGCGCGCCTCGTCGTCGTCCATAAGCTGTATTCCGCAAGCGTCCGCCTTTCTCAGCGACAGGCTGTAGCCGCGAAGCCGCACCTCTATCGGATCGCCCAGCGGAGCGATACGCGACACGGTTATGTTTGTGCCGGGGATTATCCCCATGTCTATAAGGCGGCGCTTGAGGGACGAATCGCCGTCAATTCCGTATATGCAGCCGCCCTGTCCCGGGCGCAGGTCAAACAAAGTCCTTCTCATAAATATCTCCGTCGTTAGAATCGACCGGATATAACCAATCATGATAATTATATAATCTAATAATATTAAGTCAACCGCGAGCGGAGCATAGCTGCGGCAAAATCCGACAAAGCTCGTTCGCCGTTGACAGGCGGCGTCAGTCGATGTATCCTTTGAAAAAGCTCGTCCGCAATGGCAGAGCGTTTTTTGGGAGGCCTGAATGTGTACAAGAATTACATATAATTTCGAAGACACGGTAAATGCGTTCAATTTTGATATGGACCTAACGCTCTGGAGCTACAGGCTTTTTAAGGACAACGAACGCTTCGGCATAGAAATAATGATGCCCGACGGCAAATTCCACTGCTACCACGGCATAAACAGGAACGGCAACGTCGGCACGCTGCTCAATGTACACGGCAATGCAAACGGCGCGTACAGGGGCGAAGGCTTTGTTACAATAACGGCGCTCACGGAGGGCTTTATTCGCGGCGAAATATCTTTTGAAGAAGCTGTTGACGCGGCGAATGCGGGTCGCGTCACCTACGCGCCCGACGCCATTGTTCAGGGACTTTTATCCGACAGGCACGGCCGCGCGCTTTATATAGAGCCGGGAATAGGCTGCCGCGTTGAGCATGAGAGATACTCGCTTATCACGAATTATTCGCTTCTCGACCCCGAGAGCACGCGCGAATATATTGAGGACGGCGACGACAGATATGAGCGCGCCCGCGAGATGCTCGCCCGCCGTACGGGCCGCCTTTCGCTCGACGATGCGCTCGGCTGCCTTTCAATGCTGACGCAGCGTGGCGACTGGGCCACGCGCATAAGCTTTGCCTACTCCGAAAACGAGAAAAAGGGCCTATATGTGCTCGACAGCAGGTTCGATGAGCCTAAGGAGTTTTGCTTCGCGTGAGCCGCCGTTCTGTTTTGTGACATCAATCAAAAAGCCCCCGCGCCGCTTTTAGGCGGCGCGGGGGCTTCGCTAATCGTAAAACCTTCGCTTATTCTACGGGCGCAGCTTCATCTGTATCGGAAAGCTCATCCTCGGCTATTTTGCCGACGAGCGCAACGCTCGCTATGCGCGTACCCTCGTCTACGCGCATAAGCTTTACGCCCTGCGCATAGCGCGATATTACGCTTATCGACTTTACGTCCGTCCTTATGACGGTGCCGTCGGTTCTTATCAGCATCAGGTCTTCATCTCCCGCGCAAAGCCGCATCGACGCAAGAAGACCCGTCTTTTCGGTGATATTTATGCCTATCAGGCCCTTGCCGCCGCGATGCTGGACCTTGAACTGGTCCTCGCGCGTGCGCTTGCCTATGCCGTTTTGCGTTATGAAAAGCACATAGCTGTTTTCGGAGGCGCTCGCGGCGTCTATCACCTCGTCGTCTTCGGCAAGGTCTATCGCCCTGACGCCCGCCGCAGTGCGTCCCATGGCGCGCACATCGCTCTCGTTAAAGCGTATGCACATGCCGCTGCGCGTGGCAAGCATTATATCCTCGTCGCCGTTTGAAAGCATTACGGCTATGAGCGCGTCGCCCTCGCGTATGTTCTGCGCCGCTATGCCGCCCTTTCTTATATTATCAAAGTCGGACATGGGAGTCTTCTTTATTACGCCCTGCTTCGTGACCATAACAAGGTATTTGTGCGCAATGTCGTTGGGTATCGGGAACAGAGCCGTTATCTTCTCATCGCCCTGAAGCTGGAGCAGGTTTACAATCGCCGTGCCCTTGGCCGTTCTGCCCGCTTCGGGTATGTTGTAGCATTTCATCTTGAACGCGCGGCCCTTGTTTGTAAAGAACATTATGTTGGCGTGAGTGCTCGAAACGAATATGCGCTCTACGAAGTCCTCCTCGCGCGTCGCCTGCGCCGATACGCCGCGTCCGCCTCGCTTCTGCGACCTGTATGTGCTCGACGCAATGCGCTTGATGTAGCCCAAGTGCGTAAGCGTTACGACCATTTCTTCTTCCTGGATTATATCCTCAAGGTCTATGTCGTCGATTATCTGCGTTATCTCGGTGCGCCGCCCGTCGGCATATTTGCGCTTAACCTCGAGCGCTTCTTCCTTTATGACGCGCAGAAGCTCGTGCTCGTCGGAGAGTATGCCTCTGAGGTATTCGACCGTGCGCGTAAGCTCGTTGAACTCGTTTTCGAGCTTTTCGCGCTCAAGCCCCGTGAGGCGCTGCAAGCGCATGTCGAGTATCGCCTGCGCCTGACGCTCGGAGAAACCGAAGCGCTCCATAAGTCTTTCCCTCGCAACGGGCGGATTTGGCGATTTTTTTATCAGCTCAACTATTTCGTCGATGTTGTCGAGCGCTTTCAAAAGCCCCTCGAGTATATGCATACGTTCGAGAGCGCGCTCAAGGTCGTACTTTGTGCGGCGCGTCACGACGTCCTTTTGGAACTCGAGATAGTGATACAGCAGCTCCCGCAGGTTCAGCACCTTCGGCTCGCCGTTCACAAGTGCTATCATTATTGCGCCGAATGTGTCCTGCATGGCAGTATGCTTATAGAGAAGGTTAAGCACAACGTTCGCGTTGACGTCCTTCTTTAGCTCTATGACTATGCGCATACCCGACCTGTCAGTTTCGTCGCGCAGGTCGGCTATGCCGTCAATCTTCTTTTCATGCACAAGCTCGGCAATGCGCTCTACAAGCCTCGCCTTGTTCACCTGATATGGTATCTCCGTAACAATTATTCGCGCATGATTCGGTTTGTATTGCTCTATTTCGGCGCGTGCGCGCACGACGATGCGTCCGCGGCCCGTTCTGTAGGCCTGCTTCACGCCTGCCGTACCCATGACTATTCCGCCCGTCGGGAAATCCGGCCCCTGGACGTACGCCATAAGCTCCTCGACGCTTATTTCGGGATCGTCTATCATTGCGCAAAGCGCGTCCGTTACCTCGCCAAGATTGTGCGGCGGTATGTTCGTTGCCATGCCGACAGCTATGCCGCCCGTGCCGTTTACGAGAAGATTGGGGAATCTGCACGGAAGTACGCGCGGCTGCATAAGGGTCTCGTCAAAGTTTGGATAAAAATCGACCGTGTTTTTGTCTATGTCGCGCAAAAGCTCCGTCATTATCTTTGACATGCGCGCCTCTGTGTAACGCATGGCCGCCGCGCCGTCGCCGTCAACGCTGCCGAAGTTGCCCTGCCCCTCTACGAGCGGGTATCGCAGCGAGAACGGCTGCGCAAGCCTCACCATTGCGTCATATACTGCCGCATCGCCGTGCGGATGGTATTTGCCGAGCACGTCGCCAACGATACGGGCGCTTTTCCTGTACGGCTTGTCCGGCTGAAGCCCCAGCTCGTCCATCGAGTAGAGTATGCGCCTGTGTACAGGCTTCAGGCCGTCGCGCACATCGGGCAGCGCGCGGCTGACTATGACCGCCATAGAGTACGCTATGAAGGAGCGCTTCATCTCGTCAACTATGTTTATAGGCATTATGTTGTTCGTTTTTTCTTGTTCGCTCATTTTGTCACCTCATCGCAAAGCGGCGTTATACGTCAAGATCCGTTACAAGTGTCGAGTTTGCCTCGATAAACTCTCTGCGCGGCTCTACCTTGTCGCCCATAAGCACCGTGAATATGGCGTCCTCAAGCATCGCGTCCTCGAGCTCGACGCGGTACATTATGCGCGTCTCGGGATTCATGGTTGTCTCCCAAAGCTGCTCCTCGCTCATTTCGCCAAGACCCTTGTAGCGCTGTATCGTGGGCTTTGGCTCTCTGCCTATTTCATCGAGAACCTTGTTGAGCTCCTCGTCGCTGTAAGCGTAATGAAGGTATTTGCCTCTGCTTATCTTGTAAAGCGGCGGCTGCGCTATATAAACATAGCCCTTCTCTATCATCGGGCGCATGTGACGATAGAAGAACGTCAGAAGAAGCGTCCTTATATGGCTTCCGTCGACGTCGGCGTCCGTCATGCAGATTATCTTGTGATACCTGAGCTTGGACTCGTCGAAGCTTTCCCCTATGCCCGCGCCGAAGGCGGTTATCATCGCCTTTATTTCGGCATTTGCAAGCATTTTATCAAGGCGCGTCTTTTCGACGTTCAGTATTTTTCCTCTGAGCGGAAGTATCGCCTGATAGCGCCTGTCGCGGCCGAGCTTTGCGCTGCCGCCTGCGGAGTTGCCCTCGACTATGAACAGCTCGCAAAGTGCCGGATCTTTCTCCTGACAGTCGGCAAGCTTGCCCGGGAGCGACGTCGATTCGAGCGCCGTCTTTCGCCTCGTAAGCTCGCGCGCCTTTCTCGCCGCGTCGCGTGCGCGCGATGCCGTTATGCATTTATCGGCAATAAGCCTTGCAACCTGCGGATTCTCCTCCAGAAACGCCGAAAGCTCTTCGCCGACGGCCGCATCGACCATCGGGCGTATGTACGCATTGCCGAGCTTCGTCTTTGTTTGTCCCTCAAACTGCGGCTCGACAAGCTTGACACTTATAACGGCGCTTAAGCCCTCCCTCACGTCTTCGCCCGAAAGGTTTTGGTCGCTCGCCTTAAGCAGCCCGAACTTGCGCGCATAATCGTTTATTACGCGCGTCAGCGCCGTTTTGAAGCCAACAAGATGGCTTCCGCCCTCCGACGTGTCTATGTTGTTTGCGAAAGTGAATATGTTTTCGGCGTACCCGTCGTTATACTGCATCGCTATCTCGACGCTTGCCAGCTTCGAGCCGTCGGGAGCGGTTTTTTCGGCCTCAAAGTATATGGGCGGGCTGTGCAGCACCTCCTTGTTTGTGTTGATAAACTCCACAAACGATTTTATGCCGCCTTCGTAAAAGAACGTTTCGCTGCGCTCCTTCCCATCGCGTTCATCTGTCACGGTGATTGAAACGCCCTTGTTCAGAAACGCGAGTTCTCGCATCCTGGCGGCTATGAGGTCAAAATTATATGATATTTCGTCGAATATCTCGTCGTTCGCAAGATACGTTATCCTTGTGCCTGTTTCCGCTTCGGGGCATTCGCCGATTATCTCAACGTCTGACAAAGGCGCTCCGTTTTCGTAGGACTGCCTGTAAACATGGCCGTTTCGCTTTATCTGTGCCGTAAGCCTCGTTGAGAGCGCGTTTACAACGCTGAGTCCGACGCCGTGAAGTCCGCCCGATACCTTGTAGCCTGAGCCTCCGAATTTTCCGCCTGCGTGCAGCACCGTAAGCGCCACCTCGAGCGCGCTCTTGTGCATTTTGGGGTGCATATCCACAGGTATGCCGCGCCCGTTGTCAGCCTCGGTTATCGAGTTGTCGTTGTGGATAACTATCGCTATCTTGTCGCAAAATCCGCCCATAGCCTCGTCTATCGAGTTATCGACGAGCTCTGTAATAAGGTGGTGCAGACCCTTTTGGTCGGTCGAGCCTATATACATGCCGGGGCGGCGCTTTACAGCCTCCAGCCCCTCAAGCACCTGTATTTGCGAAGCATCGTATGCCTGTTGTGCCATGTGGTTATTCCTTTCATTCAATGTTGTTATCGATCAGCGCCGCGTATGGCGACATTGCCCTCTTCCTGATGGTTTCGCCGCGTATCGGCGACGCATAGGTTGTCTCCGCTCCCGCGCACCGTGTAAGCACATACGAGCGCGTGACGCCGCCGCTTTTTTTTAGCGATTTACCGAGCGTCTCCCGTGTTATGCGCGACGATTTATATGTCCTTGCGGCAATGACGGCTATTATCTCGCCGCCGTCTACCGCCACATCGCCGCCAATATGGACGGTCATACGCTTCGCCTCCCGCCGCTGTTTTCCATGAGCTCAAGCGTGCCGTCCACGCACCTGAAAATGCGCGTATCGCTGCCGCCTATTCCGCCGAGCGGCGAAAGGCCGTCGAGCGATGTGCACGTTATTATGCACTGGCATTTTGCCATCGTGCTTATAAGCGCCGTGCGGCGCGCGTCGTCAAGCTCCGAGAACACATCGTCAAGGAGCAGTATCGGCATCTCTCCGCGTATGTCGCTCACAAGCGGTATCTCCGACAGCTTCATTGCAAGCGCCGCAGTGCGCTGCTGTCCCTGCGAACCGAAATAGCGCACGTCCGTTTCATCGAGTATCACGGCGATGTCGTCCCTGTGCGGGCCTTTTGAGGTGTAGCCGCGGTGCATGTCGTCCTCGGCCGTCCTCGCCAGATACTCGCGGAAATCGTCCTCGAGAGTTTCAGACGGCTCTACGCTCGGAGCGTACTCCGTCCGTAAAAACTCCCGCCCGCCCGATATGGCCAAATGCAGACGCGCGGCAATGTGAGAAAACCGCTCCATGAACTCGGCGCGGCGGCTTATTATCTCCGCCCCCTGCGACGCCACCTGCGCCTCCCACATCCTCAGATGCGCCGTATCCGTTCGCAGCGCTTCGTCCTTCAGCAATGCGTTTCTCTGCCTCAGCGCGGCGTTATACTGCTGGAGCCTGAAAAAATACGCGGGATAGAGCTGACTGAGCGCCATATCGAGGAAGCGCCTTCTTTCCTGCGGCGCGCCTTTAACTATGGAAAGCGTTTCGGGCGCAAACATAACGCTGTTGAGCGCGCCCATAAGATCGCCCGTGCGCCTCAGCTCCGTTGAGTTTATATAGATGCGCTTCTTTTCGCCGCGCCTCTGCTTTATCTCGATAAGCGCCGCGCCCGCCGCGCTGACTACCTCCGCGCCGACGTATGCGCCCTCGGTATTGTACTTTATCAGCTGCTCGTCCTTTGACGTGCGGTGAGAACGCGCGAATGTGCAAAGAAATATCGCTTCGAGCACATTCGTTTTGCCTTGCGCGTTTTCCCCTACAATTACATTGAGGTGCGGCGACAGCTCGGCACGAAGCGATGAATAGTTGCGGAAATTCACGAGTTTTAGGCTTTTAACGTACAATATCGATTCTCCCGTGCGTTTTATTTATTTTACCATGGCGCGCTCTTTTTTTCAACCACATAATATACATAAGAAGCAAAAGATTTGTGACGCCGCGATTGACAAACAAAAAGCCGCATCCGGGGCGTATGCCCAATGCGGCTTAGCGACTGCCTTGTGAGAAAATCTCTAATCAATTCTGCCTTCGCGCTCCATGCGCCGTTTTTGCGCGGCGCGCTTGCGCCGGCGCTCTTCGGCGATGCGCCTGTTGCGCTTTTCGATGTACGTCAGAATAATCAGTATCGTTACGGCGGCGATAGTCAGCACGGCGAGTATCACGAAAAGCGTCGTAAGCGTTTTTGAAAGCGAAGTGCCTATCTTTTCGCCCAGTACGCCTACCTCAATGCCGGGCGTTTCCTGCGGCTTCTCTTCGCCGCCTATTTTGGCGGCCGTTATGTTCGTCGTGTATGAGTACGGATTGCCGACGTGGTCCTCGAATGTGAGCGTAAAATGAAGCTCTCGCTCCTGCTCAACGTATACAGTAACGGGAACCTCGACCGTGCCCGATTGAAGCGACTCGCAGCGGTACACCTCGCCTATCTGCTCCTCGCTCAAGACGACGTTTTTGTATGTAAGCGTGCTTGTGTTGTTGAGCGTGAAGAGGACCCTCATGCTGTTGTTCGCATCGAGAGGCGACTCGACAACAGCCAGAAAATCAAGCTTTATCAACGACGGGTCAACATACGGATAGACGGCGAAGCTCTTTGTCTTGTCGCTGTACGTCTCCGTCTTGGACGAGTTTTGGTATGTGCCCGTTATATAGAATATGACGTATCGAAGCGTTTGTGGGTTGGCGTTGTAGATCAGCGTCTTTTCCTCGCCGACCGCAAGCGAAAACGAACCGTCGTCTATGCGCTCGTTAAGGTCGTTTGTCACCTTTATGCCGGAAACCTTTTGATTGCCGTTATTTATGAGCTTTATTGTGAAGCGGGTGCCGTCGGGCGTGCTTTCGCCCTGCGTGACCTCGACCTCTATCTTTGAATTGACAAGGCCGAGCGTTACGGGCGAACACGTTGCCGTCAGTACATCGCTCGAGCCCTCGATGGTGTATGTGACCTTCGGCTCCGACGTGACCGTGGCGCTTTTCATCTCATATTCGTATACTATCTGATGCGACTCGCCGGGCGCAAGCGTGATGTCGGCCGCCATTTCGCCGCTCTTTATCTTTGAATCCTTCAGCGTTATGCTGTGGGCGGCAACCGAACCGCCGTTTGAGATGGTATACGTTATTTTGATTATTTCACCGGGCTTTGCGTTCCGCTTGTCGACGGTGCGCGATACGGAGACGAATCCAACGTTGGGCAGCGATATTACCGCCGAAACCGTATCGGATTTAGCGACGCCGTCCTCCGTCCAGCTTACGGTCATGGTGATGGGCTTGCCGAGCATGTCCTCGGAGACGTACATCGTCTGCGAGTAGCTCTGCGACGAGCCCGGCTGTATCGAAGACGAGCCTATTGGAAACGCAACGCCGCTCTCGCTCACGATGCTTATGTTTTCCATTACCGATGCGCCGTCGTTTGTGACGTTCACGGTTATTGTCGCCATGCCGCCCCCGCTCATGGAAGACGGACTGGCGGAAGCGGAAAGGCGCGCCGCAAATGCGACGGCCCCGGGTACAAGCATTATCAAAAGCGCCATCAGGCACGAAATAATCTTTTTTGTCATCAGTTCACACTCCGAGACACAAAATTTCAAGCTAATTATACCCTATATCGCCTGCCGCGGCAACGGATTTTTTAAGCGCCAAATATATTCGGGAAGCGCCTGTCAAGCTTTGAGAGCGCGTAAAGGAGCGGTATTCCGAGCAAATAGCACGCTATGAACTGGCCTGCGGCGACATACAGCACACATACGAAATACGGCGTGCCAACATCGTAGAGCCAACACAGCAGTCCGCCGACCACAAACGCGTTCACGACGACTCCCGCAAGCGGCGAGAGCGCCTTGGGCAAACCGTGCCGCCGCACTAAGTACGCAAACCACGCGCCCGCAAGCGTTGCGGCGCTGCCGAGCAGCACGTCGAGGAAAGGCGCGCCGCTTATTATGTTCGAAATGACGCAGCCGATGAAAAGCCCCGGCACGGCCGCAGGCGTAAAGTATGCAAGCACATACAGCGCTTCGCTGACGCGCACCTGTATAAGCCCGCTCGAAAAAGGCAGGAAAAGCGCCGTTATTGAAACATAAAGCGCAGCGACAAGCGCGCTGCGCACCATGTTTTTGATGCCGATTTTGTAAAACATCTCCGTAGGAGCTTATTTTGCCGCAAGGTATTCGTTTATCTTTGCGATGAGCGCGTCCGCGTCGATGCCGTGAACGGCGCACGCCTGTTCGAGATTTTCGCCCGAAGCCATAACGCAGCCGAGGCAGTGCATTCCCGAAGCCATGAGTATATCGGCGATGCCGTCGTCGACCGTAAGAATCTGGGCGATTGTCATTTCTTTATTTACCATTTGTGATATCCTCCGTTTTGTTCTGTAATTTTATTTTATAGCCTTTTTTGCGCGTGTCAAGCATTTTCACGCCTGCTCGAGATAATAGCGCGGATTGTATGCGACGCCGTCTATCCGCAGCTCGAAGCGGAGCATTGCGCGCTCGGCGTTTCCCGTGCTGCCGACGTATCCTATGACCTGCCCCTGCTCGACAGTGTCGCCGACTGAGACGGTGATGTCCTTGAGATGGGCATAGCGCGTCAAAAAGCCGTTGCCGTGGTCTATTTCGACGGTCAGGCCGTAACCGCCCCGCATCATGCAAAGCACTACCGTTCCTCCGCAAGAGGCCTTTACTTCGCCGCCCTCCTGCGCCAGATAGTCAAGCCCGTAATTGAAGCCGCCGTTCAAGCGGCCAAAGTTGCGCTTTATGCTGCCCTTTACGGGCGCGATGAAAGTGAGGTCGCCCTTGGAGCGGCCCTTTTCGCCTTCATTCTTGCCCGGTTCGCCGTCCTTTTGCTTGAGCGTGCCTATGCGTATCACCTCGTCGATTGGCTCTATCAGCTCTTTTTTTGTTGTACTGCCCGCCGACTCGTCGAGAATGCCGTTGACATAGACGCGGTTTGTGACAGTCAGCCGCACCCCCGTTCGGCCTACAGTCTCTATTATGCGCGTTCCGCGGAGCAATCTTTCGTCATTGCTTGTTTTTGTTTCAAAGGGTATTATTTCGCGCTCCGTATGCGTTATTGAGCACTCGACGCGAAGCCTTGTGTTTTCCGATGTGAGCAGCGCAAACGCCTCGTCGCTCGTTATGCACTCCGCGGCGCCGTCCGCAGGTATAAGCTCGACATTGTTCGCAATGCTTGCGTTGTCCGTCATGGATATCATCATGTAATGCGCTCTTATGTCGTCAAGGAGCGTCTGCGCCGCCTCCTCGCTTACGAGCGTTGCAGCGGGCTCGCCGTCGATGACGATGGTCGTTTTCCTGTATATGCCGCCGTCGTCCGTCGCGCCCGGATTCGCTTCGTCCGTCCCGTTCGGGCTTGCGTTCGGCATCGGCTCAGGCGTCTGTGCGGGTGTGATTATGTCTGTGTTTTGAGGCGTTTGCGCGTTCAGCGCAATGTATACCGCGCACGCGCATGTTATAACCGCGCACATTATGGCCGTTATCAGCGAAAAAATGCGTTTTGTCGACGTCTCGTGATCTCTTTTGCCATTATACTTTTCCATGCTTTAATTATACATTATTCGGGACACGCTTTGCAATCGCGCGCAGATTTTGTATTTTGGCCTTGACTGAATTTGCGCTTATGATTGTAACTTTTATCAAAATAGCTTATACTTTACATATAAACTTTAATCGGAGGTATATGCGGTGGCAAAAACTGTCGCTATTGCAAACCAAAAGGGCGGAGTCGGAAAAACGACGACCGCCGTAAACCTCTCCGCATGCGTTGCCCAGCTCGGCAAGCGCGTACTGGCCATAGATATTGATCCGCAGGGCAACATGACGAGCGGCCTCGGCGTTGACAAGGACAGCGTCGCCGCAAGCATATATGATCTGCTTATAAACAGGACCGATGCACGCGAGGCGATTATCGGCACGCAGATAGACGGACTTGATCTTATCCCCGCAAACATCGAGCTTGCGGGCGCCGAGGTCGAGCTTGTAAGCATGATGGCTCGCGAGCAGGTGCTAAAGCGCGCCCTCTACGCCGTACAAAACGACTACGACTATGTGTTTATAGACTGCCCGCCGTCGCTCGGCCTGCTCACGCTTAACTCGCTAACCGCCGCGAATACGCTCATGGTGCCTATCCAGTGCGAGTACTATGCGCTCGAAGGGCTGTCGCAGCTTATGAATACGGTCAAGCTCGTAAGGATGCACCTCAATCCCGAGCTTGACGTCGAGGGCGTTGTGCTCACCATGTTCGACGCGCGTACGAACCTCAGCACGCAGGTCGTTTCCGAGGTCAAAAAATTCTTTAAGAATAAAGTCTATAATACGATAATTCCGCGCTCTGTGAGGCTTTCGGAGGCGCCGAGTTTCGGACGCCCCATCTCCGTATACGACCCGCGCTCCACGGGCGCGAAGGCCTATGCCGCGCTTGCGCAGGAGCTTGTTAAGGCGGAGGAGGCCGTGAAAAAAGAAAGGAGTGAGGGCTGATGGCGCTTGGCAGAAAGGGCCTCGGCAAGGGTCTTGACGCGCTTCTTGGCGAATATGTCGCTTCACCGTCAGAGGGCGTACACCAAATCGACGTCGACCTCATCGACATCAACACCGACCAGCCGCGCAAGGATTTTGACAGGGAACGCCTCGAGGATCTGCGCGACTCGATAGAGCTCCACGGCGTTGTTCAGCCGATAATAGTGCGCCGCGTCGGAGACAGATATACGATTGTCGCGGGCGAAAGGCGCTTCCGCGCGTCGCGCATGGCAAACCTCAGAACCGTTCCCGCCATAATACGCGATTTTTCCGATTCCGAGGTGATGGAAGTCGCGCTTATCGAGAACATTCAGCGCGAGAATCTAAACCCCATAGAAGTTGCGTCTGCGATAGATTTTCTCGTCAAGCAGCACGATCTTACGCACGACGAGGTAGCCAGACGTATCGGAAAGAGCCGTCCCGCCGTCACAAATTCGCTCCGCCTGCTTACGCTGCCGAACTCCGTACAGGATAAGCTGCGCAGCGGCAAGCTCCAGATGGGACATGCGCGTGCGCTTGCGGCGATTAAAGACGACGCCGAGATAGAGCGCCTTGCAGACAGGGCTGCATCACAGGGCTGGTCCGTGCGCGAAACGGAAAAGCGCGCGTCCGCCGCCAACGAACCGAAGCAGGGGAATAAGCCTAAAAAGAACACGAAGCCCGCGAAAAACACGCTTTCTCCGGACACGCTCGCGGCGCTTGACGCCTTGCAGCAGCGCCTGGGCACGCGCGTCGTCATTGACGGCACCGAGCAAAAGGGAACGCTGTCCATATCGTACCACAGCCTTGACGAGCTGAACGCCATATACGCGCTGCTGATGGCCGAAGAAAGCTGATTTAGAGAATAATGATTCAATACCGCGAATTTGATTCGTCACGTCTTGATGAAGTAAAGTAAATATATGAAAGCGAGAACCGGAACGCCTATTTGCGCTCGATGCGCACACGTCGGTTAAATATGATATATTGATACACAAATCGGTGCTTAATTTGCCAAAACGCTTGCAAAGAAGGCGTTTAAGCGGTAAATTTAAGTGGGCGTCGTCATGCGCCCACTATCAACGGAGGATGACGATAATGCAAATTGTTACAACAGGTGTTGCGGGAACGATGGAATCGAGCGATATCATGGTTCGCATCGAACCCTCGGAGCATGAGGGCATAGAGCTTACGCTCGAAAGCGCCGTCATGCAGCAATTCGGCAAACAGATAGAGCGTGTGATAAAGGATACGCTCAAGGAGCTCGGAGTTGCGTCGGCCGTCGTGAACGCCGTGGATAAAGGCGCTCTCGACTGCACTATCGCCGCGCGCGTATCGGCGGCGGCATACAGGGCGGCTAAGCGCACGGACTACGTTTGGAACGGGGGCGTCAATAAATGAGCAGATTAAGACGCAGCATGATGTTCGTCCCGGGCAACAATCCCGGAATGATAAGGGACGCGCACATCTACGGCTCCGACTGTATAATGTTCGACCTTGAGGACAGCGTATCCATAAACGAGAAGGACGCGGCGCGTTTTCTTGTTTACAAGGCGCTCACATCGCTCAAGTATGGCAAGAAGGAGCTTGTTGTCCGCATAAACGATCTTGGCAGCGGCCTGGGCGTTACTGATTTGGAGGCAATGGTAAGGGCGCAGCCTGATGTAATAAGGCTCCCAAAGACGGAGACGGCGCAGGACGTGACCGACTGCGAAACAGAGATAGCCCGCATTGAGCGCGAGATAGGTCTGCCCGAGGGCAAGACGAAGATGATGGCGGCCATAGAGAGCGCAAAGGGCGTTCTTAACGCCTATGACATTGCAAGAAGCTCAAGCCGCCTTATAGGCATAGCGCTCGGCGCAGAGGACTATGTGACGGATCTTCGCACGACGCGTTCCCCCGAAGGCATAGAGCTTTTGTTTGCGCGCTCGATGATAGTCAATGCGGCGCGCGCGGCCGGCATTGCGGCGCTTGACACGGTTTATTCCGACGTCAATAACGAGGAAGGCTTTATCGCGGAAGCGACGCTCATAAAAAAGCTCGGCTTTGACGGCAAGAGCATAATAAATCCGCGCCAGATAGAGCCGCTCCACAGGGTGTTTACGCCTACGGAGAAGGATATTATAAAGGCCAAGGCAATAATGGAAGCAATAGCCGAAGCCGAGCTTAGGGGCTCGGGCGTTGCAAGCCTCAACGGAAAGATGATAGACAAGCCCGTAGTCGAGCGCGCCAGATATATGATTGAACGCGCAAGCTCGCTCAGGATACCGATAGAGGAGGTATGACAAAATGAGCTTTGACATGAATAAAATCCCCCATATCGGCGAGGTAAGCGCGGTACACGGGGCGTACGATATCAATGCACCCGTAAAAAAGGACACGATGACGCTCAAGGAGCGCCAGCTCATGCATAACAAGATGATAGGCTCCATAGAGGAAGCCATCAGGTTTGTCGGACTCAAGGACGGCATGACGATATCGTTCCATCACCATTTCAGAAACGGCGACTTTGTTGTAAACCAGGTCATGGAAGTTATCGCGCGCATGGGGTTCAAAAACCTGACGCTTGCGGCAAGCTCGCTCACTGACATACATGAGCCGCTTATCGAGCACATTAAAAACGGCGTCGTCACCCATATCGAGACGAGCGGCCTCAGGGGCAAGCTTGCAGAGGCCGTATCGCACGGACTTATGGATTTCCCGATAATATTCCGCTCCCACGGCGGCAGGGCGGCGGCCATAGAGACGGGCGAGCTTCATATCGACGTTGCGTTTTTGGGCGCTCCGTCGTGCGACCCGTACGGCAACGCGAACGGCTATAACCGTGACAATGAGGAAGGCTCCTGCTGCGGCAGCCTGGGCTACGCAAAGCTTGACGCAATAATGGCCGATAAGTGCGTCATAATTACAGACAATATCGTCCCGTTCCCGAACGCCCCCTTCGGTATCCCCGAATCGCAGGTTGACTGCATTGTCAAGGTCGACAGCGTGGGCGACCCAAAGGGCATCATGAGCGGCGCGACGCGCTACACAAAGAACCCCAAGGAGCTTTTGATAGCGAAGATGGCTGCCGACGTTATAGAGGCGAGCGGCTATTTCAACGACGGCTTCTCCATGCAGATGGGCTCGGGCGGCGCATCGCTTGCGACGGCGCGTTTCCTCCGCGAAAAGATGATAGCGAAGAACATAAAGGCACGCTTCGCGCTCGGCGGCATTACGGGCCAGATAGTCGAAATGCACGAGGAGGGGCTTATAGGGAAAATACTCGACGTGCAGTCGTTCGACCTCGTTGCGGCAAATTCGCTTAAGAACAACCGATTCCATCAGCAGATAGACGCGTCGTATTATGCAAGCTACGTTAATCGCGGCGCGGCCGTAAACCAGCTCGATTTCGTCATACTTTCGGCGCTTGAGGTCGACACCGACTTTAACATAAACGTACTTACGGGCTCCGACGGAGTTATCAGGGGCGCTATCGGCGGACATCCCGACACAGCGGCGGGCGCAAGCCTCACGATAGTTGTTGCGCCTCTTACGAGGGGCCGCATACCGTCCGTGGTAGATAAGGTCAACACGATAGTTACGCCCGGCAAGACTGTCGACGTGCTTGTGACCGACCAGGGCGTCGCCGTCAATCCGAACCGTCCCGAGATAGCCGAGAGGCTCATCGCCGCGGACATACCCGTGTTCCCGATAGAGAAGCTTAAGGCGCGCGCCGAGCGTATCGTAGGCACACCCGCGCCCATACAGTATGAGGATAGGATTGTAGGCGTCGTAATGTATAGGGATAACAGCGTTATAGACGTGATAAGGCAGGTCAAGGACGTTTCACTCGACGACTGAAGCCGCCTGGCATAAATAATTCAATGCGAGAGCGCTCGGGCGCGGAAAAACCGTATCCGTGCGCTCCGCTTGACTTTGGGGGAAATATGTTTTATGTGGAAAGCGGTTCGCCGCTTACGGGGACGAGGCTTGAGCGCGTCAGACGTTTTATAAGCGAGCGGGGTCTTAGCATGGGAGACGACGCCGATTTTACGGCATATATCGAGTGCGACGGCGAAATAGCGGCAGCGGGGTCTTTGTGCAAAAACGTCCTCAAGTACATTGCCGTGGATGAATCGCTCCAAGGGGAGGGCGCGGCGGCGAGCATAGTGAGCGCGCTCGTCGCGGAAGCGTATTCGCGCGGGCTTAAGCACCTGTTTATTTTCACAAAGCCCGAAAACGAGCCGCTTTTCGGGTCGCTCGGCTTCTATACGATGGCCAAAACGGACGATGTGCTGATGATGGAGAACCTGCGCGGCGGGATAGACAAATATCTCGATTCGCTCGAACGCGGGGCGGGCGGCGTCGTCGGCGCGGCCGTCGTCAACTGCAACCCGTTCACTAACGGCCACCTTTATCTTATCGAGCAGGCGTCGGCGCAGTGCGATACGCTCCACATATTCGTACTGTCCGAAGATAAATCGCGCTTTGACGCGAACACGCGCTTCGAGCTCGTCAAAAAGGGCGTCGCGCACATAAAAAACGCGCTTGTCCATAAAAGCGAGGACTACCTCATCTCGTCGGCGACATTTCCGACGTATTTCCTAAAGGAAACGGCAGACGCCGAAAGGATAAACGCCGACCTTGATATTATACTTTTTGCGGAGCGCATAGCGAAAAGGCTCGGAATAACGCGCCGCTTTGTCGGCACGGAGCCGTACTGCCCCGTGACGCGGGCGTATAACGGGCGGCTCAAGGCGATATTGCCGCGATACGGCATAGAGCTGATAGAGATAGAACGCATTGACGGCATAAGCGCGAGCCGCGTGCGCGAGCTTATGGACGAAAAACGCCTTGATGAGATAAAAAAGCTTGTGCCGGAGACGACATACGAATGCATTGCAAAAATGATATAAGGCCCGTCACGGTGAGCGACATGGCTGCGGCGCGCGACAGGCGCGCAGCTATACAAGGCGAGCTTCTGCGAAGCCACGGAGTGCCGCTGGTGTGCTTGTCGATGAACATTGCGGGAGAAATAAAGCTTTATCCGCTTGTTAGGAATGCGTTTTACGAGGGAGTAAGGCGTATACGCGAGAGCATAGCTCCGCTTGAGGAGCATGTGGTATGCGAATTTACAGGCTGCGAGGCTTTTTTTTGCGTCGCAATGGACGTGAAGGCGCTCAAGGAGCGCATGACGAAGCTTGAGGAAAACGACGAGCTGGGCAGGCTTTTCGATATAGACGTGCTCGATGCGCACGGCGAAAAGCTGTCGCGCGGCGTAATGAGGCGCTGTCTCATCTGTTCCGAAGCGGCGGCGATATGCGCGCGAAGCAGGGCGCATACGCTTGAAGAGCTTAAGGCGCGGACAGACAATATAATACGGAGTTTTTTTGCAAAAAAAGCCGGAGCTGCGGCGTTCGACGCCCTCATACGAGAGGTGGAAACGACGCCCAAGCCCGGGCTTGTAGACAGAAACAACAGCGGCGCTCACCGCGATATGGATATAAACACATTTTATGCGAGCGCACGGGCGCTGCGGCCTTATTTTGAGGAGATAGCCCTTACGTCGTTTGAACATGCTGACCGCGAGCCCTGCGGCCTCATGGAGCTTTTGCGGCCGATAGGCATACGCGCGCAGGAGGCCATGCTTGCGGCGACAGGCGGCGTGAACACGCACAAAGGGCTCATTTACACGCTCGGGCTTATGTGCGCATCATATGCGCTGTGTATGGAGAAAGGGATTCCCGTGGCCTATATGCCGAGCGTATGCGCCGAAATTGTCGGCGAAAGCGCAGAGCGCGAGCTTGAAAATGCTGCGCGCCGTTCCGCGAGCCTCACTCATGGCGAGGCGATCTACGCGGCAAGCGGAGCGCGCGGCGTGCGCGGCGAAGCGGCGGGCGGTATGAAAAGCGCGGTAAGCGCGGCAAAGCTGCTTCGATACTATTCATACATGGGGCTTGACGGCAACGACTCGCAGGCGCTCACGCTCATACACATAATGGCCGAGCTTTCGGACACGAACGTTTTGTACAGGACGGGCGAAAGCGGTCTTTTGCTCATGCGCTCTCGTGCGCAGGCGCTGCTCGAGCTGCCCGCACGGGAGCGTCTGAATGCGCTCCGTGCGCTTGACGATGAGTTTATCGCACTCAACCTCAGTCCCGGCGGCTGCGCCGACGTGCTTTGCGCCGCAATAATGATGACAGAGCTGAATTGACTGCCATAATAAAATGCGCCCATGGGGGGACGCATGAAACTGTCGAAAAAGCGGCTGAACGCCACTTTTTCGACAGTTTTTACCTGTTTAGCATCTCGCATTTGCTCCCGGGCGGCGAAACCCGCAAAGCACGAAAACCTCCGGGTTTTCATCCGCACTGACGCACATGTCGTCAGTGCGGATTGAACATAAGGGGCTGCGGCCCATTATCAACCCCATGGTTAGTCATTTCTATGTCTTTTATCAATCTGCTGACTATCTTATCACGTCGACGCCCATGTACTTCCTGAGCGCTTCGGGAACGGTTACGGAGCCGTCGGCGTTCTGGTAGTTTTCAAGAATTGCTGCAACCGTGCGTCCGACAGCCAGTCCGGAGCCGTTGAGGGTATGAACGAGCTCGGGCTTTGAGCCCTTGTCGCGGCGGAAGCGTATTTGTGCTCTGCGCGCCTGGAAATCCTCAAAATTGGAGCAGGAGCTTATCTCGACATAGCGGTCGTAGCTCGGCATCCATACCTCGATATCGTATGTCTTTGCAGATGAGAATCCGAGGTCGCCCGTCGAAAGCGTAACGACCCTGTACGCAAGCCCGAGGCCCTGAAGCAGCCTTTCGGCGTCGTTCGTGAGCGATTCAAGCTCATCGTAGGACGTCTCGGGGAGCGAGAACTTAACAAGCTCGACCTTGTTGAACTGATGCTGACGAATGAGTCCGCGCGTGTCGCGGCCCGCCGAGCCCGCCTCGGAGCGGAAGCATGCGCTGTATGCGCAGAACTTCAGCGGAAGCTGAGCGCCGTCGATTATGTCGCCGCGCAGCATGTTCGTTACGGGGACTTCGGCCGTCGGTATGAGAAAATAATCGTCGCCGCCCGCTATTTTATAGGCGTCGTCCTCGAATTTGGGAAGTTGACCCGTCCCCGTCATAGACGCGCGGTTCACCATATAAGGCGGCAGTATTTCCACATAGCCGTTGGCGGAATGCGTGTCCATAAAGTAGTTTATGACGGCCCTTTCAAGCCTTGCGCCGAGTCCGCGGTAGAACGTGAACCTTGCGCCTGTGACCTTGCCCGCTGTTTTCGGGTCGAGTATGTTCAGGGCTTCGCCTATGTCCCAATGCGGCTTGAAGTGAAAATCGAATACGGGCGGCGTGCCGACGCGGCGAACCTCCGAGTTGTCCTTGTCGTCTGCGCCGTCGGGAACGCTTGCGTGAGGTATGTTCGGTATTTTCATAAGCATGGCGTCGAGCTGCTCGTCAATAGAGCTTATTTTTTCGTCAAGCTCTTTTATTCGTGCGGCGACGGCTTTCATGCTTGCCATGAGCTCATCGGTGTTTTCGCCGTTCCTTTTCATTATCGGGATTTTCGCCGAGACCTCGTTGCGCTGCGCCTTGAGCGCCTCCGATTCCTGTAAAATCACGCGGCGCTCCCTGTCGAGCTCCAGAAGTCCCGACACGTCGGCGCCCTTGCTGCGGCGCGCCTTCATGGCGCGTTCGAGCTCTTCAGGGTTTTTGCGAATTCGTTTTATATCGAGCATTGTTTTTTCCTCCGAATGCTGGGTTACATTTTTTCGGGCGCTTCAAGACCTACGAGATAAAGCCCCGTTTTGATTACATTTCTTGCCGCGTCGGTCAGCGCGAGCCTTGCGTTTCTGACGCCCTCGTTTTCGTCCATGATGCGGTTGTCATAGTAGAACTTGTTGAAGCACGAGCAAACGTTTATGACGCTGCGCGAAATAATGTACGGCTCGTACTTCTCTGCGGCTTCCGAAACGGCGGCGGGGAATTCGGCGATGGCCTTGACGAGCGCCGAGGAGGCTTCGTCCGAAAGCGCCGAGTAATCTATCTTTGCCCTGTCGTATCCGCCCGCCTTACGCAGCACGGAGCAGCAGCGGGCATGAGTGTACTGTGCGTAGGGGCCCGTTTCGCCGTCGAAATTGAGCGCCTTATCCCATGAGAACACTATATCCTTTATCCTGCCGTTGTATACGACGCCCCAAACAACCGCGCCGACGCCTATCTGGCGGGCAACGGTTTCCTTGTCCTCAAGGTCGGGGCTTTTTTCCTTTATTACGTCGAGCGTCTTTTCTATGGCGGCGTTGAGAACGTCTTCAAGGAACACAACCCGTCCGTGGCGCGTCGAGAGCGTGCCGTCGGTTAGGCTGACCATGCCGAAGCTCACATGCACGCAGTCCTTCACCCAATCCTTGCCCATAAGCTCGAGCACCTTGAATATCTGCTTGAAATGAAGGCTCTGCTGATAGGCGACGACGTAGAGAAGCTTATCGAAATCGTATGTGTTTTTCCTGTATATGGCGGCGGCGAGGTCGCGCGTCGCATAAAGCGTGGCGCCGTCGGAGCGCAGTATGAGGCACGGCGGCATTGAGTATTCGCTGAGGTCGACTATGGAAGCCCCGTTATCGACCTTGAGCAGATGCTTTTCGCGCAGCTCGTCGATAACCGGCTGCATCTTGTCCTCATAGAAGCTTTCGCCGGCATAGCTGTCGAACTTTATTCCGAGAAGGTCGTATGTCTTGCCGACCTCCTTGAGCGTTATGGCTTTGAACCATTCAAATATCTCGACAGCTTCGGGATCGTGCTGTTCTATGCGCTTAAACCATGCGCGCGCCCTGTCGTTGAGCGAGTCGTCCTTTTCGGCCTCGTCGTGGAAGCGCACATAGAGCTGCATCATTGCGCGTACGCCGCCCTTTTCGACGGTTTCCTTATCGCCCCAGAGCTTGTAGGCGAGTATCATCTTGCCAAACTGCGTACCCCAGTCGCCGAGATGGTTTATGCTGACCGTTTTGTAGCCGAGGTGGTCATATATGCGCCTGAGCGCGTTGCCGATTGCCGTTGTCGACAGATGGCCTATATGGAACGGCTTTGCAATGTTTATTGACGAATAGTCGAGGCAGACGGTTTTGCCGCTGCCGACATCCGAGCCGCCGTAACGGGCGCCCTCGTCAAGAACGCGCTCGAGCGTCGTCCTTGCAAAAGACGTCTTGTCGGCAAAGAAATTTATGTAGCCGCCCATGGGTTCGATGCGGCTTATGCCGTCGATTTCGCCCAAAGCCGGCGCAAGCGAGGCCGCTATCATGTTGGGGGCCTTCCTCATCGTCTTGGCAAGCTTGAAGCACGGGAAGGCGACGTCGCCCATGTCGGGGTTTGGCGGCGTTTCGAGCCACTCGCAGAGCTCGGCCGCGTCCGCGCCCACATTTGCGGCGATAGTTTTCGCGATATTTTGCTTGATATCCATAGCTGCTCCTTTACGGCCCGGCGTGAGCGCCGAACGCTTATTGACCTTTAATTTTATGATGTATTTCGTGCTTTGTCAATGGCGGGCCCTCCGTTTTACGGCTTGAAAATCTTGTGCTTATGCCAGAAGGCGTCGTCCTTTGTCAGCACGAGTACGTCAATATCGCCGCCGCAGGTTTTGACCTTTGATTCGAAGCGCTGATACTTTATCGTGAGGTCAACGAGAAATTCCGCGAAATCGATGGCGTCCTTAAGCGGCATCATGGCGTGATTGATTATTGCGGGCGGCTGCGAGTTGAGAAGCTTTGTTATTGCCGTAGATTCGCCCGACCACGACGCGGCGTACTGAACGACGCCGTTTTGCATGTTGGAGCGCTTTATTTCCTTATTTATCGAATATACGAACGGCTCGTCCGCCGTGTAGCCGCATACGAAGAACGTGACGGCGGGGAAATGCTTTGCGGCGTATTTATGGAGCTTGTTTGCGACGTCTGTGACGTCGTCTGTTTCGCGTACCTCGTTTATTTCGAATATTCTCAAATAGTCCGATATGGTTTTGCCGTCGAGCACCGCGCTGCCGCAGGAGGCTATGCCGACCTTGACCTTGTTGAGCAGCACTATTTTCTGCGCGTTGTCGGAAATCGAGAATACGAGCTCCTTGGGCTTGTCGCCGCCCTGCACGGCTGTAACCGTCATGCGGCTGTCCGCGGCCATGACAATGCCTTCGGGGACGTAAATAGAGCAGATTATTGACATTTTGTTATACCTCCGAGTTTTATTCCGTTTCGCCTTCGGGCTGTAATATGTAATTGCCTATGACCCATTTTACGGCGTCGTCCTCACACGCGGGCGCGATTACGTCGGCCGCCCTTTTGACCTCCTCCGCCCCGTTGGCCACGGCCACGCCGAGCCCCGCGCATTTTATCATATCGATGTCGAGCGTGTTGTCGCCCATCGCTATGACGTCGCCTATGTCTATGCCCATGTGGCGTGCGAGCCATTTTACGGCGGTGCCTTTATGAGAGCCGGGCGCATTGAATTCTATGAAGCCCGGGCTTGAGAGCGCTATCTCGAGGCGGCTGCCAAAGCGCTCCCTCAGCATCGGCAGCATTTCCGGTATGCGCTCGGGTTCGGTTATGTACAGCACCTTGGGTACGTTTTTCCAAAGCTTTTTCGCGGCGTCCGCGTCCTCATGCCCTTCAAGTCCGAGTACGCGCTTATAGCGGTCGGCATAGGGGTGCGGCCGCTCGTAGATTATGGCGTCGCCCTGATAAAGATGGGAATGCACGCCGAGCTCGCGGGCGGTCGACAGCAGCTCGCACACAAGCTGCGGCTCGATCTCGTCGACATGGAGAACGCCGCCCGTGACTGTATCCGTTATAAGCGCGCCGCTGTAATTGATGACGCCGCCCTTAATGCCAAGCTCGTCGATGACACGCTTTGAGCCTAAAAAGCCGCGGCCCGTAGCGACGGTGACGAAGACGCCCGCGTCCTGCGCATCATGCACGGCGTCAAGATTGGCGCGGGAAATGACCTGCGACGAGGGCAGGAGCGTCTCATCTATATCGAGCACGAGCATTTTATACTTCATCGTTTTTCTCCTCTTTTTTATGAAAATAGTCGTATACGCTTTGAGCGGCCGCTCTGTTCATCGTATCGGCGGCGGCGAGCTCGTCCACGGTTGCGGCGCGTATCCTGTCGAGCGTCACGAACGCGGAGAAGAGTGCGCGTCTGCGCTTTTCGCCTATGCCGTCGATGGAGCTCAGCACACTGTAGAGGGCGTTTTTTTGCCGAAGCGACCTGTGGTAGCTTATTGCGAAGCGGTGCGCCTCGTCTCTTATGCGCTCGAGAAAATGGAGCGCGGGGCTGTTCTTGGGCAGCGAAAGCGGTTCGGGCGATTCCTTCAATATTATGTCCTCGTTTCGTTCCGCAAGGCCTATCGCCGGTATGTGCGTCAGCGAAAAATCGTCGAGCACCCTGAGCGCCGCGTTGAGCTGTCCGCGCCCGCCGTCGACGACGATAAGGTCGGGAAGCTGCGCGAATTTGCCGTCCTTTTCGGCGGCGCGCTTAAAGCGCCGCGTCAGCACCTCGTGCATGGCGGCGTAGTCGTCGCCCTCCGTCTGCGTCTTTATGCGGAAGCGCCTGTATTCCGGCCTGTCGGGGCTGCCGTCGGTGAAAACGACCATGCCGCCAACGGTATCGCGCCCCATTATGTGCGAATTATCGAAGCACTCTATGCGCCTTGGCAGCTCGTCGAGCCCTATATATGTGCAAAGCTGCGCAAGCGCGCCCTCGCCGCGCTCCCACTCGCGCTTTTTAAGCTCCCGCCGCTTTTTGAGCGTATCAACGCCGTTTTCGTATGCCATCTGCGTATAGCCGAGCTTTTCGCCGCGCTTCGGCACGGTTATGTGCACCCTTCGGCCTCGCAGCGCGGAGAGATATTCCTCGAGCGGACCAAGCTCGTCGGGCGTCGTGTTCAGCACCGCTTCGGGCGGTATAGATACGTTTTCGTTATAATACTGCCTCAGGAACGTCGTCATTAATGCGCCGTCCGATATGTCGCAGTCGGAGAGCGCGAAATGCTCCGTGCCTATGACCTTGCCGCCGCGAATGAAAAGCGCGAATACCATTGCCTCTGCTTCATCGCGGCACACCGCGAACACGTCGAGCTCGGCGTCCTTAACGCTTATGGCCTGCTGCTTTTCACTTAAGCTCTTTATCGCCTTTATGCTGTCGCGGAGCCTGAGAGCGCGCTCGAAGTCGAGCGATTCTGCGGCGAGGTTCATTTTTTCGGTCAGCTCGCTTATTACGTTTTCCGTGTCGCCGCGCAGGAAGGCCGCTATTTCATCGACCATGCGATGGTACTCCTCGCGCGTCACGCTGCCCGAGCACGGCGCGCAGCACTTGCCTATGTGGTACATAAGGCATGGCCGCTCGTTCGCGGCAATCGCGCGCTTTATATCCTTTTTGCAGTGGCGTATCGGAAAATGGTCGCGAATAACGCTCATAGACTCCTTCAGCCCAAGTCCGCTTATGTATGGCCCGAAATATGTCGCGCCGTCGTTTTTTATTCTCCTTACCACGGTGAATGCGGGGAAATCCTGCCGCATATCGACCCGTATATAGGGGAAATGCTTGTCGTCCTTCAGCAGTATGTTGTAGCGCGGCTTGAACTGCTTTATCAGGTTCGATTCGAGCGCGAACGCCTCAGCCTCGCTCGCCGTGAGTATGTATTCAAAATCCGCTATGTGCGATACCATGGCGACGACCTTGGGCTGCATACCGTTTTGGGAGCGGAAATACTGACGCACGCGGTTTTTGAGGTTTATTGCCTTGCCGACGTATATGACCTCGCCTCCCGCGTCGAACATCTTGTATACGCCCGGGTGTTCGGGCAAAAGGGCTATCTTTTGTTCAAGCGATTCGTTCATACGTTAATTATATATTGAAAATGCGTCCGTTGGAAGCGTATAAAAGCTTTTTTTGCACAGTATGCGGACATTTAACGGACTGCGGTGCAAAAAAAGGAACCTTTTGGGGGTTTTGAACGTTTAATCGACGATACCGAAATGGTTGTGGTATTATACATTTGAACGGAGGTAATTTATAATGAAGCTTATAAAAATCGCTGCGATGATGATATGCGCGCTGATGCTCTTTTCATGCGCGCCCGCATCGCCGGGCGTTGACCACGATGCCGACGAAAACGGCAAAACGACAAACCAACAGGAGGATAACGGTAAATTGGTTAACTCAACTGTAAAGGGCGAGCCCTCGGGCTGGCTCGACATAAAAGGCGAGCCGCTCGACAACGGCGAGGTTTCCGACGAATTTACATCGGCGACGAATGCGTTCGCGCTCGCTCTGCTTGAAAACCTTGACGACGACTGGACAGGCGTATATTCGCCCGCCTCGCTTGCTATGGTGCTTCAGCTTACAATGCAGGGAGCCGACGAAAAGGCAAGGGCGGCGATGGCCGAAGCGCTCCATATCGACATGACGAACGACGACATAAACGTAAACAACTCTCGCCTGCTCAGCGCGCTCGGCTCAAAGGGCATAAATATGGCGAACGCCGTCATGATGAGCTCAGAATATGCGCTCAACGGAAACTTTGCCGCAATAGCCGCGAATTTCTACAGGGCCGAAACGGGTACGTTCGATTTTACCGACGGCAAGTCGGTCGTCGATTCCGCAAACAAGTGGGTCAGCGACCATACAAACGGGCGCATAAAGCAGCTTTTTGAAACGCTTCCCGAAGATACGCTGATGCTTCTCATAAACGCGCTCGACCTTGACCTTAATTGGAAAACAAGCTTTGATGCCGAGAAGGTATATAAAGACCTTGACTTCCACGGCACGAACGGCGACCAAAAGGTGACGCTGATGGCCGCGAAGGGAGAATTTCTCTGCGCCGAGATAGACGGCGGCAAGGTAATACTGCTTCCGTACGAGAATGACGAATGCTTCATGGCCGTGGCGCTTCCGCCCGAAGGCGTATCGCCCAATGCGTATCTTGGCAAGGTCATGGGCAGGTGGAACGAATGCAAAGCGCGCGAAGCGGAGCTTTGGCTTCCGAAGATTGAGCTGAATTCGCGCCTTGAGCTTCTTGAGACGCTCCGCGCGATGGGCATGGGAGAGGCATTGCTCGGAGGCAGCGGAAACTTCCCGGGACTTTTGGATTCGGATGAGTTTATTCAGATAGGCGACGTCATTCAGGCGGCGCACATCAATGTCAATGAGAACGGCACGCAGGCTGCGGCAGGCTCCGGCGTAGCGATGACACGCGGCATAAGCCTTGAGGACAAATTCGTCGTCCGCTGCGACAGGCCGTACGCCATGGTCATAGTTCATACAGCCACAAACGAAACGCTGTTTGTTGCGACGGTAAATAATATCGAATAAAACTGAATTATGTGACGGCACGCTTAGCGCCGCAACGTGTTTTACCGGCACACGGCTGCCGGTATAAAAAGCTGCACGCCTGACGATTTTTGTCGGGTGTGCGGTTTTTTGCTGACCGGAACGAGCCGGCCTGTCCCAAAAAAGCCTTGCGCGGCCGAAAGTCCGGGGATATAATAAAAATGAGCATATATGCGGCTCAATAAATTACGGAGGGATAATCATGGACGCAGGTCCTTATCCGAGTACAACCGGAAAAACGAGTTAAGTGCGGCCATGCGTTATCGTTCCGTGTCGCCGCGCTTGCAGAAAAGGAGGCGGCGACGATGCCGGAAAAGATTTTAGAGCTTCTTGATGAAAAGAAGTATCTTGCGGTCAAGGAGATCGCGGAGGAAATGAACACCGTTGACCTTGCGGAGCTTATAGAGGAGCTTTACGAGGAAAACGAAGACCGAACCGCCATGATGAAGCTGTTCAGGCTTTTGCCGAAGGAGGCGGCCGCGGATGTGTTTTCATATTTGGATGCGGATACGCAGCAGCTCATAATCGAGACGCTGACGGATTATGAGCTTCGCCATGTGCTGGAGGATCTCTATCTTGACGACTGCGTAGATATGATAGAGGAAATGCCCGCGAACGTAGTCAAGCGCGTTTTGAAGAATTCGAGCCCCGAGAACAGGCAGCTTATAAACCAATATCTCAAATATCCCGAGGATTCTGCGGGCAGCATAATGACAAACGAATACGTCGGGCTTAAGTCGGGCACGAGCGTCAAGAGCGCGTTTGATATAATTCGGCGCGACGGCGTTGACAAGGAGACGATATATACCTGTTATGTAACCGACGCCTCAAGGCGGCTCATAGGCTACGTCACCGTGCGTGAAATGCTTTTGTCGCCGCTTGAAACCATAGTAGACGACATAATGGAGACGCATCCGATATATGCGCACACGCTCGACGACAAAGAGGAGATTGCGAAGGATTTTTCAAAGTATGATATGCTCTCCATGCCCGTCGTCGACAACGAAAACAGAATAGTCGGCATAATCACGATAGACGACGCCGTAGACGTCATGCAGGACGAGAACACAGAGGACTTTGAAAAGATGGCCGGTATGGCTCCGAGCGAGGAAACGTACCTTAAGACGCCGCCTTTCAAGCTTGCAAAAAACAGGATTATATGGCTTTTGGTGCTTATGCTGTCGGCGATGGTTACGGGAGGCCTGCTTGAGCATTACGAGGCGGCGATAGCGGGCCTGCCGCTGCTCGTGTCGTTCATACCTATGCTGATGGATACGGGCGGAAACTGCGGCGCGCAGGCGTCGACAATGATAATTCGCGGCCTTGCGCTCGATGAGATAGAGCTTAAGGATTTCTTCAGGGTCTGGTGGAAGGAGATACGCGTGGCGCTGATTTGCGGCGCGGCGTTGTCGGCGGTGAATTTTATAAGGATTATTATTCAATACGGAGATATAGGCGTTGCCGCCGTGGTGAGCCTTACGCTGATAATAACGGTCTGCGTGGCGAAATCGCTCGGCTGCATATTGCCGATAATCGCGAAGCGGATGAAGCTCGATCCGGCGATAATGGCTTCGCCGATAATTACGACCTTAACGGACGCATGTTCCGTTTTCGTGTATTTCACGATAGCGATGGCGATGCTCCGCGGAAGGCTCATATAAGGCTCGGAGGATAGGGAGAGGTTATGAAGCTCAACAGGAATATTGCGCGGACGATAAGTGCGGTCGCGTCGTTTTTGCTGATAACGGCGCTGCTTTTTACGTCGCTTCGGATAGTGATGAACGATTCGCAGCTTCACGATAAGGAGTTCAAGCGCCTTGGCGTTGCCGCGGCCATGGGCATGAGCGACGAGGATATACTTGCCTCAATGATGCGTCTTGTCGATTACATGGAGGGGCGAGTCGACTCGGTGGAGATAGAAGTGGAGGTATTCGGCAGACGGGTTATGATGTTCAACGAGCGTGAAACGCTGCACATGATAGATGTCAGGGCGCTGTACATGGCCTGGCGCACAGCATCGTATATAATGGCGGCGGTGGCTGCGGCGATGTTCGCTGTCGTGGCGTTTGCGCGGCGCAGGGAGGCGGCGTTCGACATAGCGTACGGCTTTGTCCTTGCGTCGTGCCTGTTTGTCATTGTGGCGGCCGTTCTTTCCGCATGGGCGCTTATCGATTTCAATTCGTTCTGGACGTCGTTCCACCTTTTGTTCTTCGATAACGATCTGTGGCTGCTCGACCCGTTGACGAGCCGCATGATAAATATGTTTCCCGCCGAATTTTTCGAACGTCTCATACGCCGGTTTGTGCTGCTGTTTGTGCCGTGCTTTGCGGCGCTCGCAGCGTGCGCTGCCGCCGTGCTGGGCGCAGGCGTGAAGCGCAGACGTAAAAATAATTTGAAAAGCCCCGAGAACGGATAAGGAAGATATGGGAAACTCTTTTTCGCGCTATGAAGCGCGTGCGCAAAAAAAGCTTGAAATGCTCGGCGGCGGCTTTACTCTGCTTGCCATAGAGTCGTCGTGCGACGAGACGGCTGCGGCCGTTTTGAAGGGGGCGCGCGACGTTGTGTCCACCTCCGTGCATACGCAGATACCAATACACCAAAAATACGGCGGCGTCGTGCCCGAGATAGCGTCACGAAGCCACGTTGAGCGAATAGGTTCGGTCGTCAGCGACGCGCTTGAAAAGGCGGGCGTCGGGTTTTCGGACATTGACGCGATTGCCGTCACATACGGCCCGGGGCTCGTGGGCGCGCTGCTCGTAGGCGTCAGCTATGCAAAGGGGCTCGCCCTGTCGCTCGGCGTGCCGCTCGCAGGCGTAAACCACATCGCGGGGCACATTGCGGCAAATTACATAACGCATAAGGAGCTTGAGCCGCCGTTCGTATGTCTTGTTGCGTCGGGCGGGCACAGCCATATACTGCATGTGAAGGATTATATGAGCTTTGAGCTGCTCGGATGCACCCGTGACGACGCCGCAGGCGAAGCGTTTGATAAGGCGGCGCGCGTGCTCGGACTCAGCTATCCCGGCGGGCCGCTGCTTGAGAAGCTTGCCGCCGGCGGAGATAAAAACGCATACAGGCTTCATACGGGCTTCAACACGACGCAGTCGCTCGACTTCAGCTTTTCGGGCATAAAGACGGCCGTCATAAATATAATCCATAATGCGGAGCAAAAGGGCGAAGCGATAAACAGGGCGGACGTTGCGGCGTCGTTCCAGAGCGCCGTCGTCGAAACGCTTTGCGATAAATCTGTTCGTGCGTGCATGATTGCAGGCGTTGACAAGCTCGTGCTTGCAGGCGGCGTATCGGCGAATAAAGCGCTGCGCTCGCGCCTTGAAGAATGCGCAAAGGCGTACGGGCTTTCGTTCTATTGCCCCGAATTTAAGTATTGTACCGATAATGCCGCCATGATAGGCTGTGCGGGCTACTATGCGCTTATGAGAGGATGCCGCAGCGACCTTTCGCTCAACGCCGAGCCGGCGCTGAGGCTGTAGCGGGAACGGAATAAAATACCATAAAAGTATAAACCGCATTTCGGCGCGTGCCGCGTGCGGTTTTAAGCTGCGATTTCTTCTGGCAAAAGCGTTTCCCGTAAACCGCGTTTACAGAAGGGTGCTCCAGCTCAGCTCCTCTATCTTTACAATAGCTTGAAGGCTGACGAGCATCGCGTCGAGCTCCGATGCGAGCTGCTGCTGATTTTTGAATACAGCCATGTCGAGCGCTGTCTCGGTGTGAAGTATAAGCTCCGTTACATAGCTGTGGTTGACAATTATGTCAAGCTTCGAGCTTTCCTCTTTTACTATATCCGAGGCGGAGGCCAACGCCGAAACGGCTCCGTCGTAATCCTCAAGCTGTGCGCAGCGCCGCGCCTGCTCTATCAGAGGCAAAAGCCGGTCGGCGGTTTTACGAAGTATGCGCCGCGGAAGCGTAAACATAATAAGCAGCGCCGCGATGGATACGATGATTGCGACAAAACCGGCGACCGTTATGACCGCGGGCTTATTCCGTTTGCTTTCCCGTGTCTGCAAAGTGTACCCTCCCCCCGTATTTTTGCTTTGCCTGCATATGCATCATGCCTTCGGAGTCGATGTACGCGAAAAGCGCCTGCGAAGGCTTGACGTAGCCGAAATCGTTCATCATTTCTCTAAGCCACTCTCTTGAATGGCCGCTTTTTATCAGCGCGTCATCCCGGACGCGGCCGTCCTCTATCACCATGAGCGGCAGGCCGACGCCCGGAGGCTCGATGTTCATGTCCTTATATGTGGGGCTTTGCGATTCGCCCTTTTTTATGACTGAAAGGCTGCCGTTTGTCTCGAGAATCGCGTATTCGACGTCCGACAGCTTATAAACGCCGCCTACGCGCAGAAGCTCGGTCAGGTCGTCGAGCGAATAATGCGCCTGTCTCATGGTGCCTTCCTCGATAATGCCCTTGTTTATCAGGAGGAGCGAATGGCCGCACATTATGCGGCGAAGCTTTTCACTCTTGAGCGAAAGAAGCGATGCGAGCCGCTGGAGCAGGAACAGTGTTAGTATGGGTACCAGGCCATAGAGCAGCGGTACGCTCAGGTCGCTCGCGGGCTCGGATGCAAGGTCGGCAATGAGAAGCGTGACTATGAAATCAAAGGGCTGAAGCTCGCTTATCTGACGCTTGCCCATAATGCGAATCATGACAAACATGAGCGCATACAGTATTATAGCGCGCAAGAATAATATCAGCATCGTTCATCCTCCTTTGCGCGATTAGCATCTGCCGTTTTGCGGCGCGATATGCATGACGGCGTGATACGGCTCAAAATAATATATTTACGCAAAAACGTGCGTTCGTCGAATCGGGAACGTTTTCCACCGAATTATCAACACGGAATATCCGCGCGAATACGCAAAAAGTGGATAACTATGTGGATAATGTGGAAAACCCATGCGCATTCCATGCATGTTCATTTCAAATGTCAATATTTTTTTCGAAATTTCGACATGAAAATTATTAACACATGCGAAAAACGTACCGCTAACTGCGCGGCGGCGAGCTGTTGAAGCGTATCATGTCAAAGCGCCGAGCAGCTGCGGAATATGCGCATAAACGGGCTTGGGCGCAAATACAATGTAACAATCATTATAGCGGAGGAATCATATGGAGCTTATATGGAACGATATTTCGCTTGAACGCGTGATAGGGGCGGCGACGGCGCAGGCGCTTGTCGAGGGCAATGTGCCCTTGCCCGAAGCGAAAAGCGTAAAGAGCATTCTTGATACGCAGGCGGAGGTGAGGATAACCTCCTACGAGGTCGGCGAAGGCGTCGTCGGAGTGGAGGCGTCGCTGCGCGTGGCGTTCATATGCATGGGCGGAGACGACCGCGTATTCTCGTTCACATCGAGCGCGCCGTTTAAGCACACGATTTCGATAGACGGCGCGAAGGCGGGCCAAACGGCCGAGATAACGACGGTCATACAGTCGGTGTCGGGTATGCCGTCGGGCGATTTTGTTGCGCTTACGAGCACGGTCGAGCTTTCGTGCAGGCTCGAGGATTTGTCGCCGATGCGCGTGATGGCAGGCCTTAGCGGCGTGAGCGATGTTGAGGTTAAAACAGAGCAGGTGAAGTATATGACGCGCCGCGCCGTTGGCTCGGGCTCGTGCCGCATACGCGAGGAGATAGGCGCTTCGGGAGTAAATACGGTGATGGCGAGCACGGGAGAGGCGTCGGTCCGGGAAGTGCATATCGAGGGGGCGAACGCATGCGTTTCGGGCGTGCTTACGGTGAGCGCACTTTGCATGGATTCAAGCGACAGGCTTACTCAGACGGTACAGCATGTGACGTTTGAGGAGCTGATACCCGTTGACACTGCTTCTGCCGCTCTTAGCGCGAGGGCATCGGTGGATACCGTTGTAATGCGTCCTGTCGGGGAGGAGTTCGGCCTTATAACGCTCGAGGCGATACTCGATATAAGCGTGTTTGAAACTGTCGAACGTGCTGCAACGGTGCCCACGGATTCTTTTTCGCCGATGCTTGCGTACGACCCGCTTGCAGCGCGAACGCGGCTCATGCTGCGCGGCGAGAGCTTCAGCGCAAAGCAATCGATACGCGAGAATATAGACGTTCCCGAGGGAATGCCCGAGATATACAGGACGGTCTACTCGTCGGCGAGGCCGATGACGACGTCTGTATCGTGCGGCAGCGGGCGCGTCGATATAGACGGAATACTTTTCACGCATATAATCTACCAAAGCGAAGGCGGCGCGATGTACTCGTTTACGGAAGACATTCCCTTCTTCGTGCAGGCAGACGCGGCTTGCGACTCTATGACGGAGGCGGAAGCTTCGCTCAGGTGCGTATGCTCCGCGTCGGGCGGCACGGGGCGCAGCGCGGAGATATCGTATACGCTGCTTATAGACGGAACGACATTTTCATACCGCGACATCGACATAGTTACGGGAATAGCGGAGTGCGAGCAAAGGGAATCGGTGAAGGGCATAGTCGTATATTATGCCGACAAGGGAGAGACGCTTTACGACATAGCGAAGCGCTTCAATGTCACGACACACTCGCTCAGAATGAGCAATCCGAGCCTTGCCGACACAATGAACGGTACGGAACGGCTCGTGATGATGCTTTGACGCTTCGAAGACTCGGCGATGCGGGAGCGGGGTCGGCGGATTCAGAGCCGGTCCCGTTTTTGCCGTGCAATATCCCGAAGGCGCGTATGCATAAATCCGAGCAGGCAAAGCCCGAAGCCGTACAGCGTCATATACGTTAACAGAAATTGTGCGGCGTTATGTTATTTTTTCGCATCAGCGCAAGCACGCAGTCTTCTCAAACCGCTTGACGGAGCCTTTCCAAAAAAAGAGGCGGGGGACGTATATCCCCCGCAAAGAAGAACTCTATGAAAAGAGCGGTTGAGAGGAGATTTATTCTATCTTGCCGTCGCGCAGCTTTATCACCTCGTCGGCGCATGAGGCGACGGCGGAGTCGTGCGTAACGACGATAACACAGTAGTTCTCGTCGTGCGCAAGGCGCTTCAGTATGTCAATTATGTTGCGGCTGTTTTCTGCGTCGAGGTTGCCTGTGGGCTCGTCGGCGAGTATGACGCTGCCGCCTGCGGCAAGCGAGCGCGCTATTGCTACGCGCTGCTGCTCTCCGCCCGAAAGCATTGACGGGAAGCGCTTATGGAATTCGGGCGTTAGCCCCACCGCAGCAAGCTTTTCCTTTGCGATTTGGCGCGCCTCCTTTTTGGGCGTCTTGTGGAGCGACAAAGGATACATCACATTCTCAAGCACTGTCAGAAGCGGGAAAAGGTTGAAGTTTTGGTATATTACGGCCACGTCGTCCCGCCTGAGGTCGTCTCTGTCTATGCTTTTTGTGCTGCCGCTTGCGTAGATTACATCGCCGCCCGTGGGTATGTCGAGACCTGCAAGCAGAGAAAGGAAGGTCGTTTTGCCGCAGCCGGACGCTCCGACTATGGCATAGAACTTCCCTGCGTCGAAGCTGTAGTCGATGCCGTTTACAGCTTTGACAGTTCGATATTTATTCCTATATTCATAGCTGACGTTTTTAACATCGAGTATTCCCATGATTATTCCTCCGATTTTAATAATTTCATCACGTTTACGTTAGTAATCCAAACCGCCGATACGAGCGAACCGAAGAGGTAGCATGCGAGGAATACGCATCCTGCGGCAAGCTTTCCGCCCATGCCGACGAGGGTGAGCACCGCCGCCCCGACAGCGCCGCCGAGCAGCGTCAGAAGCGTCTGCTCGAAGCAGGCGGCCGCCGTTACGCAGGCATGCTTTACTCCGAGCGAGCGCATTACGGCAAATTCGCGAGTGCGCGTACGCATCATAAGGAAGCTTACAAGGAAGCCTATCAAAGACGCCGCGACGTACAGCGACGGAACGAGCGCCTTCATGAGGCGTATGTTGTCGTTTATGCGCTTTATGCTTGCGTTAAATACCTCGTCGAGTATTTTATAGCCGAACGATCTGTCGTCGCTGCTCATACTCGGGTCCGGCACAACAAAATATTTTTCAAGCGTGGCTCGAATTTCGTCCATGCGGTAGTTGTCCGCCACGATGAATGTGCAGCTCTCGGCATACACTTTTTCGGGCACGGTGCGCTGCCACGCCGTTAACCACCTGTATGGGACGTACAGCCGACCTGAACGGCCGCCGCTGACCATGCCTGCGACCTGTATGATGCGTTCGGTCGTTTCAAAATCCCAATTCAATTCGCCGTTCGCATCTTTTTTAAGAACCTCCGTCGAATAAAACACCGATATGTGCGGCTTGCCCTTTATTTCGCTCATGCACTCCGCAAGGTTGTCGGATATAACGCATACATCGTCTGCGCCGGTGAAGACGGTTTCGTCAAAGCCGTCGAAATACGTTATGGCGGCTCCTGTAAATTTGCTCAGCTCGCTCGCCCTGTCGGGGAACGTTATGCCTACGAGAGCTGCATCGAGCCTGTCTGTCACCGTATTGGGTTCGGCGGCGCCCTCTTCGCCGCTCTCTTCTTCGGACGACGCCTCATACGTCAGGGTCGTATACGTCATCACGTTGGAGCGCCTTTCGAGCGCTATGTCGCGGATAAGCTCGTCGAGCGGAGGCTTTGTAAGCTTATCGTACGTTCCGGCAAGTATCGTAAGCCCTGTGCGCCTGCTGCCGGCGGCGTTTGTTATGACGCCCTCTATGACCGTATCACGATATGTCCTGTCGAGCGCTTCGTACTGTTTATCAAGCAGCGTTCCGAGCAGCGCCATGCCGACCGCGCCAACGGCGGCGAGCAGCGCGGCGAGAAGGGCCGAGCCGATTCGCCGAAGCATCATTTTTAACGTATATCCTATCATCGCCTAACCCCTATTATCGCTTCATCATTTTCATGGCGTTGCGCTTAAGCAGCTCGAGCCTGAACAACACGGCAAACAGGGCAACATATGCCGTTTCGGCCGAGAATGCAAGCGCGGTAAGCTTAGGTGAGAAGACATAGGCTATCTCGTCTGAAATCAGCGCCCTGCAAACGCTGCCGTACGCGAACGCGCTTATGAATGCGGATGCGGCGAACGCAGCGGCGGCTATTACTATGCAGCTGAGCACTGTTCCGAGATATACGCTTGTGCGGCGTTTACCGAGCAGGCGCGAGGTGTAGGAAATCTTCCGCATTGTCAGGCTGTACAGGAACGCATAAAGCACGCCGACGACGGCGAACAGCGCAAGCGTTACAAGCGTTAGCTTTCGCACGTTTGCCTGCATGGTGCTTATCGATATTTTCGCCTCCTCGTAACCGACGTCCTCATACACGAAGCAGTCGGGGTATCCGCGGTCGGTCATATATTGTTCAAACTCGTCAATGGTGCCGTTCTTGAGTACCAGCGTTATCATTTTGTCGGGGCGCACCGAGGAATGCGTCGTATCATATTCGTCGAATGTGCGGCGATAGTAATCCGAGCAGTCGAGCACATCGGGGTCGGCGACGCAATTTTGAGGTATAATTACCGTGTTCGGCCAAAAGGCGGTAACGTCGTTCGTAAACCCTTCATCGGCGTATATACCCACAATCTCGTATTCGTCAGGCTCGCAGCAAGGCGTCACGCCGTCAAGATACGGATCTATGGCGTCCCGGGAGTTCATGACCACGTCGTTGAACTGCCTGGGCGAATCGCCGCGCGCGTAAAGCGTAAGGCTGAGCCTGTCTCCGACGCTAAGGCCGTTCGCTTCCGCAAGACCGGCGCTTATAAGGCAAACCTTTGCGCCCGAAGCATATTCATCTTCGGTAAACTTGCGCCCCTGCGATATCGAGGCGGTCCCCGAAAGCAGCCACAGTATGGCATCCAGGTTATCGGTTGCAACGGCCTGAAGGGAATGTATGTTATATTCGCACATCGTGACAAGCGCCATAAGGTTTGCGTCCGTTGAATCGGAAATCATTTCCCGTCCCGTTTTCCCGCTGGGTATTTCTATGACATACCGATAGTCGGGGTAATACGGCCGCAGTTTATTCCAATACGTCAAAAGCGGGCCGCCGGGATAGAAAGAATTTCCTGCGACCGTGACGGCGGCATCATTGCCCTTTTCATCTATGTAGTTTATTAGTTGGCCGCTGTTCGGGTTTCCGTAGCTTTCGCCGGCGTTGATGGACGGGAGAGAGCCCTCCTCGTTTAAGAACGAGCCGACGACTATGTAACGCTTACCGGCCTCAAACGGGCATACGTTTTCGCCGTCATATGCGATGATGAGCTTTTTATGCGCATTCGCCCAATGAAGCTTTATTTCGGCGTTTTCATATAGAATTTCGTTCGGTTCGCATACGGCGGTCACTCGGAATGAGTTTTTGTATACCACCGTGCATGTTACGTCAAACATCGATACGGATGAAGGATATGTTCCGATTCCATACATGTTGTCGCGGTTAATTACCGGCTCCGTTCCGGGGGAATAACAACCCATGGTGCTGAGAATCTCAACAGCATCGACAAGCTCGCAGTCTTTCGCCGCTTCAAGCGCGGCATCAACATACTCCGCACGCTCCGACAGCGCCTTTACTGCCTTGTTATAGCGCTCAAATTCTTCGCTTATCTGTCGTTCGCTTTTGTCGGTTGCATTTTTGTCCAACGGCTCGAAGCCCTGCCTGTGATAATTTGGCACGGCTATGGTTGTATAAAAGCTTTCCACTTCATCGGACATTGCGCTGACGGTAACATATGCATTGAGTCCTATATTCAGTGCAGAGGCTGCGATTATGAGCAGCAGCAGAAAGGCGGCGGCCTTTATGGGTGAGCGGAAAAATTGCTTCAGGTATAAGCCCATGTGATCATCTCCTTTATGAATTATCTTTTGATGTGTGTTCAGGCTTTAGGCATGTCTGACTGCTCAAGGCCGGCATTCGGTCTGACGCGCGGGAACACAGCGGTTGTACGCAATGACGCGCTGCAAATGTCGTTAACCTTAACCCTAATCTCTTCATCAGAGTATCCTCCTTACTATATGAATATGCTATATCGCCTCGCCCGCTCAGGGACGATATTGCCGGAATGCTGCCGCGTCGGTGCGGTCTTTTGGAGATAAGCCTTGCGCGGTGAAGGGCGCTCGGCACTCGAGGGTCTTGCGGTGGTGGACGTCAAAGGATACTGCGGCAGCATCGCTCCGCTAAACTATCATATTTTGACGCGGCGGGCGAATGATGCACCGCCATTAGTTATCAGTCGTATTGAATAAGGCGAAGTTCATTATATTCAGGCATAATGAAATTATTTTATTTATACATATATTACCATATAAGTATAATCGCCGCAATATGTAAAAAACAAAAATGCTCCGAAATAAAACTGCGGGCGCGGCGGTGAAAAGGAGTTTGGCTGTGAATTGATGCAGGGGCTCCGCCCCTGCACCCCGTCGGGGGGACACGTCCCCCGAACCCCCGTTGTTGGGATTATGCGTTAAATCCTGCGTAAAAGGTGTTGGGAAAGTGTTGATTAAAGAAGGATAAAAATGAATTGCAATATATAATATATCGCACTACAGAATAATAGCCCTTGATTTTTTTCGACGTCTTCAAAACGTGGCTCGAAACAAGCTTTTGCCTTCCCCCGGCTCCGCGCGGCTCGCGCTTCCTGCGGAAGCCTGCGCCCTGCGGGCGCGGCGGCTGCGCCGCCCCGCTCGCCGCGCTCGGCGGTACACATGAGGCTGAGAAGCCTTAAAGCCGTACGCTAAAGCACAAGGGCCGCTGCGAACGCAGCGGCCCTTCCACTCAAATTACAAGGATTACTCTTCCTCGTCGTCCTCTTTCTTGGCCTGTTCGATAATCTTCTGCGCGATGTTCGCGGGAACATCCTCGTAGCGGACAAATTCGGCTTTGAACGTGCCGCGCGCCTGCGTCATGGAACGCAGATCGGTTGCATACTTGAACATTTCCGACTGCGGAGCTTCAGCTATGACCTCGGTGCCGTCGGCTGTCGGATTCGTGCCGATAACGCGGCCGCGGCGGCGGCTCATGTCGCCCATGATGTCGCCCATGTACTCGTCGGGAACGAGAACGTCGTAGCGGTAAATCGGCTCCGTAAGAACGGGCGAAGCCTTTGCACAGGCGGCCTTATATGCGAGCCTTGCGGCCGACTTGAACGCGACCTCCTTGGAATCGACGGGGTGATACTTGCCGTCGTAGAGCGTCGCGCGTACGCCGGTCATCGGGTAACCCGCGAGAACGCCGTGAAGCATCGCTTCCTTGAGACCCTTTTCAACGGCGGGGATGAATTCCTTGGGGACCACGCCGCCGACGATAGCGTTGACAAACTCAAAATCACCCTCAGGCATCGGCTCGAAGCGCATCTGAACGACGCCGAACTGACCCGCGCCGCCCGACTGCTTTTTATGCTTACCTTCGGCTTCGGCGGTGGAACGAATCGTCTCACGATACGCAACGTGCGGATCGCTGAGCTGTGCCTCTACCTTGAACTTGTTGAGCAGCTTTGCGCAGATGACGCCGATATGCGTTTCGCCCGTACCGCAGATGAGTACGTCGCCCGTTTCGGCGTTCTTTTCTATCGTCATTGTCGGATCCTCTTCCTTGAGACGGTTGAGGCCGGAGATGATTTTATCGTCTTCACCCTGCTTCTTTGCCGTGACGGCGAGGAAAATGCAGGGCTTCGGGAAATCTATGCTTTCGAACTTGACGGGCGCCGACTGGTCGCAGAGAGTGTCGCCCGTGTTTGTGAACTGGAGCTTTGCCATGGCGCCGATGTCGCCCGCCTCAAGCTTGTCGACGGTTATGAGGTTCTTGCCGCGCATCATGTAAATCGTGCCGGGTTTTTCGAGCTTTTCGCTGTTCGCGTTGTAGGGCGCGACGGTGTTGGAAAGCGAACCCGAGAATATGCGCATGAGCGAAATCTTTCCGACGAACGGGTCGGCAACCGTCTTCATGACCTGCGCGGAGAACTTGCCGTTCGGGTCAACGGTGACAGCCTCGCCCGTCTTTGCGTCAACGGCGGCGCGCATGGGCGCTTCGGCGGCCGTAGGCATATAGTGTACGAGGTTGTCCATAAGCGTCTTTACGCCTATGTTGGGCTGTGCGGCGCAGCAGCATATGGGCGTAAGTCCGCCGTCGAGAACGCCCTTGCAAAGGCCCGACATAAGGTCCTCCTGCGAGAGCTCGCCGTTCTCGAAGAATTTCTCCATCAGCTCCTCATCGCTTTCGGCGGCAGCCTCCGTGAGCGCCTCGCGGAACTGTGACGCGCGATCGGAGAGATTTGCGGGGATGGCAGTCTCTTTGTCGCCCTTGGCATCAAAGAGCTTTGCCGTCATGGTTGTTACATCAACGTAGCCCTTGAATGCGCCGCCCTCGACTATCGGGAGCTGTATGGGAACGACGGACGGGCCGAATTTATCTACGAGAGCATCGACAACCTTGTCGAAATTCGCGTTTTCCCTGTCCATCTGGTTAATGACCATCATGCGCGGCTTATTGGCCTTTTTGCACAGAGCCATCGATTTTTCGACGCCGACAACGGGGCCCGAAACGGCGCCGACCACGATAAGGGCGCTGTCAGCGAGCGCCATCGCCTCGGCAACCTCGCCGTAGAAATCGAAACCGCCGGGCGCATCGATTATATTGATTTTGGAGCCGTTCCACTCATAGGGAGCGATTGCGGCGCTTATCGAAACAGTGCGTTTGATCTCTTCGGGATCATAGTCGGTGACGGTGGAGCCGTCTTCGACGCGGCCCATTCTGTCAATGAGTCCGGCATTAAAAAGCATCGCCTCGGTAAGCGTTGTCTTGCCCTCTCCGGCATGGCCGAAGACGCCGATGTTGCGGATGTCTTTTGCGGTATACGATTTCATATTGGTTTATGTCCCCCTGTCGGATATAAAATTAACCTATAATAAGCGGCGAATAAACGCCAAACAATATTTTAACAGCAAATTCGGCTTTTGTAAACTGCCGGTGCGCTAAATTCCGCAATTAATTGTGCGCTATCTGCGCCTTTCAAGCAGAAGCTCCGGCTCGAACATCCTCGAAAGCCTGAACCTGAGAAGCTCCTCGTCATTCTTCTCCACGAGAGCTTCGAGTATTTTGCTCTTTTCGGCATACAGGTCAAGTCCGCTGAGTATGAAGAGCATGCCCGGCGTTTCGGCCCATTTTGAGACTATCCTGTCGCCTTCAAAGAAGAGCTTAATAAAGCGCGTGCTCGCAAGCTCGATAAACGAGACGCATATTTTCAGCACGGGCGTATCGTCCTCATCGCGCGTAAGCCGTCCGGAAACACCGATTTTTTCGGGTTCGCCGTGTATATAGACGTCAGTGTATTTTGTTTTGTCGAAGCCGACGGGCAGCTCAAACGTTTGGTCGTTTTCATATATTGTGACAGTAAGCGCACCGTCTTCGTAGCGGAAGCCGATGCTCCGAAGACCCTTTGTGTAGTTGTTCTGGAGCGTCTGGGTCATCAGCGGGTAAAGACCGACGGAACGCGCCTTAGGCTCTGTTGCGTCGAATATGGCGCCGTTGAGCTTCGTCATGAATACATCCACGCCGTGCATGTAGTCCATGCTGCGGAAGCTGTCGAATATAGTGCGGCGCTCCCTGTAAACGAGACCCTTGAGACGTGCAATCTGCGCTGTCAGCTTACTGTAATCACGCGTGTTTTTGGGAAGCGGTTCGCCGCTGAGCGCGGCATTTTTGCTGCCGAAGCAGCGCTCTATGGTCGGACAAAGCGTGCTTTGCTGGAAAAACTCGTTATTGCCCGAAGTGACGGTTTTGGCCGAACATACCGTTGAACAGGAAGGAGCGCTCGTTTCTGCCCGACCACATCTGATACCCGTAGTTAAAATCGCCGATTGATTTGGGGGCCGCTGCCTGCGCGGACGTTGCGGCGTCTATCCATTCCTGCGAAATAAGCCGTTTCCCGTTCCAAACGCCGCCGTTGAGCAGAAGCTGTCCAATCTTCAACATGTCCTCGGGGAGTATGTACATTCCCCAGCCGCCCTTTTCTATGCCCATCGGGCATTTTTCCCAATAAAAGTTCCTTATGCCGAGCGGCTCAAACAGGCGCGGACGCAGATATTCGCACAGTCCGTGGCCGCTGACGGTTTTGACTATAGCCGACAGCATGTATGTGTTCATGCTGTTGTAGTTGAAATGCTTGCCCGGCTCGGACACGAGGAACGATTCAAAGAAGCATTTTACCCAGTTGTTCTCCGTGACGGAGCCCGCCTCGTTGAATACGATGCCGCTCGTCATCGTAAGCAGATGACGCACCGTTATGTTCCTGTGCGTGAACTTGTTCAGCTTGTTCAGACGGTCGGCGAATATATCGACGATTTTATCGTTGAGCGAAAGCTTTCCTTCGTCGATGAGCATTCCTATGGCAATACCCGTTATGCTTTTGCACTCGGAATACGTTATATGCCATACTGTATGGTCGTGCGCGCCGTAGGACGCCTCGGCGATTACGCAGCCGTTGCGCAGTATCATGGCGCTGTGGGGATAAAGTGTTTCATCCGTGCGGAGAGCCTCGAGAAAATCCGAAATAACGGCGGAGGGAACGCCCTGCTCTTCCGGAGTCGTACGCTTAAACGGCTGCTCCATTGGCAGCTTTACGAATTGCGGCTTCTGCGGCGGAGTATTTATCGCGGGCGTTGTACTTACCGCAGGGTCCAAAAGCTGCCGAATTATTGACAAAGCAGCTGTGCCTGTTTTTATGTCCATATTGACCTCCTTGCATGGCGGCGCACTGTATTTCTGCCATATATTATAAAGCATTTGCGCCCGTCGATAAACCCCAAAATGCGGCGTTTTGAAGCTTTTATGCGAACACTCGTCCCGGCAAAGGCTCAGCCATACAGCTCATGCGCCTCACCTTGTGCGAAAAAACCGCAAACAGCACTATATTTGTACTGTTCAGCTATAGTATACAGCGCGCGTCGGCAAAAACAAAGTCAGTCTGTCGAAAAACCCGGGGGTTGTTAAGGGGCCGCAGCCCCTTAAGTTAATTCCGGCTTTGACGCCCGGGAGCGAATGCGAGAGGCAAAACACGAGAAAAACTCGAAAAATATATTGCAACCGATTTCATCGTCGGACGTATAATTAAACATAATACTGCACAGGAGAATAAAATTATGAAAAAAATTCTTATTATGCTTTGCGCACCCATGCTTTCCATGCTGTCAATATTTGCTGTCGGCTGCGGTGAAAAGGATTACGAAGGAGAACAAGTCGGGATGTCAAACCCGATACACATCGTTGATGATTCCGAAGCGCTGAAAGCTCAGCTCGGTTATACCGTAGTTGCGCCGGCGGAAGCCGAGGAGGCTGCCTACAGCTATATTGAAGGCGAGGGAATAGGCCAGGTGTCGTTCAAGAAGGGCGGCATATCGTATTTGTATCGCGTGAAGAGCGCAGAAGCCGCCGAAGATATTTCAGGAGTATACGCGTCGTGGACGGAGACGGTTGACGCTGAATACGAGGGGCTTGCGCTGACGCTCAAATACGTCGAAAACGCCGAAGGCATAGTTTACTGGTACGATGCCGAGGCGGGCGTAACGTACTGCGTTTCCGTTGACGGCGGCGCAAGCCGTGAGGCCCTCATAGCCGCAGCCGCGCTCGTTACGGGAAGATGACCGCGAAAATAGGACGTTAGGCCGCAAAAAGGCAGAAACAGTGCCGCCACGGCTCGGATATGCTCCGAAACGGGCGGCGCTTGCCGTAAGAGGGATACAGGCGCAAGTGCGTTAAGGCGGTGATTATGCCGCCTCCGGCCTAAGCTCGGGCAAGCCGTTTTGCAATTGTGGCGTTCGTGTAAAAAAACATGCACGGCTATTGATTTGGCGCGGAAAGTGTATTATCATCACGTTAGCACTCTAAGACGAAGAGTGCCAATAATCAACGAGGTGAGTTTAATGGCTAAAAAGCAGTTTAAGGCGGAATCAAAGCGCCTTCTTGATCTCATGGTAAACTCCATATACACGCATAAGGAAATATTCCTCAGAGAACTGATTTCAAACGCAAGCGATGCGATAGATAAACTTTATTTCAGGTCGCTTACGGATGACTCCGTAAATATGAAACGCGATGATTTCTTTATCCGCATACTTGCTGATAAGGATACGCGCACGCTGACCGTCAGCGACAACGGCTGCGGCATGACGCCCGAGGAGCTTGAGGCAAACCTCGGCACGATAGCGAAAAGCGGCACGCGCGCATTTAAGGCCGCAAACGAGCTCGGCGACGATATAGACATAATCGGCCAATTCGGCGTGGGCTTCTATTCCGCGTTTATGGTAAGCTCCGACGTTAAGGTCTTATCGCGCGCATTCGGCGCGGAAAAAGGTGCGGTATGGGAGTCGACGGGCGAGGACGGCTATACTATTAGGGAATGCGATAAGGAATCCGTCGGCACAGATGTTGTGCTTACGCTCAAAGCGGATACCGACGACGAAAACTACAGCCGCTTTCTTGATGAATACACGATTCGAGAGCTTGTAAAAAAGTATTCGGATTATATTCGCTTCCCGATAAAAATGCTTGTCGAGAAGAGCCGCAAAAAAGACGGCAGCGACGAATACGAAACGTATTTTGAAGACGATACGCTGAACAGCATGATACCGCTCTGGCGCAGAAATAAGTCGGACATAACGGCTGAGGAATATAACGGGTTTTATAAAGACAAGTTCTACGATTTTGAGGATCCGCTGCTTGTGATTCACACAAAGGCAGAAGGCGCCGTTTCCTACAACGCGCTGCTGTTTGTGCCGCAGCGGCCGCCGTACGACTTCTATTCCAAGGAGTTTAAGCGCGGACTCCAGCTATACTCAAACGGCGTCATGATAATGGACAAGTGCGAGGAGCTTTTGCCCGACTGCTTCGGATTTGTGCGCGGCCTTGTCGATTCGGCCGACCTGTCGCTCAATATTTCGCGCGAGATGCTCCAGCACGACCGCCAGCTCAAGGTTATCGCGTCCAATATCAAGAAAAAGATAAAGGCGGAGCTTGAGAAGCTTCTTGCGGACGACCGCGAGAAATACGAAAAATTCTTCAAGGCGTTCGGCCTGCCGATTAAGTACGGCATGTATGCGGGCTACGGCGTCGACAAGGATTTCCTTAAAGATCTTGTTCTGTTTTACTCGGCGAAGCAATCGAAGCTTATAACGCTCAAGGAATATGTCGACGCGATGGAGGAAAACCAGACCGATATTTATTACGCATGCGGCGACACGATAGAAAAATCTCTCCGCCTGCCGCAGACGGAGCTCGTGCGCGACAAGGGCTACGACATACTCTGCATGACGGACGACGTAGACGAATTTGTGATAAAGCTTCTCGAAGGCTACGAGGGCAAGCCGTTCAAGTCGGTCGCGGGGAGCGACCTTGACATTGCGAGCGAGGATGAGAAAAAGGCTGTAGCCGAGAAGCAGGAATCGAGCAAGGCGATACTCGATAAGCTGAAGGACGCGCTTGACGGCAAAGTCAAGGAAGTACGGCTTTCAAGCAGGTTGAAAACGTCTCCCGTTTGTCTGACAAGCGACGGCGTAATAACCGTCGAGATGGAGAAGGTGCTGAACGCCATGCCCATGGAAAACGGAGCAAGGGCGGAGCGGGTGCTTGAGATTAACCCGTCGCATCCCGTTTTCGAGACGATTTCGGCGCTCGATGATGATGAAAAAATAAAGCTCTACGCTAAACTGCTTTACAATCAGGCGCTTCTCATCGAGGGGCTTCCGATAGATGACCCCGTAGAGTTCTCCAACAACATCTGCCTGCTTATGACAAAGTAAAATCAGTCTTTTTGCGGAGGACAGCTCTCAGGCATCGGCTTGAGGACGTTTCCTCCGCACCGATTTTGCGGGCAGACGAACAACTGCGCGAAATGGCCTCCGCCGTGCCGTATGCTGCGGAGGCTTTTTTAACGCCTTTTAATTTATCAGCAGCTTGATTGCGCCGAGCAGCGCCAAATGCGCGGGATAGAATATGTAGAAGAAGTAGCCGCCGCGCCTGCCCTGCCTGCCGTTGTAGAAGAATATGAGCAGGGCGCCCCAGAGCGCGCAGAAAAGATAGAGCATGTTTTTGAGCAGCCCACCACGGTCGTGTTTCAGGGCGGACTTGAGTATCGACGGCAGATAGTTGCCGACATATAAAGCGCTGTATGACACGACGAATTTTCTTTTGCCGTCGGTGATGAGACGGAACATGAACGTGAATATTACGAGCCACGCGCCGCCCTCAACATTGCATATTTGCCCCAGATACGCCGTCAGCGCGCAGAACAGAGCCGCAAACCATTTATGCCTTGCCGTATCCCAAACGTACATGCACATTAGCCCTAAAAAGAGCGTAAACATGGCGTTCAGGCGGTATGGCCACGCAAGCGCATAGTTGAAAAATAAGCAGTAAAAAGGCTGCGTCACGAGCGCGAATATGAAAAGCCGCGTCATATATTTGGGCAGGTTTGACGTGTGCTTATACCCTTCCGCCAGCATGAACGGTATGACCACAAAGAATGGCCGAGGTATCGCGCGAAGTATCAGCGAAAGCTTTGGCGACGGAACGATAAGCGCCGCATGGTCAAAAGCCATGAACACGCAGCACAGTATCTTTATACCGTACATGGTTATTTCAAAGCGTTTATTTTTTACGGAGAACAGGCTGTTTTCGATGCTTATGCTTTCCTCTCGGGCGTCGGGCGCGTATTTTCATATGTGGCGTACTTGAATTTAACGCCATCGCATTCCTTTGGCGAGGAAAAAGCCGTGAGCCTCCAATCGCCGCTTTTGTCAAGATTTTCGACAAACACATCTGCGCCGAGGCTGCCTTCGATGAGCGTGACGAACGCGCGTCGGCAGTAGGGAAGCAGAAGCGAGTATATCTGAGCGCCGCCTATCACGAACACGTCGCCGCCATTGCCGACGAGCGCGAACAGCTCGTCAACGGAGCGTACGATTTGCGCATCGGGGAGCGAAAGCGAACTGTCGCGCGAAAATACGATGTTTTGCCTGTCCTTGAGCGCCCTTGAGCCGGGGAGCGACAAATATGTGTTATGCCCCATCACCACGGTCTTGCCGAGCGTAAACCGCTTGAAGCGCTTCATATCGTCCTTTATGCGGACGAGAAGCCCGTTGTCCTTGCCGATACCCCATTCGGAATCGGCGGAGAATATCGCGTTCACAAAATGCCCCCGATCTCCTGAAAGTCGGAAAATTAAATATCTATTTCGCCGTCGAATACGCTTGTGGCAGGGCCTGTCATAAAGACGCTGCCCGATTCGTCGTAGCGTATCCTGAGCGAGCCGAGCTGAAGATGCACGTTCGCTTCGCGTTCGGTTTTGCCCGCAAGAACGCACGCCACGATGCATGCGCACGCACCCGTACCGCAGGCGAGCGTCACGCCGCAGCCGCGCTCCCATGGCCGCGCGATTATGTTGCGCCTGTCTACTACCTGGGCGAAGTTTACGTTCGTGTGCTCGGGATAAAACCTGTGGCGCTCTATGAGCGAGCCGAAACGCGCTACGTCTATCTGCGACACATCGTCGACGAACGCCACCGTGTGCGGTATGGTCATAAACATGCTGCTGACAAAAAACGTGCGGCTGCCGACGCTGAGAGGCTGCATGAGGAAATCGCCTTCGCCCAGCATCGGTATATCCGCCCTTTCAAAGCGCGGCGTGCCCATGTTCACCGTGACATTTTTGACGACGCCGTCCTTTACGTCGAGGCTTGGGCGCATTATACCGCCGAGCGTTTCCACCGTGAGCTCCGTTTTATTGACGATATGCCTGTCATATACATATTTTGCGAAGCAGCGTATGCCGTTGCCGCACATCTGCGCTTCGGTGCCGTCGCTGTTGAAAATGCGCATACGCACGTCGGCCTTGTCCGAATCGGCGAGCACAAGCATATTGTCCGCGCCTATGCCCGTTATCCTGTTGCAGAGGCGCGAAGCGAGCGCGTTGAGGTCGAAGCGCACCCCGTCGCGGCAGTCGATTATAATCATATCGTTGCCGAGCCCGTGCGATTTGTTGAATTTCAGCATTAGAAAGCTCCCGCATATCGTGTTTGCCCGACGCGCGAGGAGGCGCGCTGAGCTTAAACAATTATACATTACATGCGCAGAGCTGTCAAAAGGGCGCACCCGGCGCGGAGTGCGGCGCTGATTATATACTTGCAATAGATTTCTTTAGGAGTACACTATAATTATAATAATTATAATGAAAAGGAGCGTTTATATCTATGACCGCTTTTGCAAGGAGACTCGACAACGTTACGGGAAGTGCCATAAGGGAGCTTTTCAAGCTCGTAGCCGACCCGTCGATAATATCGTTCGGCGGCGGCAACCCCGCCAGGGAGTCGTTCCCGGTTGATACGGTTAGGACGCTTTGCGATGAAATTCTTTCGACAAACGGCGCCACGGTATTGCAATACGGCATGACCGAGGGCTACATGCCCTACATAGACGCTTATATAGAGCATATTCTTAAGCCCAAGGGGTTCATGGATGCGAAGCGCGAAAACGTGCTTGCGCTTTCGGGCTCGATGCAGGGCATAGACCTGATATGCAAGGTGTTCCTCAACCCCGGCGACACCATACTCGTCGAATCGCCTACGTTTTTGGGCGCACTCCAGACATATAACCTCTATCAGGCGAACATAGTTCCCGTAGATATGGACGACGAGGGAGTTGTGGTCGAGAGGCTCGAGGAGCTTATGAAGAAACACAGCCCCAAGCTCTTCTACTGCATTCCGACGTTCCAGAACCCGACCGGCAGGACGCTCCTTGCCGAGCGCAGGAAGAAGATAGCGGAGCTTGCCTCAAAGTACGACGTTATGGTGATTGAGGACGACCCGTACTGCGAGCTCAGATACAGCGGTGAAAAGCTGCCGACGATAAAGAGCTTTGACAGGACGGATAACGTAATACTGCTCAACAGCTTTTCAAAGACGCTCTCCCCGGGTATCCGCGTAGGCGCGGCATATTCGAGCAGGGAAATAATACGCAAGATGACGATAGTCAAGCAGTCTGCGGACACGCATTCGCCGAACCTTACGCAGGCGATAGCGGCGGAGTTTTTGAATCGCGGCATGATGCAGCCGCATCTTGAGAGCATAATACCTGATTACGCAAAGCATATGAATGCGATGCTCGAGGCGATGGAGGTGCATTTCCCGAAGGGGTGTATGTATACAAAGCCCGAGGGCGGACTGTTCATATGGGTGACGCTTCCCGAAGGAATGGACGCGCTCGAGGTGTTCAAGCGTTCGGTCGCAGAGGCAAAGGTTGCGTTTGTGCCGGGCGAACACTTCTTTGTAAACCCCGCTATGGGCAAAAACACACTCAGGCTGAACTTCTCCGCAGAGCCGCCCGAGAAGATAAGGGAAGGCATAAAGCGTCTCGGAGAGCTGCTTGAAACAATGCAGAAATAAATCGGAGATAAAATGGAAAACGTATACGATATTTTGGAGGCACGCGGCTTTTTGAAGCAGGCGTCGCATCCCGAAGAGATAAAAGAATTGCTCGGACGTGAAAAGGTCACGTTCTACATAGGCTTTGATCCGACGGCCGACAGCCTTCATGTGGGTCACTATGTCGCGCTCATGACCATGGCGCATATGCAGAGGGCCGGCCATCGCCCGATAGTGCTTTTGGGCGGCGGCACGGCGCTCGTCGGCGATCCGTCGGGGAAAACGGATATGAGGCGAATGCTTACAGAAGCCGATATAGACCATAATGCGGCGTGCTTCAAGGCGCAGATGTCCCGCCTGATAAGCTTCGAGGGCGAAAACGGCGCCGTAATGGTTAACAACGGCGATTGGATAAGGGGCCTGAATTTCATCGAGTTTATGCGCGACATAGGCGTACATTTTTCGGTGAACAAAATGCTTGCGGCCGAATGCTATAGGCAGCGCATGGAGACGGGGCTGACGTTCTTTGAGATGAGCTACATGCTCATGCAGAGCTATGACTTCCTGTGCCTCAACCGTAAATACGGCTGCGTGCTCGAAATGGGCGGCGATGACCAGTGGAGCAACATGATAGGCGGCATGGAGCTTATCCGCAAGAAGGAGCGCAAGAGCGCGTACTGTCTTACGACGTCGCTCCTGACAAATTCCGAGGGAAAAAAGATGGGCAAGACGGAGAAGGGCGCCGTTTGGCTCGACAAGGAAAAGCTTTCGCCGTATGATTTCTATCAATACTGGCGCAACATCGATGACGCCGATGTAGAGAAGTGCCTGAAGCTCCTGACATTTATAAGCCTTGAGGAAATCGCCGCCATGTGCAGGGAAGGCGGCGCGGCGCTCAATCTGGCGAAACGCACGCTTGCGTTCACGCTTACGGAGCAGGTACACGGCACTGATGAAGCGGTAAAGGCGCAGCAGGCGGCCGAGGCTCTGTTCGGCGGCAGCGGCGATATATCGAACATGCCCACAGTATCGCTCACGCAGGAAGATATGGAGGCGACGGGTCTTCGCGTAGTTGACCTTCTCGTTATGGGCGGGCTTTGCAAGAGCAAGTCCGACGCGCGGCGCATGATAGAAAGCGGTGCGGTATTTGCCGGCGATGAGAAGGTGTCCGACGTGGCGGCGGCGCTCGACCCGTCATCGCTTGACAACGGAATTATACTGAAAAAGGGCAAAAAGGGCTTTGTAAGGATAGTAAAAAGCTGATAAAATCTTAGGAGGGGCATTACCTTGAAAGCGTATACGACTGTTCTCGGCGCATCCGAAGCGGAATTTACCGAAAAAAAGTCGCGCTTTATAGGGCGGTGCTTCCCTGCCGAGACGGAGGACGAGGCGTTCGCGGTCATCGCCGACGTCAAAAAGCGCCATTGGGACGCGACACATAACTGCTACGCGTTTATTGTCGGCGAAAACGGCCTCACGCAGCGCTTCAGCGACGACGGGGAACCGAGCGGCACCGCAGGCATGCCTATACTCGATGTAATAAAGCAAAAAGGGCTTACAAACACGCTTATCGTGGTTACGCGCTATTTCGGCGGCATACTTCTCGGCGCGGGAGGGCTCGTTCGGGCATATTCAAAGGCGGCGGCGTCCGCTGTCGATTGCGCCGATATGGTGCGCGTAGAACCTGCGGCCGTGATGACGGTTGAAATCGATTATTCGCGCTACGGTTCGCTTGAGGGCTATATACGGCAAAGGGCGAGCGTGGATGAGGTTCTCTTTTCGGACGTGGTGTCCATACGGGCGCTCGTGCCGACGGGAGATGTCGAGGCGTTCATTGCCGACATAACCGAACGCACGGACGGACGCGCCAAAACGGAGCGCATCGGCGAAGCTACGCTCAAAAAACGCACATGACGCCATAAAGCGGTGTGACAATAGATAAACTTATAAGGGGGATTATTATGGATATCAAGGTAACGCTTACAACGGCTCCGAAGGCAAAGCCTGCGGACGAATCTAAGCTTGGCTTCGGCAAAGTATTTACCGACCATATGTTCATGATGGAATATGAAGAGGGAAAGGGCTGGATGAACCCGCGGATCGAGCCGTATCACAAGCTGTCGATTGACCCATCTTCGTCGGTGCTTCATTATGCGCAGGAGATATTCGAGGGCTTGAAGGCCTATCGCGCAGACAACGGACATATCTATATGTTCCGCGCAAAGGACAACTGCAGGCGTCTGAACCGCTCCGCCGACAGAATGTGCATGCCTAATATAGACGTAGACTTCAACTATGAGGCAATGCGCAAGCTCGTCGAAATCGAAAAGGATTGGATTCCCCACGCGCAGGGAACATCGCTGTACCTCAGGCCGACGATGTTCGCAAACGACGAAGCGCTCGGCGTACACGCCGCTAAGCATTATGTATACTTCATTATAGCCGCTCCCTCGGGCGCATACTATCCCACGGGACTTGCCCCCATCAAAATACTCGTTGAGGACAAGTATGTACGCGCGGTCCGCGGCGGCATGGGCGAGGCAAAGACGGGCGGCAATTACGCTTGCTCCATCAAGGCGGGCGACATCGCGGGCGAAAAAGGCTTCGCGCAGGTGCTCTGGCTCGACGGCGAGCAGATGAAGTATGTTCAGGAGGTCGGCGCGATGAACATGATGTTCGTCATCGACGATACGCTCGTAACGGCTCCTCTCGAGGGCAGCATACTTCCGGGCATCACCCGCGACAGCATACTTACGATAGCGCGCGACGAAGGACTCAGGGTGCAGGAGCGCCGCCTCAGCGTCGACGAGCTTATGGAGGCGGGCAGGAGCGGAGCGCTCAAGGAAGCGTTCGGCACAGGCACGGCGGCGGTCGTATCGCCTGTAGGTCAGCTTACATACAAGGACGAAACGGTCATCGTTCAGGATGGCGGCATTGGCAAACTCACGCAGCACTTCTATGACACCCTTACGGGCATACAGTGGGGCAGGCTTGAGGATAAGCGCGGCTGGAGAACCGAAGTGCTCTGATAAAACAGGGCGGTAAAACGCACGAATCTGAAACGCGGAGAGCTTTCGCTCTCCGCGTGAGACTGTCGAAAAAGTGGCGAAACGCCACTTTTTCGAATTTTTTCGGGTTTCGCCTCTCGCATTTGCTCCCGGGCGGCGAAACCCGCAAAGTACGAAAACCTCCGGGTTTTCATCCGTTCTGACGCACATGTCGTCAGAGCCGGCGTTGGGTGATTTTTGAGACAAGAGGTCATCATATATCAGAATTTTGTTAAAAAAACCTTGACACGAGACGCTTTATAGGTTATAGTATTGCTTGCGTGATTGCTCGATTCGTCTAGTGGCCTAGGACGTCGCCCTCTCACGGCGAAAACAGGGGTTCGACTCCCCTATCGGGTGCCAGAAAAAAACAACCTTTGTCTACCGGACAAAGGTTGTTTCTTTTCAACGAAATAAATCCCTTCCGGGATTTGTGAAATTTGCTTCGCAAGTGAAATACGCCTGCGCTTCACATCCCGTCTTTTCTGCTGTATAATTCGGATTAGAAAAGGCGGTGTTTTTATGTCCGAATCCAAACTTCGTGAAATTTCAACTGATTTCGCAGTCAAAGTTATTAAGCTATGCGAAACAATCAAGGGTCATTATTCGCTGGTGAACCAATTGGAACGTTCCGCGACTTCTATCGGGGCAAATATACGTGAAGCCAATTATGCCCACGGCAAACCCGATTTTATTGCAAAACTGCAAATCGCATTGAAAGAATGTTACGAAACGGAATATTGGTTGGAACTGTTTGTGAAGTCAGATATTCTGAACAGAGAAACTGTTGCCGAACTGTATAATCAATGCGGCACGATTCGCCGTATTCTGATTGCCTCCATAAATACCGCAAAGGAGAATAAAACATGAACATCACCATTGAAGCATTGCAAGCATACTTATCTGACCGCTACGGGGACCGGGCAAATGAACAGGGCCTGTTTATGAAGCTGGTAGAAGAAATCGGCGAAGTTGCGGAGGTTTTGAACAAAAGGGCAGGAAGGAAGTCTTCTGCCGAAAGCGACCTTCAGGAGGAACTTGGGTCAGAATTGGCAGATATGATCCACTATATCGTTGCGATTGCTGCAATCAACAAAATCGACTTGAATGATACCATACTCCGGAAGGATAGAACAGCTTCTCTAAAATACCATCATGAAATCAATTTGGAAGATTACCTGTTGAACCGACAGGAGTAACCGGTTGTGCTTGGGTGTACTTTTGGTGGTTCTTTCCTCGCTTTTATTTCCGTTTGGTCGTTCTTTGCCAGATAAGCGCGATAGTTTTGATACCATTAGTATCCGACTATCGTGTTTTTTGTTTGTAATTGTGAGTCTCCTGTCTATGTGTTATAATCAAATTAATAAAATCGAACTTGATGGAGGTAATGTTATATGTGGTTTATATTAGCATTATTGTCTGCAATATTTGCGGCGCTTACATCTATACTGGCAAAGGTCGGCATAGATGGAGTAAACTCAAATCTTGCAACGGCCATCAGAACAGTCGTCGTAGTTATTATGGCATGGGGAATGGTTTTCCTTACAAATGCGCAAAACGGTATACCGGAAATAAGCAAAAAAAGCTGGTTGTTTTTGATTTTATCCGGATTAGCTACCGGAGCGTCGTGGCTATGCTATTATAAAGCTCTGCAAATCGGCGAAGCATCAAAAGTGGTTCCGATTGATAAATTGAGCGTGGTAATTACATTGATATTGGCATTTGTTTTTCTGCATGAGAAATTTACGATAAAATCCTTGATCGGATGCGTTTTAATCGGCGCGGGGACTTTGGTTATGGTTCTTAAATGACCGATTCCCATGTCTTAAAGACGGCGCCGCTTTTAATTCGGGAGTTCCGTCCTGAGACGAACTTTTTTGCGCCAAGCCGTTGCATGCGTTATAATATTCGCGAATAAACTATGCAGGAGCTATGGTATGAAAAAATGGTATGACGAAGAGTATGAGTGGGAAATAGAGACAGTAGGCTTTCTGCGCGGTGAAAGCACTGAAAACTATTGCCGGAACGGCGAGGAGATAGGCGACAAATACACCTGCACCTACGGCTGCCCGGTTAACTCGGACGGACAGGGCATCTGCTCAAAAACGATGATGGTCATGTTTCCGATAATGGAGGCTGTCAGAAGCGGCGGAGACCTTGAGAACATAGGCGGCGAAGGCAAATATACAAAGACCGTGGTATGTCCCGACGGCTGTGTGGTGTTTAGAATGACGGCAAAAAGGCTCGGGAACGAAAACTTTTTCAAAGGGAAATTTTGTGGACGGTGATGATAAGAAAGGATAAAATGATGAAGGCGGAATGCGTATACGAGCATAACGGGAATGATACGCTTCTTTACAGCGCAAGCTTTATCGGTGCTTTTACACGCGGAGCTGCTTGATTTTGGCGAAGGCGGTGCTGACGATGCGTTCAGGTTCGGTGAATAACCCGAAAACTTTGATATGATATCCGAAGACGTTTGTGCTGACAGGTGCTCGTGTTTACAGCTTGTTTGCATATATTTTATAGATTGTTTGCTTGTTTTTATCATATTCTGATATAGAATCTAAATATGAAACGGGGAAGGTATAGAATAGTTAACAGGAAAAGATTCATGGCGTTTGCCGTCGGCACGTCGTGCGCGGCGCTGCTTTTAGCGCTTATGGCAATACTTGCGATTTTTTATAGAGACGTGCCTGCGGACGGGACGCCGCGGAATGAGGACGCCTCCGCCGTAGGTATGGGCGATGTTAAAGGACGGGACGAAATAAAGTGGGTTAAGCTCACAAGCGAACAAACAGAGAGCGTTGCAAATGCCGCTGCGTCCGACGCATCGACGCCATTGAATGCCAAGACGGTCGTGAGTTCGTGCCTTTCGCTCGTGGGGAAGGTGAATTATTTCTGGGGTGGCAAGAGCACCGCCCGCGGCTGGGACGACAACTGGGGAACAATGCGTACGGTCGCGCACTCGGGCAGCGAAACTACGGGCGAAACACGTCCTTTTGGGCTTGACTGCTCAGGGTTCGTGACATGGGCGTTCATTCAGCTCGGGCTCGGCGAAGAGCAGACCAAGGATGCTATCGGTGAGGGAACATGGAATCAATGGCATAAGTCCGTACCGATAGAGTGGAGCGAGCTGAAACCGGGAGACTTTGCGTTTCAGAACGAATACCCGGGAGCCACCGAGAACAATATAGGCATATGCATAGGCAGATACAACAACGAGCCTGTATTTGTGCATTGCTGCTACAGCGAAAACAATGTCGTCGTGACGATGGCGAGCGATATACTCCGCTTTGCGAGGCGTCCGTCGATTTTTGCCGAGGGCTGACGCGAGAAAGGGATAACATGAAAACGCTTTATCTTGTAGGAGGACCGCCGGGCGCAGGCAAAACCACTTCCTGCCGCATACTTGCGCAGATGCTTCAAAAGAGCGTGTTTCTCGACGGCGATACATGCTGGGACACGCATCCGTTTATGGTCACCGAGGAAACGAAGCGCATGGTCGTCGTGAACATATGCTTCCTGTTGAACAGCTTTATTGCTTGCAGCGCGATAGAAAGAATTGTTTTCTGCTGGGTAATGCACGAGCAGTCGATAATCGACGACATACTCTCGCGCCTTGAGCTTTCGAACGTCAGGGTGATTCCGATATCGCTTGTTTGCAGCGAAGAGGCGCTTACGGAGCGCATTGAGCGCGACATTGCGGCGGGCATACGCGAGGACGGCGCCGTCGAGCGCGGCAAGGAGCGCCTATTGCATTACGGCGGTGTTAACACCGTGAAAATAGACGTTTCGGAATGCGATGCGCACACTGCCGCCGAAATGATGATGAAGCTCGGGGCGGAGCAATAGAACCGTTTTCAGCGGCCAAGCAGCCGCGCGAGAGGCTTTACAATAGATGAAAGATCGCTGATGGCGTCGTTGAGCTTCTCAATTTCGAGCGCTTCAATCTTCTCAAGCGCCGCGCTTGCAGCGTCGTTGGCATTATTAACGGCCGTGCGGCTGCTTGAAACGAGCGCGTCGATGTTGCGCGAAAGCTCAGGCAGGTCGGCATCTATCACCTGTTTGGCGGCGCTGTCTATGCTTGCTGACGCGGCTTCAAGTGCCGGCGAAAGCTTCATCAGGCATGGCACGACAAAAGCGGCGCCTGCGATGACTATAACAAGCGTAATTATTGAAGCCACGGCTGTTATGCGCGCCGCGAGCAGCTTTTTCTTTTCATAGCCTTTGACGGTTTCGGCCGCCGCATTGATATTCATCATTTGATTAACTCCTTTTTATTGATTTTATCATACGCATGCCGCTTGAAAAAGATTCCTTCACACATTTGTCTCTGTCTGCGTAGTATGTGTTAGACGACGCTTGAGTCGGCGCAAAACATTAAGGAGGCAAAAAACTTTATGTGTAATTCCTGCTTTGGCAATATCTTCAACGGCAGCAACTGGTGGATAATCATTCTTCTTATCTTGATCGGCGCGTTTGACAACGGCTGCGGCTGCGACAACGGCTGTGACAACAACAACTGGATCTGGATTATCCTCCTCTTCCTCCTCGCCAACAACGGCTGCGGCTGCGATAACGACAACGGCTGCGGCTGCGGAAATAACAACAGCTCGGGCTGCGGCTGCGGCTGCGGATGCTAAGCATCAGAGCCTGTTAGGTGAGTGAGACATGGCGCATGCCGAAAGGCATGCGCCATGTCTGTTTCGACGGCCTTATGTTTGACCCGTAAATTCCTTGGGCGCAGCAACAGCGAAACCCGCGTCCAAGCTTATCCTTGAACGCGGGCCTATGGAGCTGGTGATCAGATTCGAACTGACTACCTCGTCATTACCAATGACGTGCTCTACCTACTGAGCTACACCAGCGACTTAGCCATTATAGCAAACACAAGGCTTGTTTGCAATAGCTTTTTTATATATTGCATGCTGTTTCGCGCAGCATAAAGTGTCCGCGCCGAAGTCATTACGGCGACATTTTTGTTTATAATGAGACTTACAGCTATTGCCGCGGCGTTCAGCGGCGAAGCGTTTGCCGCACAGCAATAAAACGGAATTGCCTTTTCCAACAGCATTGACGTAATATATAAGCCCCATACGTTTTTATATAAACATGTACTGCTATCGCGTGTATGAACGTATGACGTTCATTACGCGCTCCGCTGCATTCGCGCCATTATCGGCGGCCATGGCCTTTTTGAGCGAATCGCGTTTTGAGTCGAGCTCGTTGACGGCCCTTATGAGCGATTCGCGGGTGAGCGCGTCCTGGTCGAGCACGAGCGAATAGCCGCGCCTTTCAAAATAGGCGGCGTTCAGGAGCTGGTCGCCGCGGCTTGCTGCCTTTGGAAGCGGGATAAGTATTGACGGCATGTTGAGCGCGAGTATCTCAAACACGGCGTTCGCGCCCGCACGCGATATCATAAGCGATGTGCAGGCGAAAACGTCGCCAAGCTCGTCGCCTATAAATTCGAACTGCTTGTAGCCATCGATGTCGATGCTGCCGTCGACCTTCCCCTTGCCGCAGATATGCGCGACGTTGAAGCGCTTTGTAAGCTCATCGAGCGACGAGCGGAGCGCATCGTTTATCGCCGCAGCTCCGAGACTGCCGCCCATTGAAAGAAGTATCGGCTTATCGGAGGAGAAGCCGAGGAAGTGCCTGCCTTTCGCGGCATTGCCGTCTGTCAGCTCGCGCCGTACCGGTGAGCCGGTATATATGCCCTTAGAGCCGACGCAAGATAGTGTGTCTTCAAACGAAACGCATATCCTGTCGGCATATTTTGCGCCTATCCTATTGGCGAGTCCGGGCGTAAAATCGCATTCGTGCACAATTATCGGCGCCTTGCCCTTTGCGGCCATCACGACGGGAACGGAGACGAAGCCGCCCTTTGAAAAAACGACGTTCGGCTCGACCTTTTTGACGATGCGCCTTGACTGCGAGATACCCTTCAGCACACGGAACGGGTCGGTAAGGTTTTTGAGCGAAAAATATCGTCTCAGCTTTCCTGAGGATATAGGGTGGTATGTAACATAATCGTATTTTTCGACGAGTTCACGTTCAATGCCGTTTTTTGTGCCGATGTAGTGTATTTTATAGCCTTCATCGCGCAGCTTTTCTATGAGCGCGATATTGGGCATGACGTGGCCGGCGCTTCCGCCGCCTGTCATGATTATTTTTTTCATACTAAGGCTCCCATTGTTCGAGCGCCGCATATTTTTATGCGCTCTGCGCTGTTAGTATATGCGGCATTCGGAAAAATCGTTTCTGCGGCTATAATAGCACACGTCAGGCGCGATGTAAAGGAACGGGCGGGCGCAGGCGCAATGCTCAGATGAAATGCAACCTTATGCGGTCATGGAACGTATATATTAACGAACAAAAAGCGGAGGAATATGAATTATGAAGAAAATGATATCAATAATGGCCATATCTATGGCGTTGCTGGCGCTTGCCGGCTGCACCGGAACAATCGGCGCTGAAGGCGGCAAAGACAATGACGTATTGCGCGAACCGCCGCAGGAGCTCGAGGGAGAGGAGATAACGCCATTTCCGCAGGAAAGCGACACGCCTGTGATCCAAATCGATAAATTGAAGAAAACGTTTGACGAATATGATGCCGAGTATATACGCGGCACTTGGGTCGAGGGTAAATTCCCTGTTTGCTTTGTGGTGGACAGCCGCGAGAAGCTTGAGGCGCTTTTTGCGGGCAGTGACGGCGTGCGCGATGCGGCAGAGCTTTATGCCGATGATATAACGCGCGAAGAGTTTGCAAAGTATGACGACGAGTTTTTTGAGAAGAAATTCCTGCTTATCGCAGTCACGACGTTTACAAGCGGTTCGTACTCACAGCAGGTCGATACGGTTGGCATGACGCCGAATGGCGACAAGTATCTTGTGACGCTCAGAACGGTTCGTCCGCAGGGCGATGTGTTTACGGGCGACATGGCTCTCTGGTATGTTGCCGTTGCGCTCGACCGCGACTATCTCACGGAGAACACGGATGCGTCCGTAATGTTCCTGAAATAACGCATTTTGACGCAGCGCACCGCGATAAAATATAGTAGGTCGCATAACCGTAATGCGGTTTACTATATAAGAAAATCCCGAAAAAACGGCATTTTGCCGTTTTTTACGCATTTGTGCTCGAATAACGATAATGCGTGCAGCTTCATTTTTTTTATGATATGATTAAATTATGAAAACGGAAGAATTTTACAACACAGGCACGAACGACTCCGGACTTGCGGAATACATGAGCCGCGTCGCCGACATGCGCATATGCTTTCCGAAGCTTGTGCAGACATACAACGCCTGCATGATGCAGATACTCGGCAAATACGGTCTCTTTCCCGGTCAGCCTCAAATTCTGTTTGAGCTCGGGCGCTGTGGACGGATAACGCAGAATGAGCTTGCGTCGCTGTTGAATGTATCGAAATCGAGCGCGGGTACATCGCTCAAGCGTATGGAGCGTGCGGGCTTTGTAAAGCGGGAACGCGATAAGGAAGATTTAAGGCGCATATATGTGGAGCTTACGCGGCGCGGGAAGGAGTATTCGAGGTGGTGCGAAATAGATTTTGATATGCTTTTCACGACTATGCTCGAGGGCTTTGCCGGCGAAGAACGCGAAAAAGCGCCGCGCATGGTCGAAACGATGTATTTGTCGCTCGAGGAGATGCGCAAGCGCCTTTGCGGTAAAAAACATTGAGCTATGCCCGAAAGCGGCAGAGCATCCGTAAGGCTTACGGAGCAACTACGCCGGTGAGCATATCCTCCGTAACACGCCCTTCGCTGAGCGCGAGCGCCCTGAGCCTGTCATATAGCCCTGCCATGGAGAGCTCGATATAGGGGGCCGCATAGAACACGCCCACTGCGCCGAAGGTAAGCGACGAAAGGATACTCCAACCTATGAAGCTAAGATGCATAACGAATATTTCTCCCTTATGCCCTTGGGTCATGTGCATGGAAATCTTTATTGCGTCCGTCGCGCGGACGTTGGGGCAGTCCGCAAGTATGTACGGAGTAAAGTAATAGGCGTACATCTTAATTATACCGGGTATGATAAAGAGGAGCGACCAGAGGAAAACGAAAAGCTCCATCCAGAGGTAGCCGCCGAGATTGTGCCCAAAGTTGCTAAAGCCGTTAAAGACGTCTTGTATACGAGCCTGTTCGCCGCGCGTCGTGCGTATGAAAAACTGCGCCATGCCGACGGTTAGCGGACCCGATATGAGTATGCCGGCGACTGCGAATGTGCAGCCCGACACCGCATAGAGTATACCGTAGACTATCGCGCATACGGCGACGCAAGGCCAGTAGTTTCCGCGCAAAAGCTGCTTTGCGCGGTTTTTGATCTCTTGTCTCATTGAATTATACCTCCTGTTTGAGATATGACTATTATACTTTGAACGAGCCGTCAATACAACATAAATTCATGTTACGAAAAATGTCTGCGGGTCAAACCGGCGATTTTGAAGCGGTTTCCGCATCCCCGAGATTTTCGGCTGCACAATCTTTGCCGGCTGACGCCGACGCTTCCGCTTCCGAAGCGGCTGTGGAAGCGTCTGAGGCCGCCTTCTCCTTGAGCTTTGCATCGCGCAGGGCAAGGAAAGCGAATATGAGCGTTATGTATGAAAACTTGCTGTAGTAGGATACTTGGGCAACGTCCATAAACACGGATATTGTTACAAGGCATAGCGCGAGTATGCAGAGCGGTTCATGCTTTTTGAGCCGTTTTATGAACGCGCCTGTCACATAAGCGTACGGCATGTAGTAGATAAGGAAGCCGAATATGCCCGTGCTTGCAAGAAGCTCGATAAAATTGTTGTGTAGGTATGTTTCGCGGCCCACGATGGACGCTGCGACGTACTGGCTGTTGCCTATGCCTATGCCCGTGAACGGATGAAGCAGGAAATACTGCCATCCGCCTTTTATCATGAGCATTCTGAGATATGTCGAATTGTCAACGGAATCGCTGTCGGTGAATATTTTCAGCAGCGATGACATCCTGCTTGAAACGGTGCCGAATATGGGCAGGGACATAAGCAGGCTCAATACGAGCGCGGCTGCGCAAAGGCCAATCATAAGCTTCAAAATGCCGCGGATATCGCCGCCCTTTCTCGGCTTGAAAAGGAACATGAAAAGGAAGCCGAGCACGCATATGAGGAGCGCTTTTCGGCTGCCGCTTCCGGCGACGGTGAGCATCGGCAGCAGCGATACGAAATAGAACGCCTTTTTGTTTTTAAGTATGGCGTAATAAAAGCATATTACGACGGTATAAGCAGCGTACATACCTATGCTGTTTTGGTTGGCGATTTCTTCTCCGAGGCGTTCGCCGTCAATTGTGCGCCGTATAAATGCGACCGGCCCGTAATATATGAGCAAAAATACGGTCAGAACAAGACCCGCGGCGAGCATGGCCTTAACGAATGAGTCTATGCGGCCCGACACGGCAAAAAAGGAATTTATGAAAATGCACGCTATCAATATAAGCGTAACGGTTTTAGCCTTCGCAAGCGCGGCCTGGGCGTTGAATGCCCAGATGGCCGACAAATAGCAAAAGGCCGCGAAAGCCGCAATGAAAACAATGCCCGGGCCGATTACGAGCTTTCTGCCGTTCACGATGTACATGAAAGCGAAAACCATGAACACGATAAGAAGCGCTTCGGCGATGGCGACATAGCCCGCGATTTCGTTGACGACGTAAAGAGCGCACATATAAAGCGTGAACAGTGCGCATATAAAGCGCTCGAACCTTTTGGAACGGGCGTCGGGCGAAAAATCCCTGGGTTTTCGTATACGCTTAGTGTTTATCACTTATAAGCCTTTCAAATTTTTCTGCCACGGCGTCTATATCGTAGCCGGCGGCGGCAAACACCTGCTTTTGGTCGGGGCGTTCATATCCGTCGGCGAGATCCAGTGCGCGCCTTGCCCATGCCTGAGGACCGCTTTCGAGACTCATATATTCGACAAGGCCCGTTATATCGGCGCCGCGCGTTATCGTGTCCGAAATGAGACATTTCAGGCCGCTCGCCTGCGCCTCTATGACGGTGTTCGGCATACCCTCGTAAAGCGATGGGAAAACGTATATGTCGGCCGCGCTGAGAACGGCGCCCATATCGCTTCTTGTGCCAAGGAAAAGCACGCATTTTTCGAGTCCGAGGCGATTTACCTTTTCGCGCACTGCGGGTTCATCCTCCCCCACTCCCGTGAGCGTCAGCACAGCATCGCCGCGCTCGTCGTGTATCGATTTGAATACATCGATAAGGAAGCCATGGTTTTTTTGACGCATGAACCTTCCGACGTGGCCTATTACAAGCGCGTTCTGCGGTATGCCGAGCTCGTCACGGATGCGGCGGCGCTTTTCGTCGGAATAGGTGTAGTCGTCGGTGCGAATCCCATTATTGAGTATGCACACTTTTCCTTTTTTTACAAGGCGTTTCCCGAATGCGTACTCGGCAGCGAGATCGGACGGCGCTATCTTTACGTTTGCCGAAGCGTTAAGCATAAAGCGGAACAGCTTATGGAGCGCCGCCCTGCCCGCTCCGCCGGTGGAACGACTGTTTGTGGAGCGGAAAATACGTGTTTTTGCGCCGCCGAGGGCAGCCGCCACGAGATCGAGCGAAGCGAGCGAATGCTCGGACACGCGCATTACCGTATCGATATTGTTTTCGCGCACTATGCGCCCTATTGCGAAGAAAGTGCGGAGTGGATTTTTCGATTTGGCGGGTGTTTTGAATATCCTTCCGCCGAGCGCCGCTATCTCGTCCGCATAGAAGTTATCGCCCTCGCCGGATATGCAGAAGTCGAAGGTTATCGAATCGCTTGCGCGAAAAAGCTTCATTATAAACGTTTCCGCTCCGCCTGTATTCATGCTGCTTATAATGCAAAGCACTCTGCGTTTCATGGTTTTACCGCCTCAACAGAGTTCGTGCGTGAGAACACGCATGGCCGTTTCGGGAATATACTCTTTTGCGGCCTCCAAACAGTTTTTTCGCATCGCAATGAGCCTTTCGGGGTTAAGCGCAGCGTCCCTGAGAAGCTTTTCGAATGCCTTTACGTCGAACATGTCGTATCCGAGCGACGTCATACCCTCATTGAGAACGCTGCCGTAGCTTTCCCAGCGAGCCGAAATTATCGGTACGCCCGCAAAAAGCGCATCGATGACGGTTCCGGGGATACCCTCGCTGTAGAACCTTGTAGGGAACAGCAACGCGAAGCAGTCCTTAAGCGTTTCTACGCTCATTGATGGTTCGACCGTGCCCATATAGCGTATGTACGGCGGAAAATCCCTTTCGAGCGACATGAAGCGTTCTTTGTATTCATCGCCGACAGGGCCGTATATGGCGAGGGAATAGACGGTTCGGCCAAATTCATTATTTATGCTTTCGACGGCGTTAATTGCGTCCTCAATGCCTTTTTCATATATGACGCGCGAAAATGTGCAGACCCTGAGCGGTTTGTCGGGCGAAGAATCGAGCTTGTCCGCATCGACGGGCGTAAGCTTTTTGAAGTTTTTCATTACGGTTGTGTTTCGTATGCCGAGTTCCTGCAGAGCGCCCTTCATCTGCGGCGTTTCTACATATATCATATGAAGCTTTCGCGCGCAGGAGGTTAAAAAAGGCCTTCCTTCGAGCACGTTACGGAGCCAGCCGCCTATGACGCAGTAATGCAGCCGCCGCTTTTTGAATATGTTAAGCAGCCTGAACAGCGGGAGAAAAACCTTTACGCCGTTTTGTGCGGGCAGCATTATTATGTTTCTGCAGCCGCGTACGGCGCGGGAGCAAGCCATAAGCGCCTTGAGCGGATTTCGCTTTATGCGGTATGTATCTATGGCAACAATCTCGTTTGCGCCGTAAAGGCGCACAAGCTCATCGAACACATATTTCGTCTTTACGGTCTGGCCGTCGAAAAACTCCTTGTCGCCGCCGAAATGGCCTATTACGGCAGCAGTTTTTGCAGGCCTCATCATTGCCTCCGTTTGGCTGACCGCCTTATAAAAGACGGCAGCGCGAACAGCGCGCAAAGCGAGCCGATGCCGTAGCTTATGTGGACGATCGGATACAGAACGAACATCATGGGTGCATACTTTATCGATTTTTTGAGTGACTGCCTGATTGAAGAAACGAGATCGAGCGTGAAATAAAGTGCGAGTTCGCCTGCTAAAGCCCAAGCGAAAGGCATGAAGCGCGTCACGGGTATCAGCGCGGCGAAAACGATTATCGAAAGCACGAACGCGAGCGGCACGAAATGCCGCAGCGGAAGCGAACCGGCGCATATGCTTTGGACGAGCACGTTCCACTTGCCGTTCGTAAAGCACTGCTTTATGATGCCCTTTATGCTGTCGCGGCAGTAATATTTAAGCCGAATGTCGGGGCTTAAATATATTTTACCGCCGCTTTTGCGTATCCTGTGGTTGAGCTCATAGTCCTGTATGCGGGTGAGCCGTTCATCATACATTCCGACGCGGTCGAAAAGCTCGCGCCTGAACGCGCCGAACGGGACAGTATCGACGAAGCCGCCCTTTTTGTTCAGACGAAACTGTGAATTGCCGACTCCGAAGCGCGACGTAAGCACGAGCGCAATCGCGTTGCCTATATAGCCGCTGCTGACCGTTTCGACAAATCCTCCGACATTGTCGGCGCCCGTTTCGTTCAGCACGCGTATGCATGAAGAAATGTAGTCGGACGCATATTCGCTGTGCGCGTCGAGGCGTACGATGTATTCGCCCCTTGAGGCGCGTATGCCGATGTTCATGGCGTACGGCGCCGTGCGATGCTCGTTATTCAGTACGCGAATGAGCTGCGGATGCTCGGCGGCGTATTTTTCAAGCTTTTCGGGCGTCCTGTCCCCGGAACCGCCGTCAATAAAAAGCCATTCCATCTTTTCCTGCGGAAAATCCTGCTTAAAAAGAGAATCGATGCAGCGGTCGATGTATTTTTCCTCGTTCAATACGGGGATGACGACGGACACGAAACCGTGTATGCTCATGAGGCCCTCCTTCCGATAAGGCCGGTTACGGTGTCGTATATCAATCGCACGTCGTTTTTGAACGACAGATTGTTTATGTATTCCATGTTAAGCCTGCGCTTATGAGGTATTATGAAGTTTTTATAGGATTCGGCGGGATTCTTGCACTTTAAAAGTATCGTCTCCTCATCCCGGTATTCGAGCGAAGCGGAGCCGGTCATACCCGGGCGTACAAGCGCAACGGCGCTGCCCCAGTCGCCGTAGTAGGCGGCGTGTTCCTTCACAAGCGGGCGAGGGCCGACGAGGCTCATGTCCCCGCGAAGTACGTTTATAAGCTGCGGCAGCTCATCGAGCTTATATCGCCTGAGAAAAGCTCCTACGCGCGTTATGCGCGTGTCGCCGCCGATTGTACACAATCCGCCTGTGCGCGGAGCATTCTCGCGCATGGTTCTGAACTTGTAAATCTTAAAAATCCTGCCGTAGCGGCCTACGCGCTCCTGTCTGAAAAACACGGGTCCATGCGAATCGATGCGTATTGCCGCGCCGATGAGCGCGAACGGAAATGTGAGCAAAACAAGCGAAACGAGCGATATAAATATATCGACCGTACGCTTTACAAATAAATAGAACGTTTTCTTTTCAAGATAGCGCTTTGCATTTTCGTAGGAAACTTCAGCGCTATCGTCAACGCTCATGATTACTTCCGGCTTAAACGCCATGCTTTGACTTTGCACTTTTTCCTCCAAAAAGGCGGCAGAGATCGGGAAAACCGCAATCTTCAACCGCAAAAAAGGTCATCCAAGGCGAATGAACGCCTTAAACTACACTACGACATTCTATAAATTTATATATTGTGTGTCAATAGAAATTAAGAGGAGTGAATAAAAAATTATGGAAATGCTGTCGAGATATAAAGAATAATCCGGAATTTGAGAGAATCCGGGAACGACTTCGCCGGGATTCGGCATACGTACTGTCGGATGCTCGGGCGCATGGCAGCGGCAGCGAACGCACGGAGGGAAATATATTTGCGTGAGGCGTTGATTGCCCGGCGCGGAAAAGGTATAATGCGGACAGCGAAAAATCGCAAAAATCTTTGAGATTGTGATTGACAGCCGATAAAGCATATGATAGACTGCAATGGATAGACCCCTTTGGGGGTTTATTTAGGTTCGCAGAGTATATGCGGATTGCCGCTTATATCAGAATGGGAGGAAAATATCATGCGGGTTAAGATTACATTGGCGTGCACCGAGTGCAAGCAGAGAAACTACAATACGTTCAAGAACAAGAAGAACGACCCGGACAGGCTCGAGTTCAATAAGTATTGCCGCTTCTGCCGCAAGCACACCATACACAGAGAGTCTAAGTAAAAGGGGAATAACCATGGATAAGGCTAAGACTCAAACAACGAACGCAAAGAAGGCGTCCGGCTCTCCGAACGTATTTGAGCGTATCGGTCGCTATTTCAAAGAGGTGTTCGGAGAGACAAAGAAGCTTTCGTGGCCTACACGCAAGGAACTTGTTTCGTATACGCTCACCGTTATCGCTTTTGTTGCTATATTCGCCGTCATAATCGGCCTGCTCGACATGCTTTTCAGCTTGGGCTATACGAGGCTTGCGGGTACATCGGCGCTTATAAACACATTTTTGATGTAAACAAAGGAGAAGGTCATGGAATATACACCTGATGAGTCCAACGAGGCGAGATGGTATGTCGTGCATACCTATTCGGGCTACGAAAATAAGGTAAAGGAAGACCTGGAAAAGACCATCGAAAGGCGCGGACTCCATGACAAAATATTGGAGGTCAAGTTCCCCACGGAGGACGTGACCGAGATAAAGGATGGCAAGCGCAGGCACATCCAGCGCAAAATCTTCCCGGGCTATGTCATGGTGAAGATGCTTATGGATGACCAGCTCTGGTACATCGTAAGAAACACGCGCGGCGTCACGGGATTCGTTGGCCAGCCGTCGAAGAACATACCTTTCGGCGGCGCATCTCAGGACGGATCGTATGCGCATCGCCGCCCGATACCGCTGACGGACGCAGAGGTCACGGCTATGGGCGTAGAGCGTATGCACCTGAAGATAGATATCGAGGTGGGCGAATCGGTGCGCGTCGTATCGGGACCGCTTGAGAACTTCATCGGCACGGTCAAGGCCATCGACCCCGAACGCCAGAAGATAAAGCTGGTCGTAGAGATGTTCGGCAGAGAGACGTCCGTCGAGCTCGATTTTGTAGAGGTTCAGCGGCTCTAAAAGAGTATGTTTCCCGAGTTTTCGGGTCGCATAGTGGGAGGATAGCGCAACGCCGCGCAATTCCGCTCGCACCACATCATAATTAGGAGGAATTTTTCACAATGGCGAAGAAAATAACCGGATTTGTAAAGCTCCAGATTCCGGCCGGCAAGGCGACACCCGCGCCGCCCGTAGGTCCCGCACTCGGTCAGCACGGCGTAAACATCATGGGATTCTGCAAAGAATTCAATGAGAGAACAGCCAAGCAGGCAGGGCTCATAATCCCTGTAGTCATCACGGTCTATCAGGATCGTTCCTTCACGTTCATCACAAAGACACCGCCGGCAGCCGTTCTTATCAAGAAGGCTTGCGGTATCGAGAGCGCTTCCGGTCGTCCTAACACCAACAAGGTGGCAAGCATCACGAAGGCTCAGGTAAAAGAGATTGCCGAGCTTAAAATGCCCGACCTTAACGCGGCAAGCGTAGAAGCGGCGATGAGCATGGTAGCCGGTACAGCTCGCAGCATGGGCATTACCGTAGTTGACTAAAGGGAGCATGTGGGAGACAACAGTCGTTATTACCACAAGGAGGAAATAATATGAAGCACGGAAAAAAATATTTGGAAAGCCTCAAGGCCTATGACCGCACGAAGCTTTACGATCCCGCAGAGGGCATAAACGCCGTTCTCGCAACGCACAAGGCGAAGTTTGACGAGACGGTAGAAGTACATGTACGCTTGGGCGTTGACCCCCGCCATGCAGACCAGCAGGTTCGCGGCGCGGTAGTTCTCCCGAACGGCACGGGCAAAAAGGTCCGCGTACTCGTTTTTGCAAAGGGCGATAAGGCAAGAGAGGCCCAGGAAGCCGGCGCCGATTTCGTAGGCGATGACGATCTCGTGAAGAAGATTCAGACAGAGAACTGGTTCGGATTTGACGTATGTATCGCAACGCCCGACATGATGGGTACGGTAGGCCGTATCGGTCGCACGCTCGGCCCGAAGGGCTTGATGCCTAACCCCAAGAGCGGCACGGTTACGTTCGACGTAGCGAAGGCAGTTGCCGACGTTAAGGCAGGTAAGGTCGAGTATCGCGTCGATAAGACGAGTATCGTTCACTGCCCGATAGGAAAGACGTCGTTCGGTCCCGAGAAGCTCCTCGAGAACCTTACGACTCTTATGGATGCACTCAACAAGGCAAAACCCGCTGCCGCGAAGGGTACATACATAAAGAGCCTCGTTGTTGCAACAACGATGGGCCCGGGCGTTAAGTTCAACGGTCTCAAATTCTGATAAACGCATGAGTATAAAGGCCGATCCCGTAAAGGCGGAGCGGATAAGGGATAATTCAAAAACCATTGTCCATTCGTCTTCAAGCGGGTAAAACAAACGGCCACACAGAAGTAAAAATGCTTTTGTGTGGCCGTTTTCTTGTATTTAGATGATATTTGGCGGAGACTCTTATTGGATAGAATACTTCAAATAAGCATCGCACGATACTATTTGTATGTCATCATAATTGTACCTAATCGGGAACTTATCAAGTTTTTCCTTTAGACAATTCTTTCCAAAAGCAGGTTTTTCATTTCTGTTTTTGGCCTCCAAGAAAACCACTTGATCCATTTTTCTCATGGGATGAATAATCATGCCGTCAAATTCGCACAACTTACGTCCCACTGCGTCCTTTTGATAAACCAGAATACTTGCAGGTAGTGTAATGCTCGTATCGTTTATAGAATCACTTTCAAGCTGGCTTAAGAGAAATTCGACTTCATGATTTTCATCCTCTGTCCCAACAGAAGCACATAATAATGATCTCAATTCCTTTACACGAGAGTTTTTGCCACGAGTACATATAACACATTTTTCTCTATCTATTGTTGGCTTTATCACAACGGGGTTTTCATCAAACAAATAGAACAAGAAAAATTTTGTACAAAGAATAAATCGCACATCTGAAGAACTGATATCGGCAATTCTACGTAGGTAGCTTACAGCACATTTCATGGCTTTAAAAGCAGCATAAATTTTTGTCGATGGATCGCAGTTCTTTTTAATTGAAACTAGAATGGTTTGCTCCCCAGAATGCCTGTCATAGTATCCCACACGAGTGTTGTTGATTTTCTCTAAATCCGCAAGCAACGCCTCGGATAAAAAGCGTTGATCTCCTGAAAAAGTGAGCTTAAGTATCTGAGATTGAGCATAATCCCGCTTATGCGCGTGTGTCCGGTTCAAAATGCTGCTTTTATCAGCAAACAGATCGGCATAATAGTTAGTGCTCGTATAACTCGGATCTTTTGTTATTAGTGAAACCATTTTTCGGGATATTTTGTAGTAGCAAATGGCATTAGAATTCTCATTATAAACAGTGTCATCAAGGAGCTTCGTGGTAGATTGAACCAAATGGTGAGACGATTGATTGTTGTTATACTCCGATAACAGTTCTTGCAATAATAGTATCATTGCTTTTTCATTGCAAAGATCTATTGTGAGTGGGGTCTCTGCAATTTGCAAATCATACGCCATATAAGATACAGTTCTCACATTCCGAAAAATTGCAAAGGCATATTTTAATTTGCTATCTTCCGGCAACGTGGACTCATTAATGTACGCGTATAGTATTTCCATAGCTAAGGACACCGATTGCTTTGCTTGGTCGCACCTCTCCAAAATCAAAATTGAATTCAGCAAATGCAATCGTTGATAATTCTTGCTGTTCAGGATGCTCTTCGCTGCTTCATGAAAGCGTTCGCTTGTAGATGCACCAACGACCATATCAAAAAAAGCGCTATCCTCTGATGCTAGCATGGTGACAGCTCGCGATGCTGTGAACGTATTATAAAAATGCCCGATGTTATAAACAATTGTAAGCAGCTGAAGGATATCACCAATCGATGGCTTATCTTTCTTTATGTACTTGTAATCTTTACGGAACTCTTTTGCCGCGACATAATTGTTATAGGTCCATCTCAAATGTCCCTGCAGATGATTCTTTATCATCTGATGAAGGTACAATTGAAGCATAATATAGTCATATCGCGTTTTTGCTAATCTTTTTGCCACCTTAATGACACCAAGCTGAGGGATTTCCTTTACACGGTTGATGATTCCAATATGTTCGAGTTCTTCATACAACTCTGTAGCATAAGGATATATATCTATCTCAACTTTCAGATTGTGCTTGCGTAACCTTTGCTTTGGAAGCAAATCATGAGTTATTTTCCCCATTCGTTAGATGCCTCCTTTATGCTGCCACCCTATACCGTGTGTAAACATATTCGTAAATACGCTGGCGGTATTCGGAAATGCTGATTTCGTCATAGCACTCCGGAAGTTCAGCCCACAGCGTGTCACGTATCAGGTTGTCCACAGCGGCTTTCGTTTCCTGCTTATCGGTCCAGTGGTCAAGCTCGGCAATCTTCGTCTTGATCTTTTTCAGAAGACTTGCGGCCACTTCCTTGATTTTCTTGATATCCGCTTTGGAGAGATCGTCCCGGAAAAGCATATCGTATAGAGAAAGCTCCTCATCATTCTCAAAGCCCTCGCGTGCATACCGCTGTTCCTCTTTATCGAGGCTGTTGGCCAGATCCATCAGATCCATAAAGGTCTTTTCGATGGTAGCACGGTCCTGCTCACTGTTATAATCTGTGATGATCTGCTGATACCGCTCATAATAATCAATACGATCCGGATTGTTGAAAAGCAGCCGGTCGAGCTTCTGCTGGATGATTTCCTCCAAATCCTTCATTACAAGGTTCTTTTTCTTCACCTTCGCAAATTCCCGACGCAGCAAATCAAAGTCGATTGCGCTGATGTCAAACCGACGCGGCTCCTCTTTTACCATCATCGGAGCGTCATCGATTTCCACATACTCGCTGATGATAGAATTGATTTCAACCATCAGATCGGTAGTATCAACATGGCGGCGCTTTTTCTGCAATTCTGCATAGATTGCAGCGATGGCTTCATACTCTTTCCGAGTGGGGCCGGTAATATCGTCACGATCCGTGTATTTCATCAAGCGGATCAATTCCGAGGCGTATGTGGAGAAGGACTTCTTGTCTTCAATAGTGCCGCATACTGCGTTGGCGGCGGTCTGAAGCAGAGCCAGTTTTGTAAAATCAACTGCAGCCACCAGATCGGCAAGCTCAAAATCACGCTCCCGGAGGAAGGCTTTCGCTTTTTCAATCGTATCGAGGATACGGGCAATCAGCTCGTCCTTATCAACTGTCGGATCGCCACCGGGCGTGTTGATGTTCGCCGTGTAATCAGCCAGTGCCTTGCGGAGAGCCTTCACGATTCCAATATAATCGATTATTAAGCCGTTGCTCTTGCCCTCGTTCACACGGTTGGCCCGGGCGATGGTCTGCATCAGTGTATGCGCCTTCAAAGGCTTGTCCAGATACAGACAGGACAGGCACTTTACATCAAAACCGGTGAGCCACATAGCGCAGACAAATACCACACGGAGCGGATTGGATGAATCTTTGAATTCCTTGTCCAGCTCGCGCTTTTCCATTTTCGCCCGGTGATATTTGATATCCAGATCCCATTTTTTGAAGGTCTGAATCTCGTTCTGCTCCTGACTGATCACAACGGCCATTTCCGTTTCTTCCATCCATTGCAGTTTGCGTTCCAGCTCCTGGGCCTCTTGCTGAGTGGCTGTTTTGGTTTTCGCTTTCAGAGCTTTGATTTCTTCTTTCCAGTATTCCTGAACGAAACTATACATACGGATGCACGTGACCTTATTGAGGCACACGAACATGGCTTTTCCGCTAGTCCACAGGTCGGAATAGTGACCGACAAAATCTTTCGCTATGGATTTCAGGCGAGGCTCCGCCGTCATCAGATGGATTTCCTTAGCAAATTCCGCTTCAAGCTTATCCTGTTGATCGACGTCGATATCAGCGTTTTCGATGGCGTCAAGGATGCGGTCGGTGATCTCCGGATTATGGAGGTCAAGTATCTTTTCACCGCGATTCTCATAATACAGCGGAACAGTGGCACCATCCTCCACTGCTCGTTTGAAATCGTAAACAGAGATATAGCCGCCGAAGGTACGCGCCGTGATATTGTCGCTGGACAGGAGCGGAGTGCCGGTGAAACCGATACGGGCCGCTGTCGGGAGCAGCTTCATCATGTTGTCGGCAAAAATGCCGTACTGGCTGCGGTGCGCCTCATCGGACATAATCAGAATGTCATGGTCGGGGTAGATTGGCTCCACATCCGTCTTGTTGAATTTCTGACTTCTGCTCCAGATCGCCGCCGCTGGAAGCGATAAACTGGCTGGCCTTTGTCTTGCCCAGCAACCCGCAGTTTTCAAAGGTATCACTAATTTGGGTGTTCAGCTCATCCCGGTCGGTCAGGATCACGATGGTGGGCGAACCGGAGAACTTGCGGCGAATCTTCTGAGCCAGGAACACCATGGAGTAGCTCTTGCCGCTGCCCTGCGTATGCCAGAACACGCCCAGTTTGCCGTTGTTCAGCTTGCGGGCCTCATAGGCTTTGACCGCCTCATTGACGCCGAGATACTGGTGGTTCCGGGCAAGGATTTTTGCTGTATGCCCACCCGAGTGGTCAAACAGGATGAAGTTTTCCAGCAAATCAAGAAAGTTTTCCTTTTTGCAGATGCCCCGGAGCATGGTTTCCAGCGCCACGCTGCCCTGGTCCTGCTCAGACAGACGCTTCCACTCGTGGAAAAACTCATATTTGCTGCCCAGGGTACCCACCTTGGCCTCCACGCCGTTGGAGAGGATGAGAAAGGCGTTGTAGAAGAACAGGTGAGGAACGGTATCCTGATAGTCGGTGTAGTTATTGGCGTATGCCTCCTGCACATCCACGGTGTTCTTTTTCAGCTCTATGAACAGCAGCGGGATGCCGTTGACAAAGCCCACGATATCCGTGCGGCGGCGATACAGATCGCCGTGGATCTTCAGCTCCTTGATGGCGAGGAAGTGGTTGTTGTCCGGATTCTGAAAATCAATGACAGCGGCGCGCTTTTCTTCCGTTTTTCCGCCGGGCTTTTTGACGGTGACAGGGATGCCGTCCCGGATCAGGAAATACTTTTCCTCGTTGATCTGCAGCAAGGATGCGGTGGACAGACGATGTTCCAGTTTGCGCTGGGCCTCATCGATCTGTGCGGGGGTGATCCACGGATTCAAACGCAGCAGAGCCTCCCGAAAATACCGGGTCAGCAAAATCTCTTTATAGCTTTTGCGGCCAAAGGTGCCGTCCTCGCCCAGCTTCTCCGTGTTGTAGGCAAAGGCCACCTCCCAACCCAGCTCATTCTGGAGCAAGTGACCGGCGGATTCCTGAACGAGGATGTTTTCGGAGTAGTCGTAACTCATGGTGTCAACCTCCAATAATGTTCTGCGGATTATTTATTGATATATCTTATACTCAAATGATAACAGAGCTTTTTTTCCTCGTACTTGGATGTCAATGTTTATGATTTTGACAGCAGCAAACTTATTGTGCCGATTCATAAGGACAAGCACCTCTCCGACAGAAACTTCACGTGCTCTACTTGTAAAATCAAAGCTTGAAAAGTCTGTATCATCGGGGATGACATGTTGCCCATAACGATATCCTATAAGTTTCACTTTGTCTCTATATGCATATATTGTATTAATGCCGCATTCGCTCCAACTTGTGACAAACTCATAATCACCAGTACCAATAGTAAAACACCCACTATTATTTTTGAAATCAAAAGAAGCTGTTCCTTCCATCAGTGGATTTTGATATTTGGATTTTTCTAAAGTTGTCATGATTGTAATAGAATTTGCGTTTTTATCTGAAAAAGGGTTTTCGCCTAATGCAGGCTTTCTTTTCACATCCTCGTCATATATACGCTCCAACAGTTCTTGATATCTTGCGAAATAGTTGTCATCGTCATTGAAGTCAATGTAACTCTTGGAGCCAAAGGCCAATGGCGTTTTTTGAGTACCCAAATTATTACGAATTACTGGGATCACAAAGTCGAGGTGTTGATCACGCAGTAAGCTCTGCGTCATAATCATCGCTTCATAGCCACTCCCACCATGACCGGAATCAGCTTTTTGGACATAGGCTTCGGAACAAATGCACAAAACAAGATTTGAAGTGTTTAAACCTTGTTCCATAAAGAACCGCAGGTCACTACCAAGCCGAAGTTCCCACTGGTCAAGAATTGCATTAACTCCGTGAGAGCGCAAATCTGTAGCAAGCTTTAGCACCCATGCTTTGTGTGCATCGTTATCATGCGAGTAAGAAATAAAAACATTAGGATTTTCCATCTTTACACCTCGATTTCTCCGCTCATCAGCTTGGGAAGCAAACGATCACGGGCTTGAATTAACCTTTCAGAACTAACCGCAAGACAAGAAATACGCTCAATAATCGGTAATACGATGGCTTGAAACGCATCACACTTTTCTTCTGGAGGAATAAGCGTCGGCATATGGATAAAGTCTTTCCATCGAACATAAGGCATAGTAGTACCAACAGAAATCTGAGTAGCATAGTCGACAGTATCTTTTGAAAACAGCAACAGCAGAAGATATGCCCAATATGCTGGCATTTTCGAATTAATGACAAAACAAGTAGTGCGGGTAAGCCCTTTATCGCGAGCTACAACTACCTTATGAAAATATGGACGCATTGCTCCGAAAAGAATATCGTTTGGCATGAAAGCCACAAGAGAGCTTTCGGCAAGTGCAATGTCATTTTTATACGTATATGCAAGCGACCTTTTGGGCAAGCAGTCAATGGGAAGATAGTATTGATACTGCCCTCTATGCTCTTTCTTTTCCTTTTTACCGGAATCGATAGCAATATCTCCCAATTCACCCAAAGCCCATCCTTCCGGCACACCGTCAACGATAGGCGTATCCTCATATCCGGGGAAGCGGAGGTCGACAAACCACTCCTTGTACAGCCGCCGAGCAGCCTCTTCAAGTAGTTTGATTTGCTTCTGGTTGTTTTCGATGAGGTTGTCATATACGGAAAGTTTTGAGGCAATCGCTTCTTGGACTTTTAATGGTGGAAGTTCAATTTCCATGCCACGGAGCGAAGTTAAACTGACTGTCCGCTGCGCTGCCCCTATCGCAGCAGCATCAGCTTTAGCATAGAAATCTCTGCTTAGCATTGTATAGTATAGAAAGGCCGAGTTTATTCTTTCGTTTGGTCTAAGAATAGCTATATGTCTTTGAAAGACAAATGGCCTCTCTTCTTTTATTAGGACAGGTATGCCAAAAGAGCCGACCACAGAATACAGTATGTCTCCGACTTGGGCCTTACGCTTTAAATCCAAACGGTCGTAGTAGTCCTTCGGTACAAACATAGTGTCGCTAAAATCGAATTGATTTGATTTGTTTATATTGGCAATGGTTACAAACGGTACTCCAGAGACAGCTTTAGGAGGCGGTTGATGGTCTCCATCCGAAATCGATAAGCAACAATCTGCAAGTTTTACCTTATCCCAACTCATATCCCCATCTCCTTCATGTTCTGCGATATGGTATCCATCAAATCGTTGGATTCGGCCTGAAGGGACAGGAGTTCTCTGTGGATTTCAGCCATACGCTCGGCAAAATCCACACCGTCATCCTCCACGGGAGCCACACCAACGTATGCGCCGGGCGTGAGAGACCAGCCCTTTTCTTCGATTTCAGAAAGGCTCGCCAGCTTGCAAAGGCCAAGCACGTCGGCATAAACACCGTCACCGAATTTCTCATAGAGCCAGTGCGCTTCCTTTGCAACGGTCAGCATATTCTCGATATAGGCGATTCTGTCATCGTACTGCTGCTGGACGCTCTTTTTGTCGCGTTTCCCAGCGGCGTCCACTTCGGCTTTCGCGGCCTTGCGGAGCGCGGAGAGCTTCTCTTTCAGTGCGGATACTATATCGGCAAAGGAATCCCGATAAACGGCATCTTTTAGATCGTCATTCTCGGCGGCTTCGGCTTCTGTGTGAAGGTAATCGTGATATTCTTGCAGCAGCGCAGTATACTTTTCGGTTTCACCTCGATAGAGCCATACGATAGCGTTCAGATTTTTGAGCTGCCAGTCACTCCATTCGTTGAGTGTGCGGTCAACAACGGTATAGTAATTCCGGGCGTCGATGAAAAGCACCTTGTCGCGGATGGCTTCGCCCTTGGCCTTGTCGAAAAACCACAGTGAGCAAGGCAGAGACTTGGTATAGAAGAAGTTATTGCCAACGGAGATCATCACGTCAACGTGACCAGTGCGGATCAGCGCCTCCCGAATATCCTTATCCTTTCCCTGACTGTCCGTTGCGGAGGACGCCATAACGAAACCTGCGCGGCCATGCTCATTCAAATAGGAATAGAAGTAGGAAATCCAGAGGTAGTTGGCGTTGCCGACCTCTTTGTTTTTGTTCACGGAAGGCAGACCGAACGGAAGACGTCCGGCGTTTTCGCATGATTCGGCTTTGACCTTATCCACGTTGAACGGAGGATTCGCCATGATGTAGTCACAGCAGCCGTTCAGGTTATGTGCGTCATGATAGAAGGTATTTGCCTCGTCTCCGGATTTGATAACACCGGTCAGCCCGTGTACCGCCATGTTCATCAAGCAGAGCTGTGCGTTGTATTCCACCTTCTCCTGTCCGTAGAAGGTCATAGTGCTGTTGGCGTTCATACCGGCGGCATTCACGAAATCTCCGCTCTGCACGAACATACCGCCGCTGCCGCACGCGCAATCGAGAAGAACACCCTGTTTCGGCTCGATGATGTTTACGATCATTTTTACGAGAGATTTCGGCGTAAAGAACACCCCGTCATCAGAGGCGATGTTTTTAGCGAATTTATTAAGGAAGTATTCGTAGATGCGTCCGATTATATCGCCGCCGACATCGTCAAGGGCGCTGTTATTGAAAATACGAAGCAGCTCTGCCAGCAGCTCGTCGGAGAAATCGGTATAGCTTTTCGGCAGAACGCCTGTGAGCTGTTCGCTCTGATCCTCGATCAGCTGCATAGCATTGTTGACCACTTCACCGAGGCTATTCATCGGATGTCCGTCTTTATTGATAAGATCGGCGGAGGCGATGTTTTCCGGCAGATTGACGAGATATTCGTACTGCGCCTCCTTTGGCAGGAATAGTGCGCTCTTTGCGGAAAAATCGCTGGCCTCAACCGGCATTACGCGACCGCCGCGAGAAGGACGGTCCTTCAATATCTCGGCTTCGACCTTCTTGAAGCGGCTGTACGCATAGCGCAGGAAGATGAGACCCAGCACGGGCATACAGTATTGATTCGACGTCAGCTTTGACCCGGCACGAAGGAGATCGGCGGATTCCCACAGCTCCGCCTCCAGTTTCCGTATGTTAATCATGATCTTCTTCCTCCTTCGGTTGATCGGGTATAAATTCCATCATATCGTTAGGCGTACAGTTCATCGCAGAGCAAATGCTCTCTACCTTATCTAAGGCGATGTACTGCCCGTTTTTGATTTTTGTAATTATGTTTGCGGATATGCTGGCACGGCGCATCAGCTCTGCATTGGAAATATCGCGTTCAATCATCATGTGCATCAGGGGTTTATAACTAACGGCCATATCATCAGCCTCCTTATTAGAACTTAGATAATTTATTATATCACACATCTGTGAAAAAATCAATGAATATATTCTAAACTTAGGATCTCCGGGAATTTCTCGGAGGTTTTTTCATTTTATTTCGTTCAAAACAGCCTGAATTGTCCAGTGGGTACTGGAGAGAAAAAGTTTCAGAACTTTTTGGCCAAACAGTCCGTTTCCCTCCAGTGGGTAGTGGGAGAAAAAAGTTTCCGAAAAAGCGGACCTCTTCACCGGTTTCCGTCAAGGGAGTACTGAACGAAGAAGTTTTCAAAATCTTTCGTTCAAAACCGGCAAAACCCTCCAGTGGGTATTGAAGAGAGAAATTTTTCGGAAACCGTCAGTTTTGACCCTCTGCCGAGGCTACCAGTTGAGGGACAGAATTTTTCTTCAAAAATCTTTGGTCAAAACGGCCTCTCATGACCGGTGGGAAGTGAGAAGAGATTTTTTCTCCGAAAAAGCGGACCACTTGGACGGTTTTCCTCCAGTGGGTATTGAGGACGGGATAAAGCCCTCCGGAAAGGATGATTACAGATATGTACGAAAAGCTGCCACAGGAATTAAAAGAACGAGGTGCCTTCTGCCTCTGGAAATATGAGGAGCGTGACGGGAGCAGGACCAAGGTGCCGTATCAGACGAACGGCCTCCGTGCGGATTCTGCGAATAAGGCCACCTTTACGGATTATGCCATCGCCGTCAGGCACAGGGCCGGATATGACGGAATCGGCATCGGCGTCTTCGGGGATATCTGCGCCATCGACATCGACAGCTGTGTCGAGAACGGCGTGCTGTCGGATATGACCGAGGACATCATCTCCCGGATGGATACCTATACGGAATACAGCCCCTCTGGGACCGGCGTGCGGATTCTGTTCAAAGCCTATCTCCCGGCATATGACAAGGACCGCTATTACATCAATAACCGGCAGATCAAGCTGGAGGTCTATGTGGCCGGGTACACGAGCCGTTTCGTCACGGTCACCGGCAACGCCATCAGTGGCACCGGCATCGAGGAGCGGACGGACGCTCTGATGGAGGTGCTCGTCCTTCAAAGGGCGCTGGCCTCCAAACAAGGCGAAAAGTTCAAAGCCCTGTGGGACGGCATCATCCCGGACGGAAAGAGCCACAGTGAGGCAGATGCGGCCATGTGTGCGATGCTGGCGTTCTGGTGCGGCGGCGATACCGAACAGATGGACAGGCTGTTCAGGCAATCGGCTCTGATGCGGGATAAGTGGGAACGGGACGATTACCGACAGGCCACGCTTACCAAAGCCGTGACGATGTGTTCGGAATTCTACAAGCCCGTGCCTCCAGCAGACGCTCCGTGAACTGGCTCCAGCGGAGAATGACCGCTATCCGTGGAACGACATCGGCAACGGCAGATTGTTCGCTGATGTATTCAAGGGCATTGCCCGTTTCGTCCCGGAGCGTAAGCAGTGGCACATCTATGACGGCACACGCTGGATCTCCGACACCGGGTCCCTGAAGGCGATGGAGTTGTGTAAGGCACTGGCCGATGCGCTCATGCGGTATGCGCTGGATATCCACGATGAGCATAAGCGCAAAAGCTACATCGATTTCTGCCGGAAATGGCAGAGCCGCCATATGCGGATCACGATCCTCTCCGATGCCCAGAGCGTATATCCCATCTCCATGCAGGAGTTCGACAGCGACCGTTTCCTATTCAACTGCACCAACGGCACGCTCGACCTCCGCACGATGGAATTCCGGGAACACAGTGCAGAGGACCGGCTTACTAAGATCACGCCTACGGAATATGACCCTCACGCCTACAGCGACCGCTACAGCCGCTTTATCAGCGAGATTATGAGCGGCGATACGGAAAAGTCCAAGTTCCTGCAAAAAGCTCTCGGCTATTCCGTCAGCGGCGATACCCGTTTCGAGTGTATGTTCTTCCTCTACGGCGAGACCACTCGTAACGGCAAAGGGACGCTGATGGAAAGCATCCTCCGGGTCATGGGTGATTACGGCAGAGCCGTCAGGCCGGAGACGATTGCGCTTAAGCACAGCGTATATCTCGGAGCCGAGCCGGGGCCTTCTGCTGAATGCCGCACAGGTAAAAAGCATGACCGGCAACGATACGCTCAACGCCCGGTTCCTGCATGAGAACAGCTTCGATTTCCAGCCGCAGTTCAAGCTCTACGTCAACACCAACTATCTGCCGGTCATCACGGATACCACGCTTTTCACCAGTGGTCGTGTGCTAATCATACCCTTCGACAAGCATTTCGAGGAATGGGAGCAGGACAAGGGCCTGAAAGCGGAGTTCGGCAAGCCGGAGGTGCAGAGCGCAATCCTGAACTGGATGCTGGAGGGATACCGGCTCCTGCAGACCGAGGGCTTTACGCCTCCGCAATCGGTCATTGACGCCACCAATGCCTACTACCACGACAGTGACAAGATCGCTCAGTTTGCGGAGGACTGCCTCATGGCCGATGCCGGGGCCGAGGCCAAGACCTCCGAGCTGTATGACGCTTACCGCACATGGTGCGCCGGGAACGGCTGCTATGTGGAGAACAACAAGAACTTCATTGCCGAGCTGCGGAAGTTCGATGCCGGGAAGGTCATACGCAAGCGTCCCAGATCCGGTGGAGAGAAAACCACAGTGCTCATGGGCTATACGCTCCGTGAGGCCGTGGAATTCTTGAAATAACACTCTGGGGCACATGGGGCAGCTGACTTTGGTTTTTTCTATAGAAAAACGTTCTTACGAAATAACCATAATTGCTTGCCCCATCTGCCCCAAACGAAAGGTGGTGGTCAAATGCGGTATATCC